>JAZLIN010000027.1:0-78787 GCA_045617365.1 Prevotella sp. | reverse complement strand
CGTGATGAAGTATAGCATGACTACAACATATAGGTATAAAAAAAACTACAGCGACTATCAACTCCTACATGAAGTGATAGCCGCTGTAACTATAGTATATAGGTGTGATAATACAACGTGTATTTCTTTGAATGCTTACGTAGCAAATAATCTCAAATTCTTATTCTTTCAAGTCTATGTTGTATAATTTTCGCGAAAATGTTAAAGTGCCCTTTTTGCAGTGTTAAAGGGGCTCTTGTGCAGTGTTAAAGGGGCACTTTAACTTTGCAAAAGGGGCACTTTTGCAATCCTGGTGACTCTCCCCCACTTTACAAGGGAACAATATCAGTCATAATATGCAACAGAGCCTAAAATAAAGGCTTATACAATATAAACACTTTATAGAAAATGAAATAAACGTATTTACCGGACAGCAATAAATAAAATTGAACAAAATTAAAACAAAATTTTTCCACCTGTACGGATGAACATTAATTATTAAGAATAAACACAAATTATATAATATAATTCGTTTCATCCGTACAGGTCGAATTAATTTATGCGTATTTGTTTCCTTTTAAAAGGTATTAAGCGAGGAGTTTCTTGACGATGCCGGAGATGACACCACCGTCAGCCTGACCTGCCATCTTCTTGGAAGCGAGGCCCATCACCTTGCCCATCTCCTTGATGGATGATGCACCGGTCTCGGCGATGATCTCCTTTACGATAGCCTCTATCTCTGCCTCAGAGAGAGCCTTAGGAAGATACTCCTCTATCACAGCCACCTGAGCGAGTTCGGCATCAGCAAGATCTGCACGATTCTGCTGGGTATATGTAGCAGCGGACTCCTTACCCTGCTTGGCAAGTTTCTGAAGTATCTTCATGGCAGCAGCATCCTCGAGGGTGTCATTGGCTCCCGGTGCTGTCTTTGCCTCTATGAATACTTTCTTGATATTACGAAGTGTCTCTAGGCGCACCTTGTCACGCGCCTTCATTGCATCCTTGATGTCTGCTGAAATCTGATCGAATAAAGCCATAGTTATTTTCTATTTAACGATTTACGATTTACAAGTTGTAACGGAAAGAAATTAATCAGAAATTATCCAGAGATTCCAGATTAATTCCTGATTAATTTCTTTCCTTTTATATATTAGTGATTATTACTTCTTGATCGCAGCGATGAGTTCCTCAGCCGTAACGAGAGTCTGCTCACCAGTGGTCATATTCTTGAGAGTCACCTTGCCCTCGTTCATCTCATTCTCACCTACGAGTGCTACGAATGGGATATTCAGGGCATTGGCATAACTCATCTGCTTCTTCATCTTGGCAGAGTCAGCATATACCTCTGTACGGATGCCAGCCTCGCGCGCCGCCTTGGCAATAGGGAGACAGTATGCTATCTCCTTCTCACCGAAGTTGATGAAGAGAAGTTCGGTGCCATTGACAGCCTCTTTAGGATAAAGGTCGAGCTGGTTGAGCACGTCATAGATGCGGTCTGCACCAAACGAAATACCGACACCGCTGAGACCTGGCATACCGAAGATGCCTGTCAGATTGTCATAGCGTCCGCCACCGGTGATAGAACCGATTTGTACGTCGAGTGCCTTAACCTCAAAGATCGCACCTGTATAGTAGTTGAGACCACGGGCAAGTGTAAGATCAAGCTGCAACTCATTCTCAAGGAGTCCCCTGCCGCCTTCGAGAGCGCCGAGCGTACCGAGGATGAATCGCATCTCTTCCACACCCTTGAGACCTATCTCCGAGTCCTTGAGCACCTCTGCGATAGTAGCAAGTTTCTGAGCATTAGTACCTTCGAGCTTGATGATAGGCTGGAGTTTCTCTATCGCCTCCTCTGAAATACCGTCATTGCGGAGCTCGTCATTCACTGCATCAAGACCAATCTTGTCAAGCTTATCAATGGCAACGGTGATGTCAACAATCTTGTCAGCCTCACCGATAGCCTCTGCTATACCTGTGAGGATCTTACGGTTATTGATCTTGATCTGCACACGGATGCCGAAGTTCTTGAAGATTGTGTCAGTAATCTGCATGAGATCTACCTCATTGAGCAATGAGTCTGAACCTACAACGTCAACGTCACACTGATAGAACTCACGATAACGACCCTTCTGAGGACGATCAGCACGCCATACTGGCTGAATCTGGTAACGCTTGAAAGGCAACTGCAATTCCTCACGATGCTGCACTACGTAACGTGCAAAAGGTACGGTGAGGTCATAGCGCAGGCCCTTCTCGCAGAACTTAGCTGCCAGTTTGAGTGTGGAGGTGTTAGCCACCTCGTCAGCCGTCATGCCGTGAAGGAAGTCACCAGAGTTAAGAATCTTGAAAAGAAGTTTGTCACCCTCTTCACCATACTTTCCCATCAATGTCGAAAGATTCTCCATGGCAGGAGTTTCAATCTGACGGAAGCCATACAGTTCGAACACCTTTCTGACAGTGTTGAAGATATAATTGCGCTTGGCCATCTCCAATGGACCAAAGTCACGCGTACCTTTAGGAATGCTTGGTTTCTGCGCCATTATCTCATTATTGTCTGTTCACGATCAGGACCGATAGAGATAACCTTGATAGGTGTCTCAAGCTGTTCCTCAAGGAAACTGATGTAATCCTTGAACTCCTGTGGGAACTGATCCTCAGAAGTAAACTTGGTCATATCTGTCTGCCAACCCTTTAACTCCTTATATACAGGCTCTATACCATTCTCGATGTCGTATGGGAAGTCTGGTGTCTCAACACCATTAACCTTATAAGCTACACAAGCCTTGATGGTAGGGAATGTATCAAGGACATCGCTCTTCATCATGATGAGTTGAGTAACACCGTTTACCATGATAGAATAACGAAGAGCAACAAGGTCAATCCATCCGCAACGACGCTCACGACCTGTCACAGCACCGTACTCGTGACCGATGTCACGCATCTTCTTGCCAGTCTCATCAAAAAGCTCTGTTGGGAAAGGACCTGCACCAACTCGTGTGCAATAAGCCTTCATGATACCAAATACCTCACCGATCTTGTTTGGACCCAGACCGAGCCCTGTACATGCACCGGCGCAGATGGTATTAGAAGAGGTCACGAAAGGATATGAACCGAAATCTACGTCAAGCATAGTACCCTGAGCACCCTCGCAAAGGATAGACTTGCCTGCCTTGAGAGTCTTGTTCACCTCATGCTCAGAATCTACGATAGGGAACTGCTTGAGGTACTCAATGCCTTCGAGCCACTTCTTCTCTACCTCTGTGATATCATAATCAGTATATCCCATAGCCTTGAGAGTTTCTTCATGCTTAGCCTTGTGGGCTGCATACTTCTCCTCAAAGTTTTCAAGGATATCACCTACACGAAGACCTGTACGAGCAATCTTATCTGAGTATGTAGGACCGATACCCTTACCTGTGGTACCTACCTTGTTCTTACCCTTTGATGCCTCGATAGCAGCATCGAGTACACGGTGTGTAGGCATGATAAGGTGTGCCTTCTTTGAGATATGGAGACGTTCCTTAAGGTTGTGACCACTCTTTTCCAAATCCTTTGCCTCATCCATGAAGAGGTCTGGTGCAAGCACCACACCATTACCGATGATATTCACCTTGCCTCCCTGGAAAATACCAGAAGGGATAGAGCGAAGCACATACTTCTCTCCGTTAAACTCAAGGGTGTGACCTGCATTAGGACCGCCCTGGAAACGAGCAATAACGTCATACTTAGGTGTGAGCACGTCAACCACCTTACCTTTACCTTCGTCGCCCCACTGAAGACCGAGGAGCACGTCAACTTTTCCTGTCATAGTGTTATATTGTTGTTGATAATTATCATTTTGAGTACAAAGGTAATAAAAATCTTTTATGTCACCAAATAAATATGGGGTAAAATGCAATTCGCACGGGTTCTATTAATGCGATTTAACAGTAGCGAACACGAATATCATGAAAAAAGCGAACACGAATTTAACGAATTACCCGAATTAAGATTTCTGTGATTTCGGCGTTTTACAGACAATGATTCGGTAGATTCGTTAGATTCGTGTCTAATATAAGTTTGTGTTACGAGCAGAGAAGCTATGAGAGGAGATCTGCCACTACATAGCTGCTGCCGCCAACGAAGACTAAGTCCTGAGGGGCTGCATCTGCCAGGGCAGCGTCGTATGCAGCCTTGACCGAAGTATAGAACTTCCCTTGCAGCCCACGCTCAGCCGCCATAGCCGCCAAACGATCCACTGGGATGGCACGATGCGTCTCAGCCTGAGTGAAATAATACGTAGCATTGCCAGGGAGCAAAGCAAGGACAGAGGCCACGTCCTTGTCATCCACCATGCCGAAGATGATGCGCAGGTGCGACTCTCCTCCACCTTTACCCTCAGCACGATCAGCCTGCATCTGATGCGTAGCCTGTATCTGAGGTGCAAGATACTGCCATCCTGCGAGATTGTGACCGGTATCACAGATCACGAGAGGTTGGTCACAGACCTTCTGCCAGCGCCCCATGAGTCCGGTCATAGTGCATACCTCCTGCAATGCCTGACGAAGGCAGTCCATCGGTTTGCGGCCCGAAGGACAAAGTGGGAGACCCACCTTCTTGAGTGCTCGCGCCAAAGGCATGACGCAATTGAGAACGGTATTGACATTCTTCTCCTGACAATCTCCGCCAAGTGCTCCCACGAGTGTACCGAAAGACTTTGTGGTATATCTCCTACCAAGACATGGTGTGCCATTATGTCCAGAAGATATGACACAAGGCTCACTTGACGTGACATACTGACACTCTTCGGCAAAATATATCTTCGATTGCATCTCCTTAGCCTTGACAAGAAAGACGGGACGAGTCTCGGGTACCGTCTCGCCGATGACGACTGGTACGCCTGGCTTGATAATGCCTGCCTTCTCACCTGCTATCATAGCCAGAGTATCTCCAAGGAATCCTGTATGGTCAAATGAGATATTGGTGATGATACTCAGAAGGGGAGTTATGATATTGGTACAGTCAAGGCGTCCGCCAAGGCCGACCTCGATAACCGCAATATCCACCTCCTGCTCCGCAAAGTATTTGAAAGCCAGAGCGGTAGTGAGTTCGAAAAAGGATGGACAGAGAGGTTCGAAGAATGAGCGTTCCTGTTCTACGAAATCTATTACGTACTGGTGTTCAATGGGTTTGCCATTAACACGTATGCGTTCGTTGAAATCCACCAGATGCGGCGAGGTATATAGTCCCACCTTATAGCCAGCAGCCTGAAGCAGGGCGGCAAGGGTGTGCGACACCGACCCCTTGCCATTGGTGCCGGCAACATGGATGGTATGGAAGCGGCGATGCGGATGACCGAAATGCTCATCGAGCGCATGGGTATTGCTCAGACCTTCCTTATATGCGCCAGCGCCTACCTTTTCAAAGGCAGGCGCTGCATTATAGAGATAATCAAGTGTTTCGTTATAGTTCATCTTAGTGATTTTCTGCTTATTAGCTGAACATGCTGCGGAACTTAGAGAAGATATTGCCCTTCTCGCTAGCATCTGCCTTGAAGTTGTCAGACTGCTGAAGGGCTTCGAGTGATCGCTTCTCGTCCTTACTCAAAATCTTTGGTACAAAGATAGTGATATTGACGAGAAGGTCACCATTGCCACTACCATATCCCTGTACAGAAGGAAGACCCTTGCCACGCAGACGTAGTGTCTTACCAGGCTGAGTACCAGGCTCTATCTTAACCTTAAGCATAGTTCCCTCAACAGTAGGCACATTGACATCGCCGCCAAGAGCTGCCGTAGGGAAATCGAGTACAAGATTATATATCAAGTCTCTGCCATCACGGATGAAGGTATCGTTCTCCTCCTCCTCAATGAACACCTTGATATCGCCCGATATGCCATTACGCCTACCGGCATTACCCTTACCAGGAACGTTGACAATCATACCATCCTGCACACCTGCAGGAATATTAACTTCTACAAGTTCTTCACCATGCTCTATACCTTCGCCATTACACTTGGTACATTTATTCTTGATGACACTACCTGAGCCACCACACGTAGGACAAGGTGCCTCAGTACGCATAACTCCGAAAATGCTGCGCTGCTGACGATATACTACGCCACTACCATGACACTGACTACAGGTCTCTGTACCAGATCCATCGGCCGCACCACTACCATGACAGCAAGAACAAGTAACATCCTTACGAACCTTAAACTTCTTGGTTACACCAGTGGCAACCTCTTTCAGATTCAGGCGCACCTTCAGACGAAGATCACTGCCCCTATCGACATGCTGACGCCTGCCGCCACCGCCGAATCCACTGCCGCCACTGCCGCCGAAGATATCTCCGAACATGCTGAAGATATCATTCATATCAAAACCGCCAGCACCACCAAAGCCGCCGAAGCCGCCACCCATATTAGGTCCATCGAAACCAAACTGGTCATACTGCTGACGCTTCTGATCATCAGAAAGGACGGCATATGCCTCAGCTGCCTCCTTGAATTTCTCCTCAGCATCCTTTTTCTCCGCATCACTCTTATCGCCCTGACGATCAGGATGATACTTGATAGCTATCTTACGATAAGCCTTCTTTATCTCAGCAGCACTCGCGCCTTTCTGGACGCCAAGCACCTCATAGTAATCTCTTTTTGCCATATATTAAAGACTCTTCCCTGCCTCCCAAAGGGAGGAGCTTGAAGTATGTTATTTTGTTTTTCGGGGCAAGCCCCATTCGGTACTATTTTACAACAATGGGAAAATGCAAACTGTTAACAGACTACTGTCCTACTGCCACTTTCGCAAAACGAATAACCTTGTCGTTAAGCATATATCCAGCCTGAACGCAATCTATCACCTTACCCTTCTTGTCCTCACCCATTCCTGGTACGAGGGCTATGGACTCATGAAAGTCGACATCAAAGTCGGCATTCTCTGTATCAATCTTCTTCACCCCTTGAGCCTCAAGGGTTTTCATAAACTTATTGTATATCAACTGCATACCCTCACGAATGGCAGCAGGATCATCACTCTTATCTGCAAGTGCACGTTCGAAGTCATCAATAACAGGGAGTATCTCCTTGATAGTCTTCTCACCTCCTGAGAGGAGAAGGTCTGCCTTCTCCTTGAGAGTACGCTTGCGATAGTTATCAAACTCAGCCTGCTTGTAGAGCATCTGCTTCTTGAGTTCTTCTATTTCTGCCTGTGCAGCTTCGAGCGGATCAACAGCCTCCGATGTCTCAGCCTGCTCCTCCGATGCTTCTGCCTGAGCAACCTCCTCCTGAGCAACCTCCTCCTGAGCTGCCTCAGCATCCTGATTGTTATCCACTACGTTCTGCTCCTCGTTCTCTACGGTATTTACTTCTTCTTTTTTCATTTTCTTTTTATTTTGTTATTTGCACAATCATATTACAACAATCGTGCCAAAGTACGAAAATGCCGAAGTGCCACACGTAGCACCTCGGCATTATATATTTTCAGAGAGTCAGCGGATTAAGAATACATCTGAGCCTTCTGCTCCTTTATCTGCTCATCATAAATATAGTCATCGTATGTCATGAGCTTATCTATTGTTCCATTCGGTGTCAGTTCGATGATACGGTCTGCAACAGTATTGATGAACTCATGGTCATGAGAAGAGAAGAGAACATTGCCCTTGAACGAGATGAGGTTATTATTGAAAGCCTGAATAGACTCAAGGTCAAGGTGGTTGGTTGGAGTGTCAAGTATGAGACAGTTTGCATTCTGCAACTGCATACGAGCAATCATACAACGCATCTTCTCACCTCCAGATAGAACATTAACCTTCTTCTCAACCTCTTCCTGCTTAAAGAGCATACGACCAAGGAAGCCCTTCATTGCCACTTCGTTACCTGGACCGAACTGCGAGAGCCAGTCAACGAGGTTGAGTTCTGACTGGAAAAACTCCGTATTATCAAGTGGCAGGTATGCAGTTGTAATGGTAACTCCCCATTTAAAGGTACCTCCGTCAGCCTCACGATTTCCATTAATAATCTCAAAGAGTGCTGTCATAGCCTTTGGATTATGCGATAGGAATACAGTCTTCTGACCCTTCTCGATATTGAATGAGACATTATCAAACAACACTGTGCCATCTTCTTCCACAGCCTTAAGGTTTTCTACTTCAAGAATCTGATTGCCTGGCTCGCGCTCCATAGTAAAGATGATACCAGGATACTTACGTGTAGAAGGCTGAATCTCCTCAACATTAAGTTTCTCAAGCATCTTCTTACGTGATGTGGTCTGCTTAGACTTAGCCACATTAGCTGAGAAACGACGGATAAACTCCTCAAGCTCCTTACGCTTTTCCTCGGCCTTAGCTTTCTGGTTCTGTGCCTGACGCAAAGCAAGCTGACTAGACTCATACCAGAACGAATAGTTACCTGCGAACATGGTTACCTTACCGAAGTCAATATCCACTGTCTGTGTAGAAACAGCATCAAGGAAGTGACGGTCATGGGAAACGACGAGAACAGTCTGTTCTACATTAGAAAGATATTCCTCAAGCCATTGTACAGTATCAAGATCAAGGTCATTGGTAGGCTCGTCGAGAAGTAGGTTATCAGGGTTACCGAAGAGTGCCTTTGCCATCATTACACGCACCTTCTCATTATTCGAGAGTTCTGACATCATGGCGTAATGCTTATCCTCCTTGATACCGAGGTTCGAGAGGAGTTGCGCTGCATCACTCTCAGCATTCCAACCATCCATCTCAGCGAAAGCCATCTCCAACTCAGCTGCACGGTTGCCTTCCTCTTCTGTCATTTCTCCCTTAGCATAGATAGCCTCACGTTCCTGCATATTGTCCCACAATGGTTTGTGACCCATAAGGACTGTATTGATAACCGTAAAGTTATCATACTTAAAGTGATCCTGCTCCAGGACTGAGAGACGCTCACCAGGACCAAGTTCGATGGTTCCCTTGTTAGCCTCGAGCTCACCACTTATAGCACGAAGGAGTGTTGACTTACCGGCACCGTTAGCACCGATAACACCATAAATATTACCTGGCGTGAACTTAAGGTTTACATCCTTGTAAAGCACACGCTTACCAAACTGAATTGCAAGATTTGTTACTGTTATCATGATTAATGATTGTTTGCACTTTTTGCAAGCTTAATTAAAATTCGGATGCAAAGGTAATAAAAAATTCCGACATACACAAATATCAGCACTATAAAAAGATGTATAATTCAGGCAAACTAAACCTTTTTTGCTTTATCTCGTCTCCTTTTTATATTGCACCAAGCAAAACACGTTGCATTACACATCAACCATAAACAACAAATCAATGAAAAACTTTAATTACTACGCACCGACCCAGGTGGTATTCGGTCGCGACACAGAAAAGCAAGTAGGTGAACTGGTAAAGAAATACGGTGGCAAGAAGGTTCTGCTTCACTATGGTGGCCAGAGCGCCATCAAGTCAGGACTGCTCCAGACAGTAGAAGATTGCCTGACCAAGGAAGGCATAGAATACGTAAAACTTGGTGGTGTAGTACCTAACCCACGCCTGTCACTGGTTCGCAAGGGCATAGAGGTGTGCAAGGAAGAAGGAATCGATTTTCTACTCGCTGTAGGCGGTGGATCGGTAATCGACTCATGCAAGGCTATCTCTTCAGGCAGATTCTTCGAGGGTGACGTATGGGACCTTTACTTGCACAAGGCACACGCAACGAAGTATTTACCAATAGGTTGCGTACTCACCATTCCTGCTGCCGGTTCGGAGATGAGCGACGGTTCCGTAATCACCAACGATGAGAACTGGCTCAAGAAAGACTATTGCGTAAACGAGTTCAGGTGTAAGTTTGCCATCATGAACCCAGAACTGACATTCACCCTCCCTGCTTGGCAGACAGCATGCGGCATCACCGACATGATGATGCACACCATGGAGAGATACTTCAGCAAGGACGATGACATGGAGACAACGGACGCCATCGCCGAGGCAGTGTTGCGCACCTGCATGAGCGAGGGGCACAAGGTAATGAAGAATCCTACCGACTATACAAGTAGAGCACAGATAATGTGGGCCGGAACATTGGCACACAACGACCTCACCGGATGTGGCACAACAGGCGACTGGGCAACCCACTGTTTGGAACACGAACTCTCTGGTATGTTTGACGTTAGCCATGGAGCAGGTCTCGCTGCAGTATGGGGCAGCTGGGCTCGTTACACCCGTAGCGAGAACATGTCGCGCTTCGCACGTTTTGCACGTAACGTGATGGGCATCGACACTACTGGCATGAACGACGAGACTGCTGCCGAGGCTGGCATCACAGCCATGGAGGAGTTCTTCAGTTCTATCGGCATGCCAACCAACATCCACGACCTCATCGGCAAGGAAATTACAGATGCCCAGATAGAGGAAATGGCAGACAAGTGCAGCACTGGAGACACAATTGCAATAGGTGGTCTTAAAGTCCTGAAAAAGAAAGACATGATAGAAATATACAAAATGGCGAGATAGGTCAGGGAGCAGCGAACAGTTCATAGTTCATAGTTAACAGTTCATAGTTAACAGTTAACGGTTTATGGACACAGGCCCAACGAATCTTTCTATTTGACAGAATTCATAGTTCGTAATTTCGAATTCATAATTAAAAAAATCCTTTTCCTTGAAAAATCTCAAGGAAAAGGATTTTTTATTGTTTTCTTTTACTTTCTTTTGGTTATTTAAGTTTTTTTTAGTAACTTTGCAAACATTATTGTTGCGCACGCACATCACGCATGTACGTGCTGCGCTTTAAGATGATATCATTTTAATTATTTTTTATACACACTTATTTATGTATTTCACTTTGTTTATAACCGTTATCGTAACGGCTGTTTTCTTGGTGGTAGCGGCTTACGTCACAGCAAAACTGCTGGGACCACGCACTTACAACAAGGTTAAGGGTGAACCATTCGAGTGCGGTATTCCTACACGTGGCACATCATGGTTGCCAATGCATGTAGGCTATTACCTCTTCGCCATCCTTTTCCTTATGTTTGATGTGGAGACCGTATTCCTCTACCCATGGGCAGTAGTAGTTAAAGAGTTCGGTACCATGGCATTGTTCAGCATTGGCTTCTTTATGCTGGTACTTGTATTTGGCCTGGCTTATGCCTGGAGAAAGGGGGCACTGGAATGGAAATAAAGAAACCTTCCATCAAGTCTATTCCATACGGAGAATGGAAAGACAACGAGTCCCTTGAAAAGATCATCAACGAACTCAACGAGGGAGGAGTGAATCTCGTACTCGGCAACCTTGACCAGCTCATCAACTGGGGACGAAGCAACTCACTCTGGTCACTCACCTTCGCTACTTCTTGCTGCGGTATTGAGTTCATGGCATGCGGTTGCGCACGTTACGATTTCGCCCGATTCGGCTTCGAGGTAACACGTAACTCTCCTCGTCAGGCAGACCTTATCATGTGTGCTGGTACTATCACTCACAAGATGGCTCCTGTACTCAAGCGTCTCTATGATGAGATGGCAGAACCTAAGTACGTTGTTGCAGTAGGCGGATGCGCTATCTCTGGCGGACCATTCAAGCAGAGCTATCACGTGGTAAAGGGTATCGGCGAGTTCCTCCCTGTAGATGTTTACATCCCAGGATGTCCTCCAAGACCAGAAGCTATTCTCTACGGCATGATGCAGCTCCAGCGTAAAGTGAAGGTCGAAAAGTTCTTCGGTGGTGTAAACCGTAAGGAGAAGAATCCTGAGCCACTGGTGATCAAAGATCTTCCTAAGAAGTTCATTGCTGAAATGAAGAGCGCTGCTGACACATGCGTGAAGGCTGTTAAGAAAGAGATAAACGATACATTTAAATAAGGAGAAAAGAACGAAATGAAACTTAACAACATAGAATATTCTTTCGCTGAGTTTGCACAGAAGATGGCAACACTCCGCAACGAAAAGCATTTCGACTACCTTGTAGCTCTCATCGGCGAGGATTTCGGCGAGGAAGGCCTTGGATGTATCTACATACTCGAGAACACAGACACTCATGAGCGTATCTCGATCAAGTCTATGGCAGAGAAGAAGGGCGACTCATACGTCATGTGGTCAGTATATGACCTCTGGAAGGCTGCTGACCTTCAGGAGCGTGAGGTATTCGACTTCTACGGTATCAAATTCCTTGGTCACCCTAACTGCACACGAATCTTCCTTCGAGAGGACTTCAAGGGTCACCCATTCCGTAAGGACTGGACATGCGAGGATGACTCATACACTCTCGAAGACGATAAGGAGTGCGGTCTGGCTACACAGTACAGCCTCGACAAGGATGGCAACCTCGTAGAGAAGCAGGTGCCTCTCTTTGGCGAAGACGACTTCGTGGTAAACATCGGTCCTCAGCACCCTTCTACTCATGGTGTGCTCCGTATGGAGACCGTACTTGACGGTGAGACTGTAAAGAAAATCAACCCACACCTCGGATATATCCACCGTGGTATCGAGAAGATGTTTGAGAGCATGACATATCCTCAGACCCTGGCTATGACAGACCGTCTGAACTACCTCTCGGCTATGATGAACCGCCACGCTATCTGTGGTGTCATCGAGGAGGCACTTGGCATTGAGCTCAGCGAACGCATCAAGGTTATCCGCACCATCATGGATGAGTTGCAGCGTATCGACGGACACCTGCTCTATCTGGGATGTTATGCACAGGACCTCGGCGCCCTCACTGCTTTCCTATTCAATATGCGTGACCGTGAGTACGTGCTCAACGTAATGGAGGAAACAACTGGTGGCCGACTGATTCAGAACTACTACCGCATCGGTGGTCTGCAGGAGGATATCGCTCCAAACTTCCAGGAAGAGGTCAAGAAACTCTGCACATATCTCAAGAATAAGTTGCCAGAGTATGTCAACGTATTTGGTGACAACGTAATCACACACCAGCGTCTCGAGGGTGAAGGCGTCTTCACAAAGGAGCAGTGTATCGACTACGGAGTTTCAGGTTCCAACGGTCGTGCCTCACAGTGGGCTAACGACGTACGTAAGAACTATCCATACGACGCTTACGACAAGGTTGATTGGGAGCAGGTAGTACTGGATAACTGCGATGCACAGGATAGATATTATCTTCGTGTAAAGGAAATCGAGCAGTCAATCAAGATTATCGAGCAGCTCATCGACAATATCCCAGAAGGTGAGTACTACATCAAGCAGAAGCCTATCATCAAGTGTCCAGAGGGACAGTGGTACTTCGCTGTAGAAGGCACCAGCGGTGAGTTTGGTGTTTATCTTGATTCACGTGGCGACAAGTCTCCATACCGCATGAAGCTGAAGCCAATGGCACTCAACCTCGTTGGTTGCCTTGACGAGATGCTTCGCGGCTCAAAGGTGGCAGACCTCGTGGCAGTAGGTGCAGGTCTTGACTATATCATTCCTGACATCGATAGATAATTCCATTTACAATTAGACAATTTACGACTTACACCCCCTGTACATATATATAATATATAAGGTATAGGCAGTGATAGGAAGTAGATTGAGAAAATAGTAAATTAAATTGTAAATAGTAAATCCGTAAATAGTAAATTAAACTATGTTCGACTTTCAAATAATATCATCATGGTTCAATGACCTCTTGCTCAACGTCATCGGTTGTCCAAGCTGGCTTGCCATCCTTATTGAATGCGTAATAGTAGGTCTGCTCATCATTGTGGGCTATGCATTACTCGCTATCGCATTGATATTTATGGAGCGTAAGGTCTGCGCATACTTCCAGTGCCGTCTCGGCCCTATGCGTGTAGGTCCATGGGGATTGCTTCAGGTATTTGCCGACGTACTCAAGATGCTCATCAAGGAGATCTTCTTCGTGGACAAGGCCGACAAACTCCTCTATGCTCTTGCTCCAATACTTGTTATCATGGGTTCTATCGGTGCTTTTGCATTCCTCCCATGGAATAACGGTGCTGTTATTCTTGACTTCAATGTCGGAATATTCCTTTACACAGCTCTCTCTGCCATAGGTGTCATTGGTGTGTTCCTCGCTGGTTGGTCTTCCAACAACAAATACGGCGTGGTATCAGCTATGCGTGGTGCTGTACAGATGATTTCATACGAGATGTCTCTCGGTCTCTGTCTCATCACTGCTACCATACTCACCGGAACAATGCAGGTTTCTGGTATCGTTGAGGCACAGAGTGGTCCATTCGGATGGTTGATATTCCAGGGGCACATCCCTGCTATCATCGCATTCCTCATCTTCCTCATCGCAGGTAATGCCGAGGCAAACCGTGGTCCATTCGACCTTGCAGAGGCTGAGTCTGAGCTTACCGCCGGTTACCACACTGAGTATTCTGGTATGGGCTTTGGCTTCTACTATCTCGCAGAATTCCTCAATCTCTTCATCGTAGCAGGTATGACATCACTCGTATTCCTCGGTGGTTGGTGCCCTGTTCACATTGGCATTGAGGGTTTTGATGCTGTAATGGATTATATCCCAGGCATCGTATGGTTCCTTGCCAAGGCATTCGCTATGGTATGGCTCCTCATGTGGATTAAGTGGACTTTCCCACGTCTCCGTATCGACCAGATACTGAACCTGGAGTGGAAGTACCTCATGCCACTTGCACTCCTCAACCTTGTACTGATGACTGTTTGTGTAGCATTCGACATCGTTGGTTCGCTTTACGCTGGCATCGCTGTTGCGGCTGTCATTGCAATCATCGCTGTTGTCATTGTAGCCCGCGCTATCAAGTTCCGTGCAGCATTTGCTAAGGACCAGAAACTCGTAGGTGCAGACATCGCTGTCAAGAAAGACAAGTAAGGATAAAGCTCAACACGTTAAATTCACAACGTAACAAGTTAAAATGGCTAAAAACAATTCATATTTCGGCGGTGCGATAGCAGGTATCAAGACTCTGCTTACGGGTATGGATATCACAATGGGTGAGTATGTCACCTCTAAGATAACCGAGCAGTACCCAGAGAACCGCAAGACACAGCATGTGGCAGACCGTCATCGCGGCACACTTGTCATGATTCACGATGAGAATGGCAAGAACAAGTGCAGCGCTTGTACTCTCTGCGAAAAGGCATGTCCAAATGGCTCCATCAAAATTACGTCAACAATGATTACTACAGCTGACGGCAAGAAGAAGAAGCTCCTGCAGGATTACCAGTATGACCTGGGTGACTGCATGTTCTGTCAGCTCTGCGTCAACGCATGTAATTTCGGTGCCATCAAGTTTGTAAAAGATTTCGAAAACGCAGTATTCAGCCGTGAGGCACTCGTACAGCACCTGAACATCGCTCCTACAGAGGAGGAGATGGCACAGTATGCTGAGAATGCCAAGGCTGCAGCAGCGAAAGCCGCTGCTGAGGCTGCATCAAAAGAAAAGGAGGCATAAAGACTATGGCAAATATCATAATGTTCGCTATCCTGGCAGCAGTAATACTCTGCGCAGCAGTTTTCTCTGTGATGACCAAGAGCATCATGCGTGCTGTTACAGCACTTCTCTTCGTGCTCTTCTCTATCGCCGGCATGTACTTCCTCCTCGACTACACTTACCTGGGTACTGCTCAGCTCAGCATCTACGCTGGCGGTATGACAATGATTTACATCTTTGCCATCCAGCTCATCTCTAAGCGTCGCCTTCAGGGTCTCAAGGAGAAGATTGAGTACAAGCGATTCTTTGGTGCTGGCATCGTTGCTTTGGTGGGTCTCGTTACCGTCGTAGTGGCACAGTTGAAGTCTAAGTTCTTTGACATGTTCTGCGCTGTAGATGACGTGGAGGTTCCTATGGAGCAGATAGGCCAGACACTGATGGGTTCAGACAAGTACCAGTATGTACTGCCATTCGAATTCATATCAATATTCCTCCTGGCATGTATCATCGGAGGACTTGTTGTTTCACGTAATCAGAAGGAGGACAAATAAGTATGGTACCAGTACAATGTTTTTTCGTGCTTAGCGCGATACTCTTCTTCATCGGCGTATTCGGTTTCGTTACCCGCCGTAACATGATTGCAATGCTCGTTAGCATAGAGTTGGTGCTCAATGCAGTTGATCTTAACTTCGCAGCATTTAACCGTCTTCTCTATCCTGGTCAGATGGAGGGTATGTTCTTCACACTCTTCTCTATCGGTATCAGTGCAGCAGAGAGTGCTGTAGCTATTGCTATCATCATCAATGCTTACCGTCACTTCAACAGCGACAATGTCACAAGCATTCAGAACATGAAGTTATAATTTAAGTCAAACCCATTTCGGTTAACTGTGACATGTGACGAACATGTTTCTGTTACCGAGCAGGAAAAATTAAAACAGAACAAAAATGGAATTCGGATATACAATTGGTATTCTTCTTCTACCTCTGCTTTCATTCCTTATCATAGGTTTGACTGATTATTTCAGAGGCAAGAAAGGCTGGTCGCACCAGGCAGCTGGACTCATCGGTACTTGTTCACTCGGACTCGTAACCATCCTCAGCTACATCACTGCATTCCAGTATTTCACAATGGACCGTCTCAACGGTGCCTTCCCAACTGTTGTACCTTACAACACTACATGGCTCCCACTCGGTTCACTGCATTTTGATCTAGGTATCCTCCTTGATCCTATCTCTGTGATGATGCTCATCGTCATCTCGACAGTGTCATTGATGGTACACATCTATTCATTCGGCTATATGCATGGAGAGAAAGGTTTCCAGCGTTACTATGCTTTCCTTTCGCTCTTTACATTCTCTATGCTCGGACTGGTAGTAGCTACTAACATCTTCCAGATGTACATGTTCTGGGAGCTCGTAGGTGTAAGCTCATACTTGCTCATCGGATTCTACTATCCTTTGCACGCAGCGGTTCACGCATCAAAGAAGGCATTCATCGTAACTCGTTTTGCTGACATGTTCTTCCTTGTAGGTATCCTTATCTTCGGTTACTACACAGGATCATTCAACTTCTCATTCGCAGGCGAGATAACAGGTGCAGCAGCTGATACATTCACATTCTGCAATGCTGACAAGGCATTTGCCTCAGGCATCATGATCATCCCTACAGCCCTTGTACTGATGTTCATCGGTGGTGCTGGTAAGTCAGCAATGTTCCCACTCCACATCTGGTTGCCAGATGCCATGGAAGGTCCTACACCAGTATCTGCTCTCATCCACGCTGCTACCATGGTTGTCGCAGGTGTATTCCAGATCGCACGTATGTTCCCTCTCTGGATTGACTATGCTCCGGACCAGATGAACATCGTAGTAATCGTAGGTGCATTCACAGCATTCTACGCAGCAGCAGTAGCATGTGCACAGAGCGATATCAAGCGTGTACTTGCCTTCTCTACCATCTCGCAGATTGCATTCATGATGGTAGCACTGGGCGTATGTACATCAATGGAACTTTCTCATCATGAGCATGGTGGTCTCGGTTACCTTGCTTCACTGTTCCATCTCTTCACCCACGCTATGTTCAAGGCATGTCTGTTCCTTGGCGCTGGTTGTATCATCCATGCAGTACACTCTAACGAGATGTCAACCATGGGCGGTCTGCGCAAGTACATGCCTATCACTCACGCTACATTCCTCATCTCTTGCCTTGCCATCGCAGGTATCCCATTCTTCTCAGGCTTCAGTTCTAAGGATGAGATCATCTCTGCATGCTTCGCATACTCACCAATCTGCGGTTGGTGGATGACAGGTGTAGCAGCAATGACAGCATTCTATATGTTCCGTCTCTACTATGGTATCTTCTGGGGAACAGAAAACAAGGAGCTTCACGCTCACCACACTCCACACGAGGCACCATTGACTATGACATTCCCACTTATTTTCCTCAGCATTATCACTGTAGGTGTAGGTATCTTCACCACCCTCGGCGGATTCTGCGAATGGGAGTGGGCATCATTCGGTTCGCTCGTAACTGCAAGCGGTCAGGCATACACAGTACACTTCGACCCAACTATCGCAGCGACATCAACTATCATCGCTATCGCTTCTATTGCTCTGGCTACCTACATCTACAAGGGTGAGAAGCAGCCTATCGCAGAGAAGATGTACTCTCTTGCACCAAACCTCCATCGTTGGGCTTACAAGCGCTTCTACATGGACGAGGTTTATATGTTTGTAACACACAAGATTCTCTTCCGTTTTGTATCTACTCCAGTAGCATGGATTGATGAGCACATCATCAACGGTCTCATTGACTTCACAGCATGGGGAGCCAATGCGGGAGGTGAAAGCATCCGTAACACCCAGAACGGTGACGTACGCAGCTATGCTACATGGTTCATCTGTGGTGTAATAGCTCTCACACTGATTCTTATATGTCTCTAGAATCAAGATATAGGATATAAAATCTTGAAAGACTAGAATAAATAGATAAAAACAAAAAAAGATGAGTATATTAACATTATTCGTAGTAATCCCTGTGCTGATGCTCCTGGGTCTTTGGGCTGCAAGGAATATCAATCAGGTACGTGGCGTGATGGTAGCAGGTGCTACCTGTCTCGTTGCACTCAGTGTATGGCTCACACTTGACTTCATCGGTCAGCGTGCAGCAGGCAACACAGCTGAGATGCTCTATACATATAGCCATGTTTGGTTTGCTCCTCTCAACATTTCATACGCTATCGGTGTTGACGGAATCAGTGTTGTAATGCTTCTGCTCTCAAGTATCATCGTATTTACTGGTACTTTTGCATCATGGAAGCTTCAGCCACTGACCAAGGAGTTCTTCATGTGGTTCACCCTTCTCTCTACAGGTGTATATGGATTCTTTATCTCTATAGACCTCTTCACCATGTTCATGTTCTATGAGGTAGCTCTTATCCCTATGTACCTCCTTATCGGTTTCTGGGGATCAGGTCGCAAGGAGTATGCTGCTATGAAGCTTACCCTCATGCTCATGGGTGGTTCTGCACTTATCATCATCGGTCTCGTAGGCATCTACTTCTTCAATGGTGCTACTACCATGAATCTTCTTGAGATTGCTCACAACAACCACATTCCTGCTGTTGTTCAGAATGCTCTCTTCCCATTCGTATTCATCGGTTTCGGTGTACTCGGTGCATTGTTCCCATTCCACACATGGTCACCAATCGGTCACGGTTGTGCTCCTACATCAGTATCTATGCTTCACGCAGGTGTGCTCATGAAGCTTGGTGGTTACGGTTGCTTCCGCATCGCTATGTTCCTTCTGCCTACAGCAGCACAGGGTCAGTGGTGCACAGTATTCCTTATCCTCACCACCTGCTCGGTAGTATATGGTGCATTCTCTGCTTGTGTACAGACTGACCTTAAGTTCATCAACGCTTACTCTTCAGTGTCACACTGTGGACTCGTGCTCTTCGCACTTCTCATGATGACCAGGGTATCTTGCACAGGAGCTATCCTCCAGATGCTTTCTCACGGTCTGATGACAGCGCTTTTCTTCGCTCTCATCGGTATGATCTACGGTCGTACGCACACACGTGACATCCGTCGTCTGGGCGGTCTGATGAAGATTATGCCATTCCTCTCTGTAGGTTACGTAGTAGCAGGTCTTGCAAACCTTGGTCTTCCAGGTTTGTCAGGCTTGATCGCAGAGATGACCATCTTCGTTGGTTCGTTTGAGAATGCAGATACATTCCATCGTTGCTGTACCATCATCGCATGTACATCAATCGTAGTAACTGCAGTTTACATCCTCCGTACCGTAGGTTTCATCCTCTTCGAGAAGGTAGCAGACCCACACTACGAGGAACTCACCGATGCTACATGGGATGAGAAGTTTGCAGTATGCTGCCTCATTGCCTGCGTTGCAGGTCTTGGTTCTTTCCCTATCTGGGCAAGCAATGTCATTGCAGATGGTGTGGCACCAATACTTCAGAACCTCTCTTCGCTCTAATTGTTTTATAGAATAAAGATTATAAGATTATATATATGAACTACAGTCAATTTCTATATATGATTCCAGAAGCTACACTCGTAGCAATTCTGGTCATTGTGTTCGCAGCAGACTTTGTGACACACAAGCAGGCAGAGCGCAAATGGTTCAACCCATTCGTATGCGTATTGCTTCTGGCACAGCTGCTCATCAACATTTGCCCTGGTGAAGAAACCGTATCAGTATTCGGCGGCATATACACAGCCACACCAGCAGCAAATCTGATGAAGTCAATACTTACATTCGGCACACTCATCGTAGTAATGCAATCACGCAACTGGCTTGCTACCACAAGTAGCAAGATGGTAGAAGGAGAATTCTACATGCTCGTAGTCTCTACCCTTCTCGGTATGTTCATGATGATGAGTGCAGGATCATTCCTTATGTTTGTCCTTGGCCTTGAGATGGCATCAGTACCTATGGGCTGTATGGTAGCTCTTGACAAGTACCGTAACGATTCAGCTGAGGCTGCTGCTAAGTTCATACTTACAGCAACATTCTCTTCAGGTGTCATGCTCTATGGCATATCTTTCCTTTACGGTGCTACAGGTCATCTTTACTTTGATGACTTTGCCAAGTCACTCACATTCTCTCCTATGTCTGTAATGGGTATGGTATTCTTCATTGCCGGTCTCGGTTTCAAGATCTCACTCGTACCATTCCACTTCTGGACAGCTGACACATATCAGGGTGCTCCTACTACCGTAACAGGTTATCTCAGCGTAATCTCTAAGGGTGCTGCAGCATTCACACTCGTAACACTCTTCTACAAGACATTCGTTTCCCTTATGCCTGTATGGACAGTGACAATGTACATTCTCGTTGTTCTTTCTATCACAGTAGCCAACCTCATGGCTATCCGTCAGACAGAACTCAAGAGATTCATGGCATTCTCATCTATCTCTCAGGCAGGTTACATCATGCTCGTAGCAATTGGTGGTAACTATGTAATGAGCATCACAGCACTCATGTACTATGTGCTCATCTACATCGCAGCCAACATGGCGGTATTCGCTATCATCGCTTCGGTTGAGAACGCTAACGGCGGACGTACAGACATGGCAGCATACAATGGAATGTACAAGAACAATCCTAAGATGGCATTCCTCATGACACTTGCCCTCTTCTCACTTGGCGGTATTCCTCCATTTGCAGGTATGTTCTCTAAGTTCTTCGTGTTCCTTGCTGCTGTTGACGGACGTCCAGCATTCATGCCATACCTCATCGTATTCATCGCCTTGGTCAACACCGTAGTATCACTTTACTACTATCTGCTTATCGTAAAGGCTATGTATATCAACAATGACGGCGAGGCTCTCCCTACCTACAAGATGGATTGCAACACTAAGATTACTCTTGCTATATGTACTCTCGGCGTACTCCTCTTCGGTATTGGAAGTTGCATCTATGATGCTCTCCATGCAGCTGCCGCAGCATAATCAGAACATAAATATTCTTTATATTAAGCACCATGTTTTAGAAAAGCATGGTGCTTTTTTATGTTTTTAACAAAATAGCATTTCCCTATGTGGTATTTTTTTAGTAACTTTGCAGTTGATATTTTCAATAGCGTATAATACAACTACACAATGAGACAATTATTCATAATAACAACAGCAATTCTGGCAATAGCTTCATGCACCAACTATCACTATGACGACGCACTGCAAAAGAAGATAGAAGATGAAGGAAGAAATAAGACCGAGACTTGGTTCAAAAATAATAAGCCTGAAGCAGACAGCGTATCTGTGGAAACCGTATATAGGAGTGCCTGGGGGTTCATCACCAATATCGTACAAGGAACATACATGATTGATACACTTGAGTACGAATATATGTTCAACTACGAAACTAGCACTTGCTACACGGATGAGCATATTGAAGAACTAAAGGATTCTGTCAAAGCAAAATTGCAAACAATGAATGTCTCAAACTCTATCATAACAAACTATTATTATGAAGACAGCATAAAGGGACAAACAATATCCAATAAGACGGACTTCCCATACAGTCATTATTACAAAGAGATAGAACGAGAGGATATTACAGAGCATATAACAATGCTGCCTTGGAATGTAACTCAGGAAGACATCATCCGAATTACTGAACAAGAACTGAAGAAGTTCAAATAACCAATATCAGAAAAGATAAGGATATACACTATAAACAACATGAATAGAGTCGTAATCACTGGAATGGGCATCTGGTCGTGCCTCGGACAGACACTTGACGATGTTCGTCAGTCACTCTACGAAGGCAAGAGCGGAATAATATTCTCGCAGGAACGCAAGGATGCTGGTTTCCGTTCTGCACTCTGTGCTGATATCCCGACCCCAAACCTCAAGCCCTTTATTTCGCGTAACCTCAGACAGTTCATGCCTGAAGAGGCACAATATGCATATATGGCAACTCGAGATGCCCTTACTCAAGCCAAGATAGACGAAGACTATCTTGCCAATCACGAAGTAGGCATCATATACGGCAATGACTCCGTAGCAGAAGCAACAATGAATGCCTTGGACAAATTCCGTGAATACAAAGACACTTCTGCTTGTGGCTCTGGCGCTATATTCCAGTCTATGAACTCCACTGTCACCATGAATCTGTCATGTCTGTTCAAGCTCAGAGGAATAAACATGACATCATCCGCAGCTTGCGCCTCAGGTTCGCTATCCATCGGCAATGCATATCTATTGTTAAAAAACGGACTGCAAGACTGTATCATCTGTGGAGGAGCACAAGAGAATAATATGTTTGCCACAGCATCGTTTGACGGCATCCAGGCATTCTCCACATCCGAAGGAGAACCTGCAAAAGCCAGCCGTCCTTTTGACCGCAACCGAAATGGTCTGGTACCTGGCGGAGGAGCAGCGACATTAATACTTGAGACTTACGACAATGCCATAAAACGTGGCGCTCCTATCATAGCTGAGATAATAGGCTGGGGATTCTCTGGAAACGGTGATCATATATCGACGCCCAATGTCAGCGGACCTGCACGATCACTGGAGATGGCAATAGGTAATGCAGGTATATCCGCAAACGAGATAGGGTATATCAATGCCCACGCCACATCTACCCGCATAGGTGATGCCAAGGAAGCACAAGCCATAGCAAGCATCTTCGGCGACCATAAAGTCCCTGTAACCTCAACGAAGTCACAGACCGGACATGAAATGTGGGCTGCAGGCGCATCAGAAATCATATATTCCATACTGATGATGAAAAACGGATTCATAGCAGGCAACATTAACTTCACCGAGCCTGATGAAGACACTTCATGCATCAACATCATACCTGAGACTGTAAAAACGAAATTTGACCTCTTCCTCTCCAACTCATTCGGGTTTGGAGGCACAAACTCAACATTAATAATAAAAGACATATAAAGAAAATGACAAAAGAAGACATCATATCAAAAGTCAACAGTGTTTTAGCAGAAGAATTTGAAATCGATGAAAGCACCATCACTCCTGATGCAATCGTCAAGGACACACTATCATTGGATAGCCTTTCGCTAGTTGATCTCGTAGCGGTAATACAGCACACATTCAAGGTCAAGATTCCGACAGAGGACCTACACAAGGTTGTAACATTCCAGAACCTTTACGATTATATCGAGGGCCACACCTAAACCATGACATGAGTCTGAAGGAAATTAAGATAGAACAGCTCATCCCACAGCGTGCGCCTATCCTGAATATAGACAGCATACTGCACATTGCAGGCAACACTGCCACCACGCAACTCTTCATCAATAATGATAATTTTTTTCTTGACGAAGAGGGATTTTTCAGCGAATCAGGAATAATGGAACACATAGCCCAGTCAGCATCTGCCATTGCTGGTTACCAGGCCCTCGCCAAGGGTGCAACGGTACCACCTATAGGATACATCGGTGAAATAAAGAATTTCAAAGTGTACAACCATCCAAGAGTCGGAGATCTTCTTACTACGACCATAACGATCGGTCCTGAAGTGGAACACATAACATTGATCGAAGGAGCCGTAAAGATACACAGTGAGATATGTGCGGAGACAAAGATGAAAATATTCATTGAAGAATAATCACGAAGTTCATAGATATGACGCTTGAAGATAGGTATTACCGTATAATAGATTTTGAATCACACGACAACAATGGTACGTTTCACGTAGCTTTAATTGATGACTGCGACATATATCAGGGACACTTTCCTGACAAGCCAGTATGTCCGGGAGTATGCAATATCGACACCATCATTGAGTGCGCTTCAAAACTGGCAGGTTGTGCACTTCGTACTGTCTCCATCAAGCAATGCAGGATGCTTTCCGTGGCAACACCATACGACACACCACAACTTACTGTCACCGTCGCACTTTCCAAGAACAATGATGGCAAGTACGACATTGTTGCCGGCATCAACCATGACGACACTGCAATCATGACATTCAAAGGTATTCTGGAGAAGAAATCATCAATATGAAATATGACGTTGTAATAATAGGTACAGGACTCGGAGGTTTAGAGTGCGGATGCATACTAAGCCAGAGAGGATTGTCCGTATTACTACTTGAAAAGCATCATCAGCCTGGTGGTTGCATTCAGAGCTACAAGCGTAATGGCGTGAATTATGACACCGGACTGCATTACATCGGTGGACTGCAGGAAGGACACTGCCTATATAATACATTCCGCGAACTTGGCATCACGGACCTGCCATGGCAGCGGTTGGACTCTGCCGCATACGACAAGATAACGATAGCCAACGACACTTTCGATTTCGCCGAAGGCTTTGATGAGTTCTATCGTGTGATGTGTGACAGATTCCCAAACGAAAAGGAGGGACTGCGGAAATATATGCAGTTGCTATACAAGGCTGAAGAAGAACAGCTACTCCCTATAACACATAACGTCAACCCATCACTCAACGAATTTCTCCTCACGACCAATGCCTATCAATGGCTGAAAGAGACATTCCATGACGAACTGCTGATAAACGTCCTCTCTGGTTCATCACTCAGGATGGAACTAAGGAAAGACACTCTCCCACTCTTCACTTTCATCCATGGCAACAGCTGTTATATGCAAGGTTCATGGAGACTTAAAGGTCCCGGCAACATCCTTGTAAATCACCTTGTGCAAAAGATCAAAGACAATGGCGGAGACGTGGTGTGTAGTAGTGAGGTAACAGAACTACACGAAAGAGATAGGCGAATATATGCCGCCACCTGTGCTGACGGTACTACATACGAAGGGGGCTATTTTATCAGCGACATACACCCGGCACTGACATGCGGTCTGATAAAGAACAGCCAGGTCATCAGAAATGTTTACCGCAGGAGGATGAACTCTTTAGAGAACACGTTCGGGTTCTTCACTGCATCCATCAATCTCAAACCTGGCAGCATCCCTTATTTCAATCACAACAAATATGTATATCCCTCCCCATGCTGCTGGGACATAGCAGACGGAGGAGGTACGAGGGGAATACTCGTCAGTCATCCAGTATGCGAAGATGCCATCGACATCCTTACCCCTATGCCATGGAGTGAATGCAGCGAATGGCAGACATCATCGCTGGGACATCGTGATGCAGGATATGAGGAGTACAAACATCGCAAAGCCCAGGAGTGCATCGCGCTGGCAGAAAGGGTACTACCACAGTTGTCAGGATGTATAGAGGGCATACACACCTCTACCCCACTGTCATACCGTGACTACACTGGTACGCCGCAGGGTTCTGCATACGGCATACGCAAAGACTACTCCATGCCTATGCTCACAATGCTGGCACCACAGACGCCGATAGCCAATCTCTTCATGACAGGTCAAAACCTACAGATGCATGGCATACATGGGGTAACGGTAACCAGCCTGTTTACATGTGCTGAAATCATTGGCAAAGGTGATGGTTTGATTTGCAAACAACCAAACAACTAAACAACCAAACAACAAGAAATGGAAGATATTTGCAAGATAAGAGTAAAGTTCAGCGAGATGGACTCCATGCGCAGAGTATGGCATGGCACATACATAAAATACTTTGAGGATGGACGCGAGTCATTCAACCGCCACTATCCTGGCATAGACTACCAGACTATGCTGGAGTCAGGTCTCCCTGCCCCTATCTATGACATTCAGGCACGCTGTCTTGCTCCTCTGGAACTGAATGACGTTGCTGTCATCCACACATTCTATGTGCCTAAGCGCGGCGCGAGACTGGACTTCCGATACGAGATATACAGAGAAAGAGACGGTGTGCTCTGCTGCAAAGGCTCTACAACGCAACTATTCATAAATCAATATGGAGAACAACTCTACGACCTGCCGCCATATTACGTTGAGTGGAAAAAGAAATATAATATTTAGGGGGGATGATAGACCGCAATGCAGATGTATTATATTCGAATATAACACATCTGCATTGCGGTCTATACTTATTCGTTAATCAGTTAATACTATTTCACCATTATCTTTTTGCCATTAAGGATATAGATACCCTTCACTGGTGGCTGCGCAAGACGCACTCCCTGAACAGAGAAGATGCTATCTGCTGACGAAGCCGTCTGACTGACAGGCGCAGCCACAGAAGTAGGATCGTCAGCGCCCAGATAGGTAAGAGTAAAGTTGGTGAATATACACCAGTCGCTGGCTATTGTACTACCCTTCTTCACTCCTATAGTGAGAAGACCATCCTTACCTACATGGCACATCAAACTGTTAGGATAAAGTCCGTGACGGAAATAGATGGATGCCTGTTCCATATTGTCTGGTATATAACCGTAAGGTGCCTGATTGACACCTACAGCATACTTCTTGTCTGCCTCCTCAAAGATCGACGCCATATCACATGATGCGTCATTGGCATAAAGTACCGCGTTTATCTTCTCCGTACCATTCTTGCGAGCCGATGCTGCTGCTGCATAAGTACCTGCACGATAGAATCCCTGCACTCCAAGCATGTAATAACCCTCTGGCAGGTTCTTTATCGTCTGGTTTACATCAAACGTGGTATTGAACTTCTCCGCACAATCATAGGATACGGTAGGAGTACCATTCCATCCCGTAGAAGAATTTCCTTCAAACTTTGGATTAATGATGTAACCTGAATAGTCCTTCGTCTCGACTACAGGGATATCAGTATTCTCCACTACGATCTCTCCGTCCTTGACCATAGCACGTACGGTCTCATCACTACCAAGGTCAATATCCTTCGTCAGAACCTTACCCTCTACAGTCATATTAAGGGTGATCCTGGTTGCAGATTTGCCTGTGATAAAGAGCGAAGACTCTGTCTCCATCTGCGCTTCCACAGCGGTGCCCTTAATCACTGCTGTAATAGGCTGTGCTACAGAATTATTCTGATTTGCCATGAAGGTCACGCTAGCCTTGCTATCGCTGATTACTGTAGGTTGCGCGAAGACTGGAGCACCACCCTGATACTGCAAACCATTGACAACTGCCTCATTCTCTGCTCCCTTGAAGTTGCTGACGAGAAGGTATGCACAGTCCGCATCTGCAGCTATGACACCATTCCATCCTGCAGGCAGCATATCGCGCAAAGTCACAGCATTGTCAGCCATGGATTTTGTAGCATCAGCCTTGATGTTACTATAATATATCAAGTTACGAGCATCAACCACGTCACCCGACTTCACCGCACGACTTGCGTTAGCATACATCGGATAAAGCTTTGAGGTATAAATAGAGTTATTGGCGTCACGGTCACCGAAAGCAATCTTCTTATTATTTCCAACGCTTGCAATACCGAGTTCGTTGTCTATATTCACCCAATTACTGTTAAAAGAAGCAATGCTACTACCATCCAACTGCTTGTATGTAATAGCCGCATCGCTATTACCTGCATCACTGTAATATAATGTACGGTTGCGCTTAGTCAGTTCGTCGGTAGATATAGCGAGCAGTCCGCCCTTCTCAGCCGTAATGGTACAAGCAGACTTTGCAGTGACATAGTCCAGATAGATAATAGCATTCTTTGGTGTAGAATATATGGCAAAGCGGTTATTGAGGGCTTCGTCATTAGTATTCAGTTCACCATTCATCACATAGCCGTTGCCATTGAGTTGGTAGATGCCTTTGGTGACAGGGGTAGCGTTAGTACCCTTTCCACTCACCTCATACCAACCGGTTATGTTACCGGTGTTATTGGCACGATATGGCACCACTATCTTATTCTTGTCAGCTGAATTGGCAGCAAAATATCCTGTATATGACTTTAGTCCGTCAGACCATGAGAAACAAGAGAAACGGGAGTCTGTAGCTGCACGCACTACATTCTGACATGGTATCATCTTTGCCTCACCATACTTGCTGTTAAAGTCGTCCCACTCTGTAGGTGTTATGTCGGCGGTTGACATCACGTCATGCATGAGATATGTCATCATCACACGATGCGCCTCTACACCCATGCGGCGAGCACCAACATCAGCACGAAGCAACCATGAACCATCACTGGTGGTCTGCTGGCGGGCCTTGATATATTTGTATGCCATATTCTCCAGCATCAGGGCGTTGGCATCACGCTGGAAACATGCCTGTGTGGAATAAGAGGTGATCTGGTCATAGAGGAAGAGACTCCAGTCATTACCATTAGGCATGGCCAGTTCGCCATCAGCCAGGGCAAGCCAGTTGAGGATAGAGTCCTGCACCTCCTGATTATTATGCATCAGAGCATTGGTCTTCCACTTCTCCGTACCAATGGTACCCAACTGGAACATCTTCAATGCCAGTGCCGCCTCACCAAGTTCCTGCATCACCACATTCTGATAAGAGGTATGGAAGAGATTATGATTCTGCAGCGAATAGTCATCATAGAGGTTTGCGCCCTTATACATATCTGCCACGGTCTTGGTGTTATAATCGGGGTCTATGACTGTATGGTCTGCAGCATCGCTGGTATGAGAATATGAATTGATGGCAAACTCGCGAAGACGTTCAAACCACTTTGGTGCCAGCGCATCGTCAGGGAACAG
Source organism: Prevotella sp. (assembly GCA_045617365.1). Taxonomy (GTDB): domain Bacteria; phylum Bacteroidota; class Bacteroidia; order Bacteroidales; family Bacteroidaceae; genus Prevotella. The sequence goes on along the minus strand of JAZLIN010000027.1, from coordinate 49,960 downwards.
GCCAAGTGTTGCTGCAAGGATATCTGCCTCCCATCCATTCTCCTCTGCTTTCGTATCGCCGGCATAGCCGGTAGGTATAGTGCGATTCAGTTCATAGTTACACTCAGCCTTCAGCATGGCATAGATATACTTCTTCTGTGCTTCGGTCAGTGTATTCCACTGGAAGTATGCGGAATACGCCACAGACATAGCCCACAGGCTTGACTCCCACACTGCATCGCTGGTAGATACTGAGCCCCAGTATTTATTACCGCTGCACACTTTCAGTTTGTTTGCCTTATGGGTAGAGTAAGCGAAGATGAGTGATTTCTTTGCCATCTCTTCTATCTTATCCCATGTCACTCCCTGTGGTAGTTGCACCTGTGCAGGCTTACCATATTTAACAAGGAAGGCACATATCATTGACAGATCAGCATTAGGACGAACGCCACGCTCGTCACTGCCGCCAGAGTTCTCTCCCTTGAAGAAACCGCAATCCTCATTGATGCTGTTAGGCGCCTGACACGGATTCCAGTCTGCTACCATATACTTGGAGAAATTTGCCAGCATCTGGAGAAGGTCACCCTTCATGGCAGCCTCTGGGACGAATATATTGTCAATAACACCCTCAGTAAACGATGATACCTCTGACTCGGTAGGGTCTGGCTTCACCACCTCATTGGTAATGTTGTAAAGTTTCACATTGTCCAATAGGAAACTCGCACCAGCGGCATTGATCCATGTAAACTCAAAGCCCAAGGTCACCTCTGCTTCCTCTTTCAATGTAAACTCTACCGAAGAAGTAGTCCATGCCTCTGGTATGCTGCCAGTATTAAGCATCAGTCCTGTATTCTCCGCACCGCCGGCTATAGCCTTTGATGTCACTACCATCTTGCCCGAACTGCTTGTTCCCGGTGTAGCACACTTATTATCAACAGAGAGCCTGTACTTTCCTGCTGGCAGAGTCACGGTCTGCTTAAGTGCAGCATTGCCGTTGGCCCAGGCATTACGGATGTAATACATCTGCGTACCCTCAGCTGGGCTGCCAGGACGTCCCAGATTATTATCAGTAGCCGTTGCCGCCGATGTCATAATATCACTGACACCGTAGGTACCAGACAATTGCCATCCAGTCACCTTAGTGGCAACATACGCGCCACGTGTGGCATCAGGAGAAAGAGAGGCTATGTTGTCCTGCTCAAACGAAGGGTTCTTTAAATACGACATCGTGATGTCTTCCTGAGCATTTGCACCCAAGGAAGACATCACAAGTGAGGTTAGGAGTAGTTTCTTCATATTGCAATATATTTTGTATTTTAGCTTATCTTTTGCAAATATACAAAAACTATATGAGACCAACAAATTTTGCTCATTATTTCCAAATTATTCCATATAAAATACTTGCGAAGCATAATTATCAGCCTTCATGGCAGTGGCAATGGTCGTGGCCTTTCCTCATACTGTTCAGGAGCAAGAGGCCGAGCAATACGCTGCATGCCACATTGAACATTGGCATACCTTCTTCGTGCGCCATGTCAGCGGTATTCATTATCGTTGGCATGAACCACCCTGCCGGCATCTGGTCTATTGCGAAACCTGCAAGCACAGTGACACAGACTATTGATGCAAGGTACATCATGAGTGTCCTCTTGCCCAGCATCTTATTGATCAACAGCATCGACGCCATATTGCATGCAGGTCCGGCCATGAGCAATACGAGGGCGGCACCTGGAGTCAAGCCCTTCATTATCAGCGCCACTGCGATTGGTATGCTTCCTGTAGCACAGATATACATCGGTATGGCTATACACAATACGAGCAGCATACTCAGCAGTGTATTGCCCTTGAAGAACACCCAGAAACTTTCAGGCACAAAGACTGTTATCACTCCTGCTATCAAAAGGCCTACAACGAGCCACTTGCCTATATCGCCCATCATCTCGACGAAGGCGTAGTCAAGGGCACTCTTCACCTTTCCACAGATGCCTTTTGAGTCTTCCTCTTCATGATGATGGCAGCAGCATTCGTCATCATGATGATGCTCGTGATGATCATGGCAGCAGCAGTCATGTTCGTGCTCGTGTTCATGTTCGTGTTCTACATCTTTCACTTCACTGTCCTCTTTGGCAAAATTGTTCACAAGCGTACCAGCAAACAAAGATGTAAAGAGTGCTACCACTGGTCGAACTATAGCGAAAGGCAATCCCATGAGCGAATATGTAGCAGCTATGGAATCGACACCCGTCTCTGGTGTTGAAATCAGGAAGGAAACGGTAGCACCTTTCGATGCGCCTTCTCTCCTGAGCGACATAGCCGTAGGTATCACTCCACATGAACATAGCGGCAGCGGTATGCCTAGTATCGTGGCATAAAAGACCGAACGGAATCCCTTGCCAGACAGGTACCTGCTATACATTGCTTTTGGCATAAAGACATGCATTATGCCGGCAATCAAGAATCCTAATAACAAAAAGGGAGCCATTTCGTTAACGATAGCGACAATGCTCATCATACTACTGTAAATATACTCCATATCATCTTTAGTTTTTATTTCCAGGTGCAAAATTACAGCAATTAAATTGCAACTCAGTCGCAAAAGAAAATCTGGAGCCAAACTTTCATTTGACTCCAGATTCATTTATCACTGTCCAAAGGGCTTAGCAAACCTTATAAGAACCCTGACCTATTACTACGTCATAGACCTTTGGCTCCTTGTTATACTTTGCTTGGTACTTCGCCTTAGCTGTGGCGATGAAGTTGTCGTACAACTCATCCTTAACGAGGTTGATGGTGCAACCGCCGAAGCCGCCGCCCATAATGCGAGAGCCGGTAACACCACACTCCTTGGCAATGTCATTAAGGAAGTCAAGTTCCTCACATGAAACCTCATAATCCTTCGACAGACCATTGTGGGTAGCATACATCAGTTCGCCAACCTTCTCGTAATCACCTGCCATCAGAGCATCACATACTCCGAGCACACGGTCTTTCTCACCGAGTACAAAGGTGGCACGCTGTACATCCTCTGCCGATACATCATTCTTAACCTCCTCCAGGTCTTCCCATGTACAGTCGCGAAGAGTAGATATGGTACGCTCTGGGTGCTTTGCCTGAACTGCCTTGGCTACATTCTCACAAGAATTGCGACGATCATTGTATGGAGAACCTGCAAGTTCATGCTTCACGCAAGAATTTACAAGAACCAGTTTATATCCCTCTGGATTGAATGGGAAATACTCAAACTCGCGGCTGTTGCAGTCAAGGCGCATGAGTTTGCCCTTCTCGCCGAATACCGATGCAAATTGGTCCATGATACCGCAGTTACAGCCAATGTATTTATGCTCTGTAGCCTGGCCAGCAAGAACGATGTCCCACTTAGAGATTTTGTTGTCAGCAAAGAGATCGTTAAGTGCACAACCGAAACAACTCTCCATAGCTGCCGAACTTGACATGCCGGCACCGAGAGGCACATCACCAGCAAATGCGATGTTGAAACCCTTCACATCTACGCCCAGCAGACGGAACTCCTGTACCATGCCGTAGATAAAACGTGCCCAAGTAGCCTTAGGACCTTCCTTATCATCAATAGCAAACTCTGTACGATCCTTGAGGTCGATAGAGTATGCCATAACCTTGTCTGTTCCATTAGGACGTACCTCTGCCATGACACCGCAATCTACGGCACCTGGGAATACGAAACCTCCGTTATAATCAGTATGCTCACCGATAAGATTGATACGTCCAGGAGAGAAATACACATTTCCTGTCTGTCCGTCAAAATGCTTGATAAAGCGACTTCTTACGAATTCGATATCCATAGTAATTAATTTTTAGGTTGTAAATATTAATAATGTTATATGTCAAAACTCTGCCACAGAGAGTCGGATGGCAAAGGAGCCTCAACGCATATTCTCTCTTTCGAAACGGGATGTATAAACTCTACCTTTCTTGCGAGTAACGAAATGCTACCATCCGGATTGCTGCGTTCTGCACCATATTTCAGGTCACCCTTGATAGGACAGCCCAGCGAAGCCAACTGACACCTGATCTGGTGGTGCCTACCTGTAAGCAACTGCACCTCTATCAGGAAGTATCTGTCACTCTCGTCTATTAACTTATAGTTCAGCACCGCCTTCTTTGAGTTAGGCACCTCACGGTCATAGACATAAGACTTATTCTGTTTCTCGTTACGCACGAGCCATGATGTCAATGTCCCTTCACACTTGCCGTCAGCTGCACTCAGTGAATTGATGCTACGCGGTGTCTTCTTGGTCAGAGCCCAATAAGTCTTATTCACCTGACCTACCTTCAAGTCACCACTCTCGCTCATCAGCGTATGCTTGGAAAACATCTCATTGAGACGTGTCAAGGCCTTGCTTGTCTTGGCAAAGACCACCACACCCTGCACTGGTCTGTCCAGTCGGTGTACAACACCAAGGAAGACATTGCCTGGCTTCTGATACTTTTCTTTGATCCAAGCCTTGACAACATCGGAAAGAGGGACATCGCCAGTCTTATCTCCCTGGACGATCTCCCCGCTTTCTTTGTTTACAATTATTATGTGATTGTCCTCGTAAAGAACTTTCATAAATTACGATTACATGTTCATACCACCATCGATCTGAATCACCTGACCAGTAACATAGCTGGACATATCAGATGCGAGGAACAGACATACGTTAGCGATGTCTTCTACCTGACCGCCACGACGGAGAGGAATCTTCTTCATCCAGTCAGCACGTACCTCCTCTGGGAGCTGTGCTGTCATCGCTGTCTCGATGAATCCTGGTGCTACAGCGTTAGCACGTACACCCTTAGGACCGAGCTCCTGACCGATAGACTTAGCCAGACCAATCATACCTGCCTTGGAAGCAGAGTAGTTACACTGACCAGCGTTACCGTGAACACCTACTACAGAAGACATGTTGATGATAGAACCACCACGCTGACGAAGCATGATAGGAGCACAAGCATGAATGAAGTTGAATGCAGACTTGAGATTAACGTTGATTACTGCGTCCCACTGAGCCTCGCTCATGCGGTGCATAAGACCGTCCTTTGTGATACCTGCATTATTTACGAGGACATCGATAGAACCGAAATCTTCCTTAATTTGCTTTACTACCTTCTCAGTCTCCTCGAAGTCAGCAGCATTACCAGCGTATGCCTTACATGTAACACCAAGAGCCTCTATCTCTTTACGTGTAGCCTCAAGACCTGCAGCCATATCATCATTAAGCACGAGATCTGTAAATGCGATATTTGCGCCCTCCTGAGCAAACTTCATAGCTACGGCCTTGCCGATACCACGTGCAGCACCTGTAACGATTGCTGTCTTACCTGTTAAAAGTCCCATTTTCTTGTTTTTTTATTATTTTATTATTAATACTGTTTCAACTATGAACTATGCACTATGAACTATCTAAAGTCCGCTTTTCCTCAATGCACCATAAACCACCTTGGCCACGAGCGGACGACTAGAGTCATCAGTCATGCCACGTCCAAGTCTGCCATAGATGTATGGCACCTCAAGGCCCTTGATACAATAATGGGTAATGTCTGCCACCATCTCTATGTTCTCTATATCAAACTCTCCCTCTTTCTTACCATCGGAATATACCTTGCGAAACAGTGATATCTCGTCAGCATCAAACTTCTTACGCACCTTCTCTACTGTCCAGATATTTCTGAAGAACTCTGCCCTCAAGTTACCGTTTCTCACCACTGTCTCCCTAATCTGCGACAGATGGGTATATATCAATTCGATGATCTTCTCCTGTGGACGCATCTTCATGGCCGCCACCTCATCCAGTTTGTCAGACAGACGTTCCAACTCCGACTCTATCACAGCCGAATAGATATCCTCTTTACTCTTAAAATAAGTATAGAGGGTCCTGCGTCCTTTGCCAGAAGCTGAAGCTATGTCATTCATAGTTGTACGCTCGACACCATTCTTTGCAAACAGTTGTCGTGCCACATCAACCAATATTTGTCTTGTCTTGGAAATTGACATTTTATATAAAACTATTAAGATAAGGTCAAGTATTGAACTTGCACATTGATAATTACATGTGCAAAGTTAGTCATTTTTTCCGACACAGACAACAATCTCCCATGTTTTTTTACATTTTTTAAAATATAGCGACCAATATACACACTCTACACCTCGTATTTTGGGAAATGACTTACTATGAAAAGAATCATCATTCTTTCATTTGTTAAATACCTTTGTGCCCTCCTTGAGCTGTTAAGTATTTCCTTACTGTTGAAACCTAGCCCAACACGCATCTTTTTGAAATGCCTTGAATGCGTTGGCTAATATCCAGCAAGAAGAAGGAACAGAAAATAAAGCCATAGCAAGATTCTGAATAGTATAGGCAAAAAAATCTCCTGTAACCATTACGATCACAGGAGACTTTTATTATTTACAATTTAGCTATTTGAAATTTACCATCTAGCTAAATTTCAGAGATTTACTTCTTGTTGAGTGCGAGGTCAACGTTTACTGCACATGCTACAGAGCAACCTACCATTGGGTTGTTACCGATGCCGAGGAAGCCCATCATCTCTACGTGTGCAGGAACTGATGAAGAACCAGCGAACTGAGCGTCAGAGTGCATACGACCGAGAGTATCTGTCATACCGTAAGAAGCAGGACCTGCAGCCATATTGTCTGGGTGCAGTGTACGACCTGTACCACCACCAGAAGCTACTGAGAAGTATGGCTTGCCAGCGCGGATACGCTCCTTCTTATATGTACCAGCTGTTGGGTGCTGGAAGCGTGTTGGGTTTGTAGAGTTACCTGTGATAGAAACGTCAACGTCTTCCTTCCACATGATAGCTACACCCTCACGTACGTCGTCAGCGCCGTAGCAGTTAACCGCTGCACGTGGACCGTTAGAGTAAGCGATGCGCTTAACCTCCTTGAGCTCGCCAGTGAAGTAGTCGAACTGTGTCTGTACGTATGTGAAACCGTTGATACGGCTGATGATCATAGCAGCGTCCTTACCGAGACCGTTGAGGATACAACGGAGTGGCTTGTCAGCAGGTCTTGACTTGTTAGCCATCTGAGCAATCTTGATAGCACCCTCAGCAGCAGCGAAAGACTCGTGACCAGCGAGGAATGCGAAACACTTTGTCTCCTCAGAGAGCAGACGAGCAGCGAGCTCACCGTGGCCGATACCAACCTTACGGTCATCAGCAACAGAGCCAGGGATACAGAATGCCTGAAGACCCTCGCCGATGTACTCAGCAGCCTTAACAGCGTTAGGTGCCTTCTCCTTGAGAGCGATAGCAGAACCTACAACGTAAGCCCACTTAGCATTCTCAAAGCAGATCATCTGAGTCTCCTCACATGTCATATATGGATCGAGGCCTGCAGCCTCACAAATCTGGTTTGCCTCCTCAATAGAAGCAATACCATGTGCGTTCAAAGTAGCAAGGATCTGAGCCATACGGCGATCCTGTGATTCAAATTTTACTTCACGTATCATTGTGTTATTCCTCCTATTAATTAGTTCTTACGTGGATCGATAGACTTAACGGCACCGTCCTCTTCCTTGGTACGGCCGTAAGTACCTGTTACACTCTTAAGAGCCTCCTCTGCAGGAACACCCTTCTTGATAGCGTCCATGAACTTGCCCATGTGTACGAACTCATAACCGCAAACCTGGTCGTCCTTGTCGAGGTACTGCTTTGTGATGTAACCCTCTGTGAGCTGGAGGTAACGTGTACCCTTGAGCTTTGTACCATAGAGAGTACCGCACTGAGAAACGAGACCCTTACCAAGATCCTCAAGACCAGCACCGATAGCAAGACCACCCTCAGAGAAAGCAGACTGTGTACGGCCATAAACGATCTGAAGGAAGAGCTCACGCATAGCTGTGTTGATAGCGTCACATACGAGGTCAGTGTTGAGAGCCTCAAGGATAGTCTTACCAGGGAGAATCTCAGAAGCCATAGCAGCTGAGTGAGTCATACCTGAGCAACCGATTGTCTCTACGAGAGCTTCCTCGATTACACCGTCCTTAACGTTAAGAGTGAGCTTACAAGCACCCTGCTGTGGTGCACACCAGCCGATACCATGTGTCAGACCAGAGATATCCTTGATCTCCTTTGCCTGAATCCACTTGCCCTCTTCTGGGATTGGAGCTGGTCCATGGTTAGGACCCTTTGCAACGACGCACATGTCGTTGACTTCCTTTGTGTAAATCATATCAGTGTTTTTGTTAAAAAATAAAGTAACTTACTTTGTATTCGAGTACAAAGGTAATAAAATTCTTTCACATTCGGCATGTATGACAAGATATTTTCATATTTTTTACACATTTACTTCGTTTTTGTGCTTTTTTTTCACTTTAATGTGTTATCTTTGCAATCTCTAAATGACAACATTGCATTTGGCCCAACCAAACTACAAGACAACATGATAGAAGTAAAAATAGAAGACAACAGACTCGCAAAAGCTGCGGAGGAGGGAATAGACTGTTTCCTCGAACTGATAATCGATGAGACACGCAAGGTTATCGGCGGTGAACTGTCAGCGGAAAACATGGCACAGATGTCGGCTGACCAGATTACGCTGATGGGATATGCCACTTTGCGCGATGAGGTAATGGACGGCGGATTCATCCAGCTCATACACAACGGCTATGGACCTTTCTTCTTCCGCAACCCATTTGATACAGCTGTACGCAGATGGAACCTGGTAGAACTTTGTCACCTGATGAGACATGTGAAGAAGGAGTACCAGCGCACCAAGGACAAGATAGAGTGCGAACTCTCTGACGATGAATTCATGGCGCTCTATGAGGCTATGCCGCAATACGATGACTTCGATGATGAGTTTGTGAGTCACGAAGAGCAATGGAGCGAAGGTGTAGCTGTCTATGTGGACGAGCACCTTAACGATTTTATTACTATCGTAGAGTAAAGGCGCTCACAACAGACTACGACCTGGAAAAAAATCATATATAAAGATGAATAAAGAACAAGAACTACTCAGAAAGAAGAGTCCGGTACAAATCAAAAACAAGAAGGCTGCATTCGACTACTTCTTTGTTGATACATATACGGCGGGCATTGTACTGACCGGAACGGAAATAAAATCCATCAGGATGGGCAAAGCCTCGCTGGTAGATACTTTCTGTTACATCCACAACGGTGAGGTTTGGGTTAAAGGTATGAATATCTCTCCCTATTTCTATGGTTCGTACAATAACCATGAAGCCAGAAGGGATCGCAAACTTCTGCTTAACCGCAAGGAGATAAGAAACCTCACCGAAGACACTAAGGCTGTAGGTTTCACCATTATTCCAACCTTATTATTTATTGATGACAAAGGCAGAGCAAAACTGGATATTGCTCTCTGTCGAGGCAAAAAGGAATATGACAAGCGCGAAACCCTTAAGCAGAAGGAGGACAGAAGGGAAATGGACCGCGCCATTAAACGATTCTAAGTTTGTGGTTTGGTTGTTTAGTTGTTTGGTTAATTGTCTATTTGCGGTTGGATGGACTCCACCATATATCTCCAAACAACCAAACAACTAAACAACTAAACAACCAAACAACTAAACAACCAAACAACGATTGCCCTATGCGACTCATATTCATACTTTTACTATTTTGCATCGCCAGCAACACCTTTTCTGCCAAATGGTACGTAGAAGCAGAAAAGAACGGACACGTGGAATGGAGTAAGGATTCCATCGCTGACATCTATGCTCCTGGCGGCCTCACCTTGTGGTACTCTGACTGCATGCAAGGCAATGTGGTAATAGAATATGAAGCACGCATACTAAGCGACGAAAGGGTCTCGGACCTGAACTGCTTCTGGATGGCGACCGATGCCAACGGCAAATCGCCTATCAACGGTATCAAGCAACGCGGAGGAAAGTTCGTTAATTCGTACGCCCTGAAACTATATTATCTAGGATATGGCGGCAACCACAATTCCACCACCAGATTCAGAAGATACAACGGTGACACGAGAGGCATAGAGAATGCAGCATACAGACCTGCTATACTAAGGGAGTATCTGGATGCCAAGCACCTGCTAAGTGGTGACCACTGGTACAAGATACGCATAGAGACCAAGAACGGACACACCAGATACACCATCGACGGTGAATGCATCGTGGATTATACCGATCCACAACCGCTAACACGTGGATGGTTCGGATTCAGGACCACTCTGGCACATGCGCAGTTACGTAATTTCCGCTATCATTGTGAGGATAGAAACAATAGCGTCCCACTCATTTCACTGAACAACACCTCACTCAGCGAAATACAAACATTGCGTCCTGCGACATTCGGAGTTCCTTTCGGACAGGGCGAACTAACATCCGGTTATGAACTGCTACTGAACTGTGATGGCAAGGAGAGGAAGGCTGACTGGCGTCCTATAGCGACATGGCCGGATGGTTCTACAAAGTGGATGTCTGTCACTTCTGTTATACCTCATAACGCTAAGCAGCTGAACATTCAGATAAGGAAGAAGCAAAACAAGAAGAAGGCTGTAACCTCCAACCTCACATGCCCTACCCCTGCTTTGTCTTCACAAGGCAACATCCTCGATGCCATAGCAATAAACGGCAAGAAGGTGCTGGGCGAAATGTGGCTGGAGCAAAACGGCAAACGCCAAACCGTAAAGAATATCTCCATGGAGAATAATGGCGACATCTGCCAGAGTTGGAGATTGGAGGGTGACAACTTTGTGGTACGTCTATATACTTACAAAGGGTCAAACGAGATTAAACTGGTGCATACAGCATTCATTGATTCCACCACCAATGCCAATGGGTTACACTCGTTGGCACTGAAGACAAAAATGCCACTACACTCGCCACTGCATCAGCGTGCTGTGGTTTTCATGAAAGACAGCACACATCTGCAGAGGATGGATATCAAACCACTGATAGCCCGACGCCCTATACATCTGGACGAGAACGGGAATCCTACGGATACACAGAGCGAGAATATCCTATCTGAGATAGCAGCATGGGATGGTGTGCGCCTATCACAACTTTCACCTAATGCCTTTTCCATTCGCAAGAGAGCTACAAACCGCTCACCTTATATAGGTACTATTGAGGGACATCGTGCACCTGGCGTAATGGCTATCGGCGACAAGGTCTCGTCTGTGGCGTTTCACCTGACGGACTTCTGGCAGTCCTATCCTTCTACCCTACAGGTGGATAATGCCAGACAGGACACCGCTACCATATCGCTGTACCTATGGAGTCCGGAAGCAGAGGCTATGTGTTTCAACCACTATGACACCATACCACACGGACTTAATGCCGCTTACGAAGACATACAACCAGGCATGAGTACTGCCGCCGGCATAGCAAGGACCTCCACCATATATATAAATGTGGGGCTGGACGACATAGACACCCTCAGCTGTTCGCTGGCTGACTATGCCGTTCACAGCACGTTCGTTCCGTCACCAACATATCTGCACAGCAAAAAGGCATTTGGCTACTGGAGTCTTGCTGCAAATACAGACATTGACCGCACACTGGATAATATAATGCAGTACTATGCCGACCAGCAGGAGGAACATTCGTGGTACGGTTTCTTCAACTATGGTGACGTAATGCATTCATACGATGCGTCACGTGGCGAATGGAGATATGACGTTGGCGGTTTTGCATGGGACAACACCGAATTGGGTACTCCTGCCATGCTGTGGTATCAGTTTCTGCGCACCGGCAACGCCAAGACATGGCAGTTGGCTACGGCTATGACACGCCACTGCTCGGAGATAGACTCATACCACAAAGGACCTCATGCAGGACTGGGCACACGTCACAACGTACTGCACTGGGGATGCGGTGCCAAGGAGGCTCGCATATCTCAGGCATTCTGGAACAGATTCATGTATTACCTTACGGGTGGCGACGAAAGACTGGGAGACATAATGCACGAAACCGTTGACGCGGACCAATTGCTCTACAAACTCGACCCTATGCGTCTGGCACAGCCTCGTTCTGCCAAGCATCCATGCACTGCGCCTGCCAGACTGCGCATCGGTCCTGACTGGCTGGCATACGCCGGCAACTGGTTTACCGAATGGGAACGCACTGGCAACACTGCCTACCGCGAAAAGATACTCTCAGGAATGAGAAGCATAGCCAGTCTGCCACACGGACTATTCTCCGGCCCTAAGGCTCTGGGCTACGACCCTGCTACCGGCATCATCACCTGGGAGGGAGACAGCGCATTGCAGAATACCAATCATCTGCTCACCATCATGGGAGGATTTGAAATGATGAACGAGATGATGCTCTCTGTCACAACACCGGAATGGGAAAAGGTATGGCTGCAGCATGCCATAGACTACAAGGACAAGGCTCTCTCTATAAGCAGAAACAAATTTCGTGTGCCAAGACTGCAGGCCTATGCGTACTGGCTAACAGGAAACAAGAAGCACCTTGACAATGCATGGACGGACTTACATGGCAACCAACCATTCAAGATGCTCGAAGGACAGGAATCCATGAACACCATACCGATGGGCAAAGGGGGATTCTACACCAACGATGCCGCAACATTCACTCTCGACGCTATCTTCATGCAGGAAGTAGCACCGCTAGATCGTTAACATTTAACGCATAATTAAGATAAAAATATATAACGAAGTTGCATATTCTTAATTATAGCGTACAATTTATGTTAACAATACTAAACCAACGATACTTTTTCCATAAAAAGCATATCGCTATTGAAAATTAATTGTAACTTTGCAACGAAAACATTGCGACATAGCAATTGATCAATGCAATAAACAAAACAATTAACATACAAAAACAATATCATTATGGAAGATAACCTTAAGATCCTTCTTTGTGAAGATGATGAGAATCTGGGAATGTTGCTGAGAGAATATCTCCAGGCAAAAGGATTTGACACAGATCTTTGTCCTGACGGCGAAGCTGGTTACCGCGCATTTCTTAAAACTCCATACGACATCTGCGTACTCGATGTTATGATGCCAAAGAAAGACGGATTCCAACTGGCCTCTGAGATAAGACAGGCAAATTCTGACATCCCAATCATATTCCTTACAGCACGCCAGCTCAAGGAGGATATCCTCGAGGGATTCAAGATTGGTGCTGATGATTATATCACCAAACCTTTCTCAATGGAGGAATTGGTTTTCCGTATCGAGGCTATACTGCGTCGTGTACACGGCAAGAAGTCTAAGGAGAGCACACAGTATCAGATTGGCAAGTTCATCTTTGATACTCAGAAACAGCTTCTGACCATCGGCAACAAGCAGACAAAGTTGACGACAAAAGAGAACGAACTGCTCTCTCTGCTCTGCAGTCACTCAAACGAGATTCTGCAGCGTGACTTTGCGCTGAAGACCATCTGGATCGATGACAACTATTTCAACGCTCGCTCTATGGATGTATATATCACCAAACTGCGCAAGCACCTGAGACAGGATCCTGCCATCGAAATCATCAACATACATGGCAAGGGATACAAACTCATCATCCCTAACGCTGATGGCGACGACAATTCCATCGCGTAACGCCAGGTTCGCCTATCAGTTTCCGACTAAAAGATAAAGACAAACATGAAGGCTATGATATTTGCTGCGGGTAAAGGCACACGCCTGAAACCGCTGACCGACGAAATGCCTAAGGCACTGGTGCCCGTCGCTGGCAAACCGCTTATACAGCATGTCATGGACAAACTCTACGCTAAGGGGTTTAACGACATTGTCGTAAATGTACATCACTTTGCTGACATGATAGAGGAGCGACACTCTGATTTCACTGAGGATAAGCAAGACCTGACGGTGCGTTTCTCTGACGAGAGAACCGAACTGCTGGAAACTGGCGGTGGCATAAAGCATGCAGCACCGCTGCTGAAGGATGCCGAGCGATTCATCATACACAACTGCGACATTCTCTCCAATGTCGATCTTGATGATTTCTGGGAGAAAGGTGCAGAGGCTGAGGCAACACTGCTAGTATCGGAAAGGGACACTCAGCGCTACCTTATCTTTGACACGGAGATGCGCCTCGTAGGATGGACCAACATTAAGACGGGCGAGGTGAAAAGTCCTTTCCCGGCTGTACATCAGGCCTTCAGCAAGGACTATATCAGCACGGAGGTGCCCTACTCTCCTGACAACCTGAACTTCAAGTCTGTGCCTGATATGTACCGTCTCTATGCATTTGCCGGTATTCACCAGATGAGCAGCAAACTCATCGACTGCATGGAGTCATGGCCGGACAAATTCTCTATCATTGACTTCTATCTAGAGATGTGCCATGGCTATATCATAAAAGGATATGTGCAGCCAGAACTGAAACTGATGGATGTAGGTAAACTTGACACTCTAGCGTCAGCAGAAACATTCCTTGCGGAACTGAAATAAAAACAGAACACAATCATTTACAATCAATAGATTATATGCAGAAAATTATCATCTTGGACTTTGGTTCACAGACCACTCAGCTTATCGGACGCCGTGTCCGCGAGCTGGACACATTCTGTGAAATCATGCCATACAACAAGTATCCGGAAGATGACTCCGATGTCATTGGTGTCATCTTGTCAGGAAGTCCTTACTCAGTGTATGACCCAGAGGCTTTCAAGGTAGATCTCAGCCGCTTCGTCGGCCGTCTGCCTGTACTGGGTATCTGCTATGGAGCACAGTTCATCTCATACTCCAACGGTGGTAACGTAGAACCAGCCGGTTCGCGTGAGTACGGTCGTCAGAACCTCACCACTATCAACAAGCAGAATCCTCTCTTCAAGGACTTCATCGACAACTCACAGGTATGGATGTCTCACGGCGACACCATCACCAAACTTCCTAACGGTGCTGAGGTTATTGCCTCCACAGAGTCAGTAGATAACGCTGCTTACTATATCCCTGCAGGCACAGAGGTAGCAGGTGTTCCTTCTGCCAAGGGCGTATGGGCAGTGCAGTTCCACCCAGAGGTATTCCACTCACTGCAGGGCACACAGCTCCTTAAGAACTTCGTCGTTGACATATGCGGCGGTCAGCAGGACTGGTCAGCAGCCTCATTCGTTGAGACAACTGTTGCTGAACTCAAGGCTGAACTGGGTAATGACAAGGTCATCCTCGGACTCTCAGGCGGTGTTGACTCTTCTGTAGCAGCGGTACTTCTCAACAAGGCTATCGGCAAGAACCTCACCTGTATCTTCGTAAACAACGGTCTCCTTCGTAAGAACGAGTTTACTGACGTGATGAAGGACTATGAGTGTCTCGGTCTTAACGTTATCGGCGTTGATGCTTCGGAGAAATTCTACGCAGACCTCGCTGGTGTACGTGAGCCAGAGAAGAAGCGTAAGATCATCGGTCGTGACTTCATCGAGGTATTCGATGCTGAGGCTATGAAGATCGAGGGTGCCAAGTGGCTTGCCCAGGGCACTATCTATCCTGACCGCATCGAGTCTCTCAATATCACAGGTAAGGTAATCAAGTCTCACCACAACGTAGGCGGTCTGCCAGAGAAGATGGGCCTGAAGCTCTGCGAACCTCTCAAGTGGCTCTTCAAGGATGAGGTACGTCGCGTAGGTCGTTCTATGGGTATGCCTGAGCACCTTATCACCCGTCATCCATTCCCAGGCCCAGGTCTCGCAGTACGTATCCTCGGCGACATCACTCCAGAGAAGGTTCGTATCCTCCAGGATGCTGACGACATCTACATCCGCGGACTCCGCGAATACAAGACCAAGCTCTCTGGTGAAGAGGCACGTCGTGTACTCGCTGCCGGTGTTCCAGCTGACATGAAGGACGGCGAGATAGAGGTTTCACTCTATGATCAGATATGGCAGGCAGGTGCAATACTTCTCTCTGACGTTCGTTCTGTCGGCGTCATGGGTGATGAGCGCACCTTCGAGAATCCTGTTGCTCTCCGTGCAGTAACATCTTCTGATGCCATGACTGCCGACTGGGCACATCTGCCATACGATTTCATGGCTAAGGTTTCAAACGATATAATAAATAAGGTAAAGGGAGTGAACCGCGTTTGCTACGACATCTCCTCAAAACCACCTGCAACAATCGAGTGGGAATAATACCACATTGTTATTTTATCGAAGTATTATAGTTTGGGGAAAGGGTACAGAACCCTTTTCCCAAATTGGTTATTTTGTAGTCATCATCCCAATATACAATGACAATAAAAGGCGAAAATATAACACTGACACGTAAAGAACTGTCAAGCATCATTGAAGAGGCTGTCGCAAATGCTCTTAACAAGATTCAAGAAAAGGGCAATACGGATTATTCTACTTCCAAAGTTACAGAGGAAAAGAAGGGGGCTGAGATGTCCGAGTTCTCTTCTGAGCAATATGCCGAAGCTATGCAAACAATGGCAGTAAACCGTGGAAACGGAGATGAGCCCAAGGTCGGTATCTTCTGGTATAATGTAGGCAGAAACGAACTCTTTGGCATTATCTCTCATAAGACGTCTGATTATAAAAAACCTAATGCTGGCGGTGGACTGATCACTTGTTCAGAAATGCATGAAGATGTATGGAAGAAGAATTTCAATAAACAAAGATATCATGGCGGTAGCGGTCCTTTCATAGGCGCTTATCAAGACAAGCCACGCGGAAGGGTTTTTTACTCCCCTGCCGAAGACAAGTTCATTATAGCAATTGGCAAGTGGTATTATCAGCACGAGGAAGTCTATGACCTTCTGCTAGAAGAATTCGACCTTCCAGAAGAAAAGACCATAGTAAAATATGGTGAGCACTGGGATATCGGACAAACATGGATGTAACATACCTATAAAGATTTCATATCCTTCTTTAAAAAAGTATATAAAAATGCACCTTTCTCTTGCAAGTGTGCATTTTTTTTGTTACCTTTGCACCGTAGGCATGAATATTTGCCTGCGACATACTTAAGAAAGCGCATTTTCGCTTTATTCCACACCGTGTGAACTTGGACACTTCACTGAATAAACATTGGAATAAAATGGAAGGGTGCTCTTCTTGGTTTGTGTTCGTATGCTTGTACGATATACATCCAAGTGGGGTATTACTTCCTTATCCATGTTTATGGGGAGTCCAAGCCCTACACGGAGGATGAGGTAGGATGAGGCTCCACTTTTTTATTTATGCCTAAAACCTATTTTACAAATTCTATTCTGTGGGCCTGAGGATAGGCAAAACAAAAACAAATGAAAAAACTATTTTTATTAGTGGCAATTGCGTTTGCCAGTGCAGGAGCAAATGCGCAAGGTTTGAAGGGAGTCTGGGATTTCCTTGGTGGCAACCAGTATGAGATTCTGGCAGGTTTCAATTCAAGTGTAGCCTCAGAACCTTATGACAATGAGAAAAAAGGATTCGGCTTTGGTGTGACAGCACGCCGAGAGGTAGCATCGGTTATGGAAGACAAGATTGGCGTTTATGGTCTTGTAGGTCTTATCCTAACAACAAGAGGAGGAAAACACACTGACACTATATATTTAGAAAATCTCTTGGACAGTAACGAGAACTTTTCCGTTGGTGCATGGTCTATTCCTATTCATGGAGGAGCGGAATACAAATGGAACAAGGTTTCCTTGTTTGCAGATTTAGGCCCTAATGTACTTCTTAAAAGAAGTGATGCCGACACTGATAATCTCACTACAAACCCTGTTGGCTTTGGAGTAGGATTTAACGTAGGAGTACGCTTTAAGAGATTTGCTATGAGTTTGGGTTATGATCAGGATGTTACGGATTTGGCTAAATTCGAACCAGATGACGAACAGCAGAAAAAGCTGAATCTTAAAAAGGACAGTTATAGTCTGAAGACAGGCGAGTTCCATTTTAACCTTAGATGGACATTAGGCAAGATAGATAAATAAGAAAAAAACTAAAGGGGTCTTCGTGTTAACGTAACTGTCACACGAAGACCTCTTTACATATCTAGAACTTTAATCTAAGACAGAATCGCTATAATCCAATAATAATTTCATCCGTGACCTTTGAAATGTTTGGCAGTTTGAAAAAGTTTTGTTATCTTTGCAACAACAAAAAGACGATTACAATGACAACGATAAAACGCGTACTCACTATTGCAGGCAGCGACTCGGGAGGGGGCGCAGGAATACAGGCAGACATAAAGACGATATCAGCAAACGGATGCTATGCCACGAGTGTCATCACTGCTGTGACGGCACAGAACACCATGGGCGTGACGGACATACACCCTATACCTGCCGACTCTGTCAGAAAACAGATAACCGCAGTACTCAGTGACATCGGCAGCGATGCCATCAAGATTGGCATGCTCAACTCCGAAGACATCGTTATCGCGGTAGCTGAGGAACTAGAGAATTACTACAACAATCTCCCCGGAAACTCCAACGCCTCCCTGCAGCAGACACTGAACATCGTACTTGACCCTGTAATGATCTCTACTTCCGGAAGAGCCCTACTCGCCCCTAAGTCCATAGATGCACTTACCACCAGACTGTTTCCACTGACACGAATCATAACACCGAACATCCCAGAGGCGGAAGTGCTGCTCGGCAACCAGAAGATAAAAGACAAAGAAAGCATGACAGAGGCTGCACTGATACTATCCGATCGTTACAACACCTCAGTCCTACTGAAAGCGGGACACATAGAGGGAGAGGTTCTCATTGATATCTTTGCAGACAAAGAGACGCAAATCGTCATGGAACTGCCTTCAGAGAGGATCAACTCCAAGAACACCCACGGTACTGGTTGCACTCTATCGTCTGCGGTGGCATCATTTCTTGCCAAAGGCATGAAACCTATCGATGCTGTAAAAGAAGCTAAACACTATATGACTCAGGCCCTCCTGCATGGCATGGACTACACCATAGGTCACGGACATGGCCCCGTCAATCACTTCTTTCAATTTTAATGGTGGTTTGGTGGTTTAATGGTTTGGTGGTTTGGTGGTTTAGTTGGTAGGGGAAATTACCATTTACGGTTAAACGAAATCACACGATACTTCCCAAACAACTAAACAACTAAACAACCAAACAACTATATTTACAAAGTCATAAGAAACTCCACGGCACCAGTCTTAGCAGCAGTTGTGAGGCGAAGTTCGTACTTATCCTGCATCGCTGATACCATTGTCTCTATACCATCTATTGTGGCAGAAGGATCAGAACGACGCAGTGTTATCAGTTCACGAGCAGCATCAACATAGTTGTCACAGAAACATGCAGAGCGCAACTTACCGAAAAGCAAGTCATGAAGCACCAGTTCTTCGTCCGTCAAAGACAGCCTATCCGCTTCTTCATCATGCTTCAGCCATTTATTCATAACATCCATAACAACCGTTACATAATCGTCAGGTGAAATATCATCCGAGAGCATCAGCTGATAAGAAGGATCTATATTCGTTTTAATAAACTGGTCTATCACGGGATCGAAACTTGCTATCACCTGTTGGTTCTTTGTTACCATGATGTGCGCCACATGTGCAGCGATGTAACGGTAAGGAGTCTTCTGTATCCACTTTACGAAAGCCGCATTATTCATTTGGAAGTCAAAGAACCATTCATCATTCTCATCCTGCTGCAGGTTAGCCTTCAACTGATTCAAGGCAAACAGATGATGATTCACAAGATCATGACACAATCCAGCAAGATCAAGATAGAAAGCACATAGTTCCATCTCCTTATCATCCATCTTCTGACGCTCTTCACAGTCAAGCAAAGGATTGCCCTTGCCATTATTCATGACAGGGTTACGTCCTTCGTCTTCTGTGAAAAACTGATTAGAAAGCCACATGGCATCCTCTCCGCCATAGTTTTTCAATAACTGATTAGCGATAGACAAGCGCAGCTCTACTATCTCA
Source organism: Prevotella sp. (assembly GCA_045617365.1). Classification (GTDB taxonomy): domain Bacteria; phylum Bacteroidota; class Bacteroidia; order Bacteroidales; family Bacteroidaceae; genus Prevotella. The sequence continues at coordinate 30,150 of JAZLIN010000027.1, read as the reverse complement.
CTATCCTTTCGGCATGCGCCCACTAACTGGCTGATATCAGAATCGAATATCTTTTCTAGTTCATCATTTATGAACTGTAATTCTTCTGCAGCAGTATTACGATTTATTGTTCTCATAGTAATGTCTGAATATTAAAGATTATTGGTTATTAATTTTCTTTCCACAAAGATACGATAAATATCTGAATACTGCAAATAAATTTGGATTTATTTGCTTTTCTGCAAGAAAATGGCAAAGTAAAAAAAATAGCGGGATGCATAGTCACCTATACATCCCGCCCAAAATATAATCAATACTATACCTAATATACCATATAATTAGCCCTTAACAGCTGCAACGCCTGGGAGCACCTTACCCTCGATAGCCTCGAGGAGAGCACCACCACCTGTTGAGATGTAAGAAACCTTGTCTGTAAGACCGAACTTAGTGCAGCAAGCTACAGAGTCACCACCACCGATGAGTGAGAATGCACCCTCAGCTGTAGCAGCAGCAATAGCATCACCGATAGCACGTGAACCAGCGCAGAAGTCGTCGCACTCGAATACACCTGCAGGACCGTTCCAGAGGATTGTCTTACAACCCTTGATAGCGTCAGCAAATGCCTTCTGTGCCTCAGGACCAGCGTCGAGACCCTCCATACCTGCAGGGATAGCGTTAGAAGGATAAACCTCAATCTTAGAACCATCCTTAACAGTCATAGAACCGAAGTCGAGACCATCGCAGCAAACTGCATCTGGAGCCATAACGAGCTCTACGCCGTTCTTCTTAGCGAGTTCCTCAACACCGAGAGCAACGTCAAGCTTATCCATCTCAACGATAGAACCACCGATCTCACCGTTGTGAGCCTTAGCGAATGTATATGTCATACCACCGCAGAGGATGATCTTATCAACCTTACCGAGGAGGTTCTCGATGATACCAATCTTAGAAGACACCTTAGAACCACCCATGATAGCGATGAATGGACGCTGGATGTTGTTGAGCACGTTGTCAACTGCCTTAACCTCCTTCTCCATGAGGAGACCGAGCATCTTATTGTCAGCATCGAAGTAGTCAGCAATGACAGCAGTAGAAGCGTGCTTACGGTGTGCTGTACCGAATGCATCCATTACCCAGCAGTCAGCGTAAGAAGCGAGCTTCTTAGCGAACTCCTTCTGAGACTCCTTCATTGCCTTCTTAGCCTCGTCGTACTCAGGTGTACCCTTTTCTACGCCTACTGGCTTACCCTCTTCTTCTGGGTAGTAACGAAGGTTCTCAAGAAGAAGAACCTCACCTGGCTTGAGGGCAGCAGCCTCAGCGTCAGCCTTCTGACAGTCGTTTACAAACTTTACAGGTGTGCCGAGAGCAGCAGATACTGCATCTACAATCTGACCAAGTGAAAGCTCAGGCTTTACCTTGCCCTTTGGCTTACCCATGTGTGACATGATGATAAGTGAACCACCCTTCTCGAGAATAAGCTTGAGAGTAGGAAGAGCGCCCTTGATACGGGTGTCATCAGTAATCTTACCTTCCTTAAGAGGCACATTGAAGTCTACACGAACGATAGCCTTCTTGCCAGCAAAATTGTAATCGTTGATTGTCATTGTATTAAACTTTTTATTTAATAAATAATAATTTGTTCAGTATTTATCTTATGCAAAGTTACAATTTTTTTTCGAATTCTTTACCTTTTTGTATATAGTTTTTTCTTTCCAACTCTACATTTCCCGGTTTATGCTAACTCTACTTTGCATTTTCCCACCAAAAAACTTGGATAGTGTATGTTTTTTTATTAATTTTGCACAAGAAAGTTTCACTAGCAAATCTCACATTATGATAAACTATGATTTAAGCAAAATAACAACAATAATATTTGATGTTGACGGTGTTCTCTCATGCGAGACAATACCAATGAGCACAGTGGGAGAACCAATGCGTACCGTAAACATCAAAGACGGATACGCCATACAACTGGCTATAAAATTAGGACTGCGCCTCTGCATCATCACAGGCGGCAAGGATGATGCCATTCCTCTGAGATACGGCAAACTGGGCATGAAGGACATCTTCATGGCTTGCGGCGTAAAGATCGAGGTTTACCGTAAATACCTTGCTGACAACAACATCAACAACGATGAGGTGATATACGTAGGAGACGATATCCCTGACTATGAAATCATGAAAACCGTAGGACTGCCATGCTGTCCGGCAGATGCATGCAGCGACATCAAGAATATCAGCACATACATCAGCCCGCACAAGGGTGGCAGAGGATGCGCCCGCGACATAATAGAGCAGGTATTGCGCGCCAAAGGCCTCTGGCTCTCTTCCGCCAAAGCCTTCGGTTGGTAATGAAGTGCCAGAAGTATTCCCCTATCAGGCATTATCGTCTGACAGACTTGCCCACAGAGAGGACTTATCGCGTGAGAACCTTTCCATCCTGACACGCATGATCTTATTGTCATACTCCTCCTTTGCCAACGATGCCGGCAGTTCCACCCTGACATAGTTCTTGGTGAAACCATGCATTGCCTTCCCCTTAGGAGCCTTTTCAAAAAGAACATCGGCATATTGACCTATATGCTGTTCATAAAAAGCCAACGTCTTTTGTTCTGAAAGTTCGAGCAGGCGCTGGCTTCTTTCTTTTTTATCCTTATCACTTACTATATAAGGTATCTTAAGAGCCGCTGTTCCAGGACGCTCGCTGTAAGGAAAAACATGCAACTGTGTCACAGGCAAAGTCTCCAACAGTTTGTACGTTTCCTCAAAACACTCTGGCGTCTCGCCACGGCATCCTACCATGACATCCACTCCGATAAAGGCGTCTGGCATAAGTTCCTTGATACGTAAGACCTTATCAGCAAATAGTTTGCTGTCATAGCGCCTGTGCATCAGGCGCAATACCTCATCGCTTCCACTCTGCAGTGGGATATGAAAATGTGGCATGAAAGCACGACTCTGTGAACAGTACTCTATCAGTTCATCTGAGATGAGATCTGGTTCCAGACTGGAGATACGATAACGCTCCACGCCCTCCACTGCATCAAGCGCACGCACGAGATCCACAAACGACTCACCCGTAGAACGTCCGAAGTCACCGATGTTAACACCCGTGAGCACAATCTCACGACCACCTTCTGCTGCAGCCTGCCTAGCCTGCTCCACCAAAGACGCTATTGTAGGGTTACGACTATTGCCGCGGGCATACGGTATGGTGCAGTATGTGCAATAGTAGTTGCATCCATCCTGCACCTTAAGCCAATAGCGGGTCCTGTTTCCCTTAGAGCAACTAGGCGCGAAGGTCTTGATGTCTTTCGTAGGCACGGCATGGCAGAACGAAGTACCACAACTCCAATGGTGACTAAGATAATCTATCAGATTAGCCTTTTCATTGCTTCCCAGTACAAGATCAACACCGTCAATCTTTGCTACATTCTCCGAATCAAGCTGAGCATAGCATCCTGTAACAACCACAAAACTACCAGGATTTTCTTTCACCATTCTTCGAATGGCTTGTCGGCATTTACGATCAGCCACCTCTGTCACCGAACAGGTATTGATCAAACATATATCAGCCTTTTCTCCCTTTGCCGCAGTACAGACTCCCATATCCTCCAACATTTTACCGAACGTGGAAGTCTCCGAGAAATTCAACTTGCAGCCGAGTGTATAGTAAGCGGCCTTCTTACCCTGGAATGCAGAAGTATCTATCATCTGAATATTATCTATATATTATAAGGTATATTAATATTTATGCTATTGCATGATTTCTTTGCAAATGCAAAGTTACTAAAACTAAATGACATACCCAAGAAAAACACCATAAAACTGCCATAATTCGCTATTGTGTACGGACACAGCAAGTCATTAACATTTATTAAACTTTTACAACACACACATTATCAAGCGTTTATAAAATTTACTAAAATTTAATTAAAAAAAAGTTATCAAAATATTTGCACGATTCAAAAATTGTGCGTAACTTTGCAGTGTTTTAATAAACATAGATTGTTTTACAGATTTAAAAAAGCTTAGAAAAAATGAAGAAATTGGTTTTCATGTTTGTAGCTATGGCTGCAATCTCATTCGCATCATGTGGTGATTCAACAAAGGCTAACGAGGCTGGTCAGGACACAGTTGACACAACTGCTGTTGATACAGTTGACACAGCTGCAGTTGACACAGCTAACGCTCAGTAATTAGTTACAAGCAAACAAAGAAATTTGTCGTCGCCAGTTTGACTCAGTCAAGCTGGCGATGTTTTTTGTATAAATACACCACGAAGGACAAAAAAAACAAAAATTTCCACTATTTACCTAAGTCTGCCGATACCTTTTCCTGTCCAGTTTGCCGTTCGCAGTATAATGCAAACTTGGTACCTCCTCATAAACAAGCGGCACCTTATATCTCTCAAGTTTACTGGCAATGAAACGTGCCAACTCCTTCTTGTTCAATTCGCAACCAACTTCCAGTACCACCAACAGACAAGGCACAGCACCAAGGATGCTATGAGGACGCGGCACACATACACATTCCTTGACGGAAGGGAATGCCGTGGCTACATCCTCCACCTCAACAGGAGAGACCTTGTAGCCACCAACATTAATCATATCGTCCTCTCTACCAACAATGTAGAGCATGCCATCCTCATCCACATAACCCTTATCAGTAGTATAGAACACTCCCTCTTTCTGTACGGCAGAGGTATCTAGAGGATTATCTTTATACCCCAGCATTAAAGTACTTCCACTACAAGCAATACAACCCGATTCCGTGATAAAGAAATGCGAATGCAGCAAAGCATGACCCACACAGCCCTGCCGGCATTGACCATCGTTATAATTATAACTGGCAATAATACCTGTCTCAGTGGATGCATAAGTATTGAATAAACGGCTCTCGGGCAACAATCCGCACAACTGCCGCATATCTTCTGACGGCATAGCTGCCGCACCGGTCTCGATAAAGTCTATCAGATCTGCATAATCTCCTAACCTCTCACGTGACATCTGGAGCAGAATACGGATATTAGATGGAACAAGAAACGTCGCAACATGCAACTGCTCTTCTTCCTCAACATCTTTATTCATTGCACGCACCTCATCCATGACCGCAAAAAGAGACTCTATGTTCTTCATGCCATCAGGCAGTATGTGTATCGTACCACCTGTCATGAGGACGGGGAAGATCTTTGACCAGCATCCCAAATGATCAAGTGCTCCAAGTAGCAGGAAATATGTATGCTCATTATATCCATGCGCCTGAATTAGATTCTGAGAATTTGCTACTACAGCGTCCTGGCTAAGCATGACAGTTTTCGGTTTGCCCGTAGAACCTGTAGTAACAAGACAGAAATTTCCGCGCCAATCATCACCTAACAGGGGTATCGGCAGATATGCGTTAGTCTGCATAGCATTCAATACCTCTGCATACGTCCATATACGTCCCTCTGCTATGATGGCAGATTTATTTGGATAGCGCTCAGCTATCTGAGCTATGTAATCTACTACAGTCAAAGACATCATCTGATTTACTTTACATTTATCTTACTCTCCACCATTGCCACTATACTGTCCAGTGTCCTGAAGTTTTTAGGTGTGACATCAGAATACTCCAGTGATACATGATACTCTTCAGAGAGAAGCATCATGACCGTGGTAATGTCAAGCGAACTCATTTCTGCAAAGAGAAAATCAGAATCTAAATCTACCAAAGGAAGGGCATCTTCCAGTATCCTTCTTATATTTTCTTTCATATTATTCATTTGTCTGAAGGGGAAAACTTAAAATATCTTACCATTAAACGGAATAATAGCGGAGGTATAATCCACGACATGAATACCACGCACGACATTCCCACTATCGTCACTACGGCAAGGGAATGCAATGCAGGATGCTTGGCAAGTATCAACGTACCTATACCTACAAACATTATCACTGCCGACAGCAGGATGCTGTATTTATACGAAGCCAGCACGGGACGTTTGTTGACATGTTCATAGACGCATCCCTCTGTCACAAATATAGTATAGTCATCACCCTGACCAAAGATAAACGTCGCGAGGATGATATTGACAATGTTGAATTTCACGCCAAGCAACCCCATAAGACCCAGTATCCACACCCAACTGACGAGCATAGGGATGAAGGATATCACCGCAAGGGAAAGGCGTCTGAACGAAAACCACAAGAACAGGAACACCAAACATGAGCAAGCGATGCCTATGTAGTTGAAGTTATCTGACAAACTCCGCGCCATCGCACTGTTAATATCCTCTACCTCAAAACTCTGAGGCATATCACGCTTTACCTTCTCAGCAAGGTGGTCATCCACACTCAAACGGTCGATCACTACGCTGCGCGAATGACCCTGATCCTGATATAGAGACGATGCGAAGACCGATTCTACCAATGGAGAGAACTCAGCAAGACCTCTCACCTCATAAGAACCGCAGACAATATGAGAAAAATCCACAAACGCCTCAGCAGAAAAGCCTGCCCTGCGTGCCTCAACACTAAGTTGCGTTGTGAGTATCTCCTTATGCTCAGCTACAAATCTGTTCCATCTCTCCAGACGTCTCTTCTGTTCGCTCTTTGACGGCAGGAAACGCGTCAGCAGACTGTCCTGCGGTATATCAGGATGGGCAGTTTGCAGTTTTGCCCTCTTTTCCAAAGCTGCATCGTAGTCCTCCGCATCAGTAGGAAGAAAGACTATCCTCATGGCATTCGCACTACCATCTTCTAGCAACTTATGCAGATAGTCAAAGTCAGCACGCTGCTCCTTGGTCGTATAGTTGACATTACTGAGATTGGCATCAAACTCGGCATACTGACTGAACCAAGCGAATACTATGGTCATAACCCCTAAAGCTGCTACCAGCCATCGCTTATTCTCAAGTCTTATCTCGCAGAGTCTCGCCAACCATCTTATCTCCTGACGATCCTTCTTAATTTTTATATTATGAGGCAGGAATAACAACACGAATAATATCGTGCCAATCAGCAGCATCGACGCAAAGAGACCAAGGTCTCGCAAGGCAGGTGACTCCAGTGGCACCAGCGCAAAGAAGGCTCCCACGGTAGTAATATTGCCCACGAGCAGCGGACCGGCTATCTCCTTCAGCGCTTGCCTTCGGTCAGGAGTATGACCTACATGCGTGATAAGATGCAGAGGATAATTTACCGCAATACCCAATATGATACTTGATATGCCGATAGCTATCAGCGAGACACTATCAGAAAAGAGCGACATGCCAGCCAGTGCGAAAAGCCATCCCCACGATATGGACAGTGCCATCAACAGGATATTACGCACCGAACGGATAGACACCATGAGCAACAACAGGATAAGCACCACGGATACTGATACCGCCAATATGCTGTCCATCTTTATCTGGTGTGCATTATCGACAGCTATCTGCGGTCCCCCAACTATACGCATGTCAACAGACGGATGAGCACGCTCAGTATCTGCGATGGCATCATCCATCAGGGCTATGAGTTTGGTATTGTTTTCCGTCTCCGCATTGCCGAAAGGCGATGTCAGCATTACTATGCCCTTCTTCATATCAGGCGTCAGGATATAACCGTCGTGTATCTCAAAGCGTAACTGCTGCTGCCGGGTCTGCAACAACTGCACCACAGGTGTAAACAAGTTATAAGGGTCGCGAGAGATATTCTGCGACAACAGGCTGCCGGCAGGAAACATCAGCATCTCTTTGTCCCTCTGCAGACAAGACTGCGCATACCCTTCCGTAGAGAGCAATCGTTCCATGCGGACATAGTCAGAATCCTGCAGGAAATAAGGTATGTTGGAATATACAAAGTCCTGCAGTTCCTCTACCCTATCCATATCAATCTGCGTCACAAGGCCATGTATCCATGAGGCAGTATCTTTCACTGACAATGCCTCGGCAAAGTCATCTATGGCCTGAGTTATACTGTCCACATTGTCCGTTCCATCAAAGAGAACGATTAGTCTGTTGGCCCCTGATGTCTCCTGATACATCTTCAGAGCATCACGCTCTTTGGTCTGCAATGGCAGGAAGTCCGAGATATCCTCGCTGCAAGATAATTGCATCACGCATACGGACAACAGGCACGTCATCCCTAACAAGATTATATATCTCATCAGGGAATGCCTATTCAAAAAATCGTATATTTTCAGCAACATATCATTATATCTCGTTATCTATTACCAAACAAACCGAACAACCAATGCAGGAATTCATCTTTCCACTGCCGCGACTCTGCTGTACCCTTGATATCAGAAGCGCCAAAACCGTGCCCTCCGGTAGAATACTGTATATACCGATGAGGTATATCCTTGGATGACAAGGCAGAGTCCAACAACTCCGAGTTATGATATTTCACCACCGGATCATCCTTGCAGTTGACGAGGAACACCGGAGGACAATCCACAGGAACATGACGTTCCAAAGACAAGGAATCGCGCATCATCTTTTTTCGTTTGCCTATCTCTCCCAGCAGTGCTCTGCGCGACCGCTTATGGGTAACCTTTTCACTCAGTGTCACCACAGGGTATATCGGCGCGACAAAGTCCGGACGCAGCGACACATCAGATGAAATGCCTAACGGGGAAAGGAAATCCGTATGAAAGAACTCTGCCGCACACATGGCAAGATGTCCGCCGGCAGAAAATCCCATGACACCCAGTCTGTCAGCATCCACATGCAACGCATCCGCATGCTGCCGCACCCACATAATGGCACGTTGTACATCCTGCAGCATCTGCGGATGACGATGTCCACAATAGAGATAGCGCGTATGCATGATATAGTCAAATACGCCCTGCACCCTGTAGTTCAGGACAAATGCCGAGACCCCATTACGCTGCAACCACCGCGCCACCCCAGTGCCTTCCGTTTCGTAATCATGCCAGCAGTAGCTACCTCCAGGGCATACTATCACCGCTACATTCTTTTCGCCCTCGCTGACAGGGAAACATTCCAGAGTCACACTCTTGTTGTGCACGCTGGTGCCCTCCCACAAACGCACGATATCACCATCGTCTTCGCCCTTACCAGATACCTGCACCGGCAGGCAAAGCAAGAGTAAAGACAAGATGCAAAGAAACGTGTTGTGTATCAGGGGAAGTTTCATAAGCAGTTATTTGTTCATCGACATGACAAGTTACAGATAGCGATCCAGTTTGTCTCGCATTTCATCATAGCGTGAGAGATAATATCTTCTGAACCACGACGTTATATTCTTTACCGCACCATGGGCAGAATAGGCTTCATACGCCATTCGCCTGTCTATCTCCACATTAAATATTCCTTTGCGCAGATACCAACCCCCTTTAGGCAAAGCCCTACCAGGAGCATACTCCACTAGTGGCAGCACATCCAGCCTCAACTGTTCTGCTATATAGAAGGCCCCCTGCCTGAAACGCTGTATGGCAAGGTCATCCGAACGAGTTCCCTCGGGATATACGGCTATGCTGTAACCCCTTTCCACAAGTGACTGCAAGCGTGGCATTATGGCATCAAGTCCTTCCGTCACCGGATAAAACTCACCATATCTCAATGGCAGTCCAAAGAAAGGATTATGATATACCCAGTCCTTGGTGAGCACTATAACCTTGGGCGTAAACGACAACATAGCCATAAGGTCAAGCACCGACTGATGATTACTGATTATCACGGCAGGTTTCGTAAAGTCCTCACCGTGAGGATTGTCAACCTGCAACTTCACCCCGGGTATGCCATGCCAGTGCATAACCAACCGTCCGATGGCAAACAGGTGTTTGTGAAGTCTGTCTGTGCGCTTGGCATGGTCGCGGCATAACAGTATCGTGCACACTGATGCGGGCAGGAGGTACAGCAGACTAACAACAATGAAGAACAACAATGCGTACAGCGTCCTCATCATGACAGCGAAACCACGCAACAGCACCAGCGGCAGGGCATAGCACAGTGCAAGGAAACACAGACAAGTGTTAAGGATAAAGATTCGCGTAAAGTCATAGGCCGGACGGAAATGCGATACACGTTCCTCTCGCGGAGGATAATACACATTGACCGGTACAGGGACGATCTTCACCCCGTGCCATGAAGAGAATACAAGCAACTCCAGTTCAGCCTCATATCGCGATGTCAGCATCCCGAGGCAATGCTGTTTGCGCAAGGGATAGAGTCGGTAACCCGTCTGGGTATCACGCAAATAATGCAGAGTCTGCACACAAAACCAGAAATTGCTGAAGGCATTGGCAAACTTACTGCCACCTGAACGCTCCACGCCGTCGAGGCCCTTGCGTTCACCTATCAGCAACGCACCGGGATTCGCGATATTCGCCTCCAGCAACAGTGGTATATCCTCCGGGAAATGCTGTCCGTCAGCATCAAGCGTGATAGCGTAGACGAAGCCCATCATCAGAGCCTTTCTGAAACCCGCACGCAATGCGGCACCCTTACCACTGTTCTTGGGCATATCCACAACGGTGATTCCGCCTATACCAGCAAGGATGGATGCCGTTTCATCCGTACAACCATCATTTACGACGATGACATCGTCACACTGCACCTTGGCACGCATGACGACATCATGTATCGTAGTTGCATTATTGTATGTAGGGATTATGACACAGATGCCACGCGAATGTAATCGCTTGCGGTTATGTTCTGTCATCTCATCCGTTGTATCAGTGAACGTCATCTATTCTGTAGTTGTTCTGTTTAATCCATTGTCCTCATCTCTCCATCTTCTCACATCTCAGAATCATTTTGGCATATACACACGCCTCCCCCTTTATCTCTGCCTTAATGCGCATTATTCCATGAGCAATGTGTGATGGTTCTTCGTCTGTGACGCCATACGCTAAGCAGACTGACGATACTGCCATCGGTGACAATACAGCAAGAAACTTAACATTCGTGGCTGACACGAGCTTCAACCGGCATCCCATATCCTGCCCTACAGCCTCAACCACCATCTGCATGATGCAGACTCCGGGCACTATAGGCTGACCGGGAAAGTGCGCACGCAATATCTTACTGTCTGGCAAAAGAGTAAAACGGCGGTCGGTGTATGTAGCGATCTCACCAAGCAACATAGTTTTTTCTTTATCTATCAAAAGGAGCGAAGGTATATCTTATGCCTCGCTTGTCATTAGAGTAAGTGGTCTGATTCTGTTTCAGGTTGAGCATCACACTGCGCAGGTCCTTACGGAGCATACGACGTATATACCATTTGTCTAGCATGGACATCACCGACACCAAGGTCAGTTTGTCACGGTTGGTATCATATATAAACTCCATCACCGTCACCCCAAACTCATTTACCATGCTGCACTTCACAAGTTCGCCGCTGCGCACCATCACGCACACACCGCTGACGTAAGCTTTGCGCATGTCTATCTGCACATTGTAATTGCATCGTTCGCCTTCAATGCACGGCAGTTGGGCATTAATGCGCATGCTACTGCACATTAAACACAGCAGGAGAAATATTCTTATTGAGTGTGACATTCTTTATCTCTATTTCCGTAGTATCACCATTCTTCTCATACATCACGACCTTCTTTACCAGTGTTGTCTTTGTATCAAAATGCAGCACGATGCGCTTATACATACTCTTCATTTCCTTCGACATCTTCATCTCCTTTGTGGCAGATGTCGATGTGACACAGACGCTTCCCACCATTATCCTGGCTATCTCGCGGAATATCCTGTTTTGTTTCACATCCACGATGTCTTTACGAGTCCCTTTCTTCAGCATCACCTTATTGCCACTGAGCACGAAGGTATATGCATACGGTGCAGTATATTCCCAGTGCAGTTTGTCTGGATTCTGGTAATACATCTTACCGCGAGAGACCATCTTGTCGCCAAGCATCTTCATGGTCTTGGTCTGAACGAAGTCTGCCTGCATAGTCTTCACTGCCTGATCGCCCTGAGGTGCTGCAGAGCGCGCAGCAGCATTCACCACCGCAACAAAGGCTAGCAGGGATATACATATTATAACATATAGACGCCTCATACGAATTATAAATTAAAAATTATGAATTCCAAACTATGGACTATGAACTATGAACTAAAACTAAACACTACCTTGCAATCAATACGCAACCAGACATGATGAGGAACACGCCAATCCATTTTCGCAGCTCTACATGCTCATGAAAGAACACTATAGCAGCTAAGAGTCCGAAGACATAGCTCAGCGATATCAGAGGATATGCCACGCTGAACGGAAACCTCTTGATGATATATATCCACAACAGGCTGTTTGATACGAAGCATACGCCACAAAGTGCCAGTTGCCAGTTAAGGAGTACCGAACTCCAGAATGCCTTGCTGAAAGAGAACGGCAGTATCTTCTGTAAAGCAAACTTCAGCAATACCTGCACCATAGCAAGCAATGCGCTATGCAGTAGTGCGAGGGGAAGGATCTTGAATATCATTACGTTACTTAGCTTTTAATACTATGCTGCGGCATGATACTTCCTGCGGAACGGACATGCCCAAACGTTTCATATACTCACCGAATCTCGATGTTGACTCATCATAACATCCCACGAGCACCGTCTTTGCTTTGCCAGTCTCTATCAGTCGTCGGGCATCACGCATGGCCCACTCCATGGACTGCGCACCCTGACAGTACGTTATGTTGTAGCCATGACACTGGGTATGAATGGCTATAGCGCTGCCTATGGTGTTATGTGTAGATTGCATAAAGAGTGTCGGACTGGAGTTACCCTCCCCCTGTTCTGACAGTTCTACCAGCATACGCTCGCTGTTCTCAAGCATACCGCATGCCGTAGCTGTAATTATGGCATCAGGACACTCTACGCCGGCGTTGCGCAAAGCTCTAAGCGATGACAGCATAGCGCCCTTCATCAGTTTGCCCATACGTCTGCTCGCCATCACAGGGATAAACTCTTTCAGTTCCTTCAACTGTTCCATGTCATCAACGATGACATCACTTGCCACTATGCACTCCACAGGTTTGACTGCAGTCGCGGCATCAGGTTCAACCGCTACATTGCTGACGATGATAGCACTGTCATTACCACCAAATCCGAAGGAGTTGCACATCACATGGTGCAGTGTTGCTTCCTGCCCCATACAAGGGGTCACACCATCCGGTATCTTGGTGTCCCAACCAATATTAGACGGCACAAACTGATGTTGCAATGCCAGGAGACTTATGACAGTCTCTATCGAACCAGCCGCCGAAGTGGCATGTCCAGTAAAACCTTTAGTGCTTGACACCATAACCTGCCTGTCTGTCGTATCCGCTGTATTGAGCAGTTCGCCAAACACACGCTGCAGTGCGATGCTCTCACTCTGGTCATTGTTAGGGGTAGCCGTGCCGTGTGCATTGACATAGTCTATATCACTAGGCTGTAGGTTTGCCATCTGCAAGGCATCGGTCATACACAGATATGCTCCTTCACCATTTTCCGACGAGGCAGTCTGGTGAAACGCATCACAACGGTTGGCATAGCCTGATACATACATGGTATCAGCAGAAGCAGCAGAAGCAGCAGCCGGTGTCAGTACTACGAATGCCGCCCCCTCTCCCAGGTTCAGTCCTGCCCTGTTTGCATCAAAAGGTCTGCAGTGCTCTTTGTCAAGAATCATCAGGGAGTTGAAACCATTCAGATGAAAGAGGCTCAGACTCTCTGCTCCACCAGCTATCACGATGTCCGTCTCACCAGCCCTCAGCATCTCGCATCCTACGATGATTGAGTTCACTGCCGATGAGCATGCAGTGGAGATAGTACACGTCTCGCAGTCCAAGCCAAGTATCTCCGCCATCTGCATGGTACTGCTTCCGCAATCATACTGTGTGACGTAATGAAGCATCTCGTCACTACTATCAAAGTCACGGAATAATCGTTCGAGGACATCCATACCACCCACCGTAGTACCCGAGATAAGTGTCACGCGCTGTCCCTTAATCGTCTCCACATCCATACCGGCATCATTCAATGCCTCCCTGATAGCCACAGCACCCATCAGTGCCGTACGGCTCATCACCTCATCAGCATTCATTCCGAACATAGACTTCAGTTCGTCATCGCTGTAGTGTACCTCTCCCACAGGTAAGTCGGTGTGTGAGGTCTTCAGATGGTGAGGGAAACCGATACCCGAGCGAAGGCTACGGAGAGCATCAAGCGTCTCTTCCACGCCATTACCCAAGGCAGATACTATTCCTTTTCCTTTGATTTCGATCTTCATATCTCTACAAGAGGAGGTTACTTCTTACGGTTGGCAGAGACATACTCCGCCATAGTCTTTACATTGTGGAATATAGTCTTTCCCTCCGCTGCATTAGCCAGACGTATGCCATAATTCTTCTCCAGAAGCACTATGAGCTCGAGGGCATCGATGGAGTCCAGTCCTATGCCGTCCTCACCAAACAGTGCTGCCTCATCATCAAACTCATCTACCGAAAACTCTTCGAGGTTCAGGGCTTCAATGATCTGTAATTTCAAAGTCTTTATAAGTTCTTCCATTATTTCTTATGTTATTATTATCATTCATCATCCTTTGGCAGGATGATACTTATCTCACATTCAAACTTCTCGTCAGACGTACAGTCTATCCATCCGCCCACAATGCTTCTGGTGCCAGCATCCTGAAATGATGCCCTGAGCACGTCATCCATCAATGTTTCATTCTTTTCGTGCAACACATAGAATGATGTCTCACCATGATAGCCGTTGCGTAGTGCTATCTCGCCTACCGATATATTGGGCAGTGTATATACGAATACTGACGGTGAAGGGAAAAAAAACTCTGCGCTGTCTATCGAACTGATAAACTTACAGTCTGACACTACCGACCCGCTTCTGTTGAAGAATATCACGGCTCTGTCATCATCATGCTGCATACCATCCGGTTCATCATCACGTTCGGTCTTCAGCAGTAGTTCTGACGCTACGAATGCCAACCTTGCCAGAGTGTCCATTTTGTAATACTTGGGATAGTCGCCTATGTGCTCTTTATATAAATAGGTAAGCATCTCCACACCACGCTTGCAGGTTTCCACCCTCTTGCCATCGACCACAACTTCCGTTTCTGTTATACGCACGTTATGGTTTCTTGTCAATTCCGGTTTTCTGCCAACGCATGTCTGACTGATGTCACCACCCATGTCGTATGCTATTGCGGCATTGCCACCACCAAACCCAGAGAGCATCTTTATGGCTTTCTTCTTATGTACCGAAACTGCCTCACTACTCATCGTCACCCTTCCGCTGACGCCGCGCTCACCGAAACCTTTCGATGGCAATACCACTCCGTTTCTCACGCCCTCAAGCAGGAGTATGCCTTCAAGGAGACCAGCGGCACCCATCGTGTGACCGTAGTAAGCTTTCATAGCAGACAATGGCACATCAGACAGTCCTGCCCGCTCGATAGCCTTTGACTCCATCTGGTCGTTGTACATGGTCGCCGTACCGTGAACTCCCACGCATGCTATCTCTTCCGTATCAACGGAGCGTTTCACCACATCAAGTGCCTTATAGCATCCCTCGCCTTTCGGATGTGGACTGCTGACATGATAAGCATCATTCCTCACCGCACCGGTTATCATCCAGGGCATATCACCACCTGCCACTCCACCATCAGCACACATTACCATCGTTGCTGCAGCCTCTCCCAGATTCAGTCCAGTACGCTCTTCATCAAAAGGCCGGCATGGCTGTGGGGACAATGCCATGAGCGAATGAAAACCAGACATGATGAACAGTCCCTGCACATCTGCCCCTGTCACTATGGCATAGTCGTATGTTTTGTTCGCAAGCAGTCTGTCTGCCAGTATCTGTGCCGATGCTCCTGAGATACAGGCATTACACACCACGATGGGAGTGGTCACCATACCGAGCATATCTGCTATACGCCTTGCAGTGTCGCCAAGCATCAAACGGCTATCACCTGACGACATACTCACGGTATCACCCTTCGTCGTACTGAGTATCAGTACCACACGCTCGCTCTTTACGTCTATGGATGTATGCGACAGTGCCTCTCGCACCGACTGTATCACGAGACTCTCAAATCGCGAGCACCCTTCTATTGCCATCGCTCTCCACTGCTCGTCACTGAACAATGACGATGCGTGGGGGAAAGGTACTCCCTCACCCTCCGAATAGCAACGGACGGCTGACATACCACGGCTGACAGCCTGGTAGTTCTCCGTTGTCGTATTGCCTATTGGCGATGTTATATTGGTTGCAAGTATATACATCTGTTATCTACGTAGTCATCATTCTTCTGCACCGCATGCCATCTTGAACTCTGCGTATGCTATCTCTCGCTCCCCTACTCTCACCACGGCCTTTGCCAGAAGCATCCCCATGATCTCCGTCTCTACTTCTATCGTCGTCGTCAGCAGTTCGCCGACCTCTGGATGCGCATACACCTCAAATGTCTTTATCGCTCCTATGACACCGTTCATTATGTCACGGCCAAGAATATACTTGTTTATATATCCTATGCGCAAGGCACATGTCTGGGCGATGTTCTCCATTATTCCTGCTGCTGTCAAGCGCCCTTCCTCCACAAGGATATTAGCAGAATCGACCAGCAGTTCCGACTCTGTGCGGAGCTTATCTATATGCGTCAGTCGGCTGACCATCACAAAGGGTTCCTGGTGCGGCAGGAGTTCATGCACGTCTATCTGACAGACGAAGGCATTCTCCGGATTATACGTTCCAAAATTCATAATAATTATACCATTGATCAGGGTATCGGCTTACTATCCGCTCCAGTTCTCTGACATAAGCATTTGCCAACTGCTCCGTCTGTATCTTTCTCGATGCAGACTTGTCATACCCGAGTGGTGTGACATGTATGCGGTATGACTTCGTCCCCGTCTTCATCACATTCACCGCGAGCACATCCAGTCCGCGCATCGTTGCCACACTGAACGGCCCAAGGGGAAATGCTGCATCCCTGCCGAGGAATGACTGCGTCACCGTCTTATTCGAACCTATCATTCTGTCTGCTGGCATACTGACGGTCTCGCCATTGGCCAGCGCCTCGTTGATGGTGAACAGATGCGACATATCCTGCCTGATGGGTATCATGCGGATGTTACGGCTGTCAAACATCCTGGTGCGATTCATCATCACGCTCTCCTTCTCCCCGGCGAAAACCAAGGCATTGAAGCGCTTCCTATCAGCCTTCAGCGTATATCCTGCCAGTTCGTAGTTGCCTATGTGCGCACTAAACTGCAGGAAGCCTTCCTCCCTGGATGCTAGGCGCTGAAACTCTTCATAGCCTTCTGTCTCAAAGTGAAAATTCTTTCCTGCATACATGGCAAAGCGATCTACCACTACCTGCGAGAAGAGATAGAAATTCCGGTATGTCCTGCAGCACGCCATCAGAAACGACATGCCCCAGCGCTCACGGTAATAACGGTATATCACCTTCTGCGCCGGATTAACTATGAGACAGACAGGTATTACGAATATAGCAACGAATGCATACAGTATCCTGACATCTATATAGCGCAGCATACGTATGAGTTCGCGGTGCATCCATCCGTTACCGTATGTAGTTCCTGCCCACTCTCTCATCTTACTTCTTCGCGTTCACGGAAACGTACTCGTAGAAGTCTCCTAATGTGCGAACGGATACCATATCCTGTTTCTGCATCTTAAATCCGAACTCTGTAGAGACAAAGACCACGACATCCACGAAGTCAAGGCTGTCTATCCCCACCTCGCTCTTCAGCAAAGCCTCGTCTTTTATCTTACTGGCATCTATCTCCAGTTCCTCTACCAAGAAACTGTTTATCTTTTCTTTTATCTGTTGCTTATCCATAAGTAGTTGTCTTCTTCCTGAGGGACTATTTCTTAAGTCTGCACACTATGATGCTGTGTCCCTGTCCCAGTGAGTCATATATCTTTTCTATTTCGAGGCCGGCACCATCTATGCACTTCTCCATATCTGCCGTATTATACATCTTGCTATTGCCATTGGCTATGGCAGTGAAATACAGGCTGGTCATCGTGAGGCAGAATGCTGCTGGTTCAAAGCGCTGCCTGTCCCACAGCGTCTCCATAATGAATATGCGGGTGTCATGCGTCATAGCATGTCGCGCCCTGGTGAGGATGCTGACTATCTCGTCCATCGAGAAACAGTCCAGGAACTGACTCATCCATATAGCATCCAGTCCTCCTTCCCTCACCGGGAAGAGCGATTTGTCATCCAGCAGGTCTATGCCGTAACCCGTTATGCGTTCCGCGCCTTCATACCCCTTGACATTCTCCTGCATCATGCCTATCTGCTGTGGCAGGTCGAGTATTGTCACCTTCACATCCTTGTCATAGCCCACACACTGCAACGCCCATTTGCCGGTATTGCCTCCTACGTCATACAGGGAGCGTACGGCATACTCATCAAATACTATCTTCAATGCCTCAGGGAATGACGAGTC
Source organism: Prevotella sp. (assembly GCA_045617365.1). Lineage (GTDB taxonomy): Bacteria > Bacteroidota > Bacteroidia > Bacteroidales > Bacteroidaceae > Prevotella. Next base: position 11,755 of record JAZLIN010000027.1, on the reverse strand, counting down.
GCTGTAGAAATGATCAAACCCGAACCAACTGTCCTGCACATTCTTTGGCAATGACGATAGGCCCTCATATATCGTAGGCCAGTCACCGAAATGCTTCAGTCCTGCAGGTTTGCCCTCCTTGAGTGCCTCCTCCAGATGAAACCATCCTTCGTAGTTTACATCATGGTTGAAGTCTATGTTTACGCGTGTAGCCTTATCATTTATCAGAAACCATCCAGCCTTTGACAGTGTGAAGCGGTCAGTTTCTTCATCCACCAGTATCGTGCCTATGCAGAGCGACGCCTCCAGCAGGCACTTCACGGCATATTCTGACAGACCAGTGCGCTGCACCACTTCGTCCATCGTCATACCTGCGTCACTGTCACGCAGCATATCGAGTATGCCAAACTTCAGCATCAGCCTCGATGCCTGGAACACGGCTGGTCCCCAGGCTATGAATTCTGCCAGGCGCTGTGCTTCTCGGGCAGACAGTTGTTCTTTTGTATATCTCTTCTTAAGATCCGGAAATAAATGCATCTTTATATTCTTTTATTCAAAAATCCCCCTTAGGGGGTTAGGGGGCCTTAATCACCAAGGCTGAGTTTGTCCCGCCGAATCCGAACGAGTTGCTCAGCACCGTCTTAATCTCTGCCTCCGTGGGCTCTGCCACGATATTCAACTTTTCGGAGTATTCGTCCGGTGTCTCAAAGTTGATGTTGGGCGCCACAAAACCTCCCCGCATCATCAGTATGCTATATACAGCCTCACTGGCACCTGCCATCCAGCATTCATGTCCCGTCATGGACTTGGTGCTGCTCACCATCACGCTTTTCTCAGGGAAGAGTCTTGCCAGCGCCATGGCCTCAAGGGCATCACCCTGCGGCGTACCGGTGGCATGCGCATTGACATAGTCTATGTCCCGGGCTGCTATACCTGCATTTGCCAGTGCTCTTGTCATAGCGATATATGACCCCTCGTCACTCGGTGTGCTCAGTTTGCCACCGCCGTTACTTGAGAATCCATAGCCTGCTATCTCGGCCAATATCGTGGCACCTCTCGCCATGGCATGATCGTAATCTTCCAGTACTAGTGCCGCCGCACCTCCGCTTGGCACCAGACCTTGTCTGTCCCTGTCAAACGGCCTCGAGGCTTTGGTCGGTTCCGTCTCATCAGTGGCAAACACTCCCAGGGCATCAAATGATGACATGGCATACTGGTTCACCTCCTGTGCACCGCCGCAGAGCACCACATCCTGCAGTCCCTGCCTTATCAGCGTAGCTGCCAAACCGATGGCATGACTGCCACTGGCGCATGCCGAACTGACAGTGAAGTTGACTCCTCTCAGTCCGAAGATATTGCTGAGGTTCATGGTCACTGTGGAATTCATTGCCTGGAACACATTGCCCGAACCTATCATTTGCGAGTCTGCCGTCTCACGCATCACCTCATGTGCCTGCACAACGGCTTTGGCAGAGGCATCATTGCCGAATATCACTCCCACTTCGTGATCTTCCAGGTAGCCGGCATCCATCCCTGCCATCTCAAGCGCCTCATGCGAAGCCATATAGGCATACTCCGCTTCCTCGGACATACCCACACGCGTACGCCGATCGAGCAGTCCCTTCAGAACAGGTTTCCCGACCAACCCCGTAAGAGCTGAATGGTATCCATACTCCTTACGGCATGTATCCACACCGACACCGGACTTTCCCTCGCGCAGAGAGCGTGTCACCTCCTGGACATTTCTCCCAAGACATGACCATATACCGATGCCTGTAACTACTATTTTCCTCATTGGCAACTGCAAAATTACAAAGAAAAATCCATATATACAAATAATTACGTGCGTATATACAGTGTTTTATTATTTTTACATTATTTTTTGCAGATATACAGAAAAAATATTAATTTTGTAGTTGTAAGGCATCATTCTCACTTCATTTCATTACTACAACCACATATATGCAGTACAGCAACGTATTCAGATTCAAGCAGTTCACTATAGTACAGGACAATGCCGCCATGAAGGTTGGCACTGACAGCGACCTTCTCGGAGCACTGGCTCACGGCGGCCATAGCATCCTGGACATCGGCACTGGCACCGGTGTCCTGTCTCTTATGATGGCACAGCGGTTTCCTGATGCCAGTGTCACCGCAGTGGAGATTGACGAGAATGCCATCAAGGATGCAACTGTCAATTTCTCCTCATCGCCATTTGCTGACAGGATATCGTTGATACATAGTGCTTTTCAGGATTTCAGCAAAACTCATCCCAAGGCTTCCTTCGACTGCATCATCTGCAATCCGCCTTACTTTGACAAGAGTCTGGAGTGCGATAACACAAGCCGTTCGAGGGCGCGCCACACCTCCAGTCTTCCTTTCGACGATCTCATAAACGGAGCCTTCGATCTGCTGTGTGACGGCGGTGTCTTCTCTGTCTGCATCCCTCCAGAGGTTCACTCTGACTTCACATCGCGCTGTATCATATCCGGTTTCTGGCCTCTCTGCTCCTACGACGTAAAGTCTGTCCCAGAGAAACCCACCAAGCGTTACATCCTCGTTTTTAGGAAGGGGAAAGTAGAACAAGCTGAGAAGCACACTTTCTGCATGCGCAACGCCGACCGCACCGTATCTGATTGGTACAAGGAGCTAATGAAGGACTTCCTCATCGGCAACCTGTAGGCATACAGTTAGAAAAGGAAACAAATACGCACTGCACGTGTTTTTAGTTTTTACTGTCACCGTCACTTCTTTCCTCGCATTCGCCTATTGGTAAAACAATTAGATGCGTGACGGTATGCTTTTTACCGTCACGCATCCATCACTCATCAATAATATCAGTCTTCATTCCCATCAGAAGGTGGACACTGACTGTTGTAGCGAAGTTGCATCTCAGCCCAAGATGAGTTTGCCCTCTGCGCAACTGATGTGCGCCTCCCCACCCTTCTGGAGTTTGCCGAAAAGGATAGCCTCCATAAGTATCGGCATAAGCAATGACTGGAGGGCACGATCCATCTCACGCGCACCGAAGTCCTTGGTGTAGCCCTTCTCAAGAATGAACTGGCGGGCATCATCATCCAAAGAAATGGTGACATTCTTAGCCTGCACACGAAGGGACAACTGCGACAGTTTCTTGTCAAGGATAAGAGACGCCATGTGCTTGTCCATATCATTGAACACCACAGTACCCGACAGACGGTTAAGGAACTCCGGACGGAACGTCTTCTTGACCGTCTTCATCATAGCCTCACCCTTGGTAGCTCCACCGGCAAAGCCTACCGATGCCTGACCGGCATACTGTGCACCGGCATTGGATGTCATGACAAGTATGACATTCTTGAAATCCACCTTGTTGCCACGGTTGTCAGTAAGTCGTGCATAGTCCATCACCTGAAGGAGGATATTGTATATATCCGAATGTGCCTTCTCTATCTCATCGAGGAGGAGTACACAGTTAGGAGTCTTGCGGATGGCATCGGTCAAGAGACCGCCCTCTTCGTAGCCTACATATCCGGCTGGCGAACCAATGAGTTTCGAGATGGTATGCTTCTCTGTGTATTCACTCATATCAAAGCGCACCAATTCCATGCCCATCTGCTGTGCCAGCACCTTACACACCTCTGTCTTTCCCACACCAGTAGGACCGACGAAGAGAAGGGATGCCAATGGTTTCTCCGGTTCGGTGAGTCCGGCCTTCGCCATCATCACAGACCTGACGATATGCTCCACCGCCTTATCCTGTCCATAGATGTCAGCCTTGATGCGCTGCTCAAGAGTCTTCAGCGACTCATTGCTCTCAGATGCCAGTGCATTGGCATCGATGCGGCACACGTCGGTGAGAATCTTGTTTACCACCGCCTTGTCAACCTTCTGATAGCGAGCCGCCATAGGCTCACCCTTTTTGTTGAGGCGAGGACACTGGTGCATGTACGAACCAGCCTCATCTATGATGTCCAGCGCTTTGTCAGGCAGGAAGCGGTCGGCTATAAAGCGCGAACTCTGCTCTATGGCATAGCGTACGGCCTCCTCCTCATACTTCACCCTGTGATGCTTCTCGTATTGCGACAATATGCCAGTGATGATCTGGAAGGTCTCTTCCGCACTTGGTTCCTTGACGTCTATCTGCTGGAAACGGCGCACCACAGCCTTGTTGGATGCCAGATGCTTGTTATACTCCTGATAGGTGGTAGTACCGATAAAGAGGATACTGTTATCCTCCAGATATGGCTTCATGATGTCAGCTGCACTCATGGTGTTGTTGCCGCCGCCATTGGAATTGGCAATGCAATGTATCTCATCAATATGGAGAATGCACTTACCCTTAGCCTTGGCACCTTCGAGGATAGTCTTCACGCGGCGCTCAAACTCTCCATGAAAGGAAGCACCTGCCACGAGACTGCTCATATCCAGCGAGTACAGACTGTATTCGCGCAACCACTCCGGCACCTCGCCACTCTGTATGCGACTAGCCATGCCCAAGACGATGGCAGACTTGCCTACGCCTGGTTCGCCGACGAACACAACATTATTCTTGGTCTTACGTCCAAGAATACGTATGGCACGGTTGATCTCGCTGTCCCTGCCCACCAGCTTGTATGACTTCGCGGCACGTGTCTGGCAGGTGACCATCTTCTCCCAGGGCTGTTCCTGCTGCATATCATCAGCAGCATTGTCCAGATTGTCTATCTCTACGTCGCCACTGCCATCGTGTGTAGCGCCCTCTTCAAGAACGTTGATGGCACCCATCAGTCGGCTGGCATTAGCCATCATCTTGCCCAGGACATCTCCCGGAGGAGCCTGACCGCCACCTGTCTGTATGATGATGCTGGCAGTAGGCATGAGCGCATGCATATCATCTGCCAAATTTCTCATCTTCTTACGCTGCGAACGAGCATTAGTTTTTTTGACATCACCCACATTCTCCACTGTATCTGTGCACAGTGACTCGCACTTGTCATCACGATACAGGCTACGAGTGCCATCAAGCACATCGCTCCATACATCTCTCAGATTTTTGTCCAGGAGGTATGCTGCGAATGTATCGTTGAGAGCAATCATAGACTCGAGGAGTGACACCATATCCACTGGCCGTCCCTCCTCATCAGCACGTTGCTCCAGCGTCAGGAGCAATTCCTCCATCTTTACCGAGAGTTCCATCTCGTAGTCCTCATCATCGGGTAAGATGTCAAACTCCCTCATGTGAAAGAATATTGACTTCATGAGTTTGGTGACATCGACACCACACCCCTTCAGCATACCACAGAACATCACCTGCTGTAACAACGAGCAGACAACATGCTCCGGTGTGCAGAATTCATGACGACTGTGCATTGCTATGGAATGCGCCTTCTGCAGGACGACATATACCGTATGAAGATATTTTTCCTTATCCAGATTAATCATTGTGATTTTCTTTTTCTTCTACTGTCAACATGAGCGGGAAACCATTTTCACGAGCAAGTGACGTAGCCTTGCGCACTTTGCTTTCCGCTATATCCTTTTTGTATGTTCCGGCAACAGCCTGTCCCATATTATGCACCATCAGCATAAGAGCTTCAGCCTCTTCTTCAGACTTCCTGAATATAGACTCCAGCACCATAACGACGAAATCCATCGTCGTAACATCATCATTGTGCATTATAACATCATAATCCTTAGGTGGCATTACCCTGAAACGAGTATTTACTTGGTTGTTCTGTTGCGTCTGTTCCATTTAATAATAAAATTTTCTGCAAAATTACAAAAAATTATCCTATTATTAAATAAAGTTCACGAGAAATTAAGTTTTTTATGCTTTTTATCACCATTCTCGTAAACTTCTTTGATAAAAATTACTCTCTTTTGTATTTTTTTTGTAACTTTGCATTTAATATCAGGTCGGACGCAGACTGTGACCGACAAACACAAACTCTTCAAAAACATTCAAACATGGTAAAGCACATTATACTTTGGACCCTTAATCCAGAACTCTCTGCCGAAGAGAAGGCAAACATCAAGAAAGGTATCAAGGAGGGTCTCGAGGGACTGGCAGGCAAGGTGACTGGCCTGACCGAGATAAAGGTCAACATCGACGGACGACTCGACACATCCAACTGTGACGTGATGCTTGACAGCACACTGGAATCGCCTGAGGCTTTGGCTGCCTATGCCAAGCACCCTGCACATGTGGAGGTCGCTGACACAAAGGTACGTCCTTACACCATACAGCGTACCTGCCTGGATTACGAGATATAAACACTCTTAAAAGAAATAATACATGGAAAATTTAGATTGGGGTAACCTGGGATTCGGTTACCGTAAGACAAATTACAACGTTCGTTGCTATTACCGCAACGGCAAGTGGGGAGAAATAGAGGTTTGCTCTGAAGAGACCATTCCTATGCACATGGCCGCTACCTGTCTGCACTACGGTCAGGAGGCTTTCGAGGGTCTCAAGGCATACCGTTGTCCTGATGGCAAGGTGCGTGTGTTCCGTACTGACGAGAATGCCGCACGCCTGCAGTCAACATGCCGCGGCATACTGATGCCTGAGCTGCCAACAGAGAAATTCAACGAAATGGTGGATAAGGTGGTACGCCTCAACCAGGAGTTCATCCCACCTTACGAGAGCGGTGCAACACTCTACGTGCGTCCGCTCCTCATAGGCACATCGGCACAGGTAGGTGTTCATCCTGCTGATGAATATCTCTTCCTCATCTTCGTTACTCCTGTAGGTCCATACTTCAAAGGTGGATTCTTCGCTAACCCATACGTCATTATCCGTGATTTCGATCGTTCTGCCCCTCTCGGCACTGGTATATACAAGGTAGGCGGTAACTACGCTGCTTCGCTCCAGGCTAACCAGAAGGCTCACGAAATGGGCTACGCTTGCGAGTTCTACCTCGACGCTAAAGAAAAGAAGTACCTCGACGAGGCTGGCGCAGCTAACTTCTTCGGTATCAAAGACAATACATACATCACTCCAAAATCAACTTCTATCCTGCCTTCTATCACCAATAAGTCGCTCATGCAGTTGGCTGAGGATCTCGGCATGAAGGTGGAGCGTCGTCAGATAGCAGAGGAGGAACTTGAAACATTCGAGGAGGCTGGCGCATGCGGCACGGCTGCTGTGATCTCTCCTATCTCACGCATCGACGACCCTGCAACAGGTAAGTCATACCAGTTCGGAGATAAGCCAGGACCATGGTCAGAGAAACTCTTCAACAAGCTTCGTAACATCCAGTATGGCATCGAGCCTGACACTCACAACTGGACTCGCGTAGTCATTGAATAATCATCAATAACATCTCTGGTATTTTAAAACATTAATTACCATTGATCAAACATCTATTATTCATTAATTGTTCATCGATTATTTACCATAAACGATTAAACAACAATAAACAAAGATAATTAATGTTTGATTAATGATAATTAATGTTCTCTTTTATATAACAGTTTACCAATCATTTAAGACCCGACACAATTAGTGGGAAAAGGAAAACTTGCAAAATTCGCTGATATGGAACGCTACGAGAATGTGTTCCAATATCCATATAGCGTCGTGGACGATGTACCTTTCGACATGAAGGGACATTGGCGCGATGAGTATTTTCACAACGATAATCCTATCGTACTGGAACTGGGATGCGGCAAGGGCGAATACACCGTAGAACTTGCCCAACTCTATCCTGACGTAAACTTCATCGGCGTTGACATCAAGGGAGCACGCATGTGGACCGGTGCCACACAGGCTCTGTCACTCAATCTAAAGAACGTTGCCTTCCTGCGTACCAACATCGAGATTATAGACCGCTTCTTTGCACCAGACGAGGTACAGGAGATTTGGCTTACATTCTCTGACCCGCAGATGAAGAATCCCCGCAAGCGCCTGACGTCAACTTTCTTCATGGAGAGATACCGCCGCTTCCTGGTGGACAATGGCATAATACATCTGAAAACAGACTCCAACTTCCTCTTTACATATACATCTTATATGGTAGACAGGAACTGTCTGCCTCTGCTATTCCGTACTACAGACCTTTACCATCACGAAGGTATTGACGAAGAGACCAAGAAGATTCTTTCCATCCAGACGTACTACGAATCAATGTGGATAGAACGCGGACTGAACATCAAGTACCAGAAGTTCCTGTTGCCAAAGGCTACTACACTGAGTGAGCCGGAAGTTGAAATAGAACTGGATGACTACAGGTCATATCACAGAGACAAGAGAACTCCCAAGGAAACGGCGAAATAATCGCCGTTTTTTTATGCAAACGCATTGTCAAAACGTAAATTTCATTATCAATTCTACAAAACGAACTGAAACTCAGAGGCTTTTTACGAAGCGACAAAACATGTTTACGATTTGATAATGGCTATCTGCGGAAAATATAGTAATTTTGCATTAACAAAAAGAAAGCGAGGAAACGACAATCCTCTGCACATTTAAAAGAATCAGATTGCTTAGATTTATATACATATTTGGTTTTCAGAAAATACATTGTTTAGGTTTTTAGGAATTCATTTCAGAAATTAGTTTGTTAGTTAGTAAACACAGAAAAGTCATTTACAAAAGAATCCTCTGTCGTGAGACAGGGGATTCTTTTTATTTGAGCAATTCATTGCATAATTCATAAAAAAATAGTACCTTTGCACGAGAATACAAAACATAGAAATGATTTATCCAGACAATTACGAAAAGAAAATAGGTTTCAGCGAAATCAGACAGATGCTCCGTGGCAACTGCCTGTGCACACTCGGATGCGAGATGGTCAACGCTATGGAGTTCATGACTGATGCCAAGGACATAAACACACGACTCAATGAGGTTAGGGAATTCAGACGACTCATGGAAGAGACGGATGATTTCCCTATGCAGTATTTCTTTGATGTGAGACAGAGCGTGGCACGGCTTAAACTGAAAGGTACGCACATGGAAGAGCAAGAACTCTTTGAACTGCTCCGTTCGCTGCAAACCATCGGCGGCATGCGACAGTATCTACGTCCTGCTGAGGAAGGGGGTGAACCTGCATACCCTAACCTTTGGAATCTGGCAAAGAAGACACGCAATCATCATGAGATAACAAGACGCATCTCATCGGTACTGGACAAATTCGGACACATAAAGGATTCCGCCTCCTCCACCCTGTTCCATATACGACTGGAACTGCGAAAGACGGAAGGCAGCATATCACGCACACTGAACTCCATACTACGTTCGGCACAGCAGGACGGACTGGTGGAGAAAGACGTAACGCCTACAATGCGTGACGGACGTCTCGTGATACCTGTGGCGCCGGCGCTGAAGAGAAAGATTCCGGGAATAGTACATGACGAATCGGCATCAGGAAAGACTCTCTTCGTGGAGCCAACGGCTGTAGTGGAGGCAAACAACAGAATACGCGAACTGGAGGCAGACGAACGACGCGAGATAATACGCATACTGACGGAACTCAGTGACATCATTCGCCCTGAGGCTGACAGCATACTGCAATCGATGAAGTTTCTCGGTACCATGGACTTCATACAGGCAAAAGCTCAAATGGCAGACCAATTTGAGGCCATAGAACCTGAGGTTAAGAACCATTCACACATTGATTGGATAAGGGCAATACATCCGTTGCTGCAGGAGAGTCTGAAGAAACAGGGACGAAGCGTGGTACCACTTGACATAGAACTGAAGAGTGACAACAAATCAACGCTCCTTATCATCAGTGGTCCTAACGCAGGCGGTAAATCTGTATGCCTGAAGACCATCGGCCTACTGCAGTATATGCTACAATGCGGCATCAGTGTACCTGTCAGCGAAAGGAGCACGATGGGAATATTCCGCAATATAATGATCGACATCGGCGACGAACAGAGCATTGAGGATGACCTCTCTACATATTCTTCCCATCTGAAGAACATGAAGACGATGATAAAGAATGCCGACGAGAACTCGCTACTCCTTATCGATGAGTTTGGCACCGGCACCGAACCGCAGATCGGCGGCGCCATAGCCGAGGCTGTACTGAAACAGTTCTGGAAGAAGAACGCATGGGGTATCATCACAACCCACTATCAGAATCTGAAGCATTTCGCAGAGGAGCACCCTGGCGTAATAAACGGTGCAATGCTCTATGACAGACACGAGATGAAAGCACTGTTTCAGTTGCAGATAGGGCGACCAGGTTCTTCATTCGCCATAGAGATTGCAAGAAAGACAGGTCTGCCGGAGGAAGTGATTCAGGATGCGTCGGACATCGTTGGTCAGGACTACATACAGAGCGACAAATACCTGCAGGACATCGTACGCGACAAACGCTACTGGGAACAGAAACGACAGACGGTGCACCAGAGGGAAAAGGACATAGAGAAAACCATCTCACGCTTTGAGACAAGCGTAGAAGAGATAGAAAAAGAACGCAAGGCCATACTCAAACGCGCCAAAGAACAGGCAGAGGAACTGCTCAAGGAAGCTAACAGGCGTATAGAGAACACCATACGCGAGATTCGTGAAGCCGAGGCAGAGAAGGAGGCAACTCGACGCATCAGAGAAGAGATGGCAGAGTTCCGCAATGAGGTCAGCGAAATAGATGCAAAATCCACGGATGCTGCCATAGAGAAAAAGATGCAGCAGATTATGGCACGACGTGAGAGGAAAGAGAAGCGCAGACAAGAGAAGCTGGAAAAGGCGAACGCTGCCGCACAGGAAAATGCTCAAGCCATAAAGCAGCAAAACTATAACAATGCTGACAGCAATGGTGAACTACAGATGGTTCGCGAGGGTAACTACGTAAGAATCAAGGGAACGAAAACCATTGGTCTCATAGAAAGCATTAAGGGTAAGAATGCCATCGTGATAATCGGTGACATGAAGACGAAGATGTCCATTGACAAACTGGAGCAGGACAGCAAGCCGAAGGAGAAGGAGAAACCTTCAACCATCAGTCAGTCAACACGCATGACACGTGAGGTGATTGACGAACACAAGAGTTCGTTCCGTCATGAGATTGACGTTCGTGGCATGCGTGGTGACGAGGCTTTACTGGAAGTACAGCGTTTCATAGATGATGCCATCCTGATGGGGGCAACAAACGTACGCATACTGCATGGCAAGGGCAACGGCATACTGCGCCAACTGATACGACAGTATCTCAACGCCATACCTAACGTCATAGGTTGTCGCGATGAGCATGTACAGTTTGGTGGTGCAGGTATCACAGTAGTCGACATTGACTGACACAAATGCACTGAATCATCTGACATATTAAAAAAGGAAACAAATACGCACCCGCTCAACCCAAAGGGATGAGCGGGTGCGTACTATAAATACAGTCTATATACGATATCCACCGGAACAATTTCCATCAAAAAAAAACAAAAAGGATATGTTGTATGATTTGACTGATTTTCGCGAAAAATGTTAAAGGGGCACTTTTGCAGCGTTAAAGGGGCACTTTAACAGTGTTAAAGGGGCACTTTAACTTTGCAAAAAGGGCCCTTTTGCAATTCTGGTGACACTCCGCAAGACCTGGGTGATACTATATGTTTAAACTGTCACCCTTTAATCGGCTATAAAAGAACATATTACACACGCAGATGACAATTCGCCACTTTACAAGGGAACGTAAGCATCCATTAAAATACACATTGTAGCAGTTGTAGAATTGTTGTACCTTTGCACCCGCAATATTGCAATAAAACTATAACTGCTATTATTATGACCAAAGAAGAATTTGCAGAATTACAGTTTCGCCACCAAGAAAGTGGCGAAACCTTGAAGGAATATCTCAAGGAAATAGGTGTT
>JAZLIN010000026.1:0-5078 GCA_045617365.1 Prevotella sp. | reverse complement strand
ATAATCGTTAATTTTGCAAGCAAAATTTGCAGAATGTGTTTGAGGTTGGAACATAGTTTCGTCTTGGCATGTGAAGCATTGCTAAAGTTAATCTTGGTTAGACAACAATGTTGACCAAATAAGTTAAACCTAAAAATAGATAATAAATGATTATAGACTTTGTTACGTAAGGAGTATATAATACTCGCAAAGAACATGAGTCAACTTGCAGAATGTGCGAAATGTACTTAAACTGCCACCAAATGTTGACCAGTTTTTACGTAATCAACTAGTATTCAGAGTTCATTAGCAGTAGCCCAAGCTGCGGTTGAAGAGAGTTAAATAATTGACAATCTGGTTATTAGTTGTCTAAGGACGTGAAAAAAGGTCAACTTGCAGAATTTGCAGAACGTGCTAAAACTGCATACGATATGTTGACCGACTCTTGCGTAAACAACTGATAATCAGCACACTTATGCTCGTATTAGCCGCCGCGCAGGCAACAAGACCCTCTATGCTCAGGATGGTGGTGTAGCTACACTTCGCAACAATACCGGTTCGCTGCCTGGAAGCGCCGGCAACGTCACCATGCCTTATTCATATAGCGTCAATACCAATGCCAATGGTATGCGCTCTGAGCTGCTCAGCTACACAGGTGCCACACTGAATTATGTAAAGACGACTGCCACAGACAGCAACCCTGATGATTACACATCGAAGATTATCAATGCCAACCTCAACGGTCTGACGGCGAGCGGTGGCAAATATGGTGCATGGTCATACACGATGACGGCGGACAACGGTCCTAAGTACCCTGGCGGCACCGCTGCATCTACCGGAGCAGAGTTCTGGCGTCAGAGCGATGCCTCGCAACTAAAGTTCTCTTTGCAACAGACTGTAAGCAATCTGCCTGCAGGCACATATAAGCTGACAGTAAAGGCTGCCAACTCCCTCAACGGAGCTGCCTCGAACGGTCAGAAGGGTCGCGCTATGCTCTTCGCAAACTACAGCGGTTCGGAGGTTACGAACGATGCCGTGTTCGGTTGTCCGTCGGTGGCTATTGACGTGATAGCAGAGGATGCCGCACAGAACCTCAAGGAGTATGACGTTTATTTCACTCTCACGGAGACAAAGGACGTGACTCTCGGTCTTATGAGCTACGGACCGATGGAGGCAAAATGGTTTGTGGCAGACTACTTCACACTGACATACTACGGCAAGAACAGCGCCCACCAGCAGACTGGCGACGCTACCGCCACTCTCCTGCCGGTGAAGGCAAAGAAGGCATTCGACTTCATTGTTGGCACCAGCGGAGACATAAACCAGGCGGTGAGGGCGGCAAGTAGTGCCGGAGGAAGCGGCAGATACCTCGTCTTTATTCCTAAAGGTACTTACCAATTAACAGGTAACCAAGCAAATGCACGAAGTACAATAGCTCGCAGCAATGTATCACTCATAGGTGAAAATCAGGCTGGTACTATACTATGGAACAAGCCGACAGAAGAAGGTATTAGCAAGACCTCTACCATTGAATTTAACGGTAGTAACTGCTACATTCAAGAACTCACACTGCGCAACGACTTTGACTACTTCGCAGCAGGAAACAAAGGTGTCGCTGTAGCATACTTGGATAACGGAGCTAGTAATGTTCTAAAGAACGTGTCAATAATGTCATACCAAGACACCTTCTATTCCAACAAAGGAACTGGAGGATACTGGGAGAACTGTACCATCGGAGGAACGGTTGACTTTATCTGTGGATCAGGCAACTATTATTTTAAAGATTGTACCATCCTCATGAGAGACCGTGCGGCTGATGATGTCATTTGTGCGCCAAAGACAAGGAGCGTAGAAACCGGTTACGTCTTTGAATCATGTACTGTAAGCGGTGAGAACGGCTCCACCAACCAGGCAGGCCGCTACAACCTCGGACGTCCATGGGGAGCAAGCCCTAATAGTCCTGCTGCTACATTCCTTAATACTAAATACAACATTCTCCCTTCAAATGCCGCTTGGACTTATATGTCAACCGGAGTTGGAGCTGTGATGCGTTTCCATGAGTATGGTTCAAAGAACTCAAGCGGTGCCTTGATCAACTTAGGCACACGAAGCATCAGTGCTTGTCAGGGTGCTGCAAATTCAGACAACCCTGTGCTCACTGCCACTCAGGCAGCCAACTACACCATGTGGAACGTGCTGGGCTATGATGCAGCAGCACGAACCCAGCAGGTGTCAGTTGCCAACGTGCATATCGTTGGCTCGAAACTGGTATGGAACAACAACAACGATGCTATCTGCTGGGTGGTATTCAAGAACGGCAAGTATTATGCAAACCCTATCACCAACTCTCTCGAACTCATTGAGAACGGAACATACACCGTGCGCGCAGCAAACGAGATGGGCGGTCTGGGTCCTGTAAGCCCTAACGTGGTGTTCTCAAACAGCACAAAGGGTCAGACTAACGCTACGGTCAGCATGACACACGTGGACTATGACAATCCGAATACATCTTACGGAAAGATTGCTGTTGCAACCTCTGGCTACAACAGTATTGTTGACAATACCGTGACCATGCCTTATCCAACCTGGGGTGCAAACCATATCGCTTACCTGAAGGTGGATGCAAGCAACATACCTAACGGAAAATACATACAGAGCGCTACACTCACCATTCAGGTTTCGGGATCTACTGACGGCAAGCGAGGAACAGCATGGGGCGTTGGCTACAACAGCTCGGCTTGGTCTGAGAACATGACATACAACACCGCCGACAAGACCATCAAGCTCTGCGGTGGCATACAATACACTACGACAACTTCTTCTGCCGTATTTGAGACGAAGACCTTTGACATTACTGAGATAATGAAGGGTCGCGACAACAGCAATGCTGCGGTCAACGTGATCGTATATGAGACAGCGGCTGCCGGCGGTTACGTCAAGAACCCTACGGTATCGGTGATATACAGCGACGATGCACCTATAGTGAACTATGAGGTCGGACGCGAACTGACATGGGAAGAGGTGAAGGGCGGTAACGTTCCTTTCCTCCTGGTAAGAAACAGCGACGAGAATGTGCTCTACGGCACCGGTCAGCAGAACCTTGCCATGGACGAACCGGACATAGCCCTGCTCTCTACAAACCCAATGGCGATGTGGAAGATAGAGAACTCAGAATATGCACCGGGATACTACTTCCGCGGATATAACCTTGCAGGCAGGGCGCACTCTGCCTTTGGCGGTACGGCTCACCTGAACTCGCAGCCTAACATAGGACAGGCTACCTTCGTGCTCAATACTGCCAACGGTAGTTACAAGGGCGGTCAGGACATGAACAATGGTGCGGTATGGAACGTGACCCAGATGGAGGGTGGCTATGCCATACAGTGTGTCGGAAACAACGGTTTCCTTGCCGGCACTACCACATCGGCTGAACCTGTGGCATGGAAGTTCTATTATGTAAAGAAAGAAGGTGATCCTGACCTTACAGCGCATAGCATAACATACGTATTGGGCGACGGAGTGACAGGCAAGGCACCTACACAGGGTGACCTGATACAGGGTGCTACGTTCGCAGTGGCTGCCGGCGACGGATTTACCAAGGGTGACTACACCTTTGCAGGATGGAACGACGGCAGCAAGACATACGCTCCGGGTGATACATACACCATGGGAGCTAACGACGTAACACTGACTGCCGTATGGACTGATCCTGTATATGCTTGGCTCGACTTCACGGCTGCGGTGCAGGGTGGTTCGAATGATGCAGGAACATCGCTCAACCAGAATACACATTATTATAATAACTGGGGAACCACTGTATGGGCTGGACAGGCATACCTTGGATTCACAGTGAAGGTTCCTGCTGGTAAGAAGGTTAAAACGGCTACACTGAAGTTTACTTCTTATTGCGGTGGAAAGTATGATGGCAGAACTGTTGACGTTTACTGTCTCGCTGCTAACGATGCTGCCTTATTCGAAAAGAACAATCCAGTACTTTCTGATGCAATGGGAACCAAGGTTGGATCTGCAACAGACAATCTCAAAGAATCTCTAAAGACATTCAATGTTACAGATGTGGTGAAAGACAATACCAAGACCGGTGCTACGACAACCGTGATATTCCAGTTGGGCGGCGCTGCTGCCGGTGCCAATGTCTATGGTAAGCCATCAGCCAAGGCTCCTGTACTGGAAGTGGAGCTGGAGGATGACGACACCAAGGTCATCACCATCGGCACCAATGGCTTCACCGCGTATTCAGATGCGCAGCCATTCAAGATAATAGAGAATGCCATCGGCGTAAACATCACAAAAGCCGAGATTGACGAGACCCGCTCTCAAGTAATTCTGCGCCCTATCGAAGGCAATGAAGTGCCTGCTGGCGAAGGTGTCATATTCTATTGCGGTAACGGGGCAGGCAAGACATTCACCATTCTGCATATCCAGCAGACAGACAATGAGATACGCAACAACGCCTTGGTTGGTGTTACCAGTGCAGAAGAGACCTTGCGTGAAGGTATCAACTACGTATTAGCGACAAAGAAGGCTGACGGTACCACAAAATTCTATCAGTGGACAGGTTCAGCTTCCAGTCTTGTAGGCAAATGCTACCTCAACTCACCAAGTGGTGTCGCCATGCAATCAATGAGTATCTTTATACAGGAGGATGCAGAGGATGCGACATCGCTCACAGAGATAAAGAATGACAAAGATGCGGATAACAATTCTATAACATACAGTATTACTGGCCAGCGCGTCAGCCACAATGCCAAAGGTATTGTGATAATCAAAAACAAAAACGGTATTAGAAGAAAATACACAAATCGCTAACTATGACAAGGAAAAAGAAATACCAAGTCCCAGAGATATTCTTTGAAGTGATAGAAGACGGCTTGATGGAAGGCTTCACGTCTATCACCGTAGAAGTGGACAAGGACATCGTACTCAACGATGACGACATTGCAGATAATGGGGATTTCGAACTCAACTAAGTAGTCACCTCCAAAAAGGATTTCAAACAAGGTTGTTACAATAAAGTGTGGGAAGATAAACTTACTTATCTTCCCACACTTATTTTGTTGAACAAATAGTTTTCCCATAGA
>JAZLIN010000025.1:0-32503 GCA_045617365.1 Prevotella sp. | reverse complement strand
GAAAATCTTAAGTTCCCCTTTTGGCAGTGTTAAGGGCCCATTTAAACCCAGCAAAAGCGGCACTTTAACTTTGCAAAAGGGGCACTTTTGCAATTCTGGTGACAATCCGCAAGACCTTGGTGACACTATATGTTTAAAACTGTCCCCCTTTAATCGGCTATAAGAGAATATTTTACACACGCATTTGACACTTCGCTACTTTACAAGGGAACAGTATCAGTCATAATATGCAACATAGCCATTACATTATTTGATAGATCAGGCATCATAGAGGACGCGTCACATAATGATACCTGTTTGTGTGAACTTTTGCGCATGTGCTCACATAAGCGCCACCCATAGTCTCCCATCTCGTAAAGACAGCCGGGCTGAATCATTTGGTGCAAATATACACTATTTTTTTGAGCAGAGCAACTTTTTTACAACATTTAACGAACCTGCCTACGAAAGATTTCGAGCTGTACGGATGAAATAGCATGCAGGGATTTTATAGAAACAAATACGCACCGCTCAGCCCAAAGGGATGCGCATTTGTTTCCTTTTCAATATTTCGCTCGAAAGTAAGAGTTTCTTTCATCCGCGCAGCACGAAAGATTTCATAATAAAAGGAAACGAGTACAATCGTACAAAACTTTATTTGCTTCATTTACAGTTCGAAGCACGGAACTCACAGAAACTTTTACTCAACTTTCGCCTTAATCTCACGCGAAAGCGCAAAGTCCGCGGAGGGCTACGGCCTGACAAATAGAGCTAAGCTACAATTATCCATATCCTACAAAGAGAAAAGTAAACACATATAACGGAATTATGCCACAATATTTCTGTTTTAATGTTAAAATATTTTGACAATTTAAAAAATAGTATTACTTTTGCGCAAGATTTAACAACATCGTATAACCAAAAATCACTAATCAGATAAACTAAACATATACAACACTTATTCATTTCCTTTTTCTTTGGAAAAAAATTGTGTGATTTCACATCCCACAATGAGATGTCTATGTTATCAACAGACATTGTAATAAGAATCAAATATTAACATATTTACAAACCAAACAAAACTAATCAAAATGCAAAAACAACTTTTATCTATGATGCTGGGAATGAGCGTCATCGGAGGTATGGCTGCTATGCCTGCTACCGCTATGGCTGCCACAGAACTGGCACAGGCGCAGACAGTAAAAGTGTCTGGCCAGGTTGTTGACCAAGACGGACAGCCACTGATCGGCGCTACCGTCAAGGTGAAAAATGCCAACACAGGCGCAGTTACCGACATCGATGGTAACTTCGAACTGCAAGTTTCTTCCAATGCGACATTGGTAATCAGTTACCTCGGATACAAAGAGCAGGAAGTCTCTGTAGGCGGTCGCTCTACCATCGGACAGATACAGCTCAGCACTGACGATACCACCCTCGACCAGGTAGTCGTAGTGGGTTACGGTGTACAGAAGAAGGCAGACCTTACAGGTTCGGTATCTATCGTTAACGCTGACGAGATGAAGAAGGTGTCACACTCTAACATCTCTACCATGCTAGAAGGTAAGGTAGCCGGCGTACAGATTACCTCTGACGGACAGCCAGGTGCTGACCCTGCTGTGCGCATCCGCGGTATCGGAACATTCGGCAGCACTGCTCCTCTCTACGTTGTTGACGGTGTGCCTATGGGTACTACCATCCGCGACTTCTCTCCAAATGACATCGCTACCATACAGGTGCTCAAGGATGCTGCCGCTGGTGCTATATACGGTTCACGTGCTGCCAACGGTGTGATCATCATCACCACCAAGAATGGTAAGAAGGACCAGCCACTGAAGGTGGACTATAAGGGTTACTTCGGTATTGACCATATCTCAAGCGGCGTATATGACGTGATGAATGCTGACCAGTACAGCAACTATCTCGCTACAGCATGCCAGAACTCTAACACTCCTATCCCTGGAGGTTACAAGCTCAATCCTGAGACCGGAAAGTATCAGTTTGTTGACAATACCAACACTGACTGGTTCAAGGAGACATTCAAGACCGGCATCCGACAGAACCACAACATCAACCTCTCAGGTGGTGGTGCTCACAATACTTACAATGTAGGTCTTGACTACTTCTCACAGAATGGTACCCTCGAAGGTGCAGGTCCTAACTACGACCGTTTCACCGCACGTGTCAACAACACGATGGACACCAAGTTCATCAAGTTCCGCACCAGCCTCGTTTATTCTCACTCTAACCAGGACGGTATGGGTATCTCCAATGCCAATGAGTATGTACAGGGCTACTATGGCGGCGGCAACACCAACGTGCTCCGCGGTACTCTCCTCATGCAGCCTACCATCAAGGCTTACGATGAGTCAACATGGTGTCTGGACGACAGATTCCCTGGCGCTTCCAAATTTCACTATGACGCATACGGATATGGAGTGTACTATGACGAACTGCATGGTGATATCCGTGTAGCCAACCAGTTGCTCATCAACAGCCTCATGCAACGTAACACTGTAGTAGATCGCTTCGTAGGCACTGGCTCTGCTGACGTGGACCTCCTCGACATGGTGGGTCTCAAGAACGACAACCACAAGCTGACATACGGCCTCAACCTGTCTTACAGCAAGACATTTGCCAACGACAAGACCTTCATCGGTTCATGGTTCCAGGGCAACAACCAGTCTATCAACAAGGACAACGAGCGTCTCACCAAGAACCGCCGTATGTACTCTGATGCCCTCATCGAGAACACCCTCACATACGATGGCACCATGGGTGGTCATCACGTAAACCTCGTATTGGGTCAGACATATGAAGAGGAGAACACAGACCTCGTGAATGCATGGGGCATCAACCTCAGCGAGCCTTACTTCCTCCAGATTCAGAATGCTAAGGACACATACTCTGAGTCTTTCGAGTACAAGCACGCTCTGGCTTCTTACATAGCTCGTCTGAACTACGACTACCAGGGCAAGTACCTCCTCTCGGCTATCGTACGTCGTGACGGCAGCTCACGCCTCACCAAGGATATCCGCTGGGCTACATTCCCTTCTATCTCTCTTGGCTGGCGCTTCGATAAGGAAGAATTCTTCCCAATCGACCGCAACATCGTCAACATGTTCAAAATCCGCGGTAGCTACGGTGTGCTCGGTAATGAGAACATCGGTGAGTACGTCTATCAGGCTACTCTCCAGCGTAACAACATGACATACAACTTCGGCAACCAGGTAGTCAAGGGTTCTGCTATCTCTACATACGTAAACGAGAAGCTCGCATGGGAGAAGAAGAAGACTACCAACATCGGTATCGACATGGCATTCCTCAACAACCGCATCGAGTTCTCTGCAGAATGGTATAAGAACACCTCTGAAGACCTGCTCTACGGTGTAGCTGTTCCAGCTAACGCAGGTGTATCAAACACTGAGGTTACCATGAACGCTGCATCTATGGAGAACAGCGGTTTCGAGTTCTCTGCTACATACCGTAACCACGACCACCCATTCAAGTATGACATCAGCGCTAACCTCTCTACACTCAACAACAAGGTTACTGCACTGAGCCTTGGCAAGGATGACCGCATCGATGGCGCATACGCTACATTCGTAGGTCAGGAAGTAGGTCAGTTCTATGGCTACGTATATAAGGGTATCGCCCGCACACAGGATGACCTTGACAACCACGTCAACAGCCTCGGCAACCCTATCGTACAGCAGGGTGCAAACGTAGGTGACTGCCTCTATGAGGATATCAACAACGACGGTCAGATCACAGAGCTCGACCAGGTCGTTCTCGGCAGCGGTCTGCCAAAGGTTAACTTCGGTATCAACTTCCATGGTGAGTACAAGAACTTCGACCTCAGCATCTCTACATTCGGTGCTCTCAACTACCACGTTTCCGATGACATCTACAACTCACTCAACTCTTGCTACGGATACGACAACAAGGACGTTGCTATGCTCGGTGCAAACAAGTGGTCAGAGGATGGTACCACATACCTCTCTAACATACCACGCACATACGTAGTAAACGGTGGCAAGATGCCTTGGAATGACCTCTTCTCAGACAGAATGATACAGAATGCTGCTTACTGGAAGATTGCTAACGTAGAACTTGGCTATAACTTCCCTGACAAGTGGTTCGGTGGCGTAGTCAGCGGTGTCCGTGCATACGTTTCTGCACAAAACCTCTGCACATTCACTGGTTACAAGGGCTACAATGTTGACTATGCTGGCGGTACATTCACCCCAGGCTACAACTACTGCTCTTACCCATCTGCACGTACATTCATGGCCGGTATTCTCTTATCATTCTAATACTTAAATGATCATATCAATATGAAAATATATAAATATTCCTTAGCCCTCATGCTGGGACTTGGTGCTCTGACATCATGTGAGGACAAACTGGAACTTACAAACCCTAACCAGCAGACTACATCTACGTTCGCAAAGACTACTGCTGAACTTCAGGAGTGTGTCATAGCATGCTACAACCACATCCGTATGGAGGGTTCATACGCTCGTGTAGGCTATACCTACGACGTGGTACGTGGTGATGAGGCATGGAACTCAGGACAGGGATGGAACTTCCTCAACAATGATGACCTGAACTTCCCTGCTACTAACGAAGACGGCATGTGGCCATGGCGCGAATGGTACTACACTATCAATACATGTAACTTCGTAGTGTCACGCTGCACATCTGATGACGAGACCATCAAGCGCATCAAGGGACAGGCTCTCTTCCTACGCGGTCTCTCATACTATAATCTCGCTATCTATTATCAGAACCCACCTCTCATCAATGACTATAGCCAGTACTCATCACTCGATGGTCTCTATGCATCAAATGATCCTGGTGAGGGAAAGTACCAGTATGACATCATCTTCGACCAGATAGAGAAGGACTTCAAGGAGGCTATGGAACTCCTCCCCTCACGCGACGAAAAAGGAGAGTGGGCCAAGGGCCGCGCTACATGCGGTGCCGCTGCCGGTTACTACGCTCGCGCTCTGATGCAGCGTCATAAGTATGAAGAGGCTCTCAAAGTGCTCAAGGATATCATGAATTCGAAGGAGGGCGGTTACCAGTTATATGGTAACTACAGCCTCATGCCTAACTACGGCGACAACTTCCGCGAGGGTGAGAAGTTCGAGAACAACGACGAGTCTCTCTTCGAGGTACAGTACCTCGACCTCGGCACTCAGGGCACCGATGAGGAATGGACTCCTGTAAACACCAGTGCTAACGCTACACAGGGACATGCTATCGAGTCTAACTTCGCTCCCGGTTCCAAGGGCGGATGGGCAGATATCGCTGCTTCGCCATGGCTCTACGGTCTCTTCAAGGCTGAGCGCACTACTGCAAACAGCCTCGACCCACGTCTCTACTGGACTATCGGTACATACGAGCCACAGTGGAACACATTCGAATATGGCAACGTCTGCTATGGCGAGGCTATGACTCCAAGTGCTGCTGTCGTAGTAAACAACAACTTCGGTGGTCTGCCTATCGCTAAGCATACCAACCTCCGCACAGGTCTCTATGAGAAGGTTACCACTGGTCTGAAGTGTGGTATCAACGTACGTTTGATGCGTTACTCTGACGTACTGCTCCGCGCAGCTGAGTGTGAGAATGAACTGCATGGTGTAACACCTGATGCTATCAAGTGGATCAACGCTGTACGTACACGTGCCAAGCTCCCTCTGCTCACAGTAGAACAGTTTAAAGATGACCCTGATGCTCTCTTCGAGCAAATCGCTAACGTAGAGCGTCCTAAGGAGTTCGGCTGTGAGTACGGCCGTATGGCTGACCTCATCCGCTGGGGATTCTTCTATGACGCAGACCGTCTGCAGCAGCTGCAGGAGCACAGTGTAGTACGCCTCAACCCAGATCCATCACTGGTTAAGGAGATATCTACTCTGGCTGACGTCGCAAACGACTCTGAGCTCAAGAGTACATTCAAGACATTCTCTGCTGGTAATGAGTTCATGCCTATCTCTATAGGTACTCTCAACAACAACCCTCACCTCGTAGGTAACTCAGCTAACAACAACACTGACAATGCTGAATACTTCGCTGCCAAGGGTTGGAGAGTACATCCAGTAGTGAAATAAGTGCATAGTTAACAGTGCATAGTCTCATGCAATGCACAATACGTAATTATTAAAAGACTATTTTTTATATGAAATATATAAATAAAATCGCCTCAGCTATGTTTGCATCGGCTTTCGGCCTTGCACTTATGACAAGCTGTGAAGGTAGCGATATCTATACTGTAGATTCACCTGAATGGCTACAGACCAAGATAGACTCTATCGCTGCCGAGAGAGAGGCTCACAAGAATGATGAGCCTGCTGAGAAGACTGTATTCATTTCTCAATCAAACCTTGGTCCGGAAGACAACTCCGGTGCATGGTGGTCTGAGCACACTGAGAATATCAAGGTGGCTCCTAACCAGACAGTATATACAAGTTTCGTAAACTACACCTCGGGTGCTAACAACTGGAACAACTTCTGTATCGTTCTCTGCAACATGGGCAGTGATACAGAGTACTGCGTAGTACGTTCCGACAACTATGGTTGGGGTCAGGGCTACGAAGGCAATGACGGTCTTACTCACGAGACATCTGCAACTGACTGGACCGCATGGCTCGCTGCCATGAACGGCGCTAAGGTCAATGCTGCGATCAAGAACAACGGTGATGGCACTGCAGACATAGACCTGGATATCAAGGGTAGCGATGGTGAGACATACACTCAGTATTACCATGGTATCAAGGTTAACGCTGATGACCTCTACTTCAACTACACCATCGATGGCTGTCACCTCGTATTCGATAAGTTCTTCTGCCCTGCAGAGACTACTCTCAGTGCTGAGGACAACAGCAGCGCATTCTTCGCTGACCATACTGAGAACGTAAAGGTTGAGCCTGGCCAGACAGTAGTTTCAAGCTTCACCAACTACTGTAACCAGGATGCTAACTACAAGAACTTCATCATCGTATTGTGCGGTGAGGGAAGCCAGCCTGAGTATGGCGTTATGCGCGCTGACTGCTGGGCATGGGCTTCAGGTGTTGACGACAACCCTGACTTCGTAAAGGAGTGCTCATGGACAGACTGGGACGGTTGGCTCAAGACCATGAACGGTGCTAAGGTTACTACATACGTGACCAACAATGGCAACGGTACCGCTGATGTACGTATGACTATCGTGGGCTCTGACGGTCTGGCACAGACTCAGCAATACCTCAACATCAAGGTGGATTCTGAAAATATGTACTTGAACTTCACCAACGAGGGTAGCCATCAGGTATTCAACGATACTATGAAATAATATCCTTATACATAAATAGCGGGGAAGCCACCTACCGGGAGACTTCCCCGTTTTAACATTTACATAAGTATGAACAAATTTACTCTATTATTTTCGTCACTCGTAGCTATGTCTGCCACCGCACAGACACAGCTGACGGACACGGACCTGAAGAATGCGTACATCAAGAAGACGCCTAGTAGAATATCGGTTCATGATCCTTCGATCTTCATTGACCACTCTACTGAGACATCGGCTGATCCTACCTATTATATATATGGTTCGCATCGAGCAGGTGGATACACTAAGGGGTCACAGAATTATCAGAAGTGGACTAGCGCCACCCTGAACAATAGCTACAGCCTCAACGCTACCAAAACCGTAACAAACTGCAACGGCGAAACCGTGACATTCGGAAACTTCAATGCCAACGAATGGCAGGCCAAGGGCAACAAAATCTCGGGTATGGAGTGGGCTCCGGACATCATCTGGAACAAGACCATGAACAAGTACTGCATGTACATGAGTGTCAATGGCGACTCTTGGTGCTCAAGTATCGTACTGCTCACCGCTACTTCGCCTAGGGGACCTTGGACCTATCAGGGACCAGTAGTATTCTCTGGTTTCCAGGGCACATACGACCACAACGGTTTCACTGCTGCCAATGACTATAAGCACACTGACCTTGAGATAGCTCTCGGTCCTCAGTCTTCTCTCCCTGCACGCTACAAGCAGGGCGGCAGCTGGGGTTCGTACTGGCCTAACTGTATCGACCCATGCGTGTTCTACGACCACAATGACAAACTGTGGCTCTCGTATGGTTCATGGTCAGGCGGTATCTTCATGATTGAACTGGATGAGAACACCGGTCTGCGCGACTACACCGTGAAATACACATCCAAGTTCTCTTCGGGTGCTGACTACCGCAACTGTACAGAGGATCCTTACTTCGGCAAGAAGATTGCCGGCGGATGGTACAACTCTGGTGAGGCATCGTACATACAGCGCATAGGCAAGTACTACTATCTCTTCATGAGCTACGGAGGTCTGAGCGGATACGGCGACTACTTCGGCGTGGGTTATCAGATACGCGTATTCCGTTCGGAGAATCCTGACGGACCATACGTCGATTGTCTCACCTCGTCGGGTCGCAAGGCTACCTTCGCCTCAGCATTCACTAACTTCGGCAGCAACACGAAGTATGACTACGGCGTACGACTCATGAGCTGCTACAAGTGGGAGACAATGCCTTACGCTGAGATAGCACAGGGTCACAACTCTGCATTCGTAGATCATAAGGGCCGCGCCTTCGTGGTATATCACACTCGTCAGAACAATGGCAACGAGGGTCACTCGGTACGTGTGCACCAGCTCTTCCAGAATCAGGACGGCTGGCTCGTAGCTGCTCCACACGAGTTCGCGGGCGAGGAGACCACACAGGACATTATCGACAACCAGCAGCTTTGCTCAGCTGCCGACGTGGCAGGCAACTACCAGTTCATCTTCCACAAGTACCGTCAGGATGCTACCAAGCAAGAGTATGAATCGCCTATCGATGTCACTCTCAATGCTGATGGCACTGTGAGCGGAGCATATACCGGTACATGGTCACTCGTGTCTGGCACCAGCTATATCAATATCACACTCAAGGGTACACACACTATCAACAGAGACCTGAAGTTCAATGGCGTCGTAACACGTCAGACCGTTGACTACACCAATATCCCTGCCGTATGTATCTCTGCACTCAGCAGCAGCGACGGTATAACTGCTTCAAGTGCTGGCGCTGCATATCCGCAGACCAGAGGCATGTGCGTATGGGGTTCGAAGGCTGACGCCAAGGCTGCCATCAAATATACACTGGATCAGCTCAGTGTGCCTTCTATCATCAGGTCTAACCTGAGTCTGGCTAACTATGCAAAGCTCGGTGCCAATATCAGTTTCACTTCAAAGAATCAGGGTGTACTGACAGACAACGGTCGCATCGTGGCTCCTGGCAACACTACTATCGATGTCTGCATCAGCAAGGATGGATATGAGTATCACAAGCAGTATGACATCACCGTCGAGGGCAACGCTGCCGCTGTATATTATCCTACAGCAGGTGCTACCGACTGCTCATCTGCATTCTGGACGCAGTTCTCCCAGAGCTATGTCATCAACAAGGGCACTACTGCAGAGTTCTGCTTCGTAAACCACAACAAGGGTACTGACGCGACCTACTGCAACTGGGTTATGGTAGTGGCTAACAATGATCACCGTGGTCAGTCTGACTACAGCGAATACGTAGTACTGCGTAACGATGCTTATGCTTGGGATTCATTCGGTGGCAACACAAACTCTAGCCTCTCGTATGTCTATAAGCTGAACAACAACTTCGACTGGACCAACTTTGTTCAGGATATGAAGGATGCCAAGGTGGATATGTTCCTGTCGCTGACACAGAAGGGTAACCTGGAAATGACAGCCACCATCACCACTACTGCCAATAAGGTATATGACTACACATTCACCTGTGACACTGAGGTATTCGATCCTTCGGTTACCGTATTCTTCACAGTGGAGAAGTCATACATCACTGGTGATATGTCAACAGACATCTTCACTCCTATCGCTACACGTCTGAGTCAGGAGGACAATGTCCTCTATAACCTCGCCGGCCAGAAGGTGGACGAGAACTATAAGGGCATCGTAATACGTAACGGAAAGAAGTTCAGAATCAATTAAAGGAATTATTTAATCAGGAATTCTGAATTATTAATTTTTAATTTCTAATTATTAATTATAAAATGGGAGCATCATCGCTGATACATTCAGCAATGATGCTCCCTGCATTTTATGCTACAGTTCCTTGCGCTTCTCCGCAAGGCACCCACGACCTAAACCGCCCCGCAAGCTTGCTTCAGCCACTGGCGGTCAGCCTCATCCTCCAGCAGAGGCATCAGTTCGCGTTCTACACGCGCATGATAGTCATTGAGATAATCCACCTCGACAGGCGTCAGCATATCCTGCACTATAGGTTCAGTAGGTATAGGACACAGCGTGAGAGGCTCAAGGCGAAGGAACGGCACCCCGTCATACGGTGGAAGCTTATCATAGCGCATCACCAACATCGTATTCTCCGTCCTGATGCCAAAGGCACCAGCTACATATACGCCGGGTTCGTCAGTCACCGTCATGCCCTCATGCAACGGCGCCGGACGCCAGTCCATACGGATGGAGTGCGGACCCTCGTGCACAGCCAGGCACCACCCCACCCCATGGCCAGTGCCATGGAGATAGTTCATGCCGCCACGCCACACCTCAGCACGTGCCAAGGCATCGATCTGCGTGCCGCACGTACCGTCAGGGAACGGCGCCATGGCAAGAGCGATATGAGCCTTCAGCACCAATGTGTAGGCACGCCGCATCTCGTCGGTCAGCGGACCAAGAGGGATGGTGCGCGTGATATCGGTAGTGCCATCGGTATATTGAGCACCGGAATCCACCAGCAGCAGGCCCTCCGGTTTCAACGGCATATCAGTCTCCGGCGTAGCACTGTAGTGCACTATCGCTCCATGGGCATTATATCCGCAGATGGTGCTGAACGAGAGATCACGAAACTCCGTTGACTCGCGTCTCAGCGACTCCAGTTTGTCAGAGACGCTGATCTCTGTCTCGCCCCCACGCTCTACCGCAGGTTTCAGCCAACGCAGGAACTTCACCATTGCCACGCCATCACGCAGCATGGACTGACGCATTCCCTCTATCTCATAGGCATTCTTCACTGCCTTGAATGCTATGACCGGAGAAGGCATATCAATGGCATGCGCCTTTATTATATTGTATAATGTGTAACTGGTCGATGACGAATCCACCATGATTCTGCTGCCATCACACTCCCTGAGGTATTGGGCAAACGTTTCATACGGACGTACATCCACTCCCGCTTGCTTCATTGCCTGACGCGCTTCTGCTGTCAGCGTATCGGCACAGAAGAGTGTAGCGGTCTCCTGTCCCACATAAAGATATGCCACGAATACCGGCGTCTGCTTGACATCCGAACCTCGAAGGTTCAGTGTCCATGCTATGCCCATCAGGTCTGCCAGCACGTGCGCATCGCAATGCTCTCGCTGCATGCAGGCACGTATGCGTGAGAGTTTCTCCGTTACGGTCTCACCCGTAGGTTTGACGTATATCTCGCCCATAGGCAGACAAGGTCTGTCATGCCACACCATACGCATGGCATCATAGTTGGTGCGGAGTGTAACGCCGATGCGTGAGAACTCCTTCTGCATAGCCAGCGCATCAGCGTACGTCATCAGCATGCCGTCGATGGCAACGGTAGTTCCCCCACCACTTGACATCTTCCGCATGAGCCATTCGGTGATGGAAGGCGTCTCCTGCAGCCCTTCCTTCATCAACTGCCATCGGCAACCTTCCGCTGCCGAACGCTCGCTCAATTGCCTCTCTGCCTGCAGGAAATATCGAGAGTCTGTCCACAGGGCTTCCTCATCAAGGGTCACCACTGCCGTACCTGCCGAACCGTTGAATCCGCTTATCCAACTCCTGCTCTGCCAATGCGGTGCCACATACTCACTGTTATGCGGATCGCTGCTCGGTATTATTATGGCATCAATGCCTTCGCTACGCATCTCATGCCGCAATGCTTCTAATCTGTTCATACTGAGAATTAAGGTTTATGGTTAATATATCCGTATGCAAAAGTAAAAAAAAATCTGCAAATAGCGAAATATCTTAACAATTTGTAAACTATTAGAGAAAAAAACATTACTTTTGCATTATATTTTAAACATTAACCCTTCAAATACACATATACATAAGTGATGGAACAGAAAGGACATCCTAAAGGTTTATACTTGCTTTTCGCTACAGAGATGGCAGAGCGTTTTTCATATTACGGCATGAGAGCGCTCTTCGTGTTGTATCTCGTGGCAGTATTCTTCACCAATGACGAGGCAAGCCAGATTTACGGTTCCTACACCGGACTGGTCTATCTGACTCCCCTGTTAGGTGGTTACATAGCCGACCGCTACTGGGGCAATCGTCGCAGCATCATAGTGGGAGGCATAACCATGGCAGTGGGACAGTTCCTCATGTTTGCATCAGCCTGTTTCGTTCACCAGAGCATAATGACCAAGGGCGGTACCATAGACACCACAGTCAACAATCAGCTTTCCCTCTGGCTCATGTTTGCAGGACTGGCAGCCCTCATCATGGGCAATGGCTTCTTCAAACCCAATATCTCCACCATGGTGGGAGACCTGTATGATATGGGGGACCGTCGTCGCGACTCTGCCTTTACCATATTCTATATGGGCATCAATGTGGGAGCCTTTATAGCACCGCTGGTCTGCGGCCCACTCGGCAATGGCAACTGGCAGGACCCTTCAGCTTTCCGTTGGGGATTCTTTGCAGCAGGATGTGCCATGCTCTTCTCTGTCCTGATCTTTACATTATTCAAGGACCGTTACCTCGTAACCCCGGAAGGTCTCTCCATCGGCATGCCGCCAGAGCAGGACACGTTCCGCATACTCAAGACCATAGACGAAGAGGAGCAGGAAGCACTCCTTGAGGGACGTCTGTTGCAGAATGCTGACATCACCATACAAAAGAAGGTTGCCCACAACAGCCCATGGCGACTCGTTATGTGCATAGTGATATTCCTTGCCATCTTTCTTGCCGTCGGCCTCGGAGCAGACAATTTCAATGACTATATCTCCGCCGTGATATACGCTAGTTCCGTTGCGCTTCCCGTCTTCATCATCACCGACAAGTCTCTCACCGTCATCGACAAGAAGCGCATCGGTGTCATATACATCATTGCCGTCTTCGTGATATTCTTCTGGAGTGCCTTTGAACAGGCAGGCTCTTCCCTCACCATCATTGCCGACCAGCAGTGTGACCGTCACATCGGTTCGTGGGAGATGCCTACCACGTGGTTCCAGAGCGTCAACCCTATCGTTGTGGTTACCTTTGCTCCCCTTATGGCGATGCTGTGGGAGTTTCTCCTGCGCCGTGGCATCAACATTACGTCCGTGGCAAAGCAGGCGATAGGTCTGGCCCTCCTCGCCATCGGTTACCTCATCATTGCCGTAGGCACTACGGGCATTGACAGCGCCACAAAGATAAGCATGTGGTGGCTTATCATACTCTATTTCGTACATACCCTTGGCGAATTGGCCCTATCGCCAATAGGCCTCTCGCTGGTTACCAAACTCTCTCCTGCGCACCTTGCCTCACTCCTCATGGGAGTATGGTTTATGAGCAATGCCGCTGCCAACATCCTTGCCGGACAGTTTGCCACCCTCTTGCCTATGCCGGGCAAGACACCCGCCAACATCCTCGGATGGCACATCACCACCCTGGCAGACTTTTTCCTCTTCTTCGCCATCATGGCAAGCATGGCATCCATACTCCTGCTATGCCTCACCCCAACCCTCAAGAAGATGATGAAAGGAATAGAGTAAAACAAAAAATAGAATAACCGTAATATCAAAAATTCGAAATATCGAATAATCGAAATATCGAATAATCGAGAAATCGAATAATCAAAAAAGACGGAACCCGCAGGGTCCCGCCTTTTATTGTGATAAGGATTAAGATTAAGCCTCAAGCTTTGAGAAATCCTCGAAAGAAATCTCCTTAACGTCGAGAGCAACAACCTCCTTGAGAGCCTTCATGAGCTTGCGGTCAGCAGCCTGGTTAACGAACTGGTCAACCTGCTCTGGCTTCTTGAGCATCTCCTCAGCATACTGCTCGATATACTCTTCTGGTACATTTGTCATGCCGTACTGAGCAAACTGCATCATGGTCATTTCCTTAGCAACCTCCTTAACGTCAGCGTCGTCAATCTTGACCTCGCACTGCTCGAGGAGACGATTCTTAGCGAGGTGCCATGTGAGCTCCTTGATGCTTGCTTCATAGTTCTTGTCAACATACTCCTGACCCTTGTCCTGGTTGCCAGCGAGCATGATGCGCTTCATGATATCGTCAGCATACTTCACGTCGCCGAGCTTGTTCTCTACATACTTGCGCACGTCAGCGAGGAAACGGAACTCAGCATTCATATCGAGCTGTTCCTTAAGACCCTCAGCCACCTTTGCACGGAATGCAGCCTCATCAGCTACTACGCCCTCACCATATACCTGGTCGAAGAGCTCCTGATCGATAGCGTGCTTCTTGTAACGTGTGATCTCTGTGATCTGGAAAGAGAAATCAGACTCAACCTTCTCAGCCTCCTCCTTGGAAATCTTAAGGAGAGAAGAAACCTCGATGTTTGACTCTGGGTAAGCCTTCTTAGGGTTGAAAGTGATGATGTCACCAGCCTTGCAGCCCTGGAAGAGAGCCTTCTGCTCATCAACCTTCATGTATGCAGGCATGAGAACGGCCTCTGATACTGTGATGCCATCCTCCTTAGTGCTGCCGTCAGCGTTGAGCTCACGGAGATCACCCTTCAGCATATCGTTGTCCTCGTATGAGTCAACCTTCTCGTATGAACCGCCGCGTGAAGCGAATGAGTCGATCTGCTGGTCAATCATCTTGTCGTCAACAGCGATGTTATAGTAAGCTATCTTGTTACGCTTTGTGAGTTTGAGCTCCATCTCAGGAGCGATAGCGATATCAAACTTGAGTGTGTATGGTGCCTCAGCATCGAGATCTACAGGCTCCTCACCGAGGTGTGGCATTGGCTCGCCGAGCATGTTGATATTGTTGTCCTTGATGTAAGCGTAGAGCTGCTCGCCAACAACCTTGTTGATAGCGTCAACCTTTACAGAAGGGCCAAACTGGCGCTTGATCATACCCATAGGTGCCTGACCAGGACGGAAACCAGGGATGTTTGCCTTCTTGCGATAATCGTTGAGGGTCTTGCGTACAGTCTCCTTGTAGTCTGCTTCCTCAACAACGAGTGTCAGCACGCCGCTGATCTTCTCTGAATTGTCGAATGTAATGTTCATTTTGTTGTTTTTGTTTGTATATTTTATTTGTTTATATGCGCGTGAATAGTGCACACGGGCACTTTTGGGTTGCAAAGTTACTAAAAATCCCGCACATACGCAAAAACTTAATGAATTTTAACGTCACATTGTTAATACATATAACAGAATTAGGAAATAACAGTACAGTTATTTGGTCAATATTTGGAAAATTACTATCTTTGCACGTAATACAAGCAAACTTATACAATCTGCAGTACAATCCCCGTATTTACGCAGAAAAAATCAAAACCAATATTACAAAACTTAAACAATGAAAACAGACATTGAAATTGCTCACGAAGCAAAACTGCTACCCATTAAGGAAATAGCTGCAAAGATAAATATCGGCCAAGACATGCTCGAGCCTTACGGCAAATACATAGCCAAAGTACCGTACACCACCATTGATGAGGACAAAGTCAAGAACAGCAACCTCATTCTCGTCACAGCCATCACGCCTACCAAGGCCGGCATAGGCAAGACGACGGTATCAATCGGCTTGGCTCTCGGCCTGGCAAAGATTGGCAAGAATGCCATCCTCGCCCTGCGCGAACCATCACTGGGGCCTTGCTTCGGCATGAAGGGTGGAGCTGCTGGCGGTGGATACGCACAGGTATTGCCCATGGAGAAGATCAACCTGCACTTCACAGGTGATTTCCATGCCATCACATCGGCACACAATATGATTTCGGCGCTGCTCGACAACTACCTCTACCAGCATCAGGCTGAAGGGTTCTCCTTGAAGACCATACTCTGGAAGAGGGTGCTAGATGTCAACGACCGCAGCCTCAGGAACATTGTCACCGGACTGGGTCCACGCACCAACGGACTACCTACCGAGAGTGGTTTCGACATCACTCCTGCATCTGAGATCATGGCTATTCTCTGCCTGGCGAAAGATATGCAGGACCTGCGCCGCCGCATAGAGAACATACTCCTCGGCATAAAGCATGACGGTACCGCCTTTACCGTCAAGGACATGGGAGTGGCAGGTTCCATCTGCACCCTGCTCATGGACGCCCTCAACCCTAACCTCGTACAGACGACGGAGAATACTCCGGCCTTCGTACATGGCGGGCCATTCGCCAACATCGCCCACGGATGCAACACCATCATCGCTACTCGCACGGCAATGACATTCGGCGACTACGTCATCACCGAAGCCGGCTTCGGTGCAGACCTCGGAGCAGAGAAATTCTTCGACATAAAATGCCGCAAGGCAGGCCTCAACCCTAAGCTCACCGTCGTCGTAGCCACTACCCAGGGACTGAAGATGCACGGTGGCGTGGCACTCGATGACATTAAGAAACCTAATGCAGAAGGCCTGCGCGAAGGATTCAAGAACCTTGACCGCCACATACGCAATATGCAGTCGTTTGGTCAGAGCGTCGTTGTCTGCTTCAACCGTTATGCCTTCGACACAGACGAGGAAATGGACATCGTACGCCAGCACTGCAAGGAACTGGGCGTAGGATTCGCTGAGAACAATGCCTTCATGCAGGGTGGCGAAGGCGCCGTGGAACTGGCTCAGATAGTGGCAGACACCATTGAGCAACGCCCTTCACTGCCGGTGCAGTTCCAGTACGCCGATGAAGACAGCATCACCACCAAGGTAGAGAAAGTCGCACGTCAGATATACGGTGCTGGCAACGTCACATTCCTCCCTGCCGCTATCACCAAACTGAAGACCATCGAGGCACTGGGTTACAGTCATTTCCCTGTCTGCATCGCCAAGACGCAGTACTCTTTCTCTGACGATCCTAAGCGCTACGGCGTACCTGAAGGATTCGAGTTCACCATCCGCGACTTCGTCATCAGCGCCGGTGCCGAGATGATTGTCGCCATCGCCGGTGACATCATGCGCATGCCTGGCCTGCCAAAGGTTCCTCAGGCCGAGAAGATAGACATCATAGGCGGAGAGATCGTCGGACTGTCTTGAGCGCATAGTTCATAGTGCATAGTTCATCGTTGGGTGTCAACTGAATTGTTAATTTTTATAAACAGACACAACAATTTTGACTTTCAAACGTCTTATCTATAAAGACCAAAGATATAATAACCAAAAATTGTATATAAATATGAAGAAAGTATTATTTCTTGCAGCTCTCATCGCTGGAACAGTATCTTTCAGCAGCTGCGTAAGCAAGAGAGACCTTGAAGACTGTCAGTCAGAGAACAAGGCCCTCAGCCAAAGGTATCAGGATGTTCGTGAGCAGCTCGCTGCTGCCACATCACAGATTGCAAGTCTCCGTAACCAGCTCAACTCTTGCGAGAGCAACAATGCCTCTCTCCAGAAGAGCCTCCAGCAGAGCCTCAGCAATGCGAACTCCAACAATGTAAACATTGCAAAGCTCGTAGATCAGATCAACGAGTCTAACCAGTACATCCGTCACCTCACCAACCTGAAGTCTAAGAGTGACTCCCTCAACATGGTTCTCACCAACAACCTCACCCGTTCGCTCTCCAAGGAGGACATGAAGGACGTTGACGTACAGGTACAGAAGGGCGTAGTATATATCTCACTCTCTGACAACATGCTCTACAAGAGCGGTTCTTACGAGATCAGCGACGCTGCCAACGCAACCCTTACCAAGATCGCAAAGATCATCATGGACTACAAGGACTACGACGTACTCATCGAGGGTAACACCGACAATGTGCCTATCTCAAAGCAGAACATCCGCAACAACTGGGACCTCTCTTGTCTCCGTGCATCAAGCGTAGTACAGGCTCTGCAGACCAAGTTCAATGTTGATCCTAAGCGTCTTACAGCCGGTGGCCGTGGTGAGTTCAACCCTATCGCAAGCAACAACACTGAGGCTGGCAAGGTAAAGAACCGTCGCACACAGATCATCATCACTCCTAAGCTCGACGAGTTCATGGACCTCATCGGCAAGGCTCCTAAGGATAAGTAGTGGTTTGGTGGTTCGATAACCAACATTCCTTGCGATTCTTCGCAAGGCACCCAGCCACCGCTCCTTGCGCTTTTCCGCAAGGCATCACTAAACAAACCCGGTCCCCGCAAGGGAGCCGGGTTTGTCCGTTTTTACACCTTTTTTCTCATTTTCAAAGAAAAAAATTTGGATATTTCGAAAATAATGATTAATTTTGCAACATTATAGCAAAAGACTAATATCTAAATAAGACATAAGATGAGAAGATTTTTCAACAAATACCTGTGCACCATGGCAAAGTCTTTGACATTGCTCATGGCTCTCACTATATCATGCAACGCAAATGCACAGACCGTAAAAGTCCACAAGACATTCAATAATAACGGCACCGAAGAAAAGACCGTATTGACCGTTGTCGATGCAGACTACGTTGAGTATTCTGCAACAACGGATATTGACGAGGCTAACGACATCATGGTATCTCTCAACAATATGGGAGCTTACGGCGCACAGCCTCTCAAGGGCAAAAAGATCCTCGTCATCGGCGACGACTACGCTTGGCAGAACTCATTCGGCAAATACCTCGCTTCTGCAACAGGATGCACCGTCAGGGCACGTGGCATAAAGGGCGGAGTGCTCAAGGATGTCATCGGAGACAAATACAACAAGACCGGTGCCACAACCTTCATATCAGAGAGTTTCAACAACACCGCCCTCAAAGACGTTGACCTCGTAGTGGTCATGGCAGGCCTCTACAACTGGGCCAACAACTACGCCGTAGGCACCATCGACGACATCAACAACTTCACCAGCACCACAAGCGTGTATGCTGAGACCAAACTCGTCATTGACGCCATACTCAGCTACCACCCTAACATGAAGATAGTGTTCTGCACACAGCCATACTGCGGCGCTACCATCAACGGCCTCAGCGGATACGCCAAGAACAGCAAAGGCGCCACACTCGAAGACACCATGAATGCCATCAAGAGATGCGCTGCATTCCACGGCATACCATGCTTCGATTTCTACCACGAGAGCGGATGGAACTACCTGAGCGTCCAGTCACCATTTACCAACTGCATATACACTGCTGACGGATTCACTCCTCGCAGTGGCGACGGCAAGGGTGCCGACATGCTGGGCAGCCGCCTCGGTCGCTTCATCAATCTCAACGCCAAGTAAAGACATCAAACGTCCGGCATCGCCGGCATTGACACATCATATACAGCCTGAACAAGTCCACACTTGCTTAGGCTGTTTTTCATTCTCCCACCACCATTCCTTGCGCTTCTACGCAAGGCCCCAACCAACCACCCAAACCACCACAACTTTCGGTATATTTCCCCATTTTTACATTTTTTTACAGCAAAAGAAACATTATATCAAAAATTATTTGTAACTTTGCATATCGAACAATAAAACACTCAATAATAAACAGATGAATATACTTGAACTTTCAGAACAGGAAATCGGACGCCGTGAGAGTCTCCAGGAACTGCGCAACATGGGCATCGACCCATATCCAGCAGCAGAATACCCTACCGACGCATTCTCTACCGAAATAACAGAGAACTTCGTTGACCTCCCTATGGAGAAAGACGAGGAAGGCAATGATGTGCCAGGAAAGGCAACCCCAGAAAACTCACGCATGGTATGCATAGCCGGACGTATGATGAGCCGACGCATCATGGGTAAAGCAGGATTCATGGAGGTGCAGGACTCCAAAGGCCGTATCCAGGTGTACGTGCAGCGCGACGCCATCTGTCCTGATGAGAACAAGGACTTATATAATAAGGTATTCAAGAAGCTGATGGACATCGGCGACTTCGTAGGCGTCAAGGGATACGTATTCCGCACACAGACAGGCGAGATCTCCGTTCACGCCCTCGAACTCACCATGCTCTCTAAGTCACTCAAGCCACTGCCTATCGTAAAGTACAAGGACGGTGTGGCATACGACAAGTTTGACGACCCTGAGCTTCGCTACCGTCAGCGCTACATCGACCTCGTAGTCAACGAAGGCGTCAAGGACACCTTCCTCAAGCGCGCCAAGATCATACGCACCATGCGTAACATCCTTGACGAGGCTGGATACACCGAGGTGGACACACCAATCCTCCAGAACATTGCCGGCGGTGCCTCGGCACGCCCATTCATCACACACTTCAATGCGCTCAACCAGGATATGTACATGCGTATCGCTACAGAGCTCTACCTCAAGCGCCTCATCGTAGGCGGTTTCGAGGGTGTGTATGAGATTGGCAAGAACTTCCGCAACGAGGGTATGGACAAGACCCACAACCCAGAGTTCACCTGCATGGAGCTCTACATCTCATACAAGGACCTCAACTGGGGTATGACATTCTTCGAGAACATGCTCGAGAAGATCTGTACCGAGGTCAACGGCAAGCCAGAGGTCGAGATCGACGGCAAGGTCATCTCATTCAAGGCCCCATTCCGCCGCCTGCCTATCCTCGACGCCATCAAGGAGAAGACTGGCTACGACCTCTACCCTATGACAGAGGACGAGATACGCGAGACAGCCAAGAAACTCGGTATTGAAGTTGACGAGACCATGGGTAAGGGCAAACTCATCGACGAGATCTTCGGCGAGACATGTGAAGGCACCTTCATCCAGCCTACATACATCACCGACTACCCTGTCGAGATGTCACCACTCACCAAGATGCACCGCTCAAAGCCAGGACTCACAGAGCGTTTCGAACTCATGGTCAACGGTAAGGAACTGGCCAATGCATACTCTGAGCTCAACGACCCTATCGACCAGGAGGAGCGTTTCATCGAGCAGATGAAACTCGCAGACAAGGGTGACGACGAGGCTATGATCATCGACCACGACTTCCTCCGCGCACTGCAGTACGGCATGCCTCCTACCTTCGGCGTAGGTATCGGTATCGACCGTCTCGCTATGCTCCTCACAGGCAAGTTCGCCATCGGCGAGGTAATGCTCTTCCCGCAGATGAAGCCAGAGGCCAAGGCACCACGCTCATCCATCCAGGAGTGGGAAGCCATCGGCGTAAGCGAGAACTGGGCATACGTCATGCGCAAGGTCGGATTCAACATGGTCACCGACATCAAGAACGAGAAGGCCCAGGGCCTGCAGCAGAAGATCGGTGAGATAAACAAGAAATACAAGCTCGGATATGACCGTCCTTCACTCGACGAGGTACAGGCATGGATCGATGCTTCACAGAACATAAACAATGAGGGTTAACATTTAGCGGCAAATGTTCGACTGTGGAAAAATAGCAATAATCGGAGGCGGTAGCTGGGCAACGGCTATCGCTAAGATTATTGTGAACAAGACTCACCACATAGGGTGGTACATGCGACGCGATGACCGCATAGAGGAATTCAAGCGCCTTAGTCATAATCCGGCATACCTCACCTCCGTACACTTCAATATGGACGAGGTATATTTCACATCTGACATCAACAAGATCACCCAGGAGTATGACACCCTCGTATTCGTTACGCCATCGCCATACCTCAAAAACCACCTCAAGAAACTGAAGACCAGGATACGCGACAAGTTCATCGTCACAGCCATCAAGGGCATCGTTCCTGACGAGAACCTCGCCTGCTCCGAATACTTCCACGAGGTATTCGACGTACCCCACGACAACCTCGCATGCATCGGCGGACCAAGCCACGCCGAAGAGGTAGCCCTGGAACGTCTCTCCTACCTCACCATCGGATGCTCCGATACAGAGAAGGCCACAGCCTTCGCCAACGTCATGGCAGGCCAGTTCATCAAGACCAAGACATCCAGCGACGTCATCGGCATAGAATACTCCTCGGTACTCAAGAACGTATATGCCATCGCCGCCGGCATCTGCTCCGGACTGAAATACGGCGACAACTTCCAGGCCGTCCTCATGTCCAACGCCCTGCAGGAGATGTCACGCTTCCTGCAGTCCGTACACCCTATAGAGCGACGCATCGAAGACTCCGTATATATCGGCGACCTGCTCGTGACAGGCTACTCCAACTTCTCACGCAACCGCACCTTCGGTACCATGATAGGCAAGGGCTACTCCGTCAAGTCCGCACAGATAGAGATGGAGATGATAGCAGAAGGATATTTCGGCACCAAGTGCATGAAAGAGATCAACCGCCACATGCACGTCAACATGCCTATCCTCGATGCCGTGTACAACATACTCTACGAACGCATATCGCCACAGGTGGAAATAAAACTCCTCACTGACTCGTTCAGATAGGGAGCCCCTCCCAGCCCAACCCTCCCCCAAGGGTGAGGAAACCCATACCAAGAAACACATAAATGACTATAATATAAAGAAACTAACATCAATAACTAACTAAATAACTGAAAATATGAATACGATAAACCCAGAGATAGACCAGACCAAGGTGACAGTACTCATCGTTGACGACATCCCCCTCAACGTCATGCTCATCGAAAAGATGCTCGGACAGTACCAGTTCCGCAAACTCTCAGCCAACAGCGGCGAGGCAGCCCTGGACATCGTCAGCAAAGAGCATCCGGACCTCATCCTCCTCGATCTCATGATGCCAGGCATAGACGGATACGAAGTCATCTCACGCCTGCGTGCAGACGACAAGAGCAAGGACACCCCTATCATCGTGCTCTCCGCCCTCAACTCCAACGATGACATACAGAAGGCCATGCGCCTCGGAGCCAACGAGTTCATCACCAAACCCGTAGTAATGGACAAACTCCTCTCATACGTATCTGAATATATTAACCAGACAGTAGGCAGTTAACTTTACGCCTTCTCGTGGTGATATATCTATCGACAGTTGAATAATTGAAATAACATACCTCTGCTCCTCCCCTTTGGGGAGGTTGGGTAAGGTTTTTAAGAAAAATGACCACACCTCTCCTCATATCCATCAGCATCATCGCGGCCATGACAGTCGCGATGGCATGGCTATGCCACAAAATGCACACACTGGAACAGGAGAAGGAGCAACTGAGACAGGAACGCGACGAAGCCATATGCGAGACCGTAGCCAAGGAGAAATTCATACACAACCTCAGCCACGAGATACGCACACCCCTCAATGCCGTGACAGGTTTCGCCCAACTGCTCTCCTTGCCAGCCGAATGCCTCAGCGACAGCGAGAGAGAAGAATACAAAGAGTACGTCATGCACAACAGCAGCATGCTCATCATGCTCGTTGACGACATACTCAACATCTCCGACATCAAGGAGGGCAACTACACCATACACCTGCAGAGACAGTCGCCAGACTCTATCTGCAACACCTCATTGCAAGCCGTGAAATACCGCGTGACCAGTGACGTAACCCTAAAATACGAATCCTCACTGCCAGACGATTTCACCATCAACTGCGACCAGCAAAGAATACAACAAATACTCATCAACTACCTCACCAATGCCATCAAGCACACCAAGCATGGCACCATCACCCTCTCAGCATCCACCACGGAGCGTCCGGGCCACATCATATTCGCAGTCACCGACACCGGCGAGGGCGTCCCTCCAGGCAAGGCAGAAGAGATCTTCCACCGCTTCTCCAAATTCAACGACATGATCGAGGGCAGTGGCATAGGCCTCAACATCTGCCTCACCCTTGCAGAGAAGATGGGTGGCGAGGTATATCTCGACGAATCGTACACCGGCGGCGCCCGCTTCGTCTTCTCCCTGCCGCTATAGTCCACGCATCATAACAGCATCGGATTACGTTTTTTTCTTCGACACGATAAATCCCGAGACTATTTGCCGAATATCTTCATTTTTACGCAAAAAGCTATAAGAACAGGATCTCCAAACATTTTGGCTCTGTTGCATATCATGACAGATACTGTTCCCTTGTAAAGTGGCGAAGTGTCACCTCCGTGCGTAATCTATTCTCTTATAGCGGGTTAAAGGGTGACAGTTTAAACATATAGTGTCACCAGAGTGTTGTGGAAGTGTCATCTGTATTATTACAGTATCCAAGTTTCGCAAGTTTACAACTTGGTTAGTCTGTGATTGTTCGCTTGCCTTTTTTTCACACAAAGGCGCAAAGCTCGCGTGAGATTATAACTTGCGAAAGTTGAGTTACAGTATGTAAGGTGACACCTGCAACGACACTTTACCGACACTTCCCAGATGAAGTGTTACCGCACCAGACAGCGTAAATACAATACCTTTTGCCCAGTAGGTGTCACTTCGTCACTTTTTATCCAAACATTTGTGATAAGAAACCACCAGAATTGCAAAGTGCCCCTTTTGCAAAGTTAAAGTGCCCCTTTAACACTGCTAAAGGGGCACTTTAACATAGTAAAAGGGGCACTTTAACATTCAATTGCGAAAACATTGAAATTAGTGCCAGTAATATGCATGGTTATTATATTTTCTTTTTTATGTAAGATTCAATGTCGTCAAGCAGTTTCAAGTCTTACCATCGGAGGAAGTTGTAAAGTAACTCTTTACAACTGAATTTGCATTTAATTCATTGTCTTTCAGTATCGAAGCTATATGCTGACCTATATTTTGTTTGGAGGTCCCAAAAAGTTCCGCAAGCTGCTGCTGGTTCAGCCATACCTTTCCGTCACGAGTATATAACGCAACGGAGGCCTTACCATCCTGGGTGGTATAGATGATTATGTTTGATTCGTTGTTTGGCATATTCATTTTTAAGTTTAAGTCCTTTATGGAGGAGAAACGTCTTGTTTTAAAGAATTATAAAAACTTGCGATACTTCTTCGCCATTTGAAAAAATATTTGTACCTTTGCGGAAGGTAAACTAAAACAGTGTCGGATTCTATTAACCTTGGATCAGTGAAAGATATCATATCGCATATACGAAAGATAAATGATACAGACTATGAGATACAGGCAAATGAAAATCATTCTCATGGTGTGGCAGAGTTAGCAAAATCTTTTGCTGACGAGTTCGGTATGGGTGATTTCGGATATATGATGGGTATGCTTCATGATAAAGGAAAAGAGAAGATAGAGTTTCAGGAATATATACAGGATATCAATGGTATTCCCAATCATACTAAATGGACACAGAAGGGTAAACAACATGCTTATGTAGGGGCTTTAATAGCCAAAGAATTGTTCGGATTGATGCAGTCTCCATTGTTGTTAAATCCGTTGGCAGGTCATCACAGAGGTCTATATAATGATTGGGAATTACGCGAGAATATGAAAAAAGATATTCCACAGGACGTTTCTGTCTCTGCAATAGACA
Source organism: Prevotella sp. (assembly GCA_045617365.1). Taxonomy (GTDB): domain Bacteria; phylum Bacteroidota; class Bacteroidia; order Bacteroidales; family Bacteroidaceae; genus Prevotella. Next base: position 7,121 of record JAZLIN010000025.1, on the reverse strand, counting down.
ATAAGTTGATCTTGCCCCAATGGTTTCGAGGAGATAGGATGAAGCCAAAGGACTTCCATCATATAGTGCGCCAGTTGTTTTCTTGTTTGGTAGATGCAGACTATCTCGATACAGAGCGTTTTATGAAACCTGAAGTGTTTGCATTGCGTGGTAATAAAGTTTCTTTACTGGAGTTAATGCCGAAGTTGGATTCTTACTTGCAAAGTCTTAAGGAGAATGTTACACCTTCCGAGGTAAATAAGATAAGGAATTGCATCCAGCAATATTGTATAGACTCTGCATGTGCAGAACAGGGAATATTCAGTCTGACAGTACCTACAGGTGGTGGAAAGACATTGTCTTCCCTTGTCTGGGCTATGCGTCATGCAGCGACACATAACCTTCGTAGGATAATAATCGCTATACCATATACCAGTATTATAGTGCAGACAGCAAGAGTATTAAAAGACATTTTTGGTGAGGAGAATGTTTTGGAGCATCATAGTAATCTCAATCCCGCAAACATAAAGGATGAGGAGTTGAGAGAACAGACGATGATGGCGATGGAAAACTGGGATTATCCGATTATTGTTACGACCAACGTGCAACTATTGGAATCCATGATGGGAAGTCGCTCTTCTGACTGTAGAAAACTGCACAATATTTGTAACAGTGTGCTCATATTGGATGAGGTTCAGACTTTGCCAACTGATTTTTTACAACCGATAGTAGATTCTCTTGATACCTATCAGCGAATATTTGGAGTATCAATACTTCTTACAACAGCAAGTCAACCTATACTAAGCGGATTGATTGAAGGATGCAACCCTAGTACCTCTTTCTTAGGAATTGGTAACATAGTGGAGATTATTCCTCCTGACCTAAGACTGCACGATAGATTGAGGCGAGTACTGTTGTCCTTGGATGAGGAAAGTAGCAACTATGATGAAATAGCAGAACGTCTTAGAAAGCATGATAGGGTATTGTGTATTGTCAATACACGCTGCGATGCAAAAGAGATATTTGACAGATTACCAGATGAGGGTATTACACTCCATCTCTCTCGTATGATGTGTCCGAAGCATGTAAGTGAGGTAATAGCTGAGATAAGGAAATCAATAGAGACTAAGGAGAATAAGATCGTTCGAGTAGTCGCTACGCAGTTAATTGAAGCTGGTGTTGATATTGATTTCCCTGTTGTTTATCGACAGGAGGCTGGACTGGACTCTGTGTTGCAGGCAGCAGGAAGATGTAATCGTGAAGGAGAACGTGGAATGTGTACAACGTATGTGTTCAGTCTGACAAAGGAACACCAGTTGCCTCCAGGCAGTATGAGGGCAGGAAATGAAGCTCGGAAAACATTATCTGCTGATAGTGATTGGTTTGCTCCGGAAACTATGACAGAGTATTTCCAGCAGTTATATTGCCGTACTCAGACTTTTGATTGCAAGGGAATGCATGAATATCTATATAATCCCCGAGATATTCAGTATGAAGAGGCTGCTCAGGAATTTAAATTGATAAATGACAATTCTATACCTGTTATCGTAAATTGGAATGATAGTCCGTCGTTAGTTGATATGTTGCGTCATGAGGGTCCTTCGTATAGCCTTATGAAGCAAATAGCGCAGTATAGTGTAAATGTCCGCTCCAATGACTTGAAAAAACTTCTTTCTGCTGGTACTTTGGAAGAGGTGATAGAGGGAACATACTATGCGAACGAACACGCTCAATATAGCGAAAAGGTGGGATTGCTTACTGAAAATCATTGGTTGGAAGAAATATTGATAATATAAAAACAGATACATGGAATACACTGATAAAGAATTCTGTTTGGAGGTGTGGGGTGACATGGCTTGCTTTACACGACCAGAACTCAAAGTTGAGCGTGTGAGTTATGATGTAATAACACCATCTGCTGCACGCGCTATCTTTGAGGCTATCTTTTGGAAGCCTGCTATTCGTTGGCAGGTAACAAAGATTGAGGTGCTGAATCCGATAACATGGACTTCAATCAAGCGAAATGAGGTTGGAGCTCTGGCAGGCAAGAGTACGATATACATAGAAGATAAACGTCAGCAGAGAAATTCTCTATTGCTGAAAAATGTGCATTATCGTATTTGGGCAAAACTAGTATTCATACCTCAGCGTAATCGTGCAAATGACAAACAACCGGGTGATAAAGAGAATCCGATGAAGTACTATGAAATGTTTGAACGACGTGCTTCAAAAGGACAATGCTTTAATCAACCATATCTGGGATGTCGTGAGTTCTCCGCATCCTTTGCTCTCGTTAATCCAGTAAATGACGAGTTGATGCCGCCGCTTCAAGAGAACCGTGACTTTGGTTTGATGTTATATGATATGGATTTTGAGGCTGACACGAAGAAACCTGCGGCCATGTTCTATCGGGCAGAGATGAAGCAGGGAATTATAATAGTTCCACCAAAAGATAGTAAGGAGGTATTGCGATGATATTAAAGGCTCTTTATGATTACTACCACAGATGTGAAGGTCTTCCTGCATTGGGTATGGAACTGAAGCAGATTGGTTTCCTGCTTGTGATAGATAGACGGGGAAACTTCTTGCGGTTTGAGGATTGTCGTATAGACAAGAATACTGCTCGAACATATCTTGTAAAGAAGAGTGTGTCAAAAACAAGTGCTCCATTGTCAAATCATTTGTATGACAATAGTGCATACGTCATAGGTTTTTCAGATAAGAATCCTGAAAAACAGCAACTGTATTTCGATACCTTCAAGGCAAAGGTAGATGAAATTGCAGAACAACTTCCTGATAATGAGGATTTGAAAGCATTACAGGCTTTTTATCAGACACCTCGTGAACAACTATTGGAGCGTTTGCAGCAAGATGAATTGTGGGAGGACATAGCCAAGAATCTTGCAAAGAAATATTCTTTCTTCTCTTTTAGGATAGATGGAGATAAAAAGATTATTGCAGAAAAACGAGAGTTGATGTTATTGGATGGTGGTTGTGATAATGAAGAAGGAAGTGTATGTCTTGTTACAGGAAAGACGAGGAAGACCGTAGAGATAACCACAGCCACAATGATTCCCGGAAGTCAAGCCACCGCTAAGCTTGTTTCTTTTCAGGTGAAATCTGGGTATGATTCATACGGAAAGGAGAAAGGCAACAATGCACCTATATCAGAAGAAGCTGAGTTCGCCTATACTACAGCCATGAATCACATGCTTGCAAAGGATTCTCACAATAAATTCGGAATTGGCTCACGTACATTTATTTTCTGGGCTTCTTCCAGTGGTGAAGCCGCTTTACAAGCCGAGCAAAGTCTGTTTGATTTCTTAGGGTTTAAGTCTGACGAGGATAATCCTGATAGGGGCATTCAGCAAGTGAGGGCAGTCTTTAAAGCCATTTATTCTGGCCAGTTAAAAACAACGTCAGAAGATTCATTCTATATACTCGGACTTGCTCCAAATTCTGCGAGAATATCTGTCGTGTATTGGGCTGAACTTCCTTTGAAAGAATTTGCAGAACGCATAACTAGGCATTTCGATGATATGGAAATCGTTGATACGAGGAAGGAACCGCGACCATATATGGGAATCAGAGAAATGCTATCTGCTGTCACGTTAGGAGGAAAAGTTGCAGATGCAACCCCTAACCTTCCAGATGCTGTGGTTAAGAGTATATTTGAGGGATTGCCTTATCCTTATACACTATTTTCTTCCTGCATACGTCGCATTCGCGCAGAAAAAAAAGAACTAAGAATTGCCCGAGTAGCCATTATCAAGGCATACCTAAACCGACTTAATGATAATAATAAAAAGATAGAGATTATGTTAGACAAAGACAACAACAATCAAGGATACCTTTGTGGTAGATTGTTTGCTATTCTGGACAAGATACAGGAAGATGCAAACCATATCAATAGCATTCGTGAGCGCTACATGAATGCTGCAAGTGCAACACCTTCTTCGGTATTTGCCACGATCCTCAATCTTTCATCCCATCATTCAGAAAAACTCTCAGGTGGTGGAAAGGTGTACTATGAGAAATTGAAACAAGAGATAATTGACAAATTGCCAGCAGATGGCTTTCCTACTCATCTGAACCTTCAGGACCAGGGCCGTTTCTTTGTTGGCTACTATCACCAGCGTCAGGATCTTTTTACAAGTAAGAAGAATTCTGCAGAAGAAAATGATTAACAACCTTATAAATACAAAAACTATGTCAGAACTTAAAAACAGAATTGATTTCGTCTATATCTTTGACGTACAGGATGGTAATCCTAATGGTGATCCAGACGCAGGTAATCTTCCTCGTGTTGATGCCGAGACTGGTATGGGACTTGTTACAGATGTGTGTCTCAAGCGTAAGGTGCGTAACTATGTGCAGTTGGCAAAAGAACTATCAGAGGGATTTGATATTTTCATCAAAGAGAAGGCTGTTCTTAATAAGCAAATTGATGAGGCACATGATGATTCAGAAGTAAAGAATGCCAAGGATAAGACAGAGGCTGCACGTAAGTTTATGTGTAAACATTATTACGACATTCGTACCTTCGGTGCTGTGATGACTACAGGTAAGAATGCCGGTCAGGTTAGAGGTCCTATTCAGATGACATTTGCAAGAAGTGCAGATGCTATTGCTGCAGCAGAACATTCCATTACTCGTATGGCAGTGACAACTGAGAAAGAGGCTGAGAAGCAGAGTGGTGACAATCATACGATGGGTCGCAAGGCTACTATTCCTTACGGTCTGTATGTTTGTCATGGATTCATCTCTGCCAGTCTCGCTAAACAGACAGGTTTTGATGAGGATGACCTTGACATATTCTTTGAGGCTCTGAAAAATATGTTCGACGTTGACCGTTCTGCTGCCCGTGGTTTGATGTCGGCACAGAAACTGATAGTATTTAAGCATGATTCAGTATTGGGTAATGCTCCTGCAAATAAACTTTTTGACCTTGTTGAGGTGAAGAAAACGTGTAGCGGGGCTCCACGTTCAATAAAGGATTATGCCATTACCGTTGGTCAGGCACCTACTGGTGTTACCATTGAGGAAATGATATAGACACCCTTCGTTTTCCATGCAATACACTGAAGACGATATGCTCATGCTGTCGGGGATACAACACTATGCGTTTTGTCCCCGACAGTGGGCGTTGATACATATTGAGCAGAAGTGGCAGGAGAATCTTCTTACTGTAGAGGGGCAGATAATGCATCAGCATGTAGATGACCCTTTCTATAGACAGAAGATGGGGGCTAATGTCTGTTTGCGTAGTGTGCATATCGCTTCACGTGAACTGGGACTGTACGGAATCTCTGATATAATAGAACTCTACCCATCTGACTCTTCTGAGAATGCAATAAGTCATCCCGAATACCCTGGTTGGTGGTTGCCATGTCCGGTAGAGTATAAGCATGGTAAACCAAAACGAGACAATATAGATGCAGTGCAGTTATGCGCTCAGGCTATGTGTCTTGAGGAAATGTATGGTGTCCATATATTAGAAGGTGAAATATTCTATGGTGAGGTGCGGCGAAGGGAAGTCGTTTCGTTCGATGACGCTCTGCGTGATGATGTTCGTGAATATGCTATTGCCATGCACTCGATGTTTGACTCTCACAATTTACCAAGGGCAGTTAGGAAACCTTGCTGCAGGAGTTGTTCAATGGTGGATGAATGTATGCCAGACAGACAGTCTGTAACATCTGTCCATGACTATCTAAAAATGAATCTTTATGAGGAAACTACTTAATACTTTATTCGTTACCACGCCAGAGGCCTATCTCAGTAAGGATGGACAGAACATCGTAATCTCAGTAAAACAGAAGGAGGTGTTCCGCATATCAGTATTGAACGTAGAGTCTATTGTGACTTTCGGATATATGGGAGCAAGTCCGGGATTGATGATGCTGTGTGTGGAGAATGGGGTAGGTCTGACGTTTCTTACACCATCAGGGCGTTTCATCAGTCGTATTCAGGGACAGACACGTGGCAATGTGTATTTGCGAAAGATGCAGTATACGCTTTCGGAAGATGAAAAAGGTTCGCTTGAGATCGCTAAAGTGTGCATTGCTGGTAAGATTCAGAATTACAGGAGTGTGCTAAAGCGTTATGAGCGTGACTATGGTCAGGATAAAGACATAACAAGGGTAACCCATGAGATGGATAGGATTAAACGTCTGGTGCTGACTGCTGACAATAAAGACCTTTTGAGAGGATTGGAGGGTGATGCTGCCAGTATGTATTTTTCTCTATTTCCTAAGTTGATAATTAGCCAAAAGGCTGATTTCCCGTTTGTAGGGCGTAACCGCCGTCCACCAAAGGATGCCGTAAATGCTATGCTTTCGTTGGCTTATACTCTTGTTACCAATGATGTCACATCAGCCTTGGAGGCTGTTGGCTTGGATCCTTATGTGGGAGTCTTTCATACCCTGCGTCCGGGACGTGCTTCTCTTGCCTTGGATATGGTAGAGGAACTCCGAGCCTATATGGGAGATCGTTTTGTCTTGTCGCTAATAAACAGAAAGCAGATAACAGCATCGGATTTTTTGTATCAGGGTGAGAATGGCGTACAGTTAACGGAAAAGGGCAGGAAGACTTTTATTTCTGCGTGGCAGGCAAGGAAGCGTGAGATTGTAAGCCATCCATATTTGGGTGAAAAGATACCCGTGGGACTGATACCACATGTCCAGGCTATGCTACTGGCCCGCTGTGTGAGAGGTGATTTAGATGCCTATCCTGTTTTCTTAATCAAATAAGGGTTATATGTATATACTTGTTACATACGATGTGAATACAGAAGACAAACAAGGTCAACGCAGACTTCAGAAAGTCGCTCGTCTCTGTAAGGATTATGGACAAAGAGTGCAGAACTCTGTATTTGAGTGTGTGTTGACTGAGATTCAACTTGCACAGCTAAAGGATAAACTTCTTCAAACGATGGACAGAACCAATGATAGCATACGCATTTATTTTCTTAATAAAAATGAAAACAGGCGTATCATAACATTGGGTAAGGATGATTCCATCGATGTAGAAGGAGTACTCATCATATAGGTCTGCGAACAGTCAGCGATACGCAAAACCCTAAGTTTTCGCACTCGCTGATAATGAGTCGATTATATAATTTATATGTCTATATTATATAA
>JAZLIN010000024.1:0-33498 GCA_045617365.1 Prevotella sp. | reverse complement strand
CGCTGGTGTTGAGGATGAGGTTTCTGCTGCTGAGTCAACATACACAAAGCCAGAGGAGGTTATCGACTTCGCTACTCGCACAGGTTGTGACTCTCTCGCTATCTCTATCGGTACTTCACACGGTGCTCACAAGTTCACTCCTGCACAGTGCACAATGGTAAACGGCGTACTCGTTCCACCACCACTCGCATTCGACGTACTCGCTGAGATCGAGAAGAAGCTCCCTGGATTCCCAATCGTACTCCACGGTTCTTCATCAGTTCCTATGGATGAGGTTAACACTATCAACCAGTTCGGTGGTAAGCTCGAGGCTGCTATCGGTATTCCAGAGGAGCAGCTCCGCAAGGCTTCACAGTCTGCTGTATGTAAGATCAACATCGACTCTGACTCACGTCTCGCTATGACAGCTGCTATCCGTAAGCACATGGCTGAGAACCCTGGCGACTTCGATCCACGTCAGTATCTCAAGCCAGCTCGTGAGAACATGAAGAAGATGTACATTCACAAGATCGTGAACGTACTCGGTTCAGACGGCAAGCTCGCTAAGTAATTAGCAATTTTATTAAAGTTATCCAACCAACTCAAAAGGCTCTCTGCATCAGCAGGGAGCCTTTCTTTATGGCTATGTTGTACTTTATGACTGATTTTTTTGCTAAAGAATAAATCATCAGTCAAAATATACAACATCGCCTTTCTTTATTGGGTGCTACTAAACACCCACACAAAATCTTGCAGGCCCCTTTATTGTACGGTTTTGCTGCATGCGATTAGTATGTGTTACGTAACGCGTAGGGGACAAAATGAGCATTGTAGGCTAAATGCTTGAAAATCGCGGCGTTGTACGAAATGTGAGTCGATTTTTACGATATGAGAGAATATTCATACATTGTGTTATCTATAGATTGCTAATAAATAAGTATCTTTGTAGTTGTATAAAAAATGCGACAAAATGAGTGTCATCCTTAGTGATGTGAAACCCACACTCATTTTTTGTAGATAGATATAATAACCATGATTAATTGTCATAAAGGGTTTCTGATGACACAATGAAGAATAATATGAAGAAAATCTTTCTTTTTTGTACCATTGTGATGGCGACACTCTGCATCTGTTCATGTAGCAAGAGTGATGATGACAGTACTCCAGGTTCTACCAATCAGAACAATACCCCTCCACCTGTTGCCAAGGTACTTGACAATAACGACAAATTATTGTCCGAACTCTACCTGCGCACGTTTGGCTATCTTTTCTCAAACGGTCAGGTTGATACAGACATAGACCGTGTGCTTGAGTTGCAGAATCAATTGGTAGCAAATAATTCTAACGGCACCCGAGGCATCGTTGGAGGTGCTGCTTCAGTGGTTAAGTTTGTCAATATTATCCGCATGAATCAGAAATCCACCACTGCCAAGATAGTGTCAGTGCTTCTCAAGCAGAAGTGGACACCGGAGAAAGTGTTCCGCAACCTCAAGGACCGTGGCGATGGTACAAAATATGGATATACCGATGCGCAGAAATTCTATAACGACCTCCTGTCGGGACGTCTCAACACCTATGCAGGTAATATATATAACGACCTCTATAATTCAGGCACGGAGTTCAGTGATGAGACAGTGCATCCTATGAAGATGGCTACCATGCTGGCACCGGAACTGGCAGCTTGCGCCAAGGACATCATATTTGCAGCCTATCCTAATGACATCATCTCATGGGGAAGCGTCAGCAATGACCTTGTCAATGACATAGCAGAGATAATACAGAAGAAAGGTAACGACCCAAAGCAGATAGTCTCTATCGCCAAGGATATCATCACAGCCACAGCCATGTCTGCTCAGATCGGACTGGATGATGACAAAAAACTGGACCAGGATGTTTTCGACCTTATCGTAGGTGAGTCAATAGACGCTATAAAGGAATACATAGATTCGGTAGAGCAACCTGAAGAGGAACTTCAGTCTGCATGGGGAGTGATAGCAGACTGGGTATATGAAGAAGTACCTAATGATCCTAATTCTGAGTGGCATCAGTTCCTGGGCAATACTTTCTGGTATGTCTATGACATAGACAAATACTACCAGATATATTTCTCACAGAATGGAAAGGTGTCAGTCAATATTTATAACGAACCATACAGAGACGGTAAGCGTGAAGGCTGGCTGGGAATGTATGAGGGTGTATATACTGTTTCTGGTGATCACATTGCTATCAAGACCAAGATGAACAATAAGTTTCTCGCTGGCGTGGCAACAATGTCGGGACGAGTGTCTGGCATGCGTAGGCACCTCATCCTTACAAGGAATGATCAGAGCCTCACGCTGCATGATGTAGAGAATGACGGTTGGGAACCTGCCAAGAGTCCTATCTTGCCAGGTACTTACGAGAGGTACTCGTATAACGAAGAAACACACGAATACACTGGTGTCAATGAACTCGGTATGATTTTCGGCAAGGATAATAAGTTCGTGTTCTATACCAATACGGTTTATTTCAACCGTTTCGAGGGTACTTATTCGTACTCGGAGGGTTCGATTATCGTGAAGGTCAATTCATTCTATAGCCGTACGAAGGGCAAGACCATATCCGTAAAGTCTGGTACGGTGTCAGTGCCATGTTCTATCAGCGGTTCTATCCTTACGATAGGCAATTCGTCATACCAGGATGTCGTAGGTACCGATGGAGAAACCTATGGTCTGAAGATTATCTCCGGTACATACAGGATGCAGAAATAATCCAAGTAAGGCTCTGCGAAAAGCAGTGTGGACATTTCCCCATACTTACCTTACACATAAGAACTTGTGGGATTAACGAAAGAGCCTGCCACGGCATGAATAGCTATGGCAGGCTCTGACTTTTATATTATCACTCAGTGATTAGTAACCAGGGTTCTGCTGGCTGGCAGCATCAGAGTTGATGATAGCACTGATGTAAGCAGTCTGTGGGATAGGGCGGAGGAGGTTGTGATCATCCAGCGGAGCGGAGTTCTCACGACCGTAACCGTCGTTGAATGCTTCCCAGCGACCCTTCAGAGCCTTGGTACGCGACAGGTCAATCCAACGCTGCATCTCACCGCAGAGCTCACGGGTACGCTCGTTGAGAATGAAGTTCATCACCTTAGAGAATGTAACGTCCGAACCGAAGTTTGTCTTGTCGGTCAGAGCGTTGTATATCTTGTTGTCTATCTCTGAGTTGAGGATAGCATTCAGGTCAGCGATGAGCATGTTGCTGAGCGAACTCTGAGCATTGATAGCATTCTCCTGACCCTCGAGCTTGTTAGACTCAAAGTATGTGTTGGTCTCATAGTAGATAGCACCGTCGGCAGAGTAGCCGCCACCCTTGCCAGAGCATGCTGAATTGCTCTTGTATGCCTGTCCACCATCCACGTGCTTGGCGCGGTCTTCACCAGCCTTGTATGCAGCGCGGTCGCGGAGCTTGTTGATCTCAGCAATGCAGAGGTCGTAGTAGCTGTTGTCATTCTTCAGACGGGCCATACGTGCGTATGCCTCAGCAGCGAAGAGCACGTCCTCAGCAGAACGGGCGATGATACCGTCACGAGTACCAAACTGTGAAGCGATAGCATTACGTGCACCGTCGCGGAACTTGGACAGAGCAACGAATCGCTTCTGTGTAGCAGCGCTGTGGTAGCTGTAGTTGCCGTGTACGTTGGTCCAGCCTTCAGCCTCGCCCTTGAAGTAGCGTACCATGGTGTGAGGAGCCTGCATCACGCCGTTGCGCTTCACCTGACCCTCGCCGGCAGTAGCACTGATCTTCTCGTACTCATTGTCGCCGGCATTGTTTACGATGTACTTGATGCCGACTTCGCCACCCTTGAATCGTGGAGTGTTAGCTGTAGCATCTGCAGGGATAGAAGGATCATCCGGCCACTTAGGAGCATCAGCACTGCTGTTACATCCGTATGTGGTGATGAATGACTTCCAGAAACGAGAGTCGTTTACGCGGTCGAATACATCGAGAGTATAGTTAGATGTACGCAGGTAGCAGAACTCACGGTCGCCCGAGATGTCACGCTTGGTACCTGCCATGTCCTGATATACCGAAGGGTAAGCCAGGTGAAGCTGGTTGCCGAAACGGCCCCATGTAGCCTCGTCGTTGGAGAACTGAGCTGCGAGCACTACCTCGCTCACCTTCTCGTTGTCACCGTTAGGCTCAGTGTAGTTCCAGAGGTCAACATAGTCTTTGCAGAGATCGTGATGCTCCAGTACGATGTGTGCCTTCTCTATTACATCCTTCAGGTCAGCCTCTGCATACTCTGAGCTCCACTCAGCGTTCAGCTCAGACTGACGGAAGAGCTTAGCCTTAGCTATGAAGTGAGCTGCGGCCCACTTGGTGATGCGTCCTGCATCATCTGGCTTCTCTGGTAGGAGAGAGTATGCCTCCTCAAAGTCCTTGATGATCTGAGCGTAGCAGTCCTTGGCGCTTGCGCGATAGAACTCATCGCTGTTCTGTCCATCGGTAGCCTCTATCTTGAGAGGTACTCCGCCGTACTGCTGTACGAGAGAGAAGAAACAGTATGCACGGAGGAAGAGGGCCTCACCCATGCGAGTGTTATAGAACTTCGACGTCTTGTTATAATAGAGCGGAATGTTCTTGATGGCAATGTTGGCAGCCTCGATACGGTTGTACATATTATCCCAGAGGTTAGCAATGTTACCGTTGGTAGAGTTGAGGTTGTAGTAACCGTTCCATGCAGGGTCCTGATTGTTACCATCCGAGAACTCGTCAGTACCCATAGGCCACATGATGTAAGACCATGTAGCATAGTTGAACTTGAACTTCAGTGCAGAGTAAGTACCGGTGACAAGTCCGTCGATACCCTCCTGAGTCTGAAAATATTGAGCAGCCTGTTTGTTGATGAGCTCTTCCTTGATGAAGTCACTCGAACAAGATGTTCCCAGTCCCATGCTGGCAGCAGCGATGGCACCGAGTATATATTTCTGTATCTTCATTGTTATACTTTTTTATATGTTAAGGTTAGAAACCAACGTTGAGACCGATTACGAACGAACGTGTCGTGATGGTGCTACCAAAGTTCTGTGAATTGTTAGCATAGTTGACGAGGTCAGTATCCAGCCAGTCTGTAGCGCTGTAGATAGTGAATGGGTTCATGAGCTGAGCATAAACCTTGAGGTTGCTGAGACCTGTCTTCTTGAGCTGCTTGGTAGTGAATGTGTAGCCCAGGTTGATGTTACGCATCTTGATGTACGAACCATCCTGATAGTTCTGAGCGTTCTGGAATGCATCAGCCGACTCGCCGTTGATACCAGGAGCATAGTAGTCAGCATTCTCGTTGTATCCCTCTACGAAGTAGTTGATGGAGCGCTGCATGTAGCGTCCGTCAAGAGTGAGTGCTCCGGCTCTGATGTCGAATCCCATACGTGCAAACATGAAGAATGAGAGTTCCCAGTTCTTGTACTTGAATGAAGAAGACAGACCGCCAGTCCAGTCAGGTCGTATCTTACCCACGATAGCTCGGTCATTGTTGCCGTCGATCTTGCCGTCACCGTTGAGGTCAGCCACCTTGATCTGTCCGGTCTTGCGTCCGTACGATGCAGCGTCAGCCTGTGTGCCGTCAGCGAGAGTCACAGTCTGTCCGGTCTTCCATACGCCGTCATATACATAGTCATAGTACACGCCGATCTGCTCGCCCACGAACCAGTTGTTGGCTACGTCCTCAGTCTTGCCGTTAGCCAGTTCGTCAATGTAAGAGCGGTCAGCAGACCATGTCAGACCGAGGTTCCACATGAAGTCCTTGGTCTTGACAGGGATGGCATTGATCTGGATATCAAAACCGTGACCGCTTGAGCTACCTACGTTGGCAGGCATTCTGCCGAAACCGTTGATAGAAGGGATGACCTTGGTGAGGAGGAGGTCAGTGGTCTTGGTGTGGTAGTAGTCAATGCTACCAGAGATGCGGTCGTTGAGGAACGAGAAGTCAACACCGAGGTTAAACTGTCCGGTACGCTCCCAGGTAAGTTCATTGTTGGCAGCCTGTGAAGGAGATGCTGATGAAGCGTCAGAAGGCAGATAACCTACAACGACATCCTTGCCCCACTGCTGGTAAACGCCCTGTGCGGCGCCCAGTGTGCTGTACGGTTTGATGGCAGAGTTACCTGACACACCGTAGCCCACACGCAACTTGAGTGAAGAGAGCCAGTCCTTGGTTGACTCCATGAACTTCTCCTGATCAATACGCCATGCTGCAGAGAGTGCAGGGAATGTAGCCCACTTGTGACCCTCTGCCAACTGTGAAGCGCCGTCGTGGCGTACAGATGCGGTGAAGAGGTATTTGTCAGCGTAGTTATATGTGGCACGTGCCATATATGAGCTCATGGATTGCTCAGTGATGTCAGAGCCCAGTTTGTAGCTCGTACTTGAACCGAGGTTGTACCAAAGCTCTGTATCCATAGCGACGTTGCTCGAAGAAGTCTCGTGGTTGTCGCGGTGGTACTTGCTGGCAGACTGCAGGAGAGTTACACCGATGGTGTGCTTCTCAGCGAATGTCTTGTTGTAGGTGATGATGTTATCCAGCACCCATGAGCGGTTCTGGTACTTGTTCCATGAAGCCTTGTTGTTGCCGTCACCGTTAATACCTTTCTTATTATTATACTGTCCTATTTCATGGAACTTGAACTCCGGACCGAACTGTATGCGGTATGACAGACCTGCGAGAGGCTCGTATATCTTACCGAAGTTCACGTTACCATAGAAACTTGCGTTGACGTTGAATGTATTACGTCTGTTGATAGTATAGTCAAGTTCGTTGAGAGGGTTGATGATGTTCACGTCGCCATTAGGATTGCGGAGGAAGTCACCATTCTCGTCAACAGGTGAGGTCCAAGGCAGCATGCCCTGAAGCGCACCGTAATAGTCACCGGCACCAGTCACAGACTTAGTGAAGCTGTAGCCGTAGTCCTGCATGCCGTAAGCACCCATGATAGAAGAACCCAGCTTGAGGTAAGGCAATACCTGAGCATCAAAGTTTGCCTTCATGGTGAAACGCTCATATTCCTGACCAGGCTGGGTGCCCTCAGTGTTGAGATATCCGAATGAACCATATCCCTGGAACTTCTCCGTACCGCCAGAGAAACTGACGTTGTGATTATGTGTCACACCTGTCTGCTTACCCTGCGCAGCCCAGTCGTAACCGCCTACGAGTGATGGATCATACTGACCGTTGACCCATGCCTTGTCAATGTTAGCCCATGACGCAGCCACCGATCCCCAGAGACCTTTATCCTGGTCATACACAGGGATTACCTTACCATCACTGCCGATGGTAGAATTATAGCTGCGGTTGCCGTTCTTGTCAATAGAGTTGTACTTAGCCATACGTGCATAGTCCAACCACTCTGAGGCAGTCATATTCTTTGCCACGTCAGAGAGCCACTGGAAAGTGACGCTGCCGGCATAGTTTACGCTCATCTTGCCCTGAGTACCACGCTTGGTGGTAACGAGGATTACACCGTTGGCACCTCTTGAACCATAGACTGATGTAGAAGCAGCATCCTTCAGTACGTCGATGGACTCGATATCCTGAGGGTTGATGTTCTCGATACCGCCATTCTGCAGTATCATACCATCGACTACGTAGAGCGGACCCTGGTCGGCTGTCAGTGAGCGCACGCCACGCACCTGGATGTTACCGATCTCGCCAGGACGCTGAGAGTTCTGGATATCCACGCCGGCAGTCTTACCCTGCATACCCTGCAGGGCGTCAGATACAGGCATTGCGGTGAGTTCCTTCGAACCTACACGTGCGGTGGCACCTGTCACGTCAGCCTTACGCTGAGTACCGTAACCTACCACAATGAGTTCGTCGAGCGACTGACTGTCTTCCGCCATAGTCACCTTGTAACTGTTCTTGTTGCCGACCTTTACATTCTCTGTGATAAATCCCACATAGGATATCACCAGTTGTTGTCCAGGCTTTACACCGTTGAGTGTAAAGTTACCGTCCATGTCAGTGGTGACACCTGTCGATGTACCTTTCACCTGTACAGACGCACCGATGATAGGTTCACCGAGTATATCTACCACGGTGCCCTGCACACTCTGTGCGTACGAAGCCATACCCATCATGCAGGCTGTAGCCAGCATGACGACTTTTTTCTTTGGAATCGTTGGATTCATAGTTTTTTAATTTGGTTAGTATATAAATAAGGTTGGGAGCGGAAAAGAGACTCCCATGTAGAACTGCATTAGTTTGTTACACGGCTACAAAGTTACGTTTATTTCTTAAAATGTGCAAATAATTCTTTAGATATTTTTAAGATAGTTTTGTTTTTCATGATAATTCTGTAATATTGTCCTTGGTCGTTTGCTGACCAAAGGGAAGTAAAGCACGGAATACATGGAAATTTTTATTCGTGCAATTACTTCCCAAATAGTTTTTATCTACATCAATAGTCATTTCCATTACGTTTACACATCTGTAAGAATTCGGCCTGTACTTTATTTTGCACACCTACTTATTCTTACTTCTTCATTCGTCCGGCGGCATCTTGTCCTGCGCCGGTGCCTTTGTACTTACTCTTCTGTGCATTGAAGGTGTAGCGGAGAGATACATACAGACGGTGGTTGTTGGAACGGCTTCTCTGTGTCATCGTATAGTAGCCGCAGTCCATCTCAATGTCTTGGTTAGTGCGCTGGAAGATGTCGGTAATGGAGGCGCGGAGACAGAGAGCATCGTTCTTCAGCCAGCATTTCTGTACTACGAAGGCGAGGTTGAAGGATGTGTTGATAAGTCGGAAGTTGATGAAATCACCCGGGGTCATGATGTTCGCACATAGTTCCAACTGCCACGAGTGCTTGAGGCGGAAGGTATTGTTGCAGTCAAAGATGCCGATGGGCTTCCTGTATCTGACCACACGCTCGCCACTTGCCTCGCGAGGGTCGGCAAGCGTGAATTTGTTGAAGAACTTCTGCACTCCAAGCGACCAACTTGGAGAATAGCATCCCCATGTAGGCGTAGCAGAGAGGAAGGCGGCGAAATTGCGCACGGGATCAGCGAGATTGATGTTCTTGATGAGTATCACACCTTCCTTATTGTAAATATACGACCACTGCGTGAGAGTATTGTTGCGCTGCTCGTATGACATGAAGAGGTTCAGCCACTTCCACCGAACGTTTGCGTCAAGTTCGTGTCGGGTGGCATTCTTCAGCGTCGGGTCACCCTGCTGCAGTGAGTAAGGATTGAGATACTGTATCGTCTCGCTGAGTTGCCAGTAGCTTGGACGCGAAGTCCTGACGGTATAGCTCAACGATGTCTGCCAGTTGCCCCACTGGTTAGCCCATGAGAGGGTAGGAAAGAGATCGTCGGTGTAGCGAGACATGCTGTTATCGGCATTGAGTCTGTCCTCATAGTCAAAGCCCACATGCTCATAGCGCAGACCGGCACTGACGCTGCCGACATTAGGTATCTGGCAGGCATACTGCGCAAAGGCAGCCACATTGTCCTCCGTCACATGAGAGTCAGAGTTGGGCAATGCCAGTCCCGTCATCTGATACCTGTTCTTGCGTGAAACGAAGGTCATCTCCGTACCCACCTGCAGATTACCTTTCCATATAGGATATCCCAGCACCAGTTTGCCGGCATACATGCGGTTGGAGGTGTGATTAGCGGTAGAGTAATCAGACATCACGCTGCCTCGATGCTCCTCAATGCTTTGCTCCTCACGGGTCTTATTGGTAAGGAAATCGAGGTTGAGATCAATGTCAAGCTTACCGGCCTTACCGTTGTAATAAGCGTTGCCCTCCCAATTATAAGGCGAATGGTCACGCTCTTCCTGGTTGGACTTGTTATGCTCCTCACTATAGTCGCTGCCGTCAGCAAGATACTGTCTTATCACCGACTCCTGCGTTGTGGGTATAGGAGTGGTTAGACTTTCATGGCGTTCCAGTCGTGCGCCGACAGAATGGTTCTCTGCCAGCTGCCAGTTGAAGCCCAGGTTGTAGTTGAACCCTTTTCCGCACCAGTCATGACGGTACGTTGACTCCTGCTCTATAGTGCGCAACTGCCCTTTATCCATGAAGAAACTCTTCTGCGAAGGCGTGGACTCATTGGCACCGTCCCACTTCCAGTAGTTCACCATGCCGAATACATCCACGTCCTTATGGCGGTAGCGCAGGTTGACCGTGGCACCCGGATCGGCAAAGCCATAGCGCAGGTTCTGCTGATGTGACAGGTCAACATCGTAGCCGAAGCCTGTACCCACGCGGCGTATGGTCTTAATCCTGACTACAGCCGACACGGTGGCATCATACTGCGCGCCGGGATTGGTGATGACCTCCACCTCTTTGATTTCCTCTGAGCGCAGACGTTTCAGTTCGTCCTTATCGTTCATCTTACGCCCGTTTATGTAGTATATCGGTGTACCTTTGCCCAGTACCTCCAGGTCATCCCCCTTCTGTATCATACCCGGCACCTTGCTAAGCATCTCCTTCGCCGTGCCCGATTTCTCAAGCACCGAACCCTGTATGCGTGTCACCATAGAGTTACCGGTGAGCTTGGTCT
Source organism: Prevotella sp. (assembly GCA_045617365.1). GTDB lineage: Bacteria > Bacteroidota > Bacteroidia > Bacteroidales > Bacteroidaceae > Prevotella. The sequence continues at coordinate 22,967 of JAZLIN010000024.1, read as the reverse complement.
TGGGGCTCTGACCTTTTATGACAATATCATTGAGCACGAGGGTGGTGTCCCCCATGTTTGTAGATTCCGAGTCAAGTGATTCTGAAACTGCCATCTCCTCAGCATACAATGAGAGTGAGGCGAGTGCAAATAGTGTTGTAATGAGTGTCTTGTTCATACCTTTCTTTTCGTTATCTCTAAATTCCGGGTGCAAAGGTACAACAATAAAAAATGTCCGCCTTGTAAAAAACGGACATTCGCGCTTATTGCGTACTGTGGTTGTTGAAAATATAGAAGAACATAGAAAATCAGCGAAAATCAAATTATTTTTATCATTTTCGCTGATTTTCTAAATAAATATTTTTGCATTCAAAGAAAAATATATACCTTTGCAGCCAAAATTAATTAACGACATAACAATGGGTTACGCAAATATCATAGGAAGAAGAGACGAGATAGACAGTCTTGAACGACGTTACAATTCCAACAAGTCAGAGTTTATCGCTATTTACGGAAGACGTCGTGTAGGGAAATCTTTTCTCGTGAATGAAGTTTTTGGCAAAAATATACTCTTCAAAGCCGTTGGAACATACATAAAGGATGGCGATAAAGATTATGAGTCATATCGTAAACTTCAACTTGACCATTTCTACGATTCTCTGCTCCTTGCCGGATTGAGCGACAAGGAGGCCAAACCTACATGTTGGCGCGAAGCTTTTTCACTGCTAAGAAAAGTACTACAGCGAAAGAGGACAAAGCGCAAGGTGATCTTTCTGGATGAGTTACCGTGGCTTGCCGGTCCCCAATCCTCCGAGTTGGTTTCCGAGTTAGGGCACTTCTGGAACTTGTGGGCAGACAGCGAAAGGAACATAGTACTTGTCGTTTGCGGAAGTGCGACAAGTAGGATGCTTGACAACGTGATCCACGACTACGGTGGTCTCCATGGCCGTCTGACAGAGAATATACGCCTTGTCCCTTTTACTCTTGCGGAATGCGAGAAGTACTATCGCAAGAATGGCTTCCATCTCTCGCGTTATGAGATGTGCATCAGCTACATGGCTCTCGGTGGAGTACCTTTCTACCTTGACAAACTGCGCACCGACCTTACCATCACCGACAATATTGACGCACTGTTCTTTGGTAATGAACTGATACATCAGGAGTTCAAGGATGTCTATACCGGATTGTATTCCAGCAAAGAACGCTACGTGGATATTGTCACTGCTTTAGGACGACAATTCTACGGCATGACTCAAAAGGAAATCAGCGAAGCAACAGGTATCAAGACAGGAGGAACACTGACAAAACTGTTGGACAATCTACGTGAGTCTGGCATTACCAGAGAATATCCACGCTACGGTAAAGAAAGGGTAGAGAATGTCTATCAGTTGAAAGACTTCTTCTCGCTTTTCTATCTGCGGTTTGCATATCACAAACAGGTAAAGTCTGGCTATTGGAAGGAACTCTTTGGTAAGGGCGAGTTCTACAAATGGGCAGGAGACACCTTTGAGTTGCTTTGCATTGAGCACATGCCACAGATGATGGATGCACTGCGTCTGCATTCTGTTGACAGGGACTACTGCTACAGCGGTAAGACAGCAGAAGGTAAGGGCGCACAGATAGACCTCGTAATGGAAAGCAAGGCTGCCAATACCGACTATCTATGCGAAATGAAATTCTCTGGTAGTAAATATTCAGTCACTGCTGACTATGAAGCAAACCTGCAGACCAAGGTTGAAGCGTTTGCAGTAAGCAAGATGCACAGAGATTCCCGATCCATACAAGTTGTATTGGTCACAACCATGGGATTGGTACCAGGCAACCATTCGTTCATCGTCAACCAGACACTTGCCCTTGAAGACCTGTTCAAATAGTAATTCCTAACGGACATTCACATTTATTCCGGAGTATGATAAGAGCGGTAAACGGGCATGACGCCCCGCTTGCGGACTGTCTCCAGCGAAGCGATATACTCGGTTGGCGAGATGCCCACGATGTCATGAAACTCATGATTGAAATGGCTGTGGTCGGTGTAGCCATTCGTGTATAGCACATTGTCAAGGTTCTCGGGTGTGGAGTGTATCAGCTCATTGGTGGCATGGCGGAAGCGCATGAGGCGCTGTATCTGCTTTGGATTCATACCCACGTTGTCCATAAACACACGACGGAACTGCCGTTCGCTGAGACATGCCTCCGATGCCAGTTCGTCAATGCGCACGTCGGGCCTTGCCTTCATCAGCTCAAAGACCCTCTGCAGCCGGTTCATATATGGTGAGCCTTGCGTCTTGACCAACTGCCGCAGTATGAAATCCTCTATCATACCGATACCCTCGTCCGTACTGTCGGCATCAAGCACATGGTGCTTCAAAGCCTTAAACTCCATACTCTCAAGGCTTTCGAAGTCAACATTGTCAAACGACAATGCCTTGCATGGCATACCCATCACGGCACCGGCAGCATAGGGATGAAAGAACACCGTGATCAGTTCCACATCCTCGTTGGAACTGATACGGATAGCCTGGTCATACAGTCCCGTAGCCGAAGCCTTGATACCATCCTGCGACACGTTGTCCACATCAAATGTCTTCTTGCGGTGGAACATCCAATGCAGGCAGCCATCAGGCATGATGATATTGGACATCCTGATGCCAGCCGTCTTCAACACCCAGTAGTGATGCACAAAGGGTTGCAGCGCTACCGATGGTAATATAATCTCTGCCGTTACCACGTTATATCTTGCAGGTTTAGTTTTTCGCCTATAAATCCCTGGCAGTGTCTGTTGCCAACGAGGCTTTAAGCGCACAGCCAATCATCTTTGTATCTCCCGGTATGGAGCATTCACAATTCGAACACAAAGGTAATAATAAATAATGTAATATGACTAAAAGAAATGAAAAACTTTCGATTTTGATGTTTTTTTAACAGAAAAAGCAACCATAAGCGGTAAATTGCTTATGGTTGCTTTGGTAACTATGTGCTATAAACAGACGGTCTTCATCCTCTCCATCATAGTACAATAAGGATATTGTTGAGCGTCCAACACAGCAGTGTTAACGCCCCAACACAGCGGTGTTAAGCCTCCAACACAGCAGTGTTGATGCGCTAACACTGCATAATGTTTATGGGAATAAAGTATCCAGATCTCTGTCTTCTTTCAATGCAGCATATCGCTCATCCGTCATAGGATATGTTCCTTTTTCAAGTAATGTCGATACTATTTGCTCAAAGACATCATGATTATGTATTTTACCCTCCAGATTATACTTCACGGTAGCAGCAAGATTTACAAACAAGGATTTGCCTTCGGGAGTAGTCACATCGAAAGGTATGTACCCCTCTTTAGGACGGGTTTCTTTATTATTACCTCGTCAGGGAAGACGCTATTGCCGTCCCCCGACATCCTGCTTGCAGTGAAACTGCGACATATCGGTGTTTTCAGCATAGTGACAGTATAAGTTTACCTGTTATTTGTAAAACTGCATGAAGGCCTTAATACAGTTTTCATGATCTGCAACAGAAGCAAGTTCCCTGACGCTGTGCATGGCAAGGACAGGATTGCCCATGTCAACACCTGCGACAGACATATTAGGAATGAGTTTGTTACCCAGGGTACTTCCACCCGTGACATCACTGCGGTTCACAAAATACTGGCAAGGCACCTCTGCCTTCTCGCATATCTGCTTGAATATTGCAGCAGATATGGCATCGGTAGCATATTTCTGAGCCGCATTTATCTTTATGACCGGTCCTCCTCCCAGAAGTGCATGATTCGTAGGGTCATACTTGTCTGTATAATTAGGATGCAGACCGTGAGCGTTGTCAGCACTCACCATGAAGCCCTTCTCTACACTACGATAGTAGTCATCAAGTGTTCCGCCCTGTGCCATAACGATACGCTGAAGCAGAGACATGAAGAAATTGCTTCCCGCGCCCTGCTTTGTCCCAGAGCCCGTCTCTTCGTTATCAAAGACAGCCAGCACCTTCGTTACCTCGGACATCTCATCATCAGCTACCATAGCCTCCAATCCTGCATGCACCATAGACAGGTCATCCAGGCGTCCGGAAGAGACAAACTCACTATTGAGCCCCACAAGACATGCCGGCGTAGTGTCATAGAGATAGAGGTCGAAGTCAAGGATAGCATCCTGCTCTACCTGCAGTTCTTCAGCGATGATACGCATAAGCAGTCCGTTAGCCTCCAGTTTCTCGTTTACGTATCCAAGGATCGGCAGCATATCCTTCTGCTTGTTGAGTTTCACGCCATCATTCACCTGCTTATTGAAATGAATGGCGAGATTAGGGATGACGAGCAGTGGGCGCTTGATATGCAGGAGGCGCGACTCCGGTCGCATGATGTCCTCCGTGCGAAGCACGACTCTTCCTGCCAGACTCAAAGGACGGTCAAACCATGTATTAAGTATCGAACCGCCGTAAGCCTCTGTGTTTAGACGAATCATATTGCCTTCGCTTACCATTTCTGCATTAGGTTTGATGCGAAAGGTGGGCGAATCACTATGTGCAGCGATCATTCTGAATCCAGCATCGGCAAGTGTCTGCCTGCCTGTATGGAATGCAAAAACGGCAGAGTCATTCTTTGTAAAGAAGAACTTTTCCGGCACTTCCCTCAATGGCTCACTAGCATCAAGGTGCACATACCCATGCTCTTGCAATTCATCACAGACACACCTCACTGCAAGATAACTTACCGGTGAGGCATCAAGAAAGTGTAACAGTTTCTCTACGTATCTTATCATATAGTTTGAAATTAAGACTTAATGTTCTACATGTAATAAATCATTCACCTTTATGTCTTGGTATGAGCGGAAGACGGTTTTTCTTAATATCGTCCGTTTTCCATTCCAGACAATTACACTCCGTATTATCTTTGTCAAAATGACGGTGTATCAAACATGCCATGTTATAGATCGATGTCCACTGTGCCTTGACATCTGTGCCGAAGACTCTATAATCATCAGAGATGTCAATCTCGATAACATTCGGATGATTATCAAGTCTGTTACGTATATAATTGCGCAAAGTTGTCGGTTTGCCCTTTATGAAGTCCAAATAAGGTTCTATATTATGTTCCTTACTCATGGTGTCGCATACGTCATCAAAGAATGCCTGTAAGATGTCATGATGCTCTGTTCCTGTACAGTCACTGATGACATTCTCTTTTTTATCATCATCTACACTCAGCCTTAAGCGAATCTTCTGATACTTTTTCTCCTCTTCCTTTGGAGTAGCAGCCGCATTCAGGACAATGACCCAATTATCACTTGATGATGCACAAGTCTTGATGTCATCGACATACTGATGCAGTTTCGGATAGTTCTTCTCATCATTGTATTGATAGTCATAAATTCCTGCAACAATACATCTATCCTCATCCAGGTCGGCATTGGAACTGAGTCTCTCGTTTATCACGACATTAAATCCACCGACTCTTGCAAGGTGATATGCATAATAAGCCAGGCCTGCCTCTGAATTTGCTGCAGGGGCAACAATCGTTACGTTGCTTCGCATTGCTTTGTTACCTTCTTCACGGAGGTTGGTATAACCATACGGACTGTTTGCATACAAGATTTCTACAGCCATCATCTCTGGTTTGACTCCACCTGACGCAGTCAGCCATGTAGACAAATCGCGGAGTCTGAGATCAGGAGAGTTTCTGACTGCACTGATGATATCAGTTTCGTCTATATCAAGAAATGTGGTAATCTCCGTGAAGCGAAGCCACCTTCGTGGCCAGAATCTCACGCCCTTCAACAGGCTGCAATGGCAATGCATGGAACGAATAATCCTTTGAGCGTTTTCTGCATCCTTCCGCTTACTCTTCTCGTCGTTAATAACCTCGCTGAACGCTGATGCTATAAGACCTGCTGGCACTGCGAAAATAGCGATGCCCAATATACCGATGATACATGCTATGATCCTTCCTGTAAACGTAATGGGAGGGGTATCTCCAAATCCACCAGGATCCCCGATATACTGCACAAAAGCCCATACCACAGAAGTCCATCCATTATCGTACACATCAGGTTGTGCTTCATGCTCAACAAAGAAAAGTATGAATGAAAGCACCAATGTCACGATCACGAGGAACTGCAACGAGATTGTCATCTCATTCTTTTTGCTGGCTATTGCACGATTTAGAATGCCGAATGCTTTCATATATCGGAATATGCGCAGCAACCTTAATACTCGCAGCACCTTTAATATATTATAAGGAACCGGCAAGAGCAAGGTAAGACAGTAATCTCGGCAAAACGAATTGCGCAGAAATCAAAAACGAAATGCGTGAACAATATCGTCATAAACGAACTGAAGGCTGATTGAACAGACTTTTAACGGTTGTTCAATCAGCCTTTATTGTGTTTTTTGTCAGAACGGCAAAGCTGTGCAAGTATTGTAGTTTCCTGTGCAATCAGGTTGTTTTGCATCTTCTGGAACATACAGACACTTTCTCTGTGCTTCATGTGCCTTGTTGATCATTTCTTTATAGTTCATAAATTGCAATTTTATATCACAGACAATATTATCTGATTTGGCAAAGGTATCTATTTCAAACCTAAACGTATATAAAACCGCACTTATTTTCACATTATTTCACATTAAAAGGCACCACCGTTACTAATGATGCCTTTTAATTAGTTTACAAGAAACACCGCCGCAAAACACGCCAATTCGCAGTAGAGGAGCCAGCATTTACGATCAAAGAGACCTGCGGTCGCTATACTCAAGGCTGATAGAGCCAGAGGGTTAACTACTGCCACCCATGCTGTGCTGCATACAGCAGATATGATTGCGGACCACTTATGCACAGGATAGGTGGTCTTGTCCTTGTAGTTTGCTGCTACACCCACAAAGGCAATCCCTCCGCAGGTGAGGAAGGCGAGTGCCTTATAGGGGTCGGGAGTGATGTCTATCATCCGTGGCATCATGCTCATTGCTATCGCAAGCATCGCGAAGGTGAACAAAACTCCGATGCTGTAAAAGCAGTCACTGAGACAGTCAGGCAACCTCCGCTGGATGATGGTTGTGGAGAGAATGGTTAGGATGAGGATTAGTAATGCTATCATAGTGCTGTGTCTCCGTCGGAACAGATTATACAAAGCATAACTGTTCAACTGAGATATTGTACGAGGGATGATGAGGTGGGTTAGTCTTCGGTTGGTTCAAGAATAAACTCGCCTTGACCGTTTTGATTTGTATAGAAGTGGTTGAAATCATCACCTGGCTCTATATTCAACATACCTAATTCGCCATCACGAACAAAAGGCACAAAAAAACGCTTTATCTCATCATCCTCGTAATAGAAATCCTTTATGTAGCTTGTGCTTGTTCCATATCTGTTTCCTGCTATGGCTGCACCAGGCAAAACAATGGAATATGTAGCAGGATTATTGTAAGGGGTTATGTTTTTATAATCTACACCATTGAGATTACAATTAGTAACAGTATTGTCAATGTGATAAACATCTCCAGCCTTCATGTTTGCTACAGAAATCTTTGCTGAGTTTAGACACCAAACCAAATTAGTACCATTGCCAAGGAAACCCCATGTAAAGTAACTATCATTACCATTACGTTCAACGAAGAATCCGTAACTATACCACGTAGTCTTTGGTGTAATAATCTTGAGAGATGTTTTGATATGACTCTTTGAATTAAGATAACACTCAGTAATTACATAAGCACCTGATGAACTCTTAATCCAATTAGTTGTGCCAGTTTCGACAATACTATTAACAAGAGGATTCCATTCTGCCAACAAATCTACAAGGTATGGCTTTTCATTCAAAATTTCAACCAACTGAGGATATGATACCCATTCTTTTGCTTGTATGTCTATATTAGGATATTTTACCTTTACTGCATCAGCAACTTCTTTGATGAAAGATGGCAGAGTAACATAGATTATGCTATCCTTATTACCACCAACATCAACGAATCGTTTGTAGAGGTTGCCGAAATCTTCTATTGAGCATTCGCCACTCACATTCACTTTAATTCTTTCCATTGTTATTTCAATTTAATAAAATGTAACTTAAAAAGCCCCTCCCTACCGACGGGAGGGGTTGGGGGTAGATAGAATAAGGTTGGACGATGGGTTGATTAACTCTTATTCGGTTATGATGGTGAATGAGCCTATTAATGCAGCATTACCATAGAATTGTCCGCTGATAAGGTCTATCATACCAGCGACACCATTTCTTATAAATGGAACAATATAAAATCTTCCATTCAAATCTTTAAGGTAGCCGAACTTAAAGATATTTGTTGAAACTGAAAATCCTTGTATTGAGAAAATATGTGCGGTGGATGCAGTTTTGAATGTCTTTTGAGAAGAATAGTCACCTTTGACAAACTCATCATTAACATACAATTCTCTTTTATCTCTGCAATTGATAACCTTGATGACTGCTCCTGTAGTGTAAGCGTTAGTTTCTGCATACATTAATCTATCTGATAGGTCAGTTCCCGCCTCAGTTCTACAATCAACATATATACTATCCGATTGCTGAGCCGCAAAACATTTTTGTGTGAAACTTACTCTTGAACCAAACGCTCGAATATAAGAAGTGACACTCGGAATAGTAACGAGCTTCCATTGTGCTTCTACTACATCTATTGACGAATCAAGAATAATATCAGTATTTATATAATCAGCAGCATTCGTTTGCATTATCCAATTCCTCTTCCCCGTCTCCACGAGACTATTCACCACCAGAGGCCATTCCGCAATAACCTAAGCCAGCATCGGCCTCTCAGCAATCACCTGTACAACCTCAGCCTTCTCAGGGTCATCCAGCACCTCCTTCAAGATACTCTTCGCCTGCACCAACTTCTGCCCTTCCACATCTTCCACCGTACAATTCCCAAGACCGAGAGCCAGCCACATGTCAGCACACGCCTTCTGTGGATTCGCCATCAATGCACCACGCACCGAACCAAGGAAATACCTGCCGCTGACCCTGCCACCAGGCAGACCATCCCACCATGTACCGTCCTTGCCATCACCGCACGACCAGAAGACAAACTCATCCCTCACAGGAATATCACCAGCCTCTGCATAAGCCACTGAGTCAACACACAGAGCCATAGCCCAATCCATTGCTTCCTCATCAGAGACCGGCTCCACACCCTTAGCCAAAGCATAAGCCTCCGCCACCTTGTCCCTCACGATGAACAGACGCAAGCCCTCCACCGTAACCACATCACCCTTCTGCCACATCGTGCCATCCTCATCTTCGGTAGCACCAACGTGGCAATGATTCACCGCAGCCTCCTTACTAATGAACCCCACGCGAAAAGCCCCTTGAGCATTCGCCGACAGTTCCTCCCTGAGTTGACCGAGCAGTCTTACCGCCGTAGTGATACTTCCTTCACTTGAGCAGTTATCCCCCAGTGTCAGCTCTGTGCAACGCATCATGCTTTGCACATTGACAGTAGCACGAGGATTATTCTTCATCTCTATAGTCTGAGGAGCACCAATCGAGGCCTTGCGTAGTGATGTCATGTCTTTAAATTTTACGTCGGCATAAGTCTCTTCCACATTCACACCTCGCCATATACGAGGTCTGCGGAATATCACTTTCTTGCCATTAAGGCTATCATCGCCCTTGTGATTATACTTATCATTGCCACCGTTACCCGATGATGCTTGCAACTTTAACATTTCCTTCCTGAAACTCATACTGACAGCGAATTAAAGTTCAACTTCTCTGGATAACCCTCCGTAATGTCATACTGCTCTACCTCCTCAATGGTAGTAAGTTCCATGACAGCCATCTTGTGACGGATAGTATTGTCATAGCAAGCAAGAGCATATAGTTCAAGCTCCGCCATCATAGCCTTAGCCTGAGCACAAGGCAGAGTGACAAGCAGTCCGCATATACCGAAAGTTATAGTCTCTCTGCCAAGATGTATGGCAGAGTCTATGGCATTGACTAAACCTACACGTGTAGCCTTGTCAATCCACATTTTCTCACCGTTGTAAATGAATGAGTTGACCGATTCAGACGAGTCATAGTAATCTATTTCTCTCTGCTTCTGTTCCTTTGCGATTGCCAGTTTCTCTTCGGGTGTTGGTTCTGGAGGAGTTGGAGGAGTGGGTGGTGTATGAGGTGCTGGCTTTTCACCCTTATAGTGTATCCATTTGCCGTTAACCACTCCGTCCATACCATCTCCCCACTGTTCTACATACTCATAATAATCATGGTCATTAAGCCATCTCTCATTAGTACAATAGTAAGTTCTATCGTCTATGGTGACCTTCTGACCTTCTGCGAGGAAATCAACACCGTTATTTGTATATCTTTTCATATCATTATTCTTCTGTTAGTTCATCAATAGTAGGGTCATCATCATCGGCAGGTGTATCGCTATAAACGAGTTGCAATGATATCATGCCGTCAAGTATGCCAAGTACATAATGCTCACCTACCTGCAAAGGATCTTCTGGCTGATAGTCCAACCATTTTACTTCTGCTTCGTTGACAGATATTGTTACACCGCTTTCACCTACAACGAAATCAATCCTGATACCGTGAACATTAGATGATGGCATAGTGATTGCTAATTCACCATTAACGGTTCCAAAATTGTAAAGGGTGTTATCACACAATGGATATTCAATACTGTATTTCGTCCTTGGCACCAGAGCGCCATACTCATCATGAATCTCTGTTCTTAATGTTTCAACATCTTCTTTTGCTGCGACTGCTATGGTTTCGGATTCCTTTGCGTTTTCCTCGCTTATTTTGGCGGCAGCTTTGCTCGCCTCTGCCTTAGTTTCACTATCCTTAGCATTACTCTCGCTTACAAAAGCATTCTGAGCACTTAGGACAGCTGCTTGTGCGTTTTCGATAGTAGTTTCAACGTCAATCTCACTCTTGAAAGCCACTTGGTCCTCGTCAATGGCTATCACATTATCCTCACCGATGCTGATGCCGTCACCTGCGGTGTAGGTTTTGCCTGTCTCGAAGGCCTCTTTTACCCAGTCTTCCGCTGTGGCATCTGAATACGTATTACTAAACGCATATACATTGCCAGAGGACTTGTGATAAATCACATAGATGTCTCCATCCTTGAACAAGATATACTGCAATGCTCCATGTCTGAGATAAACCGGAGTAAGCACATTGCCAGACTCACCAACAAACACCTGTATGCGATCACTCTGAAAGATGTCACGTCTGTTATATGAAAGTTTCTTGACATTTGCCTTCTCTGGAATATCATAAGCCTTTTTGATCGGATCATAAATCTCATCCTTCGACAAGGTCTCCTCATACTGGAAAGCATGTTTTCCCTCTTCTACGTATTCTGGCATGTAATACACCATATACTTATCTCCCGAACCAATTCGGAATACGCAGTAATCGTATGTTGGGTCTTCATCCTCTGCATGATCTACATCCCCATAGCTGACAATACGCCATGTCGTAGCCTCACCTTCGTAGGTAAAGATGTTTTCAAGGCTGTCAAAACCCTTTCCCACACCCTCAATATCCCTTAGATTGATGCTGGTAGGATAATCAGAAGCCGCTGTCCCAGCAAGACTAAGCTTCTCATACAGTTCCGCGTTGATTTCTGACTGCATCTTCCCCTGGACATTATCCCTCACCTGATCAGCAGCCGCTATAGGCTCGCCTGTCACATTGTGCAGTTCACCGAAAATGTTTATCTGTGCCATATTATACTACTTTGAATTTGTTAGTACCAGCCTCTTTAACAGCAGAGGTTGACCGATAGCAGTTATATCCATCTACCACTACCACACTATTCATAGGAACCCCGAAGCCACTTGACGTTACTCCAGTAAGAGTACCCACACCACAGAACCATGTGTATTTGCCAACAGGATTATTGATGCTGTACTCACCTGCCATTGTGTCCTGCTCCAAACTGCCACCACCTACGAGTGTCTTGATTGTTGCAGCAGTCAATGTAGCGTCACCTGCACCATAATAGAACTTCTTGGCATTCAGCGTGAACGCCTCGCTCTTTGCTATGCTGGCATCCTCATACGTCTCCTTTGTAGCCCTCACCTGGTACTGACTTGCAGACTTCGATGCAGATACCGTGACAGTCTTCGTTTCCGTAAGGCTCTCCCATGTGCTGCCGCCATCCTCGCTGTATTCACTCGTTGCACTGGTAGTAGCAGAAGGAGTGAGCGTAATAATTGCACTCGTACTGTATTTGTTGTTATTAGCATTTCTCACAACAGCAACACTACCTGCAGCCACCTTTGGCTTGATCGTGATGGTGTATTTGTTGATGGCCGACTCCTCACCGTTCTTTTCGGATTTCACCCAGAGAGACACCGTTTTCTCCGCATTGTCTTTGTCGTTGGCATAACCGCTTGCAAGAGCAACGCTGCCGCTGGTATTCGACCATGTCTTACCCGAATCGATGCTATACCGCATCGTTGCACCGGCAGTAGAGCAGCTCACTGTCACATTTGCATTACCCGTCACCACGGCATACGTAGTCACCCCGACAGTTGGAGCATTCGGAGCTGCAAGTTCCGTCAGAGCGACAAAGAAGCGCTTCGTATCCCCGTTCACTTTCAGCCACCCCTTTTCCTCGTCAAGTGCTAGAAGATCACTGATATCACTCTCTCCTGCATTCTGCTTGCCATTGAGAGCCTCCATCAACCCCTTTACATGCTCCATGTCTATATCATCCTGCACATGCACATACGAGTCAAGCCAGGCAGCAAACTGCTCCTCCGTAGGATAAAGACCAGTCTTGAAATAGGTCTTCAACGTATCTCTTGATAATTGTGCCATATTTAATCACTGTTTAATGGTTGTTCAACGTCTATTTAAGCTTCATTATATAAGCCAAAACATAGTATGGTGGACGGTTCTCATGGGCAGTACCTTCTCCGGTTTGTGATGTTGTATATACATTACTCTTACCGCTGTTTTCGGATTTTGCATCGTACCCATCTGCTTCTTTTAAGTTTTTTCCTCCCCATTTGGTCAGATGATTAATCAACTGATCATCGCCGAAGAACATATGATCATGGCTTGGCATTTCGTCTGTCAATAATATATGTTCTTTCTCACCACCTACAGATCCATAATCCTGATAGTCTGGATCCGAATCATGATAGCCCACGACGAATCGCCCTCTAAGATCCGGAAGACGGAAATAGCCAGAATCGGTAGTATATGGTATTCCGGCGGCATTCTTAGCAGAATTGAACGTTTTCTCTATTGCCTTGTACAATGCAGGGTACTCTGCTATCAGCAACTGGCTGCCGTCACACAGATGATAGCCATCAGGTATATTCTTGCCACTCCACAGCTTGACAATGCCAAGCGGTTCGGCAGAAAACTCACGGAACGCTTTCTGCAAGTCTGACAGAGCTTCCCACAGAGACCTGTTCGTCTTCACCTCCTCAAACTCATCCCAGCTATATTGCTCCGCACCATATCCGGCAGCAAGGTACCGACCCGTATATGCCTTCGGGAAACTATATCCATTGGCAGACACTGATATGTCCTCCTTTACCACATGCAAGCCGCTCGCAGTAGAACCACCCTCAAAGCGCAGGACTTCACCTTCAGGGTAATCCTCTGTCCGAAGGAACACATACCCCTCCTTGCGCGACACACCGCCATTGACAGCATCACAACCATACAGTATCACCTTGTCGCCGGCTATGTTGCCCAGCATTTCCGCAAGTGTAGCATTGCCTGCTATGTAGTCCAGTGTCTCACAATCCACAGGGAAACTCTTGTTTGCCTGTGAGAGATAGTTGCCTATTATCTTGTCCATATCTTAATGTGTATAAGTTATTCCGTATCTTATAGAAGCCAGCTTGAACTGATTGACCACGGCTCTCACTGCTCCCTCGTTTATTAACCCTTTCAAACGCACGGGTATGTTAATCCAGAATCCAACGCGGTTAGCACCATTGAACCCACGTCTGAATGCCTCTGCGCAGCCTCGCTCGCGCATTGTCAGATTAAGGAAGAGACCTGTTTCTCTCTCATGCAGCATGATACCCATTCCCTCGTCACTTCCGTCTTCAGTGATCGTTATGCCACGTTCCACGGGATCGAAGGTGTCATTGAGCATCCCCCGCAAGTAGCAGGTCTGCCCATTATGAACCAGCCTGTGCCGGGTTTCCGCGCGGAACTTCATCAGTTCACCATGCAACAGACCTATAGGCGAGACAAGAACCTTTGTCAATGCCGTCATGCGTTTGCCGCGCAGACACATCGGCAGCAGAAGCTGTGCAAGCTTCGCGTAAGACACGTTAAATCTGTTCATCGTATGCTATCATGTTAATTGTCACCTTGTCGCTCTTCATATAGCCGGCCATGGGAGTGTGGCGGGCATCTATGTTTGTAATCGTCGTTTCACCGAAGACCATCACACTCGCACTCTTCAGTTCAGCGATCTTTACTCCATCCACTACCTGCAGCACATCCACCAGCCCCTGGTTAGTATATACACCATCAAATGGCAGACCTGTGATATAACCATTGATTGCCTTCATCACCGCCTCTCTCACACTGGCTTCCAGTCTCAGGGCATTGTAGTATATGTCTATCTCACAGCTGAAGAGATCTGCATCCTGGTTCACCAGAGACACACGCACACCGGCATCCTTTATTTCTCTCAGATAGGCTTCCATCTGCACAACCACCTCCGCATCCAGGGGACACAGCTCGCCGCCTTTCTCACCTGCCACCTTGATGGTGAGCAGTGCACTGTCACGGCTCTCCGTGGCAGCAGCATACTTTACCACACGGGCTCTCTCTATCTCAGCGTCGCTCATGCCGCTCGTGTCATATTCATCGCTGTCTGCAATGAGCACCTTGTCCTTCATGAACGCCAGCATCTTGTCTCTGTACCACCTCGGACGATGCACCATTTTCGCCTCAATCATCCCTGTCACCTCATCATAGTGTTCCTTGACAAGTGCCTCCAGGACATACTGGCACACCGCCACGATATATATCAGCAGATTCTCGATGCTGACCTTCGAAAACTGGCTCCCGAAGGCACTTCCCACCTCAAAGCCATATGCCTCGGCCAGACTGGCATCACGCATGAATGCCTCGCACATCACCGTCTTTATCTCTTCTATTGTTCTCATCTTGTTTTTCCCGTTATTTATCCAATGGGCATTGAATGTCCCGGCAATACTAACTGACTATGAAATCCACACCAACAGCCATAAAGCCTATGCCGCCGTACTTCTCTTCTTCATCCAGTGCTGTAGCAGGTGATACACCGTTGGTCCTGCAGTAGTTCTGCATGATCCTGTTGTACGATCTGTCCGTAAGGCGCAAGACGCTGCCACCACTCAGATTGTCCGTGATGCTCATGCCATTGTCCATCGCAATCTCGATTGCTGCCTCAAATGATCCGTACTCTTGTACTGCGATATCCGCAAAGGTCTGTCCTGACTGGACAACTACAGTGTTCATCTTTGATTTATGTATATTATGTTAATATGATGCGTCGATTATGATGTTGCCCTTGGATATCCTGACAGATTTTACTTGCTGTCCATCCAGTTCCAGAGCTTCCCTGATGAGGGTGCGCCAGTACAGCGCATCATTGTCGAGAAGCATACTCTCTATGCCAACACCAATGTCCGGCCTTTCCTTGATCTCTCCCTTGTGCGACACGAGGATTACAGCCTGATTCTGCCACAGGATGTCACCGATGACCATTCCTGAGACAATCTTCCCGGATCTGTCACGCTGTATCTTTATGTCAAGGTCAAAGTCTTTAGTCTGTATGCCTACCATGCCAACGAGTTATTAATATTGCACAAAATACAAGAAGTATCACCAACAGACCGCCCCACCAAAGCCAGTTACACGGTCTGCTCCTGACTACTGTCACTTCCTGCAGAACCCCTCCGTTATACAAAGAGTCCTTCTGTTCCTCTGTAATGGAACTGTCCTGGGATTCTACCGTCTCTTGAATGCTATTTGAACGATTGGTATTGCTACGCGCCTTCCCTGTATAGCGTTCCTTGCTATGTTCTGTCTCTTGCCATAGTACGCGACCGCTGGAGTCTGTCACAATGCGCTCATGGAACCTCTC
The DNA here is from genome assembly GCA_045617365.1 of Prevotella sp. Classification (GTDB taxonomy): domain Bacteria; phylum Bacteroidota; class Bacteroidia; order Bacteroidales; family Bacteroidaceae; genus Prevotella. The sequence goes on along the minus strand of JAZLIN010000024.1, from coordinate 6,899 downwards.
CACTGTACTGTCACTCCATTGCGTATGCGTGGTCTCTCCAGAACTGTTGCTCTCCACCTGGTGCCCAGTCTGACGCGCTTCCTTCACAACTCCCGACGTGCTTGCCTGAGCAGTTTCTCTCAGGCGTTCTGTCACCTTCTCCTTCGTCCTGCAGCTGCCTGTGCACAAAACTAGGAAGAATAGAAAAATGATTCTCAATACTGTCTTCATACTGTTCGATTTATTTGTTCTTACGCATTATTTCATCCAGTGCCAGCTTGAAGCCGAATATTGTTGCGGCATAAACCAATGTCTGACCGAAATACCAGAGGGCACCATTTGGAATGTCACCGTCAGGACTCCTGAAAAAGGCGATATAGCACATCACTATGCCGCTGATCAGCGTCACAATAGCTGTTGCGTACTGTATTTTGTCTTTTGTATGCTGTTCCATAATTTTCGCTAATGTTTGACTGTTTCATCTTCAAGTTCTCCTCTCTGGCTATTTGCCAATGTCTGACTTGTCCAGGTTGAGACCGAGGCTTTCAGCGCGGCACCGCCATCCTGCGCAACAGGAGTCCAGGCACGCATCGCATTCTTCAGAGTGTTGATATCATCCTCGATGATGTTAAGTTTGTCCGTCAGCTGCTTGATATTGATAAGCCCTCCAAGTTTGCCGCCATTGATGACAATGCTCTCGATGTGGTCCACCTGCAGCACTACTAACCTGCTAAGGTCGCCGCTTAGGCTGCCTATGGTGACAGCGCTTCCCACCTTGGGCGTGACAAGCATCTCGCCGTCATCATCAGCTTCGGAGGCTCGCAGGCGTACATCAGGGATGGCGATGTTACCGATCTGAACCTCACACAGATTGCCGTCCACGCTATTCACTATACCCTGATAGATTGTGATAGCACGTCCACCTCCTCCTAAGTTCCTGAGGCTTTCGCCAAGTTTCCTGTATTTGTCCATATTTGTCACTGTGTCCAGAAGTACCGCTTCTGGATCTTATGATAGTCTGAAACCTAATTCTATTTTTCTCTTGCCCCCATCTTTGCCGAATGAGGTCGTAACGCTTGTCACGAAGTATGTGCCGTCTTTGTATGGATACTCTTTGTCATGCAGGGTGACACTGTCTGCAGGTCTGCACTTTGGTATCAGCCAGCCTGTGATGCTTCCCTCATAGCCGTCAAATGTCCTGCGCTTGACCTCCAGCTCCCCTCTTGCCTTCATTGAGGCATCGTCTGACGTGGGACATTTGATTTCTATTTTGTCGCCTCCTGTACTTCCAACCTCAACTTCCTTGACTTTCCCATCAGGAAGGAGCGCCTTGACCACGACCTTGACCTTCTTGTCTTCTGCACGCCGGTAAGTCAGATCTTCTTCCTCGACATTCAGGGCAAGGTCATAAAAGCATTCGTCATACATCTTTTCTCCTGGCGGATGAATGTGGAGTTTCCCATCTGATATGTATATGTCCGCACCACACTCTTCATGCACTTTCTTCAGCACATCGTACCCAGTAGCATTATTGATGACAAACTTGTCGTATGTCCAGGAGTAAGTGCATTCTACACCGAGGGAGAGACCACAGCCGGAAATAACCTTTTTGAGAAGATCGTCAACCGTGACTTTCTTCATCACCTCGTTGGGTATCTCCTTGCGGAACAGGAACAGGTCATCCTCGCAATGCAGTTTGATGTCACCGCCATCTGTGCTCATGCGCTGCAGCCATCCGGAGAACTCTTCTTCCATGCCGCTCTCTTCATACCCGAACTTGATGCACACCCTGTCGCCGCGCCTTAGTTTGTCTTCTATCTCCAGTGCTGCGTTGTACTGTGCACCTGGCAATGTTATGACAGCCGTGTCCGCAAGCAGCTCAACGCTCTTGTGAACTTCCACATTGTCCAACATGCCAAGCTTGTAATTGCCGACCGAAATGTCATAGATCATCGTGTACATGGGCATCAAGTGTTTAGGTCATCACGGCTTAGCAGCAATTTGTATATATCATCGCTGTAAGCCTGAATGCTGTAGTTCTGATTCGTAACTCCTACCGTGAAGGGTATGTCCCAGCTCTCTATTGCAAGCTGGCTGATACCGAAGACTTCAAGCAATGGGCACAGAGCCTTCACATGACCAGCCTCACAGAATTTCCTGAGCTGCACAACATCATCCTCGGGATATCTTCCTTCACGAGACATAAGAACACCCTCGATCCTGACGGTATAGTCATCCTGGGTCCATCGTTCTTTGATGCTGCCCTTGATAGCTCCTTTGTTCACATGACGGCGTACAAGGATGTTCTGACCGTTTATGCTTATCATCGGCTCCACGGGAAACAACCAGTCCTTTGCTCCTGACTCCTCCAGTTGGAAACGCAACGGCATGACCATAGGAATGCCAAGCGCATTTGTGCGCACAACCTCTTCAAGTTCCGCATCACTAAGAACCTCCACATCGTAGTCTGAACCATCAGGAATCTCTTTGCCCCTGATGTAGCCCATATTGACACCGTGGAAATTGTTTTCGCGAAACAAAGCGTAGGGCGGGATCTTGGTTAGTCCCATCGCCCTCAGTGCTATATTCTGCAAGGTGAATCTTGTTGTCTTCATCGGTCTGAACTTGTTGCTATGGCAAGTGCTCTGTTCATACACTGCAGAACCATGCGTTCAAGTTCTGCCGTGTCGGTCTTGTCCATCATTGTCACGTTTATGTTATCGAAGAATTTGCTTATCGTCATTGTTATGCTGGTGCTGCGTGTGCCTCCGGTAGCCAAGGCCTCTGCGGTCTTGCTGCCTTTGCCTCCTCTGCCCTTGCCCTTTGAACTGCTGCCGCCTGATGCAGCATTGAAGACTATATTTCCTGAAGCACTTCCCTTCGTTCCGGGTGAGGTGATCGCAGCGGTCTTACTTGCACCTTGCTTGTCCTTGGCACTTTCTGCAGCGTAGTTCTTGGCATACTGTGTCTTCATTCCTGACGCAAGGACTTGTGTCTGATTGAAGGCTTTCTCTGCGCTGGTCATTCCTGTGATGTCCTTCACACCCTGAGTAGCGCTGCTCCATGCCCCATCAAAATCCCCGTCAAACATTTTTGCGATGGCTTCGCCAATCTTGCCGATGCCACTGAGCAATGTCTTGAGTCTGTCAATAAGATAGTTCTTGATGATTTCACCGAAACCTTTTATGGTGTCCCACATCGTCAGTATAAAAGCACGGAAGCCAGCAAACTTGTTCCAGCAATATACTACGGCTGCGACAAGTGCAGCAATGGCAGTGACAACAATTCCTATCGGATTGGCATCCAGAGCTATATTGAGCAACCACTGTATGCCCTCCCATGCCTTGGTCACGGCTGATGCCACCTTGACGGCTCCCACCATTCCCCAGATGGCTATAGTATGGAGGTTCAGCGCGGCGGTTCCCACTGCTACCACGGATGCAAGCAGTCCGAGTTCCGTCTTCCACTTGACAATAAAACCAATGACAGAGGCTACGACGGAGAAAACCCCTTCAAGTGCAGATGCTATTGGTGGAACTATCTCGATGAAGAGGTCCAGCAAGCTGCTGACTATCGGCTTGATCTTCTCAAACATATCAACGGCCTTCTGCTGTATGTTTCCCACGAGTGTCGAGAATTTGCCGCTTACTGTCTGACTCAGCTTGTCACTCATGCCCTCAAAAGCTCCACCTTCGCCCGTGGCATGGTTGATAGCCGCTGCAAGAGCATCAAATCCTATTTGTCCCTTACTCAGCATATCCTGCAGCTCTGAATAGGTCTTGCCGGTCATCTTCTCCAGTTCCTTCAATGGGTTGAAACCTTGGTTGATAAACTGCATCAGGTCCTGGCCGCTCATCTTTCCTGCACTGGCTACCTGTCCAAAGACCACCGACAAGCCACCGAGCTTGTTCTTGTCACCTGAGGCTATGTCTCCCAGCTGCTGCAGATAGGTGCTGACCTTGTCTGCCTCGATGCCGAAATTCAGCATTGTCCTGGCATTGTCCGTAAGATCCAGATTGTTGTATGGGGTCTTGGCTGCAAAGTCGTTTATCTTTGCAAGGACTGATGCAGCCTTTTCCTCACTGCCTACAAGGGTCGTAAATGCAACACTTGTCTGTTCTGCCTGTGCACCGATGCTTGAAATTGCACCGACACCTGCACCAATGAGCGTATAGGGGTTCGTCAGAAACTCCATGCCCGGCAGAGAAGACAATGCTCCTTTGAAGTTAGAGAAGGACAGCACGGAGAAGGCACCCCGAAGACGAGCCCCTACGGTGTTCGCTTTCTGGGATATAATGTCCAGTTGCCGGGTTGTCTGCTTCGCCACGCTCAGCACATTTCCCTCATCTGCCTGTAGTCTTATAAGAAATCTAAGTACGCTGTCCATTGTTTGCCTTCGTCTCCATTTTGCGGATGTCGATCAGATAACGTATTGTCCATGCCCATTCTTCATCACTCAGTGAATCGGGGTCAATGTGCATGTAATACCGAAGAAGGGTGTTCAGGAAGAGAACGTCACCGTCTTCCGAATCTGGGACATCGGCATCCGCTAAAGCTTTTTTACTTCTGCCTCCTTCACCTTGATGACATCTTCCATCTTGTTGACCACTGCCATGAAAAGGTCATCCTGCTCCAGGATCTCTTTGTCACCATCTACCCAGAGCTGCTTCAGAAGTGTCTCGCTCAGCTTGATAGGATCCTTCACCACGCTCGCATAGCTCAGGTTCTGACGCGTAGGCTTGTGAAGGATGCAGCTCTTATCGTCAACAGTGATTTCAAAAATGTCGCCGTGCTTCTTCTTCCACTCTGCGACCTGTTCTTTTGTATAGTTCATTTCATTGATGTTTTAATGGTGTTTGAATGATGTTTGAACACTATTCAAAATAGCTCACAATGCCTTTCTTATGAAGTGCAACTATTGCCTTGCGACCTGCCTCACTTTCAAGGAAAGCCACATCAGCCTTGTTGTCCATGAACAGGTTCTCTGTCAGGACCGCAGGGCAGTTTGTATGAGCAAGGATGTAGAAGTTGCTTTCCTCATCCGCGTCGCCGTCGGAATAGTCCGTGCGGAAAGGACGCTGCTTCTCGCTGTATGCGCCTGACTTCTTGCCATCAGCCATAGCCTCTGCATAACCTGCCAGTTCCACCTCGGCGGCTTCATAGAGTTTCGTTGCGAGTGTATCTGCCTTCGTCCTGCCTCTGCTGGTGTATGCGCACCATCCACCGGCGGTAAGCCACTGGGAGTTACTTCCTGCAGCATTGACATGAATTGACACATAGATGCAGTTGGCTGTGCCATACTCTTTGCAGATCTTGTTTACAATGGCGCAACGGCTGGCAAGTTCCACACCCTGCTTGGCAGGAACCTCATCAGCAGTAATATCCACAAAGACTGTGAATCCTGCGGCCTCCAGTTCCGCTTTCAACTGTTTGATGATCTCGCGACTATACTTGTACTCGCGAAACTTCTTGTCTGGGCTGCACTTGCCGGCAACGTTGATGCCGTGGGCAGTTCCCAGTATGACAATTTTATTCTTCATTCGTTAGCTTTTATTTGTTACACACTCTTCTTGTCGAGGAAGATGAAAGGCAATGCTTTCTCCTGGAACTTATCGCCCTGCTTCCACTCCGTGTTGTCTTCTGTGAACTCACAGGAAACAAGAATGTCGGTTGTAATGGCATCACCATTGGTTGGGTTGCCATACGCAGCTACAATGTCAACGGATGCGTCAAGGATGTCACCGCCACAGGCTTTGCGGAAAGCTTCATACTCACTCTGCAACAGTGTGATCTCACCGTCAAAGGTCTTGTTGCCGCGCTGGATGCTGTGGGGCTTATTGCCCTTGCCGTGCACAAGTTCCTTCTCCTGCTTTGAACCGTACTTCACACCACGAAGTCCTGTGATGGGGCGACCTGCCATGACGATATTCACGTCTGACCACTCATATTCACGTGTATTGACCATATTCTTTCTTTGTTTAAGATGTTACGAGGAATCCAAGATTTACGTCAACATAGCGAGCATAACCATAAGGACGCACTTTGAGATTTACCAGAACCTTTGATGTGCTCAGGACGTTCTGGGTCTCATCAATGTAGCACTTGCAACCGTCACCGTCTGTTGCACTCAACTCACCGTTGGCGGTCATTCTGCGATTGATGGCATTCTCCATCGTCTGCTGCCAGCTCTTGATGACTGCAACCTGTAGCGTTCCATCCACATTTACCTCCAGCTCATCGAGAACCATGTCAAGCATGGTGTCGTATGCAATGCGATAAGCTTTGTCGATAACACGGCGGTTGGTGATATGTGAATAGTCACCCTCAGGATTACATGCGAGAGGATCATCTGCGAAATAGTAACCACTTCTGCCCACATGCTTGCGTGCGATGATATAACCTTTCTCGAAGATGGTTGCAACGGTGCTTGCCGATTCGTCAATCTTCTTGGCACCGATATACATTTCCGTTGGGAACAGGCTGCCATCCTTCACGCGGCCGATGTTGCGCTGCACAGGGATGGAAGCAATACGGCCGAACAAAGTACCTACGCAAGCGCCCTTGCTGCTCTGCTCTGTATTGCCTATGATGATGCCGGCACGGTCATACTTCTCTGATGTGAGGTCCTTCAACTCCTTTGAAGCGTCAAAGTTGCGACCTTCAAGGATGATGAACAAAGGTGCATAGAGCTCTGTGGTTGCCCACTCTGCCACCTGCTGAGCCTTAGGAAGGGCGGTGAACACATCAGGATCAAGACCGTTGGCACTTGCCACGCTTGCTGCTGTATTGACATTCACGATACCTATTCCGCGAAGTGCGCCATTCTGCTTTGTCACCAAGACACGGATGCAGCCTTCTGTGGTCTTTGTGTAATCACAGAGGGTTGTCATCGTTGAGGTCGGTGCAACAGGATAGAGAAC
>JAZLIN010000023.1:0-19847 GCA_045617365.1 Prevotella sp. | reverse complement strand
GTGGTAGAGCAGTTAGCGTACATCCAGTCCATACCCTTCTGAGCGAAGAGAGGCATGAGGGACTGTGTAAGCTCCTCGACGGTCTCGTTGAATGCCTCGCTTGGAGAGTGGCCGTTCTCACGGAGAACCTCATACTGTGCGAGGAGAAGACCCTGGATTGCACCCATCAACGAACCACGCTCACCGGTGAGGTCAGATGTAGCCTCGCGCTGGAATGTTGTCTCGAAGAGGTAACCCGAACCGATACCGATACCGAGGGCGAGAGTACGATCGAGTGCCTTGCCTGTAGCATCGTTATATACTGCGTATGAAGAGTTAAGACCACGACCCTCAAGGAACATAGTACGGAGTGATGTACCAGAACCCTTAGGAGCAACCATGATAACGTCGATATCCTTAGCTGGAACGCAACCTGTGCGATCAGACCATGTGATAGCGAAACCGTGTGAGAAGTAGAGTGCCTTACCAGCTGTGAGGTACTTCTGGAGTGTAGGCCATACAGACATTACAGCTGCGTCAGAAAGAAGACACATTACGATAGATGCCTTGTCAGCTGCCTCCTCGATAGAGAAGAGAGTCTCACCTGGTACCCAACCGTCGTTGATAGCCTTCTCGTAAGTCTTGCCCTGACGCTGACCAACGATTACGTTGAAACCGTTGTCGCGGAGGTTACAAGCCTGACCAGGACCCTGAACACCATAACCAATTACTGCGATAGTCTCGTCCTTGAGAATCTCACGAGCCTTCTCGAGTGGGAATTCCTCACGTGTCATTACCTCTTCGATAACGCCACCAAAGTTCATTTTTGCCATTTTTCTTTTCTTTTATTAATGAATTGTTATAAATTGTCGATATTTTATTTCAAAGTGCAAAATTACTAATAATTTCCGAACTATGCAAGATTTCCTATGTTTTTTAGGTTTAATTAGCATCATTTCTTTCGGAAGAGCACCATGAAGCGACTGAGTTCCACCTCCGTGCCGTCTTCTTCGTGGCGCACAAAGCGGAAATAATGCTTCTCGCCTTCCTCCACAAGATGGTATATACGGATGGTATCACCGCAGCGTCCCTCTGCCACGTATGCCACCTCAAGGCGCTTGACCTGACACTCACGCAGATAGTCGAGTGGCAGCGTATCCATCAGACGGTCAATATAGCGCATGGAGTTGAGGTGTCCGTTGACGTCCAGGTCGCTATATACGACGCGAAACTCGGTATAGTCGGTCATCTCTGGCACCTTGACGCGTGACACGTCCTTCATGTCACACTCCTTCTCCTTGTATATATACTCCACTATCGTACCCTCATTGACAGCCAGGATATCCTGCGGCTCGCGAGTCACGGTGTCTATCATCGCCCAAACGCTACGGGCATGTCCATAGACTTTGCTGCCGTCCTCTGAATAAATATCCCAGTTACGGCGGGTGAAGTATTTCATTGCGTTCTCCACCCAGGTCTCTATGCAGAAGTCATCGTGTTCGCGGGGTATGTCATTGAGTTCTATCGCAAGACGTGACAGCACCCATGTCTTATTGATAGTGTTAAGATAGGTCATGCCAAAATTGCGATGGGTGGAATGCATATCGGCAGCATTAAGAAGGGCATTGCCCAGATGTCCCATGCACAACTCGTGATTGAAGTCGCAGTGGAAGGCATCTGCCGAGGTATGATATTTCTCTGTATTCTCCATTATTATATTCTTGAAAGGTATATACGTTGCAAAATTAAGAATTTTATTTGAATTAGGCAAATAATATGCGTTTTTATTACTTTTTGTTGCATGAATATATTTTTTTTCGTAACTTTACATCTGAAAAGTCAACAGTTAGCAGTTACAATGAACAAATAACAGTTTTGTCATATATGGCACCCAACGACATCGACATAGACCTGGCATTGCGCAAGATAGAGCAGCAGGAGGTTGAGATAACGCAACTGAAACATGAGTTGCGTCTCATGACTCTGCGCAGAAAGGTCACACCACACTTTCTGTTCAACAGCCTCAGCGTGGCAACAAGCCTCACACTACAGTCACCCAAAACGGCCATACAGTTTCTGAGACTGCTGGCCAACTGCTATCGCTACCTGCTGAAATATGGTGACGAACTGCACGTGCCGGTAGAGCAAGAGGTGAAGTTCATGGAGCAATACTTTGAACTCATGAGCATACGCCATGTGAACAGCATACGCCTGCACATCAGTGACGACATACGTAAACTCAAGGGGCATCCTCTGCCACCGCTTGCCCTGCAGGGATTGCTGGAGAACGCCATCAAGCATAATGTGCACACGGAGGATTCGCCGCTGGACATAAACATGTACACCACGCGTGATGAGATCAATGAGAAATGGCTATGTCTCACCAACGCCAGAAGACCGCTGATATCCAACGACGTGTCCAGCCAGTTCGGGCTGAAATATATCAACGAAACATTCTCTCTGCTCTTCGACCGCCAACTCATCACAGAGGACAACGGCGAAACATTCACTGCCAAACTACCACTGATATGAAAATACTGATATTTGAAGACGAAATATACAACTATCACCTGCTTGCTCACATGCTGGAGGAACTGGAACCAGGATGCGAGGTGGTGGGTCCGATTACTACTGTGGAGCACGGCAGGGAATACCTTGCCCTGCACAGCAATGCCGACATCATCATAGCCGACGTACAGCTGAGCGACGGACTCAGTTTCGACGCTCTGAAGAATGTACCCGAGAACATACCTATCATATTCACCACTGCATACGAGGAATATGCACTGCGCGCCTTCGAATACAACTCCCTCTCATACCTCCTCAAACCTATCGGTGAGGAAGAACTGAGCATTGCCCTGAAGAAAGCGAAGAGGCTGATGGCACCTGCTGAGGACAACAGCAGAAGGATTGACAAGGAACTGCTGCGCAAACTGATAAACGAAGAGGTATATCGTGAACGTTTCATCGTAAAGACACGAAAGGGCGAAAGGGTGGTGTCGGTCAGCAATATCAGATACATAGTTTCAGAGAACAAGACTACATACATCAGACTACTTGACGGCACATCCTTCCCTATCGATATTTCGCTTGACAGGATGAGCGACCAGTTGAATCCGAAGTCCTTCATGAAGGTCAACAGAAAGTACATCGTACCTATAGAACAAGTGGAGAGCATGGAGACCATTACAAACGGCAAAGAGCTGCTACACCTGAAAGGCGCAGCAGCTCCGGATATTATTATAAGCAGGGATAGAAAAGCCGAGGTCAAAGCATGGATTGCCATGGTTTGACACGGCCTCATGTCGTTTTCCTACACACGGTAGAGGAGTCCGTTCTTGTGATCCTTCTCTGCCTGTTCCTTAATCTTCACATGCAGTTTCTTACCTGTAGCATTGAATGGGATCTGCTCTGTGAAACGATAGTAACGTGGACGCTTGAAGTTTGCTATGTCATTGCTGTTCTTGCAATATTCATCAAGTTCCTCCACTGTCAGGCTTTCATCGCATCTAACGATGTATGCCGTAACAATCTGGCCTCGTACCTTGTCAGGTACAGAAGTAACGATACAGTCCTTTACCTTTGGATGAAGATTGAGGACAGCCTCAACCTCCGTTGGATAGATATTCTCACCTGAAGAGATAATCATATCGTCCTTTCTGCCTACGATGGTGATGAACTGATTCTCATCCCATGTAGCGAGGTCATTGGTATATATGAATCCATCAGAGTATTTCTCTTCGGTAGCCTTCTCGTTGTTGATGTAAGTGTATGGAGACTTGGCTGGCGAACAGATGATCACCTCGCCTACCTCTACACCATCCATCTTCACGAGGTCGTCGGTTGATGCCTTGCGATCCTCATATACCTTTACCACTCTCACGTCATCATCAACACATGACGCACCGGCAGTACCTGCATTGTCTGGAAGGTCAAACGGACGGAGGAATGTATTCCAGAATGTCTCCGTAGTGCCGTAGCCATTGAAGATATTCGGAGTGAGCACTTTCTGGTATCTGATACATGCAGAGCGCTCCAGCGGACTGCCCATGGTCACGATACCCTTCAGCGAACTGATATTCAACTCCTGACGCTCCTGCACATCGGCAAGGGCTTCAAGAACCGTAGGAACACCTACAAGGAAGGTGATGTTGTACTTGCCTACATACTTCAGTGTGGTCAGAGCGTCAAACTTTCCCTGTATCACGAGTGCCGAACCAGCATAGAAGGTTGGGCATGGACCAGCACAGTGCAATCCACCACGGTGGAACCAAGGAGTGGTGTTCATGCTGACATCCTTATACGACATAGGGAAATGTATCATCACATCGTGGGCAGAGAGCACTTCGTTGATGCTGGTCAGCGCCACTCCCTTAGGACGACCTGTCGTACCTGAGGTATAGAGACGGGTTGTCTCGTTATATATATTATAAGGTGTATCTATCACAGGTTCCTCACATGAAGAATCCTTCACGTAGTCACTGTAAGAGATAACCTCTATGCCATCTACCATATAGGCAGGCTCCATCATGCCAGCAACAATCACCTTGGATGGCTTGAAGGACGACTTGGAGATTGCCTCAAGGGTGCTATCCTTCTTTGAGGTGCACACGATGATAATCTTTGGCTTGGAATCCTCTATATTGAATGCCATCTCACCGGAGCTGATACGATAGCTTACAGGGCAACATACACCCTGCATCTTATGCATAGCTACATATGCGAAAGCAAACTCTGCACAGTTGAGCATCTGCAACATCACTACATCACCTTTTATGAAACCATCTTGCTGCAATGTATTACAAAGGCAGTTCACATCATTGTTCAGGTCAGCATAGCTCCAACTACGATCCTTCTCAGGATCTATCATTGCTGTTCTTTTGGAAAAGCGTCGCACATTTCGCATGAATCCTTCTATCCATGTATAGCGACTTTCAAATACTTCTTTAAAATTATTCATTTATATTGACTTGTTTTTTATATCTTCTGTAAGGACATTATTTCCCTAAAACGTTTGCAAAGTTAGTCTTTTTTGTAGTTTAAGACACCACTTTGCCCACTAAAAGATACCGAAACGTCGGATTTAGGCGACGAACCGTAATCAGCCTTTCACGTTTCTGCACACTGGCACTTTCTTTGTGCCACACTTCACATCACTTTTTTACTTCTCCTTCCATACAAGATCTTGTAGGACTCATTACTAAAATACGACTTATGTGAGATGGTTACACTTTCTAGTAGAACCATAAAAAAACTCCCCGAAGCACTATGATTGCTTCGGGGAGTTTTTAGTATGAATTATTCATTCTACCTTCCGTTCTGCTTGGCGTGAAACCATCTGGCTGCCAAGTGATATTATACGCATTCGCCACGTTCGTGAAGGAAGCGGCTGACCTCCTCCTGGCAGCTGCGCGTTACGGCAATGCGACCGGAACGTGTGAACTGAAGGATGCTATCCTTTACCTTCGCTATCTCATAGTAGAGGTCAAGGATATGATCGGTAGTGCCTTCACATACTACGATGCAGAACGTTTCGTTCACCTCTGTTATGCGTGCATTGGCATGACGTATGGCACGAGAGATCTCTGGATGATCCGTCACAAGTGGTGTAGAGAGTTTGAAGAGCGCCACCTCCACGAGGAACAGGTCACTGTTGGTATAGAAGTGCGCCTTCACCACATCTATCTTCTTTTCTATCTGCTTTACCACCTTCTTCATTGTCTCCTCCTCACTGTATGCAGTGATGGTATATTTGTGCACACCCTTTATACTTGAAGGAGAGACATTGAGACTCTCTATGTTTATCTGACGGCGAGTGAACACAGCAGTGATCTGGCTCAGAATGCCGGCAATGTTTTCTGTATATACCTGTAATGTAAATAACTGTGTATTTTGATTTTCCATCTTTAACATTCTACGTTAAGAACCATTTCATCTACTGCCTTGCCAGGAGCTGTCATCGGCTCTACGTTTGCGTCTGGCTTAATAATTGTCTCAAGCAGGAACGGACCGTCCGTATTCAGCATCTCCTGTATTGCATCGGCAAGTTCCTCACGCTCTGCCACGCGGCGGTAAGGAATGTCGTATGCCTTTGCCACCATGCCGAAGTCCGGGTTGGTCATAGGAGTGAACGACTGCTTATGATTGAAGAACATATCCTGCCACTGGCGTACGTTGCCAAGGTAGCTGTTGTTCAGCAGAATCATCTTCACAGGGATTCTGTGCTCCATAATGGTACCGAATTCCTGTATCATCATCTGCAGGCCACCATCGCCCATAAAGCAGCAGACGGTACGGTCAGGTGCACCGTATGTGGCTCCCATGGCAGCAGGAATGCCGTAGCCCATGGTACCTAGACCACCTGACGTAGCAATGGAGCGGCTCTTATGATACTTGAAATAACGGGCAGACATAAGCTGGTTCTGACCTACATCAGTCACGAGGATTGCCTCGCTGTTAGTAGCCTTTGCCACGTCATGTGCCACCTCACCCATGAGAAGCGGGCCGCTCGTTGGCTTTGTGGCAGGAGTGATGACACACTCTATTTCCTTCTCGCGCAATGGCTGGAACGATTCCTTCCAGTCTGTGTGGTCAGCCTTGTTCACGAGTGCTGTCAGTGCAGGGAGCGACACCTTACAGTCGCCAACTACAGATACGGTTGTCTTCACACACTTGTCTATCTCAGAAGGATCAATGTCAAGGTGAATGATCTTTGCCTGCTTTGCATAGCGCTCAAGGTTACCAGTAACACGGTCAGAGAAACGCATACCGATAGCTATCAGCACGTCGGCCTCCTGCTCCTTGAGGTTTACGGAATATGATCCGTGCATGCCAAGCATACCCATGTTGAGCTTATGGTTTGATGGCAGTGCCGAGAGTCCCATGAGCGTACGTCCGGCAGGGATATCAGCCTTCTCCAGGAATGTCTTCAGCTCTTCCTGTGCATTACCTAATTCCACGCCCTGACCAACAAGCGCCATTGGCTTCTTGGCATTATTGATAATCTCCGCTGCAGCCTTGAGATCCTCCTCCTTTGGTTCTGGATAAGGCACATAGCTACGGATGAAGTCAACGCTTGCAGGTTCATAGTTCACCATCTCCGTCTGTGCATTCTTCGTGAAGTCAAGCACCACAGGACCAGGACGTCCGCTCTTTGCTATATAGAAAGCACGGCTTACAGCCCATGCCACATCCTTTGCTGAACGAATCTGATACGCCCATTTCGTTATTGGCTGTGCCACGTCAACAAGGTCAACCTCCTGGAAGGCATCGCTGCCCAGCACGGAAGTAGCTACCTGACCGGCAATGACCACGATAGGCGTTGAGTCCATCATAGCGTCAGCAACACCTGTGAGCGTGTTCGTCACACCAGGACCAGAGGTCACAAGTGTCACACCCACCTTACCGCTGACACGAGCGAAACCTTCCGCAGCATGTGCGGCAGCCTGCTCATGACGAACTAGAATATGATCGAAGGCTTTCTTCTCGCCTCGTGTATAGTCATATAATGCATCATAGGTAGGCATGATAGAGCCACCCGGATAGCCAAATATTGTCTTTACGCCCTCTGCCTTGAGAGAGAGCATCAGTGCCTCTGCACCGGTTATCTTTTCCATTAAGACATACCCCATCCCCTACCCTCCCCCGTCTCTTGGGGAAGGGAGCAGATATGCTACTGCTTTAGGGTAAGCTATGGGGAATAGCTTTTATCGTTTATATTCTTTAAAATCCAACCTGCATCATTGATTAATCCAGGTTAGTCAATGAAATCCAGATTAGTCAATGATTCTCACGCCACCCTTGTCGGCAGATGCTACTGACTGAGCGTATGCACGGAGAGCCTTGCTTACTACGCGGTTGCGCTTCAGCGGCTGCTGTGGACGTGCTGCAAGTTCTTCATCGGTGAGCTTCACGTTGATAGAGCGTGATGGGATATCGATTACGATGATGTCACCGTCCTTGATCTTACCGATGTTGCCACCGCTGGCTGCCTCTGGAGAGATATGGCCGATAGAGAGACCTGATGTACCACCTGAGAAACGGCCGTCAGTGATGAGGGCACACTCCTTACCCATGTGCATAGACTTGATGTATGAAGTTGGTTAGAGCATCTCCTGCATACCAGGACCACCCTTAGGACCCTCGTGAGTGATAACCACACAGTCACCCTTCTTCACCTTGCCGCCGAGGATTCCCTCGCAAGCATCCTCCTGCGAGTCGAAGCATACTGCAGGACCTTCGAAGTGCCAGAGCTCTGGTGCCACGCCAGCAGTCTTTACAACGCAGCCATCCTGAGCGATGTTGCCGAAGAGTACTGCCATACCGCCATCCTTGGTATATGCGTGCTCGATGTCGCGGATACAACCGTTCTCACGGTCTGTGTCAAGTGATTCCCACTTGGCATCCTGCGAACCCATAACATTTGAGAATACGCCGCCAGGTGCAGAGTGATAGATGCGGTCTGCCTCTGGGTCGATTGTCTCGCCTGTAATAGAGTACTTCTTGATATCCTCACCGAGTGTAGCGCCATTGACACGCTTGCAAGAGAGGTCAAGGAGATCGCCCTTGGCAAGTTCGCCGAGAATACCGAGGATACCACCTGCACGATTCTCTTCCTGGATAGAATACTTCTGCCAGTTAGGAGCGAGTTTGCAGAGGAATGGCACTTTTCGCGACAGTGAGTCGATGTCGGTCATCTTGAAGTCAACGCCACCCTCCTGTGCTACAGCGAGGAGGTGAAGGACAGTATTGGTAGATGCACCCATAGCGATATCGAGTGTCATAGCATTGAGGAATGCCTGACGTGTAGCGATAGAGCGTGGGAGGACAGAGTCGTCACCATCCTCATAGTATGCCATCGCATTCTTCACGATAAGCTTTGCGGCATCCTTGAAGAGCTGGATACGGTTTACGTGAGTGGCGAGGATAGAACCGTTGCCAGGGAGAGAGAATCCGAGAGCCTCAGTGAGTGAGTTCATAGAGTTGGCTGTGAACATACCCGAACAAGCACCGCAACCAGGACATGCCATGTGCTCTACCTGCTCCAGTTCCTCGTCGCTTACCGTTGGATCACCGCCCTTGATCATCGCTGTGATAAGGTCAGCATTCTCACCATTGAGCTTGTGCGACTCCATAGGACCGCCGCTAACGAATACCGCTGGGATATTGAGGCGCATGGCAGCCATGAGCATACCAGGAGTAACCTTGTCACAGTTTGAGATGCACACCATGGCATCAGCCTTGTGAGCATTGACCATATACTCCACTGAGTCTGCTATGATGTCGCGCGAAGGAAGCGAATAGAGCATGCCATCGTGACCCATTGCTATGCCATCATCGACGGCGATAGTGTTGAACTCTGCTGCATAGCAACCGAGTTTCTCTATCTCTGCCTTTACTATCTGACCAATCTCGTGCAGGTGTGTATGACCTGGCACGAACTGGGTGAATGAATTGACGATAGCAATGATAGGCTTACCAAACTGCTCTTTCTTCATGCCGTTGGCTACCCAAAGTGCGCGGGCTCCTGCCATACGGCGACCTTCTGTGCAGACTGCGCTGCGAAGTTTATTCTTCATCTTCGTATAATTATTTTTTATTGTTCTGTTCACAGGAATACTGCGCACAAAAGACTGTTCTCATGCGCGTGATACTATTTATCAAAGTGCAAAGGTACTCATTTTTTATGACATTGCCAAAAATATCAAAAGAAAAGTATGTTTTTATTATGATATATCCAGAATAATTTGTAATTTTGCATCATTCTTATGAATTACAACACACATACTCTGCCCAACGGACTGCGTATCATACATCTCGCCAATGACAGCGAGGTGGTCTATTGCGGTTATGCCTTAAAGGCTGGCACAAGAAACGAAATGGCTGACGAAGAGGGCATTGCCCACTTCTGTGAGCACATGACATTCAAGGGAACGGACAAACTGTCTCCCCTGAAGGTCATCAACGTGCTTGAACGTGTAGGCGGCGAACTGAATGCCTTCACTGCAAAGGAGGAAACGGTGTATTATGCTGCCGTGCTGCGCCAGCATTTCAACCGCGCCGTAGATTTGCTCACCGAGATTGTTTTCCATAGCACTTACCCTCAGGAGGAGATAGAAAAGGAGGTGGAGGTGGTATGCGACGAGATTGACAGTTACCGTGACTCCCCTGCCGAACTGATATACGATGATTTTGAGAACATCATGTTCAAGGGACAGGATCTGGGGCACAATATCCTCGGTGCACCAGAGAGAGTCAGACAGTTCACTTCCGCCAACTGTAAAGCATTCACTTCCAGGCTATATGCTCCACAGAGAGCAGTATTCTATGTCGTGGGCGATATCCGTTTCAATACTCTCATCAACAGACTGGAACGCCTGTTTGAGGGATATACATCCAGCCTCATCACGACTACGCAGACTGACATCATGCCTCTGCCTGAGATCAAGGAGACACGACTTGAGATAAAGAACGATACGCATCAGGCGCATGTGATGCTGGGCACTGCCATACGTGGCGACCTGGACAAATGGCGCACACCTCTATTCCTGACCAACAACATGCTGGGCGGACCGAGCATGAATTCACGCCTCAACATTGCACTGAGAGAAAAGAGAGGATTGGTTTACACCGTGGAGGGTGCCATGACTACATACACCGACACTCTGCTATGGACGGTGTATTTCGGTTGCGACCACTCTGACATCAACAAGTGCCTCAAACTCGTTGACAGCGAACTACAAAGGCTTCGTAAGGCACCGTTGTCTCTGTCTGTCCTTAACGCCATAAAACAGCAGATCAAGGGACAGTTGGCTCTGGCTTCGCAAAACAAAGAAAACTATGCCATCGACATGGCGAAGCAATTCCTGCACTACAACCGTCTCAAGGACAGCAACCGCCTATTCGAGCGCATAGACGCCATAACGGCCGACGACATCTACCGCCTGATGAACGAGGTCATTACAAAAGATAACATCTTCACGCTCATATACAATTAACTATATGGTGTCCAGTTTGTTGTATTATTTTGGCCCTGTTGCATATTATGACTGATACTGTTCCCTTGTAAAGTGGCAATATGTCACCAAGGTCATGCGGAGTGCCACCTGGATTGCAAAAGGGCCCCTTTTGCAAAGTTAAAGGGCCCCTTTAACACTGTAAAAGGGGCACTTTAACACTGTAAAAGGGGCACTTTAACATTTTCGCGAAAATCACATTATTTTTAGGTCAAGAACTAGAGAATTATAGACGGGTTGATGAGCTGGCGAATAATTGGCTGGTGTAACTATTCAACTGTGTCTCCTGCATCGCGCGCGTTAATACATCTGCACTGCGATCTGAACAATAAAAACAATATGTGCGAGCAACTTATCCGATAAGAGAAAGTTACTCGCACATAATTGTATTTCGTAGGTTTAAGATGCCGCTGGTATCTTTAGCTACTCAACGTCTAGCCAGACGCAATATACAAATCTTCAAATGCATCGAATGGGCGCAAGCGCCCGGGGAGAGTTAATCTGAGACTGGACGAACAGTAAACCCGTTGAGGCGATAGCTGTAGTAGTCGCCTGGGTGCACGTAGTCCGAGCGGAAGTCCAGGCGCCAGGCGCTGTCGGTATTGCCAGTGTAGAGCGACGAAGACCAATAGTAGCCGCCGTTTGACCCTGCGTAGTACAATGTAGTACTGTAAACGTAACCAGCGGCAGGGAAGAAAACTCGCTTGGTTGGGTCTGCCTTGTCAACGAAGAGGACACCAGCTACACCTTTGTAGTCGGACTCGTGCGTCTGAGTAGCAGAGAGCCAGTAGATACCGCCTTCCGTTATCGTCGATGTCAAGGTCTTCGGAGTTGAATTGTCTGCAGTTCCTGCGCAGGCATTGCTCAGAGCCTGTATATCTGCGCGGGTAGGTGTGCGCCATGTAGAGCCCCAGTTTACTGTAGCGGCATCGTGCTCCTTGCAGAGGGTAGGATTATCGCAACTGTTGAGGGTTGGGTAATAATAGGTGCCGTTGGTGGCTGTGGTCTCGCCCCACTTAAAATAAGTGCCGAAGCAGCTATAGACCTTGCTGTCGGTATTATTTTCCCAGAATGACTTGATGTAGGAAGGAGTCTCCACTACATCCGAACTTGCCACGCTGGTGGCACCGATGTTCATCGTTGCCCACTTCTTGCCGCCGATCTCTACATAGTCATGACCGTTGATCTGACCATCAACGCCGGGTTTCTTCGGTGCCTGGTTGTCAACGGTCATCGTCTTGATGTCCTTACTGTCATAGTCATACTTCTCGCCGTTCTTCAACTCTATGTGCACGAACTGCGCGCTGGCGGTGGTGGCTGCCATGAGCAGCATACTAAATAGGATTGTCTTTTTCATATTTATGTCCCCTCTGACTCCCCCGGGGGAGGACTTTTCGACCTAGGAGGTGGTCGGTTCTAAATGATTGTAAAATTTAAAATTCGAGACTGTACCTTAATCTCACAACCTCTGCCTCTCTGCGTGAGATTTCTTAGCACGCCGAGGATAGGAGAATTGGAGATTACAGAATGTCGTTTGGATCTTGAATTGGTTCCTTGCCTGGTTTATTCTCGCCATCACCAACTCCCTTAGTTCCGGAGGTGGTGATGATGTCACACTGATGGAAACGGGTTACCTTCACTGAAGGATTTACAAATGTCTTTTTCATAATTTTCTTCTTTTTGGGGAAAACGAATTAAACGAATTAAACGAATTTATTTTTATATGCGCATTCGTGAGATTCGAGAGATTCGTGTTCTCTAAAAAAAACGTTACTTGATTACTTTCTTGTGGTTACTGATGACGATGCCCTTGGCAGTAGGCGATACCTGCTGACCAGCTGCATTGTAGCTTGGAGCATCGATCGCTACGCCTGCCGACACTGCGCCGATGGCGGTCTCTTCCTCTGTCAGAGCATCAAAGTTCAGACTGAGGCTGCTGGCTGTACCCTGTGGTGCAGGGAGATATGCCTTGCCAGCACCGATAGTGACACCTGCAGCGACAGGACAGAACGAGGCTCTGCTGATGGAGAAGGCATAGATATTGTCAGTTGCCTTGACGGTGTAACTATCTGTCAGCGAACCACGGAAGAGGTTGGTGAGCGGTGACAGCGAAGCGCTGTTGTTGACAGGGATGCAGTACCAGCCCTTCTCGCCGCTGAGGATGGCTGCCTGTTCCTTGCCGATGACGGCAACGGCGGCGAGGTTGATGGACGACTCACTCACCGACGTAGCATAGTATGCCTTGAGGTCATTGGCTACGGAGATGGCAGAGAGGTCTAGTGTCTCTGGTGCCACGAGCGTTGTCATGCCGTAGGTGAGTCCAGGAATGTCGCGCAGGTTTACTGGCACTACCGCCTGGTCTGAGAACTGCAGCGAGGCTGCTGTCTCACTGACGTCGTAGGTCTGTGCCGCTCCCTTGCCAGATGCAGGGGTGACGGTCATCTTGCCGTCGGCGAAGGAGATGCTGGCGGCCTGGCCTACGAAGAACTGGTCGCTATGTGTGGCAACCTCGCCTTCGGGGAGCACTGACATGGTCTGAGCACTCAGCGTCATGCCGCTCATGAGCAGCAGGGACAAAAGGAAGGGTTTTCTTTTCTGCATTGTATAATCGTATATATTAGAAATTTACTTAGGTTTCCTACTTCTTCGGCAAAGGTAATAATAATTTCCGAAACTACCAAATATTTCGGTAAAACCATATATATAAGCGTACGTTTTTAGCAACAAAAAGTACGGAAATCACCAAAACTTTAATTCTGGTAACTTCCGTCAAACAAATAAGCGTAATCCTCCCCCTCCCTAACAGGGAGGGCTGGGGTGGGTCTCTGGAGTGTGTCTCTGGGGCTATCGTAGGTCTATGCTCACACCGATGAGAAACGAGGTGCCGTCCGTGAAGGGAGCATTGAAATAATGATACTCAGGGTTGTAATTGAACAGGTTATCCACCGTGAAAGTCAATTTGGCAGTCTGCCATAAGCGCTGCACCACCTGGAGTTTCCACATGGTGTAGGCCTTGTAGTGAACAGTCTTACGGGCCAGATGCCCCGTGGCTGGATCTATCGAGGTATAGTCCACGAACTCAATATTATCCACAGCAGATACAGTCCTGCCGCTCAGCACTACGTTAAGACCGTAGTTCTTATGCCACTGCCTGTCCCAGTCAGCCGAAACCGTCAGCGAATGCGGACGCGCAGGCTGATATTGATTGTTTATCGCTTCTCCATCCTCATCCTTAGGCAGTTCCTCATGCACGTAGGCGTATGCCACACGGGCGCCCAATCCATTCTCCCAACGCTTTTGCGCCGTGACATCAAATCCATACGTGCTGTAGTTCTTTATATTACAGTAAGGCAACCACTTATCGGTTGACAGCATATCCTTGTCGCCAGGATAGTCCGCCTTCATGCGAGGTGCACCAGTCGTAATGCGGTCATGCACCTTATTGTAGAATGCCGCTGCACTGAGCACATACCCTTTCGTCACCCAGTCTGTCGAGAGTGTGATGTTGTGGCTCTGCTCAGGACGGAGTGTGTTGCCCACGATGCTGCCGCCGACGATGTCCCAGATGCCCACCATATTGAATATGTAGTATTTCTCCTTGAGCGTAGGCGCACGGAATCCCATGCCGTAGCCAGCCCGGAGGGTAAGGTTGTCCTGAGCTTTGTATCGCACGTTTATCTTAGGTGTCACCATGGACTCATTGCCGTCCGAGAAATAGTCGTAGCGCAGAGCACCCACGACCTCCCACCTGTCAGAGATATCATAGTCATACTGCGCAAAGACATCGGCAGTATGCTGCGTGTATTCCCCACCCGATGTCTTCTGATTAAGCAGATAGTCACGCATGTAGTCACCTCCCACGGTGAGCGTGCCCTGCCCCATGGCGTTGCTGTAGAGTAAGCGCGTGGCATTCTGCACATTGGAATAGGTGCGCAGGCACAGATCCGTTATGCTACTGTGCTGCGCCTTGTCATACTGATCAAAACTATACGACAGTTGCACATGCTGCGAAGGAGTGATATCCCACACGCCACGCGCACCCAATGTCAAGTCACGATAATGGTCCGGCGTACCGAATGTAGAAGTGTCCTTACTGCGAAAGAAATATCCGCCTCGCAATGTGAGGCGCAGGTTCTGACGAGGCTGCCACGTCAGTTTGTCGCTGACATTATACGTCCTGCCGCCATAATATGTATCTACCATGAACGGCGTCTGCGCCAGAGTCTTATCACCATTGCGGACACTATACGAATCAACATTGGTAGCACTGAATGCCAAGAGATTACGCACGCTGCCGACATTGAGTCCCAGAGTCACGCCATAGCGGCTGTCATTATGTGTGCCATAGCGTCCGTGCACCTTGGCAGTCCATGGTTCTTTGGGTGCCTTGGTGATGATATTTATCACGCCGCCGGAGGCATTGGAACCATACAATGCGGAGGCTGCACCCTTTACCACCTCCACGCGTTCTACGCCTGCCATATTGAGACGGGTAAAATCCACGTCATCCTGTGTCTCACCGGCTAGGCGTTCGCCATCAACGAGAAACAGTACGCTCTGTCCGCCAAACCCGGAGAAGTTCAGGTGCGTCTGCTGACTCATGGCATACGAGAACTCCACCCCTGGCAATGTCTGCACCAGGAGTTCCTGTACGTCGGTGGCATCGGTGCGCTCTATGTCTGCCGTATTAATCACACGAGTGTGAATCGGAGCGTCCTTCAGGAGTTTAGGTGTCCTGGTACCCGTCACCACTACCTGGTTGAGCACCAGACTGTCTGGCACGGCAGCCCTTACCATCGCAGCAGACACGAACAGCATGGAACACATCAACGTAATTCTTTTCTTCTTCATCACTACTACAATGGGTATTTGCATTCTATCGTCATGCAGCACTTGACATTCCTGCTGCTCACATAATCCTTCAGTCTTATCGCTGCCATGGTATCGTCGGAGAAGCGCACTATAAAGACCTTTCCGCAATGCGTGAACGAAGGTGGTATAGGTGGCAATGCCACCGTGAGCCACTGCGACAGCACATTGTTGACCTTGATGCGCTGGTTGCCCACATAGCCCTGAAGCATATAGGCATTGTCGCACCATACGTCGGTCTCGTTCCATTCGTCTTCCGTGAATGGCATCGCTGCATACTCCTCGGCAGTGCCTACCTTGCTGATATCATCGAGTGACGTCATATATACGCCGGCTCCGTTGGTACGCACATTATTTCTGTGTATGGCAATGTCCCAATGCTCCGGTTCCTGCTGAGGCATTGTGTGTATTTCTCTCTGGTACTCATTCTTCGACAAACCCACGCCAAAGACGTCATACCAGTAGGTGCAGATGGCGCTCTTGCCATCCCAGTCATCCGTTATTTCCTCCATCGGGACTTCATACTTTATACTGCCCACCTGCTCTGCATGGAGATTTATATAATGCCATTCCGTCCAACTGCTGGCATCCACATAGATACTGCCATCGCCAGGTGCCGTGTCAGACGGTTCGTCATACAGGCTGTCCATCAAACCATTGCATGCTGAGAATAGCACAAGTACTACTCCCAGCATGCACGATGTCAAAATATCACTCTTTTTCTTATTCAAGTTATCTTATCCTTACTTGTTCTTTGTGAAACGGTAAACAATGTTCGGCATAGCCTGCGCAGCCGAGAAAGAGAGAACAAGGTCTTCTGTCTCCTTGATTGTCACATCAACAGTATATTCCTTTGCATTGCTCCTGCCACCAAGTCCGAGAACGATCTTCACGCCTCTGATGATGCTGTTAGGGAAGAAATGCTGCTTGTCGCCAATGAGGGCCACGTTCTTGAGATTTATCGGACCGATATACATCTCGTCAGCAGGTGCACCATACTGCTTTACGCCCTTGAGTTCCACCTCCGAAGTTCTGATGTCTGCCATACCGCCATTATACGTATATTGCACTGTCTGGTTTGCGATAGCAGTTGGAGTAAGGTCTATTGTACTTTTATCCAGAAGATCAATGGTCTTGGGCTCCATCACAATCTTCACGCTACCCTTGTACTCCACTGTCTGCGTAGTTTCCTTGTCGTCATCACTGCCGCAGCTTACAAAACTAATTGTCATCATTGCCATCAAGGCAATCATCATCATTGAATAAAACTTTTTCATCTTTTTACCTTAATTATAGAAAAGGACATGTCGCTCGAAGAGCGGTGTCCGGTTTTATTTTGCGAGTGCAAAGTTACAAATAAATATTCACATACGCAACTATTATTAATAATGTTTGATAGGGTTCTACTTTTTTATCAACAGAAAACACAGTGCAGTAAAAAAAATCTGTGGTTTCTGCGATTTCCGTTGATAAGAACAAAAATAGCGAGCAACTATCTTGTTATCGGATTAGTTGCTCGCGTATTCTTTTTATTCGTAGGTTTAAGATACCACTGCATCTGTATGAAGGTGTGAGATACAGTAGCCTACAGCATGATTACAATATTACTTATTAAGATTCTCCTTCCAGTTCTCGTAAGCAGCCTTATACTGGTCCTGATTCTTAACATCAGGCTCAATGGTAGCAAGACGCTTGAGTGTAGAGAATGCCTCATCATGATCCTTGTAGATGCCGGCACCCATACCTGCGCCCTTGGCAGCACCTACCGAACCGTCAGTCTCGAGGAGTTCGATGGTAGCACCTGAGGTAGAAGCGAGAGTGTCGCGGAAGAGTGGAGAGAGGAACATGTTGGCCTTGCCAGCATGGATATTGTTGATCTCCATACCCATCTGCTGCATGATCTCCATGCCGTAGCAGAATGAGAATACGATACCCTCCTGAGCAGCACGCACGATGTGGCTGCGATTATGCTTGTTGAAGTTCACGCCCTGTATCTTACAGCCTACCTCCTTATTCTCAAGCACACGCTCAGCACCATTGCCAAATGGAGAGATTGTCACACCTTCTGCACCGATAGGAGCCTGTGCAGCGAGGTCGTTCATCTCTGCGTATGAGAGGTCTGGAGTGATATTGCGATGTACCCATGCATTGAGGATACCTGTACCATTGATACAGAGGAGTACGCCGAGGCGGTCCAACTCTGTGGTGTAGTTTACGTGAGCGAAAGTGTTTACACGGCTCTTTGGGTCGTAGTTCACCTCACCGAGCACTCCATATACCACGCCTGATGTGCCTGCGGTAGATGCTATCTCGCCTGGGTTGAACACATTGAGCGAGAGTGCATTGTTAGGCTGGTCACCAGCACGGTAGCTGATAGGTGTTCCCTCTGCCAGTCCTGTCTCCTCAGCAGCAGCCTTTGACACCTGGCTCTGCACTGAGAATGTAGGTACGATATCGGCGATGATGTCATGTGGGAAATCGAAGTAGTCGAAGAGGAAGTCTGCTGGTTTCTTCTCCTTGAAGTCCCACATCATGCCCTCTGAGAGTCCGCTGATAGTAGTGTTGATCTCACCAGAGAGTTTCATGGCGAGGTAATCACCTGGGAGCATTATCTTGTGTACCTTCTCGAAGAGTTCTGGTTCGTTATCCTTCACCCATGCCAGTTTTGAAGCAGTGAAGTTACCTGGAGAGTTGAGCAGGTGATGCAGGCAGTGGTAAGGCTTGATAGCCTGAAAAGCCTTTTCACCGTAAGGTACGGCACGCGAGTCACACCAGATGATGGCGTCGCGTACAGGCTTTACGTTGCGGTCTACAGCCACGAGGCCGTGCATCTGGTAGGTAACACCCACAGAAACGACCTTTGACATGTCGCACTGGGTTGAGATATCCTTTATTCCCTCACAGATATAGCGCCACCAAAGCTCAGGATTCTGCTCTGCCCATCCCTTGTTGGGAGCCGAGATAGGCATTTCGGTCTTAGGATTTGTCGATGAGGACAGACATGTGCCCTTCTGGATGTCGAGAAGCGATACCTTGATGGATGAAGATCCGATATCAATACCAAGAGAATACATTAGTTATCAGTTTTGTTGGTTGTTTTATCAGTTGGGACACAATAGTCCATTGACGCAAATATATGAATTATTCCGGAAATCTACGCCTTTTAACCGTCATTAGTCAAGGCATTTGACAAAAAAACATTATATTTGGGAACACGATGAATATCCCGGGCGACGGGCATGTCATTCATTCAACTGGTAATCAATATATTAACCACATTTCAATACATCACAACTATGGCAAAGAAAGTCGAGAAACGCTATCTCCTTCCTGCTGATTACATGGCAGATCCATCAGTTCATGTCTTCAATGGCAAGATTTACATCTACCCTTCTCACGACTGGGAGGATGACTCCAACGTAGAAGATGACAGCGGCGACCAGTATATCATGAAGGACTACCACGTCCTCTCAATCGACGGAGATCCTATGACCGGTACCGTAACCGACCACGGCAAGGTACTCGACCTCGAGGATATCGCATGGCACGGACGCCAGCTCTGGGACTGCGACGTACAGGAAAAGGACGGCAAATACTACATGTACTTCCCTATGAAGGACAAGAACGAGGTGTTCCGTCACGGTGTTGCAATCGCAGACAATCCTGCAGGTCCTTTCATCCCTCAGCCGGAGCCTGTTCACGGCAGCTACTCCATCGATATGGCCGTTCTCAAGGACGAAGGCGAGTATTACATGTACTTCGGAGGTCTCTGGGGTGGACAGCTTCAGTCTTACAGGGACAACATCGGTATCGAGGACCCTGCAAAGAACAATACTCCTGACAGTCCTAACCTCCCTCACGGCAAGCAGCCTGCGCTTCCTAGCCGCGTCGTCAAGCTTTCTCCAGACATGCTTCAGTTCGGCGAGGAGCCTAAGCCTGTAGTAGTGGTTGACGAGAACGGACAGCCACTCACTGCTGACGATC
>JAZLIN010000022.1:0-3049 GCA_045617365.1 Prevotella sp. | reverse complement strand
TCATGCTACTCGGCTGGACGTTCAATGTAGTACTGTAATGGTGTCTGTTCTTTACCACCTAACCTATATACAAGTCCATTATGTATCTGCTTCGGTCAGTGGTGAGGCAGGATCGTGTGTAGCTACACGCTGATCAGCAATCCTACTGCACAAGGTGGCACTTACTGGATGAATCTGCTGGAAGGTGTGACGTCGGTCAGCGGAGGGTCTGCGACAACGGTAAAAGCAAATTGATTAATAATGGGACCTGTCATCACGACATGTCCCATTAACTAATCTTTATATAAATCCATTAGCATGTTAATCTGTCAATTAAATCGATAATACTCGAAGGACTTGCAGAAGTTCCGGATCAATAGGCTTATCCTTTTTGATCGCCTTTGCAAACGGAATGTTTACAATATGATCATTATGAACACCGATCAGCACATTACGCTGCCCCTGCAATAACGCCTCGACAGCTGCATATCCTGTGCGACTGGCAAGGATGCGATCGGCTGCCGTTGGAGAACCGCCTCGCTGCAGATGGCCAAGAATAGAACAGCGAACGTCATACTCCGGAAATTCCTCGGTCATCTTTCGCATCAAACCTAAGGCGCCGCCATTCGGATCCTTACTTTCCGTGACGATGACAAGAGCCGAGGACTTTGACTTTCTGAATCCGTTTGCGACTAATTCTTTAAGCTGCTCATATTGAGGCTTTTCTTCAGGAATAATGACATCTTCACAACCTGTTGCAATGGCACTATTGAGGGCCAGGAAACCTGCATCACGCCCCATGACTTCAATGATGAATAGTCGTGCATGGCTCGTTGCCGTATCGCGGATCTTGTCGACACAATCCATGATGGTGTTCATGGCAGTATCATAGCCGATGGTAGAATCGGTTCCAGCCAGGTCATTATCGATAGTTCCCGGCAGGCCGACAATAGGCACGTCAAATTCCCTGCTGAATATGGTAGCACCCGTGATAGAGCCATCACCACCAATCACGACCAACGAGTCGATGCCATGCTTCTGCATATTCTCGTAAGCCAGTCGTCGGCCTTCTTCTGTCTTAAATTCCATGGAGCGGGCAGTCTTCAATATCGTACCGCCTCGTGATATGATGTTGCTGACAT
The DNA here is from genome assembly GCA_045617365.1 of Prevotella sp. Lineage (GTDB taxonomy): Bacteria > Bacteroidota > Bacteroidia > Bacteroidales > Bacteroidaceae > Prevotella. Next base: position 1,928 of record JAZLIN010000022.1, on the reverse strand, counting down.
TCGACGTGTCGAACTCTGATATACAATCTTCTATAAGACCTTGATAGCCACGACGTATGCCGAAAACTTTCAAACCCGCATAGATAGCACTACGAGTCACGGCTCTTATGGCCGCATTCATTCCAGGAGCATCACCTCCAGAAGTCAGGATTCCAACAGATTTTATTTCAGACATAATAGTAAACTCTTCTAATTATCATTCTTCAATATCTGCCCACATGAGCGGCTTTCTGATGCGGAGCAAAGGTTGTGGGTGCGATGGGATAATAGCCCCAGGCTCTTCTGTTTCCATAATAGCAGCGGTCTTGCGGCTCTGGCTATAGGCCTCCTCAATTGCTAACATTGCCTTGACTTCTGGCAAACCATCTCTTTCCGTCAGCTGCACATCGTTCCGATTATACCTAAGCTTCTGGAAGAACTTTTTGTCAGGAGCAAAGAAAGAGTATTTACTTACCGTCTGGAGATATACACCATCTTCGGTCACATCGTTGCGTTCATGCTTCTCGATGCGATCAAGCGTCGTGTATGGCTGTACGTACTCCGACAAAACAAAATTCTTCTCTTCGTTGAATTTCAGAATACTAAATCCCTTATCTCCGACAATCGCCAGATTTTTGACGTTAAGCAGTCGATGATCCTTTATTGCCCGGACAGCAAAAAACAAACCGCCAAATAAGGCTACACCCAGTATCAACTGTATAAGTGGCTGGTCATATTCACTATAGAAATTAAGTCCATTACTAGCTGCGATGCCCACACATACACAGCCACATAACAACGCAAGCAGATGATTCATCACACGGTGACGGGAACCATTCCAAAGGTAACGCCCCTTCTCGACTCCTATAGAATCGGGAGCGATCATGTTTTCAAGTGACATCATAAGATTTTGAAAAAAATACCTTAAAATAAATACTAAAAGAGCGATAAATTTGTAAATTATCGTTTCGTGGTGCAAATGTATAGCATTTCTTTCAAATATCCAAACAAACGGCAACAAAATATCAACAAAAGATATCATTCTGCTTTTAATTGCAATATTTAAATATCATTATGCATAGATTTATTTTCATATTAAAGCATTTTGTTTGCAAAATTACATTTTTTCAAACATAAAACCAACATCCAACAACATATCTCTATATTTTTGCACCACTAACTGAAGATATACAGCAAAGGTAGCATCCTAGGATTCCTGATCAAGAAAATCCCTCACAAATGGAATGACACGATACTCGGCTATTGTGCCGGCGTCATGCTGGCTTCATGACCTTACCGCTTATCGAACATCTGTTCGAATGAAAAGAGGTATTCCATCAAGTTTGACCACTTTGACCAATGACCATGACCACTTCTGAGATTCTTAGGAACCAAAGAGGTGATCATGGTCAAAGTGCGTTCATAGAGACTTTGTTTGCCCAATACAACTTACAAATACGACAGAAAAGACGAATCAACGACATTTAATTAGATAGAAATAGCGATTATTCAAAATAAAACAGTATCTTTGCAACTGATAACATATTATCTTTATCCGACAAACACAAGACTTTATGAATAATATATTATCAGTTTTAGACAACTATACACTTGACAATGCCGATGACATTGCCAAGGCTTTGGCCGATGACTTCCGAAAGCGACGGATAGAAAAGAATCTGACACGCGAACAGGTGGCGGAGAAGTCAGGCGTTGCCGTCAGCAACATCGTAAGATTTGAGCAGAAAGGACTCATATCGCTGAAAAATCTCATTGGCATTGCCATGGCAATGGAATATACTTCGGAAGTGAAGAACCTATTTGCCGAACCGAAATATTCCACCATGGAAGAGCTGACGCAGATTCGTAAGAATACCGGCAAGACAAGAGCTTATAAAGGATAATCTATAGCACACGCTCCATGAACAAGATAGATCGACTGACCGTAA
>JAZLIN010000021.1:0-44382 GCA_045617365.1 Prevotella sp. | reverse complement strand
AATTCGATTATCTTGAGAAGATATACAAAGAGATAAAAGTAAAACGAAAAGATTCGTTTATGGTAAGTGAAGAGGATATTCTTGATATACGGAAGTTACCATTTTGATATAGTAACGTTCAAAAAATAACTTATAACATTTTTCGTATCAGCAGCTTGAAATGGTTATACTGTGCAAAATCATTGCTATTTGTCAGTCTTTGTACTCATTCGCTATTGTGGGAATGAAAAAAAAGTAGTAGCTTTGCATTACGAAAGATTTATTGAAGTTTAATGATATAAAATGACACGTTAGGGTGCTGAGATTTCAAAATGTAACACAAATGTAACCAAAATTTAGGAATTTCGAAAGACGCGAAAATCTAAAACTTTGATTATTAATAAGTAAGTGGGGTGTAGCGCAGTTGGTAGCGCACAAAAAGTTTACATTCCTTAATACTCTGCTTTTGTTTCTAACATCCTATATATCAGTGTTATGCAATTTTGCGAGATTTTTTGATATTTCATCAGTCTGAAACAAACCACACCAAAATCACACCAAGTAATTTTTCGTTCTTCCCTCCCTTTCTAATATTAGTCCGCTTTCAAAGGTTCTCTTATCTACTTTCTAGTTTGCCCAAATTGGGCATAAGCACGAATTACAGGATGTTTTATCACAAACAACCGAACAAAATATCAACAAATAACCGAAAACAGCCTAAAATGTTTTGGGGAATGAAATAGTACCATTGTACTCAAAATTTATTGTTAGGCAAAGTGCAATCGACAAACAGCAGATAGGATCCTTGAACGTAAGGTTCTGGGTAAGGGTGCAGTATTGATAGAAGGGCCAAAATGGTGTGGCAAGACCACAACAGCCAAACAACTTGCCAAGAGTGTTCTTGATTTAGGAGATTCTACAATATTGAAACAAAGTTCGGGGCTTATTGAAATAAGCCCTAAGACTCTCTTGGAGGGTGACACTCCAAGGTTGATTGATGAATGGCAAGCACTTCCTCCTATATGGGATTCAATACGTAGTGAGGTGGATAGACGTGGTGAACCATCACAATTTATCCTCACTGGCTCATCTGTTCTTCCCGAGGCTGATGAGACTGTTCATAGTGGAACTGGACGGTATGCAACAATCAAGATGCGCCCGATGAGTCTATATGAGTCAGGAGAGTCAACAGGAACCATAAGTCTAAAAGATTTGTTTGAAGGCAAGTCAATAAATGTACAGCAAAACGACTTGAACGTAGAAGATATAGCATTTCTTACCTGCCGTGGAGGATGGCCATGGGCTACAATCATGGCTCCTACTCGACTGTTATCAGGTGTCGAAGATGCGCAGTAGGGGATGCAAGGATTATATAAATAATTTTGCACACCTACTTAAATACGTACGAACTTCTGTTACCAACCGTATTCTTTCCATCCTACTGCATTGCACCACTCCAGTTGTAACATTGTTTGGTTGACAGACGGATAACCAAATAATGTTGCCCAGTCATAGTCTGGTGTTGGAAATATCATGCTAAGTGCTCCGTAGTAATCTTTTGTAAAGTAATCGCGGAATTGATTGAATTTGATGTTCGGTCCATAGTACCTGTCCGTAGTCCAAATGTCATTTTTTTCAGGATTCGGCATGTATCTTGATACCATGTCTTGATTAACAGCATTATTGAGAAGCTTAAGCCACGCTTCATAGTCATCACTTGAAATCTTCTTTTCGTCAAGCGCATGACGGAATACACTTTTCATATCATGCAGAACAGGATAAAATCTGGTGGTATTGTCATCATAATAGTATATACAATGTTCCCTGTCTATGATGAGTTCTGTTTCAGAAGGGTTATCCTGCTTCTGTTTTGCATAAAGTTTTTGCAGCAGTGTCTTCGTTCCATCTTTCAGTGCAGTCAGTTCTGATGTCTTAACGTAAGAAAGACATACGCCTCCTATTGTATCTCCGAAATTGCTATCCTCCACGTAGTGCTTAATGATGGAATCTCCCACAACATCATTGTTCAAAGACAAAAGAGGTACAATGGTGTTATATGGAGCACCTTTGGCTGCTGTCTCAGAAGCAAGAGCAATTACGTAGTCTGTACTGTTTCGTAACTCGTAAACGGTTTCAATGTTCGCCATGCAGCAACAGTCAAAGAATATAAACTGCATGTGCGGTAGTTTATTGAGTACCTTTGCAAGAGTTGGTATGTTGATGAATTTATTGGCAATAGATGAACCACTGCCAGTTTTGTCATAACCGTATGCCATTAAGGTAAAGAACTCATTTTTGAGAGTGTCCTTATTTATTATGGCTCCAGTACCATGCCCTTCAAAAATAGTCGCATATTCGAGTGCAGGATAACTTTCAATAATCCATTGAAAGACAGATAACATGGAATCAGGGTCTGTGGTGTAGAAATCGTTATCCCATTTCTTTACTATTTGCATTGAGTCGGCAGTTATCATTGCTATGTAAGGCTTTTGGGCTGCAGCATCGATAAAGGCAATGAGGTTACAGTCTTTTGATAATTTCCTTGCACCAATCTTCATCTCTGCAATATCATCTAAAAGCCCATTTGAGATGTTGTTATCAGCTGTTATATAAGCAATGATAGTGCGCTTCTTGAATTTTTGGAGTTGAGGTGCTTCACTATCGCTTTCTGAACATGCTGCAAAAGCGAATACAGCAGTAAGTAATAAAAATAGTATTTTTTTCATCTTAAGTAGGTGTGCAAAATTATTTTTATAATGATTGTATTGATTAGTGATGCATATTCTGTGCCTAAAATAAATGAGTGTAGTGACTCCCTACTCGATTGTTTTTAGGTGCAGAAGATGCGCAGTAGGCGGTGCAAGGATTGTATAAATAATTTTGCACACCTACTTATTATCCATTTATTCCACTACTGTGTGGACGTATAACTTCATTCTTGCTATGGATTTTTGCGATACAAAGTTACACATTTTATGTGAAACTACCAAATAGTAGATGTTTTAAGGAAAAATGCCCAAGAAAAAGGACTTTCGTGCTTTCAAAATGGAAAGCAAGCACCTTTCTTGGGCATTTTGTTATGTGTGTGTTGCTAAGTTTGCTTAGCCCTTGAAGTTTACGTTGATAATCTGACCAAGCGACTCTTTAAGGTCGATAGCGATGTTGATGTCGAGCTTGCCATTTTTGAGAGTGCCTGTAATGGTAGCTGGGATTATACCATCTTTAATCATAGGACCGAGCCACGCGTCAACACCCTGTGTGTCGCCATCCTTAATTATAATGTTCTGTGAAATCGTGAAGACAACCTCGTCCTTGTTGCCTGTGAGTTTGATGCCCTCGATGTCTATGTTGCCTACTGGCATTGGCTGGTCATTATCGAGCATGAAGTTCTTGAGTGAAAGGTCGATAGTGTTAGCCTCCTTGCTTGAGACGAGCACTGTCTCCTTTGTTGGCTCTAATGATATTCCGTCGATAGAGATTGAGAGTTCGCCAACATACTCGCTCTTGAAGCTCTTGGCGAGGTCGATGTCCTTGTCCTTTGAATCATCCGAATCGTCGGAACATGATGCGAGTGGCAGAATGACAGCCATCATTGCAATGAATAATTTGAAAAGCTTTTTCATGTTGTTATTGTTTAATTTGATAAATGAATCTTGACGTGTGAATTTCCTTGTCTCATAAGAGACTGGGAAATGTTTGTTTGTGCATTTGTTCCCACTTATCCTATGGCTGCTTGAAATCGTAACAAGACATTGCAAAGGTACAAATAAAATCTGAGAAACTTACACCTTTTGGAGGAATTTTTTCAATTATGGAGCAATTTGACTCTATGCTTTCACCCGTTATCCCCCGGGCACTTGGTCAGAGATGCAGCAGTGTCATCGGATATCAGTTCAGCGAGATTGTCCGTTCGCTGATGAGCGTGTACTTCTGTGGCGGCTCATGCGTGGAGGATGTAACATCGCATCTGATGCGGCATCTCTCGTGTCATCCTACATTGCGCACATGCAGCTCTGATACCATCCTCAGAGCCATCAAGGAACTGACACAGGACAACATATCCTATACTTCAGATCAGGGCAAAACCTACGATTTTAATACGGCAGACAAGCTCAACGCCTTGCTTATAAACGCTTTGGTTTCTACCGGTGAGTTGAATGAGGTGGAATCCTATGATGTTGATTTCGACCATCAGTTCCTTGAAACAGAGAAATATGATGCAAAGCCGACATACAAGAAGTTCCTCGGCTACAGACCTGGCGTATTTGTCATCGGTGACAAGATTGCCTATATCGAGAACAGCGATGGCAACACGAACGTACGTTTCTATCAGGCAGAAACCCATAAGAGATTTTTCTCGCTGATGGATTCCAAGAACATTCATGTGAATCGCTTCAGGGCCGACTGTGGCTCCTGCTCGAAGGAAATCGTCAGTGAGATAGAGAAGCATTGCAAACACTTCTACATCCGAGCCAACCGATGCAGTTCGCTCTACGACGACATTTTCGCGCTTAGAGGATGGAAGAGGGAGGAAATCAATGGCATCCAGTTTGAACTCAACTCCATTCTCGTGGAGAAATGGGAAGGCAAGTGCTATCGTCTTGTCATTCAGAGGCAAAGGCGCACAAATGGAGACCTTGACCTGTGGGAAGGTGAATACACTTACCGATGTATCTTAACCAACGATTACAAGTCCTCGACAAGAGACATTGTGGAATTCTACAACAAGCGTGGTGGCAAGGAACGTATATTCGATGACATGAACAACGGATTCGGTTGGAACAAGCTTCCCAAGTCATTCATGGTTGAGAACACCGTATTCCTTCTTCTTACCGCATTGATACACAATTTCTATAAGACCATCATGAGCAGACTTGATACCAAGGCTTTCGGGCTCAAGAAGACAAGTCGCATAAAGGCTTTTGTATTCAGATTCATCTCTGTACCTGCCAAGTGGATCATGACGGCTAGGCAACACGTGCTGAATATCTACACAGAGAACCATGCTTATGCAAGACCTTTCACAACGGAGTTCGGATAAGGGTTCTCTCTTTATGGGACATAATCTGCGTATTACCTCAAGTCGCATAGTGGGGTAAGGGGAAGGTGTACTCTCTCAACTCCATAAAGATAGAATCATCTGACATTGATCGGCATAACATGAGAAAGAACACCGACGATTAATTGTTGCGGATTTGAGGTATATGTAAATTTTACTGTTCTATCTATTTCTTATCTTTCGTTTTTTAAGTTGTCTATTTTGTTTATGTTTATGATTTATGCGGTGAGCGCAGCGATTCTACAGCGCGGCTTCTATGAACTTCATCAATGCCTCCGCACGGGGTTTGAAAGACAAAATCATATCTTCGTCTGCTTTGAATATTATATCATAGTCTGCTCGTTCACGCAATGTAGCCAACTGGGCATACAAACGTCCATGTTCTGCTGGCATCCTGCCTGTTAAAATATAACGTACTCCTAGAACCTGTTTTGACCCTTTGTGCTTTGGAGCAGGATATCCGTCATGCACCATAATGGCGCAAACCGCATGGTATAGGGCATAATACATTCTATTTGCTGCCATGTTCCACCGTTTGGTTTGCTCACACACTTCCAGTTCCTCCCAAGTCACGGTTGCCTTATCCCAGTAAAGTTTTACAAGATCTTTGCGTTGCTGCTCATTAAGACTCATAAATTACTAGTTTATCATGTTCCACATTAGCATAATACGGTGTTATGCTACGTTCCTGCCAATCATTGATGGTATAAAGCTGAGGACTGATATCTTCACCGGTCTGCCATCCTAAAAGAACAAAAGGATAGCCCAATCTGTCGAAATCATTTTTATCCACAGATGGTTTATCCAGCAGGATTATGACATCCCAGTCTGAGTCCGCGCGCGCCTCCCCCCTGGCTCTGGATCCATATAGCCAAAGTTTGCTTCCTGCTGGCAGGGTCTGCATAGCTATCTTCCTTATGTCTTCCACTGTCTGTTCTTTCATAAACTTTTATTTTAATATCAGATACACTATTCTCACGTTTGCAAAGTTACTCAATTATTCTGATATGACCAAAATTACCCCTTAGTTTTTGAAATGTGTAGTTGGATTATTTGAGTTGAAGTTTATTGAGCTTATTTTGTAAATAGTATAAAGCGACTCCACAATAAGGGTAATACATTAGTCTATCGTCTTTCTTAAACATGCTTGAATATTTTTCAATCATGCGGATCAAGAAAGATCTATCCAATGTTCCTTTTCTCTTAACATACATTTTTATCTGATTAACCATTTCGTCAATCAATCCTTTTCTGTTCTTGACAAGCAATTCTGTATTCAGGTTCAGAATACCGTTTAGCTCTTCATCGTATTTAGCATTTGACGACTTTATCTTACCGTCAGCAGAATAAGACAAAGAGTTGATGAATGCTGGATCCATGGGAGAGAAACTTATATCTAATGCTCCCTTCTTTTTATCACAATGATCTTCATCACCGATATGACCTGGGCAGCAAACAACCATATTTGAGTAATCAAGCTTTCTGTCATCATGATTCTCTCGACTTAACATGTGCTCTACTCTATGATCCTCTGTTGACGCTTTATCTTGATGAGGTATTCTTCTCATACAGTACGCACAGATGTATCCCTGCTCTTCATACAGCGAATTGACGAGTTCTGGTATCGACTGGTAGTCAACGCCCTCCGTCAAGCGGTACGCGAGCCATTCTTCAGGTTCTTTATGTTTCCTAATGAGTATCATGTTTAATCCTCGTCTTCCAAGAATGATATCATTGTTTCCAACTGGGTAAACTCAGGGTCATCGGTTCCCGTTTCGGCTTTCAGCTGATCAAGTTTTGCTGTGGCTTCTGCATAGTTTCCCTCATCAATAAGTGCTCTGATGTCAGAAATTTTCTTGTCAACATCTATTGCTCTAATTGGTTGCCCCATGAAAGCACTTATTATGGTAGAAGCATCCATACCGTATGTGTTAACTACATCATGGGTGTATTCTCCATTCTCATACTTTAGTTTATAAACAACGTTCTCAGGTTTATTCTCTACAGAAGAAATGACAAGCGGAGAGTGAGAACTCACAATAAACTGCACCTTCTTAAAAGTATTACTTAGTGCTTTCAATACTCTGACCTGCAGAGCTGGATGAAGATGGGCATCTATCTCATCAATAATTACAGTTCCGTGGGTTTTCTTGTACGCCTCGTCACCAAAGATAGATTTATTGAGCAATGCGCAGCGGATAGAAATATCTATTACAATATTGACAAGACGCTGATAACCATCTGACAGATACTCATAATAAACATCGCGACCATCAGTTAAATGAAAGAGTATTTGTTTCTTATTTATCCTGATGTCGAAACCGTCAATGATGTTGCAACCATTCCTGCCTAATGCGTCAATGATTGCAGAACGTACATTAATATTTTCTAAAGGATAGTTTCCGTCTTCCTCTAATATAAGCATCCTCTTGAACCATGAGTCAAGCAAACCTTTAGAGTCATGGCACTCAAAATAGCCAAAAGAAGGGAGTTGCGACTCCTCGCGAAAACCTGTCTTGTCAAATTTGCGACCTGCGCTATATATGTCATCAGTTGAAAGGTACGCATAAACAGGTAACGCATTCAACTGAGTCACTGTTTGTTCTTCCGAAACATGTGCATAGGAATTTAGCAAACCACTGTAATCATTCAGTGCTTTTAACCCCGTCTTTAGAGGCTTTGCATTCTTCGAAGATTTCTTTTCTATTACGAGGTCTTCATTGAAGTCCATAGTTTCCAAAGAACCATCAGGCATTCTAACAGCAGGGAAATCCTGTTCACTTGCATGGAACGTAATATCAATTTGCTTGGATATTCCTTTGCTGCCATCGCTATTCTTGTAATAACGGAAATCCTGAGTTGTCGGACTGATCCATTTTGTATATTTTTTACTATACCCACAGAAGAAAGAACTAATTACATAGTTGCATGCACGCAACAACGATGTCTTACCAACAGAGTTATCACCTATCAGCAAGTTAATTCCTCTACGAAACTCAATTTTTTTTTCTTCGTAGCAACGGAAATTCTTTATCGTTATATCTTTCATAATGCTTATTTTTAGTTCTTCTATCTAACACGTATGCGTCTTCGTCTCACGGTCGTAGCTGATACCGACGAGGAGGATGACACCGCTGTACTCAGCTACTACCTTTACTATATATGTACCCATAGATTCTCATTAGTGCAGGAGAGATAAGTCCACAATCCTATGCAAAGTTACACAATTATTCTGACACAACCAAAATTTCCCCTGAGTTTTTTGTAACTATATGTGATAGAATGGCAGGGGCTCGCAGACAAATAAGCCAACGCGCAAGCATCCCATTATAGTCTGCTTGCGCGTTATTGCGTTATTGTTTCTTGGAGGACGTGGGATTGGGGAAAAGAAAAGGTTATTCTGAGCGCACCGGGCGGACGCTCCGACCGTAGACCCGGCCGTAGCTGTAGTTGCCCACGTAGCTCGAATAGAAGTAGAGTCCGTAGGCGCTGCTGCTGTCGCTCGAAGTGAGCGAACTCGACCAGTAGAGGCCGTCGGAACCAACGCGGCCGAGCGAACTATTGCCGCAATAGCCGGCGGCTGGGAGGAATATAGAGTTCCCATTTCTCTTGCTCTTAACCTCATAGCCATCCACTCCATTCCTTGTTGTCCAAGTCCAAGTGGTATAACTTGAGTTACCGAGTTCATCTTGTTGTCCTTTAGTAGGCATCCTCCAACTGCTCCCCCAATTGACATAGGCGGCATCGTCATGTAGGTCAAGGGTGGTACGGCTATCTACGTTGCCATAACCGCTAGTTGCGACATACTTCGAGAATTTATTACCTTTAGAATCATTACTATACTTATAAGTTGACCACGTATAAGTACTCTTCGGCTTCACCTCACCCCAGGCAAAGTAATCGCCATAGTCCTCTGGTCGGTCAGCACCGACGTTGCGGTCTGCCCATAACGTGCCGCTTGGGAGACCGAGGTCAACGGCAACACCTACACTTCCTCCGACAGGCTTGGTTGTATAGGCATGCGAAGCTTTCCCCGCCGACGATTTCGGCTTTACCGCCGTTGGCTGTTTCGGTTTTGATGCTGCAGAACCTGTCTTGGCTTTCGGTTTAGTCACCTGTGTCTGCGGACGCTTCTGTCCTTGAATCTTAACACCCTGAGCAGAGATTATCAAGCTGCACAGAACCAAAAGTGATGTTATTACGTATCTCATGATGATTATTATGTTTATGGATATGTGAATTTGGCTGTTCTGTCTGTTTCTTATCTTTCGTTTTTTAAGTAAACGTTAAATAATAACTTACTTCCCTTTGGTCTGTGGGTGCAAGCACGAGTCTCCGCAATTTTTATTTCACATTAATTATCATTAATCAGACATTAATTTTTCATTAATTAATTGATGATTAATCGTTTGATATAAATAATTAATGGTTAATTAATGTTCGATTAATGGTAATTAATGTATAAAAATATCAGAGACTCGTGCTTGCACCCACTGACCAAAGGGAAGTAAATTAATGTTTTATCATTACTAAGTTGTCTATTTTTAAATATATGCGGTGAGTGCAGCTGATACTACAGCGCAGCCGCCACACGTCTTATGCTTGAAAGCCTCTCCATGAATGAAGGGTTGCGCCTGACGGTATGGACATTATATCGTAATTGCATGTTCAGCAATGTCTCCGGATTAATGTCAAGTGCTGCACCTATGAGCATTGCTGCCTCCGTACTGATGTCACGCTTGCAGTCCACAATATCCTTGAGTTGAGAATAGGCAATGCCGGTTCGCTCTGAAAGTTCACGTTGGGTAAGCTCACAATACTCCAACTCGTCCCTGAGTATCTCTCCCGGATGGGTGGCATGGAACGGTTCAAGATCGTTTGCAATCATTGACATATTATTATCGTTTAATGTATTCATTTGATGCGGTGAGCAATCAGGCAAGAACTATTATCTTTTATATATTACGCCTTCATTCTCCTAACTCCTCACCCTTAGGGGGAGGTAGGGAGGGGGCTTTTTCTATCTTACACGTATGAGTCTTTGTCTCACGGTCGTAGCTGATGCCTACGAGGAGGATGTCGCCGCTGTATTCGGCTACCTTTGCCGGGTATTCCCTGCGCTTGATCTGGTCGATGGCGGTATCTACGGAGTGGTTGTATTTCAGTTCGATGACCAGGGCAGGCTTGTTCACGTTGCGACGAGGAATCATCACGAGGTCGGCATAGCCCTTGCCTGTGGCATACTCACGGTGGATGATGTACTCGTTCTTCGCCCAGATATAGGCAATGGAGAGCACACAGGCGAGGGAGTTCTCGTCATTGTAAGACAGGATGCTCGTGTTCTCGTCGTGAGCCTGGTCTATGCCGCGTGCCACAGCCTGCTCGTTGCGGGCGATGGTGGCTTCGAGGAGTCGCCTGGAGTCCTCAATTGCCTTTACGAGATTCTTCCATGAGGTCACCTTCACGGCATTGCCCATCTCATCTGCCACCTCCTTATTCGGGATATAGCACTCCGAAGCATCCTCGTCGTATGCGAGATACCCCAGATGTATCAATACGGTAAGAACGTCATCCTTGCTGTTTACGATATGCATATCATTCTGGAAAGCCGTTGTCGTAACATAGATGTGTTCTCCTGCCAGCATACGGATAATATCATCCTTCAGTCCATCGAAATTCATCTGAATATAAGTCTTCACAGAGTCGTAGGCACCTGTGGTAGCCCAGTAACTCTTAAACCTTTCGTCCTCTATGGCTCTCATCACAGAATAGGGATTGTACAGATGATACTCACCGCCTATACGGTATCCGTCATACCACCTTTCCATTTCGCGCACATCCATGTCATACTTATTGCAGAGAACTGCAACTTCATCATGGGTAAATCCAAGGTGCTTGGCTATCCGTCCAGGATTAATCATGCTATACTCACGGAAATTATTCAGCGCCGACTCCGTATTGTATTTCTTTATCGGCAGTATGCCGGTGAGGTATGCGCCGGCAAAGACTCTGTCAGAGTCCTGTGTCTTGAAAAGGCGGCGCAGCAGCATGACATACTCATCAAGTATGGTGGGCTTCACGGTGTCCGGGTCGCCCTTCATCTTCTGACGTGAAGGGTATTCGCGACAGATGGCATCCCATTCATCGATGATGAAGAAGAATTTTTCACCAGTGGTATTATGCACGGCGGACAGCGTATCCATCAGATCACTGTCTTCTTTATACTTCACATCTGGGAATGCATCCCTTATCTCTGCGCTTATCTCTGACTGGATCTTGCGTACTATATCGTTGCCATATTCCGGTCGCGCCGTGAACGACGTCACGTCAAGGTATATCACCGAATATTTGTTCAGGTACGTCTCAAACGACTCATCCTTCTCGGCAGCGAGACCAGCAAACAGTTCGCGCGACTGACACGACTTATCGTAATAGGCACACAGCATCTTTGCCGCCATCGACTTGCCGAAGCGGCGGCAGCGGGTCACGCAACTGTAGCGGCTCTCAGAGTTGAGCGTCGCATTGATCTTAGGTATCAATGCGGTCTTGTCAACATACTCGTGAGTCACTATATCATGAAACTCACTGTTACCTTTATTTATATATGTACCCATAGATTCTCATTAGTGCAGGAGAGATAAGCCCACAATCCGTTGCAAAGTTACAAATAATTTTCCATTTGCACAAATAAACATGATTATTAAACCACCAACGTCATCCACTTTTACCTCTTCGTCTTGACCTTGATGACGCCATTGGCACCACGCACGCCGTAGATATTGGCATCCTTCAGCACCTCCACGTAGTCCACGTCATAGATGCTCACCATGTCAAGGCTTTCCACTACGACGTCATCCACAAGGAAAAGCGGTTCGTTGGAAGCATTGAGACTGCTAATACCACGAATAAGCACCCTACCACCAGTAACGGTGAGACCAGCCACCTTACCCTGCAGTGCTTCCAGGATAGACGTCTTTCCCGTCTTTACCAGTTCCTCGCCACTGATACCCCCACGCGAAATGGTGCACTCCCTCTTCTTCACATAGCCATAGCCAATGTCCACGAGTTCTTGGTCCTCATCCACTTGGCTATTCTCATTGGCAAGACGAATACGCGCACTCCTTCGTCCCTCTACAGGGATATCATACGTCACCTTCTTGTACTTCACGTGGATAGTATCGCTGGCCAATACGTTCGTCAGCCCAAACTTACCCAACTTATCACTCTTGGCGTAGCGGCGCTCGTCCTTAGTCCATATCACAGCTCCCTTCAGCGGATTCCCCATAAGGTCGGAGACAACTCCATTGAAAGGTACGTCGGCAGACTCCTGAGCGCAAGCTTTGCCAGCAGTCAGTGCAAGAAACGGTATCACAATAAGTCCTTTGGATATCAATGCAAATATAGTCATAGGCAGCAAGTATAATTTCATTGGTGCAAAGATACTATTTTTTTCTGACTTCACCAAATACCAAGACCTACGGGCGAATAAAAAAAGGCAATTTTGTATAATTTGATTTTCGCGAAAATGTTAAAGGGCCCCTTTTGCAGTGTTAAAGGGCCCCTTTTGCAGTGTCAAAGGGGCACTTTTGCAGTATTAAAGGGGCACTTTAACTTTGCAAAAAGACATTTTGCCACTTTACAAGGGAACAGTATCAGACATAATATGCAACAGAGCCCCCAAAAATGCTGTGAGTCACAATGAGGGTTACAAACAAAAACAAAGAAAAATTCTCCATTACACACAAAAAAAATGGATAGTCAAATACGATTGACTACCCATTATATAAATCTTACATACCTCGATAATCTTTAACTTCTGCAGTTCCTTTATAGCTAACAGAGAACTTTGACTCTTTATTTTCGCTGCTGATCTTAGATTCTGGAATGATCACGGTATATATCTTTCCGTTATCAGATATTTCCACTGTCATATTATAAGGGCCACCATCATAACGAGATATTCCCATTCCCTCATATTCTATATGGTATGTTTCAGTATTACCCGTGGGAATATATGAAGATCTAAACTTTATCTCCATCTCGGTATCATCAGTTATCAACTTTATCTGGCTGATTTTATCCTCAATCGACACCGAAACGCCCTTTATGGCATGCGATACTCCGTCAAGTACAATCGTGTTCGTCGCTGTCTGACTTTGCTGACCTTGCTGTTCCTGACTCCCCTGCTGATTTTGACCACCTTGTTGGTTCTGACCACCTGCCGCAGCAGGACCTCCATTATCGTCATCGTCATCACCACATGAGGTGACTAATGTTGCGGCAAACAACACCGCAACGAGCATCATGAGAACACTCCAAAATCCATTTTTTTTCATACTATCCTTGTTTTTTAACGCTTAAAATTTCCTACTTAAGGCCAATGATGCATACGCTCTTGGACAAGTGACCCCGATGGGATTCAAACCCATGACCTTCAGAACCGGAATCTGACGCTCTATTCAACTAAGCTACAGGGCCTTCTCAGTTAACAGTTGACAATCAACAGTTAACAGTTATGATTTGGATGCATAATATGCACGAAAACTTTTACAAAGATACTAAAAAGATTTTAAATAGACAATAAAAAACTAAAAAAATGTGTATTCTTACAGCAAAACATACGATATGTCGGATATTTTTAGTACCTTTGCAAAGTATTATGGGGATATTATGCCCCGATGAAATGATTATTCACAAACATCATGGAGAAGAAATTAGGTAAGATTATAGCTTTGGCAAACCAGAAAGGTGGTGTAGGAAAGACAACCACCACAATCAATCTGGCTGCTTCGTTGGCAACACTTGAGAAATCAGTTCTCGTCATAGATGCTGATCCACAGGCAAATGCATCAAGCGGACTGGGAGTGGACCTGCAGGAGGTGGACTGCTCCATCTACGAATGCATCATCAACAGCGTTGATGTAAGAGATGCTATATATACTACCGACATCAACGGACTTGACATAATACCAAGTCACATCAACCTCGTGGGAGCTGAGATTGAGATGCTCAACGTACCTAACAGGGAAAAGGTGCTGAAGAACATGCTCGAGACTATCAGGGCTGACTATGACTATATACTAATTGACTGCTCGCCATCATTGGGACTCATCACCGTCAACGCTCTTACCGCTGCAAACTCTGTCATCATCCCTGTACAGTGCGAGTATTTCGCACTTGAAGGCATCAGCAAACTGCTCAATACCATCAAGGTCATCAAGAGCAAACTGAACCCTACACTGGAGATAGAGGGATTCCTCCTCACCATGTACGACAACCGACTGCGCCTGGCTAACCAGATATATGACGAGGTGAAAAGACACTTCCAGGAACTGGTGTTCAAAACCGTGATACAGCGTAACGTAAAGCTCTCAGAGAGCCCTTCGCACGGTCTCCCAGTGATACTCTATGACGCAGATGCGGCAGGCACGAAGAATCATCTGGCACTCGCCAAGGAGATTGTAGATAGAGAAAAGTAAACTAATTCAAGTTTCGCAAGTTCTTCGAACTCTTGAAACTTAAGGAGTTAAGGAGTTAAGAAGTTATCGCTCCTTCGTCGCTGAGAAGTTAAAGACAATACTTAATACAGCGTAAAAAACTAATGTCTTAACTTCTTTAACTTCTTCGCTCGGCGCTTGCGACGCTCTGCAAGCAGAGAACTTCTAAACAAGTGAAGCTTGCGAAACTTGAATAAACTAAAAAAAGACAATGGCAATACACAAGAAATATCCGGCTTTAGGAAGAGGACTCGACGCACTCATCTCTACTGAGGAGGTACGCCCACAGGGTTCCTCTACCATCAACGAGATACCGCTGGACCAGATAGAGGCTAACCCTAACCAGCCAAGAAGAGAATTTGATGAAGAGGCCTTGCAGGAATTGGCTACCAGCATACGCGAACTGGGTATCATACAGCCTATCACGCTGAGACAGGTGTCCGAGAATCAGTTTCAGATCATTGCCGGAGAGAGACGATGGAGGGCTTCACAACTGGCCGGACTCACATCAATACCTGCATATATACGCACCATCAGCGATGAGACCATCATGGAACTCGCCCTCGTGGAGAACATACAACGCGAGGATCTCAACGCAATAGAAATAGCACTGGCATACCAGCATCTGCTGGACAATGACGGTATGACACAGGAGAAGGTATCGGAGCGCGTAGGCAAAAGTCGCGCTGCAATAGCCAATTATCTACGCCTGCTTCGTCTGCCTGCACAGATACAGTTATCTCTGCAGAAGAAGGAGATAGACATGGGACATGCACGTGCCCTGCTGTCGCTGGACTCTCCATCACTCCAGATAAAGGTATTCAAGGAGATACTGAAGCACGGATACTCCGTACGCAAAGTAGAGGACATGGTAAGGGATCTCACCCTCGGCATAGATGTGAACGTAGGCAAAAAGGTAATCAAGGGCAAGTCCCTCCCTGAGGAATACGAAATGATTCGCAGCCGTATATCCGAGCGCATGGGCACCAAGGTACAAATGGCGCGCAACGATGCCGGAAAGGGTAAGATTACCATAGCATTCGCTTCTGATGAGGAACTACAGAAGATAATCGCCATACTCGACGGACAGCAACAGTAGGCTGACACGCCAACGGGAAATGATTCGCCTAAGACTCTCGCGCGCATGCACACGCATATTATTTATTTAAGGTGAAAGTGAATAAGAAATTATACAGACTGCTTTGGACCATGCTACTGATGGTGGCACCCTTGACGGTGATGGCACAGGAGGTGGTGGACTCGCTCGACCAGCCCATAGCAGTAGAAAGCGCAAAGATTCTGTCAAACGCTGATTCTGCCGCTCTAGCCTCTGTTGAAAAGAAAGCTATACGCCTGGTGAAGCAGAAACGCGATTGGGCTACATGGAAGCCTGATGCCAAAAGGGCAATGTGGCTCGCCATCGTGCTACCCGGAGCAGGACAGATATACAACAGGAAATTCTGGAAACTCCCTATCGTATATGGGGGATTCCTCGGATGTGCATACGCCATGCGATGGAACAACCAGATGTACAATGACTACTCTCAGGCTTATCTCGACATCATGGATGATGACCCGACGACACAGAGCTACAACATGTTTCTGCACTTCAACAACAAGGTGACAGCAGAAAACGAAGCATACTACAAGAGGGTATTCAAGACAAGAAAGGACAGATACCGCAGATGGAGAGACCTCAGTTTCTTCTGCATGCTCGGGGTCTATGCTCTGTCCATAGTGGATGCATACGTTGACGCATCACTGTCATCGTTTGACATATCCGACGACCTCAGCCTCACCGTATCACCGGCAGTGTTTAACGGTAAGACGACTACGGAAAGCAACTCTGCCATAGGACTGCAGGGAGCACTGAAATTCTAACACAGCAAACTCTCAAATAATGAATAAAAGATATATACACAACATTAAATATTGGATTATCGCACTTGCCATACTCTTCGGAGCATCGCCTTTTGTAACCTCTTACATCAATGCGTCGCCTAACGCCCTACTCTCTTTCATCCAGAACGAAGATGATGAGGAGGAAGACGAAGAGGACGGCACAGAAGATGATGATGAAGAAGATGAGGAAGGAGAAGACGATGAGGAGGAAGAGGAAGATGAGGATGAGGACCCAGTAGGACTCAACGAGGAAGAGGAGATCGTAGTAAAGGCCAAGGACGGACACGAGGAGATTATCGAGGTGCCAGAAGGTCTGATATATGAGACTGACACCCTGCTGCAGGAATAC
Organism: Prevotella sp.; assembly: GCA_045617365.1. GTDB lineage: Bacteria > Bacteroidota > Bacteroidia > Bacteroidales > Bacteroidaceae > Prevotella. Next base: position 27,596 of record JAZLIN010000021.1, on the reverse strand, counting down.
TACGCACAGCAGTATCTCGCTACTGACACCAACTGCACCATGAGCGATGTGAACCCTGTCTTTGAGGACAGTGTATATCTGGATCGCCTGAAACGCATGCCTACCGCCATGGAGATGCCTTGGAACGAGGTGGTGCAGAAATTCATTGACCGCTATTCGGGCCGTCTGCGTCGCTCGGTGAGCTACATGCTTGGAGCATCAAACTTCTACATGCCTATCTTCGAACAGGCACTGGAGGTATATGGCATTCCACTCGAACTGAAATACCTCCCTGTCATTGAGTCTGCACTCAATCCAAATGCTGTGAGCCGCGTAGGCGCCACTGGTCTGTGGCAGTTTATGATAGCCACGGGTAAACGATACGGATTGCGCGTTAACTCCATGATTGACGAGCGCAGGGATCCTGTCAAGGCTTCGTATGCTGCTGCTCACTACCTCAGCGACCTGTATAACATATTCGGTGACTGGAACCTCGTAATCGCCGCCTACAACGCAGGACCAGGCAACATAAACAAGGCCATACAGCGCTCTGGCGGCAAGAGGGACTATTGGGAGATATATCCTTACCTCCCTATGGAGACGCGAGGATATGTACCAGCGTTCATAGCTGCCAACTATATCATGAACTACTACTGCGAGCATAATATCTGTCCGATGATCACTACGCTCCCAGTACAGTCCGACACCATAATGCTCTACCGCAACCTTCACCTGGAACAGGTGTCACAGGTACTCGGCATTGACATCAAGGAACTCCGTGCTCTCAATCCACAGTATCGCAGGGACGTGGTGACAGGTTACACTGAACCTACAGACTTGCGTCTGCCACAGGAGTATATCTCCAAATACATAGCGATGGAGGACTCTATATTCAACTACAACGTTGACGAACTGATGAAACGTGACGTGGTAGCAGTAAATGACGCTGCACCTGTCATAAGAAAGGTGACAAGCACATACTCACGACGCAAGGCCAACAACAGCAGACGCTCCAAGGCAGGCAAACGCGTAGTGAAGAAGAAAAAGAAAAAAGCGACCAGCGTGAGAAAAAAGCGACCAGCTGTCAAAAAGGCTGCTCCTAAGAAGAAAGCACGCAAACGTCGCCGCTAACTACAAACAAAATCTAACCAGACAATTATTTGATCCCTTATGGAGTCTCCCCCTTCACTCATACACAGAGTGGAGGGGGAAGCCAGGGAGACAGTACTAACCTGAATAAAATAAACACATCAGGTTAATCATACAAATACCAGCAAGCAAATTACCTACCAACCGAACTTTTACTATGGACAAACAGAAAATGATCGAGGAAGCTTACGCACACCTTATTGACGTTTATATGCAGTCAAACCATCGTAAGAAGGTGGACGTAATACAGAAAGCATACAACTTTGCAAAAAGAGCTCATGAAGGCGTTGACCGGCCAAATGGTGAACCATACATGATGCACCCTATAGCCGTAGCAACCATTGTAGCAGGAGAAATGGGACTGGGAAGCACATCAATATGCGCAGCTCTCCTACATGATGTCTTGGAAGAAAGTGACTATACGGTTGAGGACATAAACAATATATTCGGTCCTAAGATAGCACAGATAGTTGACGGTCTCACAAAAATTGCCGGTGGTATCTTTGGTGACAAGGCATCGGCACAGGCTGAGAATTTCAAGAAACTCCTCCTCACAATGAGTGAGGACATAAGGGTTATCCTTATCAAAATATGCGACAGACTGGACAATATGCGTCACTTGGACGAGCAACCAGAGAATAAGCAATACAAGATTGCAGGCGAGACGCTGTATATCTATGCTCCTCTCGCTAACCGACTTGGTCTGAACACAATCAAGACGGAACTGGAAGACCTGTCCTTCAAATACGAACACCCAGAGGAGTATTCCAACATAGAGAAGAATCTCTCACACACTAGAGAACAGCGCGAGACTCTATTCGCAAACTTTACCACACCAATACGCGAGGCACTGGACAAGATGGGAGTAAACTACTCCATCAAGGCGCGCATGAAGAGTCCATTCTCCATCTGGAACAAGATGCAGAAAAAGCATGTCTCGTTTGATGAGATATATGACATCCTCGCCGTACGCATAGTCTTCACACCAAAGAACCGCGAAGAAGAGGTAAACGAATGTTTCAGCATTTATGTAGCTCTGTGCAAACTATATCAGTCACACCCTGACCGTTTGCGCGACTGGCTGTCACATCCTAAGGCCAATGGCTATCAGGCATTGCACGTGACGCTCATGAGTAAGGAAGGCTGCTGGATAGAGGTGCAGATACGCTCTGACCACATGGACGAGATTGCTGAGCAGGGATTTGCAGCACACTGGAAATACAAGACGGATGAGGATCCTATGAATACCGAGAAGGTGGCAGAGGACGAACTAAACGGTTGGCTCATGACCATTAAGGAGATACTTGATGACCCACAGCCAGACGCAATGGATTTCCTCGATGCCATCAAACTCAATCTCTTCGCTTCGGAGATATTCGTATTCTCACCAAAGGGTGATATCATCACCATGCCTGCCAACTGTACGGCGCTGGATTTCGCTTTCCAGATACATACCTTCCTCGGCACACACTGCATCGGCGCCAAGGTGAACCACAAGCTGGTGCCGCTGTCGCATAAGCTCAAGGGCGGCGACCAGGTGGAGATCATTACATCCAACTCGCAGCACGTACAACCGGAATGGATCAACTATGTGACTACTGCCAAGGCTCGCAATAAGATACAGACACTTCTGAGAAAGCAGAACCGTGAGGCAGCACGCAACGGTGAGACGATGCTACAGGAATGGCTGGAGAAGAACGGACTGTCACTGACGACATCTATTCTTGACCGTCTGACAGAGGCACACCAGTTTAAGCATCACGAACGACTGCTCGTAGCCATTGCCAACGGGGACTTCGCACTTGACGAGAAAGACCTTGATATCATATACAATCGCAAGAGCAGAGAGAAAGCGGCTCGCAAGGGATGGCGCAAATACCTGCCATTCATGGGCAAAAAGAACAAGAAGGATGATGAAAAGGCTAACTATCTCATCGTAGGCAAGGAGTTCGATAAGAACCAGACCATCATTCTCAACGAGGAGAACATCAATCAGTATGTATTCCCTGATGACTGTTGCCGTCCTATCCCTGGAGATCCTATCATAGCATATATAAACAATGCCAACAAGGTAGAGATACACTCGCGCACATGCGACGTGGCAGCACGTCTGCAGTCTTCATTCGGCAGTAAGATACTTGCCGCCAAATGGGATATGAGTGGCGAGATGTCATTCATGGCTGGCATAACCATGAAGGGCATTGACCGCAAGGGCATGCTGAAGGATGTAACCCTCGTGATTTCTGACTCCTTCGGCATCAACATACACAAGTTGACCATGACAACAGAGGATGGAATATTCATGTCAGAGATACAGCTCAGCGTGAAGGACAATGCTGTACTAGATGAGATAATGAAGCGTCTGACCACTGTCAATGGTATGCAGAGCGTACATAGGATTTAGGCGGTTGGTCAAAACAACCAAACGACCAAACAACCAGACGACCAAACAACCAGACAACCAAACAACCACTACATAACTGATGAACATAAAAAAATTAACAGCACTCGTACTGATGGCGGTGAGCACACTCACAGCCTCAGCAGGCGCACAGAACCAAAAACAGTGGGATAATCCCGACACCATTTTCGTGGCTCAGGACGGTAGCGGACATTTCCGCAACGTGGCAGAAGCTGTCGATGTATGCCGTGCCTTCACAGACTACCACAAGGTGATATTCGTAAAGAAAGGTATCTACAAGGAGAAGATCGTAATCCCTTCGTATCTCACCAATATAGAGATATGCGGTGAAGACAGGGACAAGACCGTCATCACCTTTGATGACCATGCCAACATCACACGCGACTACCTGCCTAATGACCACAAACTAGGCACATTCGGCAGCTACACGGTCAAGGTAGAGGGCAATGACATCACATTCCAGAACATCACCATCGAGAACAATGCCCCTAAACTGGGACAGGCAGTGGCATTGCACACCGAAGGCGACCGCCTGTCATTCATCAACTGCCGCTTCCTCGGAAACCAGGACACTGTATATACCGGTGTGGAGAACACCCGACTGTATTTCAACGGCTGCTATATCGAGGGTACCACCGACTTCATCTTCGGACCTTCCATAGCATGGTTTGAGAACTGTGATATCTTCAGTAAGGCTAACTCGTATGTCACCGCTGCCTCTACACCTAGACATCAGAAGTACGGATACATATTCAACAACTGCCGACTCACTGCTGCAGAAGGCGTCACCAAGTGTTATCTGGGACGTCCATGGAGACAGTATGCTTACACGCTCTTCATGAACTGCGAACTGGGCAAGCACATCTGTGCTGAAGGATGGCAGGACTGGAAGAAAGATCATGATAAGATCCGCTACATGGAGTATAACAACAAGGGCGAGGGAAGCAATGTAGCCGGCCGTGTGGACTGGGCAAGCCAACTGTCACCAGACGAGGCCAAGCGCATCTCCATGCGCGAGGTGTTCAACACCGCAAGCCGCTGGGAACCAAATAGACGCTTTATGTTCAATACTCGTTGTCCGGGTGTCCATGACCCTGTGATGGCAAAGGGCGAAGATGGTCGCTACTACGTATTCAGCACTGGCATGGGTGTAGGCGTAATGTCATCGCCTGACATGAAGACATGGCAGCCAGAGAAGTCTGTATTCGCATTCAACGCCATACCTGCATGGACCAGCGACACTGTACGCGGATTCCGCGGACACATGTGGGCACCGGACATCACCAAGCACGGAGACCGCTGGTATCTGTATTACTCTTGTTCTACATTCGGAAAGAACGGAAGCGCTATCGGTCTTGCCACCAACAAAACTCTTGACCCTAAGTCTCCTGACTTCAAGTGGGAAGACCAGGGCATGGTGATAGCATCACACAAGCATCAGGACAACTGGAATGCCATCGACCCTAACCTCATATTCGACAAGAAAGGCACCGGATGGCTGGTATATGGCTCGTTCTGGGATGGCATACAGCTCATAAAACTGGGCAAGGACCTGAAGACTCCAGTCACAAAGCCTGTCACCATTGCTCGCCGCGTAGGCAGAAAACTTACCCTCGCAGAGATAGACGATGTCTCTAAATTCACCATAGAGGGCAATGACACCATCGAGGCTGGCGAAAACGCTATCGAGGCTCCATTCATCATCTATCGCGACGGATACTATTACCTGTTCGTATCTCACGACTACTGCTGCCGTGGTGAGGCTTCTACCTACAAGACAGTATATGGCCGCAGTCGCAATGTGCAGGGTCCTTACCTCGACAAGGAAGGACGCGACATGGCCAAGGGTGGTGGCACATTGCTCTATGGACCAGACAAGGATTTCTTCGGCATCGGCCACAATTCCGCTTATCAGTTTGATGGCAAATGGCACTTCCTCTCGCATGCCTATGACAAGGCACGCAACGGAGAGGCTCGCATGTTCCTCCAGGAACTGAAGTTTGGCAAGGACAAGTGGATCATTCGGTGAATTTCAAATTAAGAATTAAGAAATCAAAATTCAGAACTTACAATTCATAATTTATAACATATAATTCATAATTTAAAACTATGGCACAGAGATTTATTCTTAACGAAATGTCTTATTTCGGTGCTGGCTGCCGCGAAGTGCTGCCAGAAGTACTCAACAGTAAGGGACTCAAGAAGGCACTTGTTTGTTCTGACAAGGGACTCATCAACTGCGGTACTACCGCTAAGGTAACAGACGTACTTGACAAGGCTGGCTTTGCATACGAGATCTATAGCGAGATTAAGCCAAACCCAACAGTAACAAACGTACAGCAGGGTATCGAGGCATTCAAGGCTGCTCAGGCAGACTGTATCATTGCCATCGGCGGTGGTTCGTCTATGGACACAGCAAAGGGTATCGGCGTTGTTATCACCAACCCTGAGTTCGCAGACATCGTAAGCCTCGAAGGTTGCGCTCCTACCAAGAACAAGTGCGTACCTATCATCGCCCTCCCTACTACAGCAGGTACTGGTGCTGAGGTAACTATCAACTACGTCATCATTGACGAGAAGCGTCAGGCTAAGATGGTATGCGTTGACCCTAACGATATCCCTTGCTGCGCTATCGTTGACCCAGAACTCATGTACTCCCTTCCTAAGGGTCTCACAGCTGCTACAGGTATGGACGCTCTCACACACGCTATCGAGGGTTACATCACTAAGGGCGCATGGGTAATGTCTGACATGTACGAGCTCCAGGCTATCAAGATGATTGCAGAGAACCTCCCTATCGCTGTTGATGAGCCAACAAATCCTGTTGGCCGCGAGGGTATGGCTCTGGCACAGTACATCGCTGCACAGGCATTCTCTAACGTAGGTCTCGGCCTCGTTCACGGTATGGCTCATCCTATGGGTTCTCTCCACGACATTCCTCACGGTGTAGCTAACGCTCTCCTCCTCCCTACAATCATGGAGTTCAATATGCCTAAGTGCATCGAGAAGTTTGGCGTAATCGCTAAGACTATGGGTGTTGACACTACAGGTATGACTGCTGAGCAGGCTGCACAGGCAGCTGTTGATGCTGTCAAGGCTCTCTCTATCCGCGTAGGTATTCCTCAGACTCTTACTGAGCTCGGCATCAAGGAAGAGAACATCCCTGCTCTCGCTGCTCAGGCTATCGCTGACGTATGCACACCAGGTAACCCACGCGACGTTACAGAGGCAGAGATCGTTGAACTCTACAAGAAGGTGCTTTAATTAGTGCATAGTTCATAGTGCATAGTTCATAGTGACTACGCATATTGACACTTTCGCTCCCATTCCATTCCTCCAAACAAGCGAGGATAGGAATGGGAGCGATTTTGTTAGTTCATAGTGCATAGTTCTTAATTCTTTATTTTTTACTTTTCAGGTGCCATAACACAATAAATCCAGGGCTTATGCATTATATTATAGATATATTTAAACATAACCAAAAAGATTTACACTACAGATGAAGAAGTATTTTTCATTTCTGAGCACTATGCTGCTCTGTTTCTGCCTCATAGGCATCACATCGTGTATCGGAGACACCAATAGTTCTGCTACCTACAGCATGAACGGGTCTTTCACCGTCACTGGCACATACCCTTCATACACTCTCGTAGGTGACAACGGTACTATCGTAAAACTCACACCTGAAAGCGTATCAAAGACTACAGACAGTAAAGGATTCGGCGACATCAAGCGCATCCAGGCATGGATTACATACAATGAGGATAACCTCACATTTGACGCCAACAAAGTGGGCACCATAAACAAGGCTGAACTACAGAGTGCTGCCGCTATCTCTATCAACAAGATCTATAACAATGAGGCAGCCAACGAGGCAAATATCCTCGCTGCAGACTCAATCTTTGACATCACCAGCCTACAGCAAGCATGGGTAGTCAATGGTTACCTGAGCACATACATCGTCGCTAACTACACCGTTGCCAACGGCAAAGGCATAGCACCAAGCGTTAACATACTGGTCAAGGACGAAAACATCAAGCAGAACGAGGTGACATTCACACTACTATACAACCGTCACTCTTCAAAGAACGTAACACCTGGAGGCACTACAAACTTCCTCCACTCATTCACAGTCTCTGATATGAACATCCCTGGCTCTGACTCTATCAAGGTAAACATCGAGGCACAGGGCATCAACACCGCCTCATTCAAGATTGACCGTAAAGCGCTTATCCCTATCCGATAAACATTCCGCGGAATAACACATAATCAAAAGGTCTCTCATGGTAGCATACCATGAGAGACCTTTTGTCTTTTAGTTTTTAAATTTTGTGTGATGGCATTTTAGTATGGTAATCACTCCGCCATGTTGTCGTATTTATCTATCTTACTCTGATAATACTTGCGCAATTCCTTCCAACTATAATAGCAAGTATTCTTTATTGCAGGCTTTCCTGGCATTGTCACCTCCTGCTCATTGAGCAACGCCTTAACAAGGATATCACCATCCTTACCGTTTACAGGGCGATAGAACACCAGCTGAATGTTACTTCCCATAGGGAAGATACGGAAGTTCGCCCACTTGCGGTCAAGGTTGCGAAGGTCATCGAGAGGCCACTCTGGATAGCAATCCCCCAACTCTAGGAGAGCAGCCATAGGCATCACCACCACCTCATGACCAAAACGCAGTGTAGCGCCATGGAATGTCTTATTTAGTTTCGCCTTATCAATCTCCTCAACCTTCATCGCAGTCTTAGACTCCCACAGACAGGTATCAGCAGTAGTGAGGAAATTCTCAAGAAGGTTACGCTGAGTATATGGCGAGAGACCACTGCTGTAGTTCACATACCACTCCACGTTGCGTATGCGCCACTGATCATAACACTCGTCCTCAGTGAAATAATCCCAAAGCGACACACCTTCATCATGGCTCTGCATATTAGCACAGATGTCGAACACGCGACGCATCACATCCCCACGGCTTTTGAGTTTCTCATCACGATACTCAGGATCATTCATGATATAAGCCCAGAAGCGCTCAGGATGAGTATATTCCTTACGCACGTCAATATTTGCCTTGCGCCACTTCTCATTGTTGGCATCCTTGATACGCTGATCCCATGGTTCTTTGTTCAGATAACGCTGGTATATATTGCTCACATCATTGTGCATGCGAAGGTTCTTATTGAAACGGCACAATTCCTCACACTCTGCCTCCATGGAGAGTATGCAACGTATAACTACCGTACTGCGGGCATCTACCTGACAGTTCTCTGCACCGAATATCTCAGGGAAATGCTCTGTCATACGTCTGCCGATGCCATGATGCTGCTTCTCTCCCACCCCAGTCAGTTCGCCGAGACGGTCATTAGCGCTTGTCTCCTCACAGAAATGCTTCACCTTCTCAAGGAGGTCTTTTCCCTTTGGAGTCAGTTTGCCATTCTCATCAGCACGGGTTAGAACATCCACGACGTCCCTATATTCACCCTTGCCAATGAGCCAACGGCTGCCATGGCGTCCATAGTGTGTCAGATAAAAAGGTTCGTACCCCTTAGGAGCCGCAGTGAGTACCTTTGTTGGTGCGATATACGCTACATAGTTAGATGCCGAAAGGAGTATATTGTCATGTATCTCCTGTCGTGCCTTCGTCCACTCTTGTTGAGCGAAGGCAGCTGCGGACAATCCACAGGCAATGATGAATGTTAGTAGTTTTTTCATATTTTTGTGGTTTAGTTGTTTTGTTGTTTGGCAAAGTTACAAATAATTTCTGACAATCCCATATTATCCCTGTACTTTTTTTTACTTTCTGCTTCATCATACCCTATTTTATGCAATAAAAGTTGCCACACATTCTTCCTCGCATAACCTTAAGTAGAAATAAACATACCTAAAACCCCTCCACTCAAGGGGAGGTTGGGAGGGGCATAGTTTCTCTCATGTAACATAAATTTCATGGTACATTTCAAAAAGTTTTAAAAATATACGTTTCAAAACTCTTTTGAACTGTTACATAATTATAAATTATATTTAAATTCATTTGCTCATATCAGAATAAATGTATAAATTTGCATAAAAAAGACAAAAAAGCGGGAAAACATGCCGCACAACCTCAACCATTTCCCCAAAGCACTTTCATGCAAAAAGGGAGTCGGACAATGTAACTAAACATCCCAAAATACAGAAATCAAATCAACTAAATATTAACCTAAAGAAATGACAAAAAAACTGAAAGAGAGGATATGCTTTTCTATGTGTAGGCTATCCTCAAAGACATCGGTTCTGGCTTTGCTGATGATGTTATCTGCAATCCCAGCATTTGCCCAGGAACTGGTCAAGGGTTACGTCATTGACAGTAACGGCGATGAGATTATTGGTGCAACAGTTGTCCAGAAAGACAACAGAAGCAATGCAACAATAACCGACATCGAAGGTAATTTCTCTATCAGCCTTCCTGGTGGCAAGGGTACAATCGTTGTATCTTACGTCGGCATGAAGGAGAAGGAAATGAAGGTCTCTGCAGACAAGGCTGTCAAGATAACCTTGGAAGATGACGACGCACAGCTTGACGAACTGGTTGTAGTAGGTTACGGCCAGCAGAAGAAAGCATCCGTTGTCGGAGCTATCACACAGACTACCGGCGAGGTACTCCAGCGTGCAGCAGGTATCGGTAGTGTCGGCGCAGCACTCACTGGTAACCTTCCTGGTGTAGCGACTATTGCTTCCACCGGTCAGCCAGGTGAAGAGGATCCACGTATCTACATCCGCGGTGCAGCAGCATGGAACGTGGATGCACAGCCACTGATCCTCGTCGATGGCGTAAAACGAGAAATCAAATCCGTTGACATCACCTCAGTAGCATCCGTTTCTGTACTCAAGGACGCATCTGCTACCGCCGTTTACGGTGTCGAGGGTGCTAACGGCGTTATCCTTATTACCACAAAGCGTGGTGTTGAGGGTAAGGCACGTATTGATGTAGGTTTCAATGCTACACTCAAGGCTGTATCTAAGCTCCCACGCAAATACGACTCATACGATGGTTACATGTTCCGTAACCAGGCACTCGAAAATGAGTTGGCTCTCGGTGGAGCAGAGTCTTGGGCATACTATCGCCCTATAACCTTTATTAATAATTTCCGCAACCAGGACAGAACGGTTAAGCCAAATTACACCTCAGGCGGTACATATCTCGGTGACTATAGCCAGGCAGAGCGTTATCCTAACGTTGACTGGCAGGACGAGATGTTCAAGAGCACTGCCTTGTCATATAACGCGAACCTTAATATATCAGGCGGTACAAAATTCGTAAAGTATTTCGTAGCATTCGATATACAGAACGAAGGTGATATGACAAAGATATGGGACAACCGTCAGGGCTATGAAGGCGGTTACGCATACAATCGTCTGAATGTACGTTCCAACCTCGACTTCCAGATCACTAAAACAACAGAGTTCAAGGTCAGCCTTGCAGGTTCCAATGCTCAGCAGAAGTCCCCACGTTATTATTATGGTAATAACGGAGAGTGGTTCCAGCAGCAGAACTGGGCAGGTGCATACGGCACTCCTCCAAACGTGATGATGGTTCAGTACTCTGATGGTTCATGGGGTTACTATGATAAGATCTCAAACATTGCCAACTCTGTTCAAAGCATTGCAACAGCAGGTTTTGAAAACAAGACCATCACAAATATCTTTACAGACTTCGCCCTTGAGCAGAAACTTGATTTCATCACCAAGGGACTTCTCGCCCGCGGTACCATATCATGGGACAACCAGTTCAATGAAGGTGCACGTGGTATTTCCGCTGAGGGACATATCGTCAAGCGTATGTTCATCATTCCAGAGGACGGTACTATAAATCGTCCTTCGGATAACATCATCGATACAAATACCGGTTTCGATTTCTATGAAAACCGCGACTGGACAACAAATGCTGGTAATATCAACTACACATTCAGAGCTACCGAGATGTCACTCCAGCTCTTTTGGGCACGACAGTTCGGCGTACATGACATTACCCTCATGGGTAACTGGAAACGTCGTATCAGTGCCAACAACACTTCATTGGAGAATCGCCGTGAGGACTGGGTATTCCGTACCACCTACGGTCTCAAGAACAAGTATTTCATTGATGTCAATGGAGCATACAACGGTTCACAGAAGTTCTCTCCTGACAATCGCTTCGCATTCTTCTGGTCAGGCGGTGCAGGCTGGATGCTCTCTGAGGAGAAATTCATGAAGCCGCTCGTTGACAAAGGCATCATCGATATGTTCAAGATCCGTGGTTCGCTCGGTGAGATCGGTGATGACAGCGCAGGTTCAGGTTACGCATACATGACCATTTGGTCAACAGTAGGACCTTTCGTGATGGGTATTGACAATACCAACAGTCCATTTACAGGTTACAAGGAGTCAACAGTAGCTAACCCAGACCTTAAATGGGCAACGGTTAGAAAGTACAACCTCGGTTTTGACTATGCCTTTGCAAAAGGTATGTTTGCAGGTAGCTTCGACTGGTTCCGCGATGATCGTAGAGACATCTTCATTTCAGGAGGCGACCGTTCAGTACCATCATACTATGGTGCTGCTATGACCCCTGATATCAACAAGGGTCAGATCAAGAACTCTGGTTTCGAGGTTGAGCTTCGCTTCAACAAGGTATTGAAAAACGGTATGCGCTTCTGGGCAAACACCAACTACACATACGCAAAGAATACCATCAAGTTAAAGGATGACCCAAAGCTGATTCCAAGCTATCGTAAGGCACAGGGATATTCTCATGGACAGTATGTATCTTTCATTGACAACGGTTTCATCGAGAACTACGACCAGCTCTACAGTACTCCTGAGCGTGATGCCAATGACGGAGCTGTACTCATCGGTGACCACTATATCGTTGACTTCAATGGGGACGGTAAGGTTGATAGGACAAACGACCAGGCACCAATCGGATATACAGGTACACCAGAGCACACCTACAATGCTACCATCGGTTGGGAATGGAAGGGTTTCAGCTGTTTCGCTCAGCTCTACGGAGTAACAGGTGTCACACGTGATGTAGGTATCACTTCATTCGGCAGCAAGGCCCTGACAGTATATGACAACGGCACATGGTGGAATCCTGCTGACGCAAGCGGTGAAGTTGTAATCCCACGTTTCACCACAAGCGTAGCATACAATGACGGTACGCAGTATCTCTACGACGGTTCATACTTCCGCCTCAAGAACGTTGAGGTGGCATACACATGGACCAAGGGCTGGATCAAGAAGATCGGTTTCCAGAGCCTTAAGCTTTATCTCAATGGTAACAACCTCTTCCTTATTACAAAGATGCCTGATGACCGTGAGAGTAACTACGGCTTCAGCGGTGGCGGTGGTGCTTATCCTACAGTTCGACGTTACAACTTCGGAATTAAGCTTAACATTTAATTGACAAAAAGATGAAATATAATAAATTCAAATCAGTTTTGTGTGGTTCGCTGCTCATGTTGGCAGGTGGTGTTTCCATCACTTCATGTACTGATTGGCTCGACAAGGATCCTGAGTCTATCATTGCAGAAGACGAGGCATTCAAGAACTACCGCAACTTCCAGGGATATATAGAGGAAATCTATGATAAGATTCCAAACATCATCAATTCCAACTATTCCTCTTCATGGAACTTCGGTGATGATGCCGTTCACAACCCTGAAGGCTGGGGACACTTTACCCATCATGTAGACCTCGGAGATTATCGTGATATCTGGACCAACACCCAGACCTATATCAATGGCGACCGCCAGAAGCTATGGTCGAATGCATGGTATTGCATCCGCAAGTGTAACATGGGTATCGAGAACATCAATTCACTTGTTGGAACCGACGAGGAAAAGGCCTTCCTTCTTGGCCAGATGTACTTCTTCCGCGCATGGTGGCACTTCGAACTCATCAAGTTCTTCGGTGGTCTGCCTTACGTTGATGTAGCTTTCGAGGCAAAGATACCGGAGCTCAAGCGTCTCTCGTTCCAGGAGTGCGCAGACCGTTGCGCAGCGGACTTTGAGCAGGCATACAACCTCCTCCCTATGAATTGGGATGAGACCCTCGTAGGTATGCAGACATCCAGTAAGAATGATCTGCGCGTAAACAAGTTCATGGCTCTTTGCTATCTTGGCAAGTGCTATCTCTACGCAGGTTCTCCACTCATGAAGGAGTTTGAGAAGACCAAGAACGGTGGCGCAGCAATACTCCTAGGTGCAAGTGCCAATGGCAAGACATACGATTACGATGTTAAGTATTGCAAACTGGCAGCAGAAGCTCTGGGTAAGGCTCTCAACTTCATAGAAAATGATGATAAGTCTGTTCCTTATAGACTAGTAGATTTCAAATATTCTAATATGTATGATCACGAGCGTGACGAGAATTATGAGACCTGCTATTCAGACATCTTCTATACATACAAGCAGAACTGGAAGATGCCAGGATCTACAGAGGCCATCTTCCGTGGTGTTTATCCAGGCGTCAACGTAGCTCGCTGGAGATTCAACGAGTCATTCGGTCCTAAGGTAGGTAGCCTTGTAGGTACAGAGAACATTATCCACCAGCCTACAGCCAACCTCGTTGACCAGTATGGAATGGCAAATGGTGAGCCTATATACCTTGTCGTAGATGGCAAGCTCCAGCTCAACCCTGACTCAGGATGGGATCCAGAGTATCCATTCCAGAATCGTGACCCACGCTTCTATCACGACATCATATTTGACGGTTTCCGTTATGTCCTGGATACAGATGCTATGACCACAGAACAGAAGAAGCTTCTCTACACCCCTCTCTATACCGGCGGTGCTCTTCGTTCTGTTGACAATGCAAGTAGCACTGGATATTTCATCCAGAAGCTTGCTCCTCACCAGTGTAACGAATTTGACAAGTGGTATGACTGGGATGGCGCTATGGAGTGCTACATTCCTCTCATGCGTCTCGCTGATGTATATCTCATGTATGCCGAGGCTCGTGCCGGCATGGCCACAACTAAGACCGAACTTGGCGAGAAGCCATCATACTGTCCATCGTTATCAGCCATCGATGCCATCAACGTCCTTCGCAAGCGTGTAAGTTCTGACGATTACCCAATGGAAGGTGTCGCACCAAAATTCAAAAACGACAGAAACATGTTCATCGACGAAGTACGCCGTGAGCGTGCGGTAGAGCTCGCCTTCGAGGGCTTCCGTTGGAACGACCTCCAGCGCTGGCTTCTCCTTACCGAGCCACCTTACACTACAAAATACTCTCATGAGTTTGAGCGTTTGCAAGACGATTCATGGTTTGCTACAAACGATCCGAAGAACGCAAAGGTTGGTAACTTCCACAGTCAGGAGATCATCACCCGTCATTTTGATGCAAGACACTACTGGCTCCCACTTCCTGACAAGGATACATACCTCTATGAAGGCTTCCCTCAGAATCCTGGATGGTAATCCTTATTCACAATTCATAATTAAGAATTCATAATTTATGAAAAATATAAACAGAAACATATTTCTCTTTGCGCTGCTTGCTTCATCGCCACTGATGGGTCACGCCCAGACTGCTGACGATGCAGAAGCAAACGCAGCAAAAAAGAAAGTCCACGTTGCATTTCGTGACAAGGACGCTGACCAACTTCTCGGAGGCGTGTCATACATTGACATGGAAGAGTTGCAGAAGAAGGATTACACCGTAGGTAGCCTTGACGATCTGTACGGCCTCGTAGGAGGATGGAATGGCAATAATCTCTGGGGCATGGACAATGAACGTCTGGACAACAACGACAACGGCAACCTTCCGCTTGTCATCATCGATGGTGTCAAGCGTCCATCCAACAATGTGCTTCCTTCCGAAATTGAGCAGGTAACATTCCTCAAGGGTGCACAGGCCGTAGTTCTCTATGGCGCAAAGGCTGCCAAGGGTGCTATCCTCATCACCACAAAGCGTGGCAAGGTTGACGGTCTCCAGATTACAGCCAATGCCAATACAGGCTGGCACATAGCCAAGGAGTTCCCTGAGTACCTCGGCTCTGCGCAGTACATGTCCCTCTACAATGAGGCATTGGCCAACGATGCCGGTGGTGCAGATTTTGTTACAGGCGGTTACTCTCAGCAGGAGATCTACATGCACTCTCTCAAGCCAGGTGATGCAAACTACAATCCTTATCGCTATCCAAACATCAACTACTATTCTGACGAATACATCCGCAAGGCTTACAACCGTTCAGAAGGTACGTTGGAGATTCAGGGTGGTGGAACACGCGCTCACTTCTATACCAACATCAATTATTATCGTATAGAAGACCTCCTGAACTTTGGTAACGCAAAGGACAACTACACCGACCGTTTCAGTGTGCGTGGTAATATCGACCTCGTTGTCAATAAATATATTCAGGCTTTTGCAAATGCCAGTGCTACGTTCTATAATGCAAACAAGAACAAGGGCAATTTCTGGAGCGAGGCATCATCTATGCGTCCAAACTACCCAGAACATGCAGCGCCACTCATCGACATCAACTATGTTGACCCTAATGCCACAAAGGCTCTTGCCACACTCAGGAAGTCACTCAACCTCCTTGGTGGAAGATACTTCCCAGGTGGTACAAAGACAAACACGACCAATGCCATTGCGGACTGCTACTTCGGTGGTAGGACAACAGACATCAGCCGTCAGTTCCAGTTTGATGCAGGCATCATCTATGACATGAACAAATTTGTCCAGGGTTTGTCATTCAAGACACAGTTTGCCATTGACTATGCAGCAAACTACAGCCTCTCTTACGACAACAAGTATGCTATCTACATCCCTTCATGGAGTAACTATGCTACCAATGATGCCATCGTGGATCTTACCATGGTGAACGATGAACTTGTTACAGGTAAGATGACATCGTCCAACGAAGCATATCGCCAGACCATCTCATGGAACGGTCATCTGGACTATGAGCGTACATTCGCTGACAAGCACCATGTGACAGGTATGCTGCTTGCAAACATGTACACCACTACCAAGAGTGGTGAGTACCATCGCTATGCCAATGCCAACCTTGGTCTTTTCGCAGGTTATGACTACATGGGTCGTTACTTTGCGGAGATGTCTTTGGCAGGAGTACATTCGGCACGTCTTCCTGAAGGAAACCGTGAGGCTTTATCTCCATCACTTACTCTGGGATGGAACATCGCCAAGGAGAATTTCATGAAGGCAAAATGGGTGGATGACCTCCTCCTCAGCGCATCATACAGTGACGTCAACGAGGATGCAGATGTTTACCTCGGCAACAGGGAGTATTATATCTATGATGCCAACTGGGCTACATCAGGTAGCGGATTCACATGGAACGAAGGTTCCAACGTTGACCGCACCCACTCTTCTTCAGGTAAGAACCCTATTCTCGACTTCATCCATCGTAAGGAGTTCTCGGCAACTGTGCGCGGTTCGTTCTTCAACAAGCTCATCAGCACAGAACTGACATTCTTCAATACCGACATGTCGGGATATATCCTTCAGAATCCTACAATGTTCCCTTCATACCTCTCTGGTGGTCTGTCAGGCAGCTCGTTTGCACCAGCACTCAACAACAACGTGACAAACCGCAGAGGCCTTGACTTCAACATTACAGCCCAGAAGCAGTTTGGGGACGTACACGCTACTCTCGGAGTTGTGGGTACATATCTTACTACAAAGAACAAGGTCTATGACGAGACTCCAACGGAGGCTTACAAGAACCGTCAGGGACGTGCTCTTGATGTCATCTGGGGTTACAAGTGTCTCGGATTCTATCAGTTTGATGACTTCAACGTCAGTACAACTGCAGAAGGCAAGACAAAATATACTCTTAAGGAAGGTGTTCAGAGTTCAAAGCTTGGTGGCGACATCATGCCTGGTGACCTGAAGTATCAGGACATGAACGGTGACGGTATCATCAACGACCGTGACGAGGTGGAATTAGGCAAGAACGGTACATTCGGTTCACCACTCACCCTCGGTATGAACCTTACCCTGAAGTACAAGAACTTCACTCTCTTCGTACTCGGAAACGGTCAGTTCGGAGCATACGGATTGAAGAACAACAGTTACTACTATATGCAGGGAGACAACAAGTACTCTGTAAATGCCATCAACCACTTCGTAGTAGATCCTACAGCAGACAACTCAAGTGTAACCCACCCACGTCTGACAGCAAAGAGCTCAGGCAACAACTCTGCTGCATCTACATACTGGATGTACAGCACAGACCGCTTCAACCTCCGCAAGATACAGCTTACCTACGACTTCCCTCAGGAGATGTTCGACGGCAAGTTGGTGAAGGCTCTCTCTATTTATCTGAACGGAAACGACCTCTTTACAATCGCTAAGGAGCGCAAGCTGATGGATACCAACGTAGGCTATGCACCACAGACACGTTTCTATAATCTCGGCGTTAAGGTAACCCTCTAAAAACAAGAAAGAAAATGAAGACAAGAAACATTATATTGATTCTCATCGGTCTCCTTGGCATCTGCTCCTGCGATGACATGTTTGAACCTGCAAAGGAGAATACTCGTCAGGAGGATGCCTTCGTTGAGGAATCGAAATATACTCATGGTCTGCTTATTTATGCTTACGATCGTCTGCCATACATCACTACATCACGTACTGACGTTGCCACAGATGATGCTGTCACCAATGACAAGAACAGCATATACATGAACATAGCAACCGGCACATGGGCGTCTGACAACAACAATAACCCAATGACCGTATGGGACAACTGCAGGGACGGCATCCAGTATGTCAATAAGTTCCTCACCCTGGTCGAGAAGACAAAATGGACTCCAAGTTCTGAGGCAAAGCAGAAGATGTTCATTGATCGCATGAAGGGCGAGGCATTCGGTCTGCGCGCTATATTCAATTACTTCCTGCTCCAGGCTCACGGCGGATATGCCGACGACGGTATCCTGTACGGTGTGCCACTTGTCACAGAGCCAGAAGATGCGCACTCAGAGTTCAACCTCCCACGCTCTACCTATGCAGAATGTGTGAAGCAGATCTTTGCCGACTGTGACTCAGCAAGGGCATTGCTCCCTGATGAATATGCTGACACCAGCACAAGGCCTGAGTTGCTTGAAAAATACACCGATGCTTCGATTGATAACTACAACGCAGTATTCGGTCACAAGGCCAAGAACCTCATCTCTGGTAAGATAGCAGAAGCAGTGAAGGGCCAGACCGCTCTTCTCGCTTCCAGCCCGGCATTCCGCGATCAGAGTGGCGTGACATCCGAGCAGGCTGCTATGATTCTTGCAGAAGTGATAAAGAAGCAATGTGACAAAAACGATGATGGAGGCTATGACATTTCCCGTTTCGACATGCAGGGAAATATCTGGTATAAGAACAAGACCAAGATAGAATCTCCTAACTCTACCTTTGATGAGATACTCTGGTGTGAGGACCGCAGTAAGGATGCATCACAGGAAAGAGAGAATTTCCCTCCATCCCTTTACGGCGGTGGTCGCATAAATCCATCACAGAACCTTGTTGATGCCTACCCTATGCGTAATGGTCTTCCTATTACAGACCCTGCGTCTGGCTATGACCCAAAGAATCCATACGCTAACCGTGACCCACGTCTGTCAAACGACATCCTGTACAACGGCAGGACATTCAGAAGCTCCATTATCATAACAGGTACATATCCTACTCCTGGTGATAAACCTGAGACCATTGACAATATCGGAAACGTCACTACCTCTACACGTACAGGCTATTACCTGATGAAGCTCCTGCGTGAAGACGTAAGCCCACTGTCCAGTTCGCTTATTGAACAGCAGCATCTCTATCCTCGCATTCGTTATACAGAGATGTACCTTGCATTCGCAGAGGCTGCCAACGAAGCCTGGGGACCAGAAGGCGATCCTAACGGATATGGTTTTTCTGCTTACAGCATAATCGATCTCATCCGCAAACGTGCAGGCTTAGCTACCAATGAAATAGGTATGCCACTTGCAGAAGGCGATGTTTACCTCCAGCGTTGTGCAAAGTCCAAGGAAGAGATGGCAAAGCTCATACAGAACGAGCGACGCATCGAGCTCTGCTTTGAGAACAAGCGTTTCTGGGATCTCCGCCGCTGGATGCTGCCACTCAATGAAACCGTAAGGGGTATGCGAATTGACCGCGATGATGACACACAGGAACTCATCTACACCGTCATCGATGTTGAGGAGCGTAAATATGACGACAGTTATCAGTATTTCGGTCCTATACCAAGAACTGAGATTCTCAAGTGGAGCAACCTTAAGCAAAACAAGGGTTGGAAGTAATGCAGAATTCGAAATGCAAAATTAGAAATGCATAATTCACAATTAAGATTTTTATGATGAAACTTAATAAATACATATACGGAGTAGCACTGGGAGCCCTCTCTCTCTCAATGGCTTCCTGCTACAACGCAGACAAAGAGTTCCCTGACTTCGAAGGAGGCACCACCGCCTACTTCGCATTTCAGGATCCTGTCCGAACATTAATCTTGGGTAATGACATCTGGGACAATTCCCTCGACAACGCCCACAAGTGTCAGATATACTCCACTATGGGTGGTGCATACGGCGGTCGTAATGCATATATTGAGATAGCTGTTGACGAGTCATTGTGCGACGACCTCTATTTCAGAGATGAGGGTGGCAATGCAGCCGACCCAGTGCTCCCTTTACCATCTTCATATTACACGCTCAGTTCCAATGTGATTGCCTACAACGGCCAGCAGCGCGGATATGTAGAGGTACAGTTCACGGATGCATTCTTTGCTGATCCTAAGTCAACGAAGAACTCGTACGTTATTCCTCTCGTGATGACCGGTGTACGTGGTATTGACCATATCCTTACGGGTACTCCACGTGAAGGCCTCACTCCTACTCGCCTTAACTCTGAGGAATGGGACGTTTTGCCAAAGGACTACGTGCTCTATTGCGTGAAGTACAAGAACCCTTGGGCTGCCAAGTACGTCCGCCGCGGTGTTGATAATATCAAAGAGGCAGGACTGGAAGAGACATTCATACGCAAGGACATGTCCCTCGTGAACAGCGACCCTGGTAGATACACACAGAACCTCGTCAATGCCAATGATGAGGTGTGCGGTATTACTACCAAGAGCATGTCACAATGTATCTTCCCTGTAGCAGTCAAGAGAATTACCAAAGATGCGCAGGGTAACCTCAATGCTGCTGTAACATGCAACCTGATACTTACCTTTGATGGCAGCAAGTGTATCATAACAACAGAAGATGCCGATGCTGTAGCCAACGGCTCCGGTGAGTTCATTGTCAATGGTACCAAGATGCCAGAGTACAGCGACTACCAGTGGGGTAACATGAACGGTGAGCTTCTCGACCGTGACATCCTCCGTCTGAAATATGACATTACCCTCAAGGCAGGAAAGAAGATTGGCACCAGGAAGGATACCAAGACTGGAGAAATCGTTGATGTCCTACTCGACACAGATCTCAACCTCGCAGCTACTGATACCCTCGTTGTTCAGACTCGAGAGTCTAACAAGAAGGAATTCTTTACACCAAAATATGTAAAAAAATAATAGGAGGCTAAGAATATGAAAAAGATTTATAAGAACAGTCTCTTCATGTTGGTAGCAGGAGCACTTGCTGCTTCATGTGCCGACTATAATGATCTGAATAACTTCACTGCCGAGCCTGATCCTGATATCACCACGCCTTACAAGGATTTTAATACTGTCAAGTCATATATAGACAAGGCGAAATATCCTAATATGACCATCGGTACTACACTTACCGTCAGTGAGTTCAACAAGCAGACGCTGCAGCATGCAGCAGCAATATCCAACTTCGACGAGGTAGCCTTCGGTACCACACTCATGTCAGGTAAGATTGTCAGCGAGAAAGGTATCATGAATTTCCTTGACATGAAGGACCTTCTGGATCACGTAGAAGAGATTGGTGGCAGTGTATATGGCAGCCCTCTCGTTGCCAATGCCAATCAGGCTGATGCATGGATTACCAGACTGACAGCTCCTATCGAGGTACCTGTTGACTATGTAGAAGGTAAGACCGTCGACTACAACACCATGGCTGTTGGTACCGTCGTATCAAAAGGCAAAGTGGATGTTTACGATGGTCAGAATGCCCTCACGGTAAATGGTAATTCATTGGTTAACATCATCGATGGCTTTGAGGTAGATCCTCTTGCTACATATACCACGACATTCTGGGTAAGGTCAGAGAAGGCTGATGGAGATGTACAGTACACAGTCAACTTCTCAGGTAATAATGTAGAAGGCTCTTCTACCGGTGGCAAGTGGGCATTGAAGCCTGGCAAGTGGATCAAGGTTGTTGTAGAGTCAAAGGCTGCAGAAGGTGTAACGGAAGGTTACCTGTCCATTAAGCCGGCTCCTGGTACTGCCAATAGACTTCACGTTCAGAAGGTACAGGTAGGCTACTATCCAGACAACCACCGCGCACAGACGGAACAGGAACTGTCGGATACTATCAAGTATGCTCTCCACACATGGTGTGACCGCTATATGGATATCAACAAAGGTCGCATCACATCATTCGACCTCATCGATGAACCTCTGGACACCAAAACGAAGCTTGAAAACGGCCACTACGATATCAAGCACGGTACCGACAAGAGCATCTTCTGGCAGGATATCCTTGGCAGCGAGAACTATGCTCCACAGGTATCTAAGATTGCATCGGAGGCATTCGCAAAGTACGAAGGCAATCCTGAGAAACTCAGATTCTTCATCAGCGAGACAGGTCTTGATGACCCTACCAAGATGGAAAGCTTCATGTACTGGATCAACCTTTGGGATGCTAACGGAGCAAAGATTGATGGTATCAATGCCAAGGTGAGCCTTACTTACTCTGAAAATGAGGAAACTCAGGCAGATAACGTAAAGAAATACAATAATCTCCTGGCAAGCCTTGCTACTTCCGGCAAGTACATACGCGTCTCTAACTTTGACATAAAGTACATGGGCGAAGATGGCAAGAATGTCTCTGCTGATAAGATTACAGCTGACCAGCGTCAGAAACTTGCTGATTACTATGCATACGCTATCAAGCAGTATATGACAGTCATACCTCATGAAAAGCAGGCAGGTCTCTGTAAGACCAACATGTTTGACTCGTCAGACCCTGTAGGCCTATGGTCAAGGAACAAGACTGGCGACTATGAGCGCAACGCTACCTACAAGGCTTGGTGCGAAGCTCTCAGCGGACAGTAGGTTTTAGTGGTCTTGTGGTTTAGTTGTTTAGTCGTTTAGGGGTTTAGGGATATTACCATAAGTCCCCAACCAAACAACCAAACAACTAAACAACTAAACCACCAAACAACCAAACAACAGAATTTTTCTATTTTAATTTCATATTTATTAATCTAAATTATTTCTATCATGAAGAAATTCTTTACACTTATTGCTCTCTTGGCAGTAGTCCTTGGAGCAAAAGCTGATTGGGAGAAGGTCTACAGCGTAGATTATTCTTCGTTCAACGGCTTCCCTTACTATGTAATGGGATTCGTACCAGAGTGGTATGACGGAGTTATGACCGATAAGGGTGGTAACTACGCTTACACAGAAGTAGAAAAGGCAGAAGAATCTGGCGTTTCAGTATTCACCAACAACAATGGTGCTGAGTACATCAGAACAGAGAAGGAAAATGACACATGGCACCAGTACTTCTTTGCTGATGGCATCCCAACAGAGCTCGACGGTGCTTACACCCTGAAGGCTATGGTACGCGCTACTGAAGCTTGTACTGTTCCTGTTCAGATGCGTTGGAGCTGGAATGAAGATCCTGTAGCTTCAGAACTCCAGATCGGTACTGAGTGGGAGATGGTAGAGTGTGAATTCTCTGGCATCGGCGGTACTTCTTGTTCACTCATCGCACAGCCTAACACAGCTGCCCAGATTGAGTGGAAGACTATTGAAGTATGGCAGAACAAGAAGGCTTCTCGTCCTGTAGAATGGCTCGAGCAGCTCACCAATGGTGATGCTGAAGCAGCATGGGCTGATCCTAATGTCAAGTTCAACGACACAGAGAATAACTACAAGATCTGTGCTTGGTCAAAGCAGAAGGGTACCAATGTAAATGCTGACGGTGGTTCTGATCCATTCCCAGCAGAGATCGTAGCTCTTCCAGAAGGCGGTCACGCATTCATCGTTCGCGGTGCTGTTGCTGATACTGAGGGTGATGCAGCTGCATGGGACAACCAGTTCTGGATCCAGTCTCCTAAGTCTTGGAAGGAAGGCACACAGGTTAAGCTCCACTTCCGTTATAAGGCTTCACAGAACTGTAAGACAAACACACAGATCCACAAGCAGAATCCTTCTGACTACCTCCACTGGCAGGCTGTTGGTGACGTTGACTTCACTACAGAATGGCAGGAGCTCGACAAGACATTCACATTCGATGCTAGCATGAGCACTGGTTGGTCTATCGCATTCAACCTCAACCCTGACGTAAAGGATGCTGTTGACTTCTATTTCGACGATCTCTCTTGGCAGATTATGAAGCTTGACACAGGTCTTGTTGTAGCTTCTGCTAACACAGTAACAGGTATCGCATACGACTTTGATGCAGCAGTTAAGTTTGAGAATGATGAGGACGCTGGCGCAATGGTTGCCATCGTCGGCGAAAAGGGCAAGCAGAACACATGGGTTAATGAGATCATGATCTCTACAATCAGCGGTGCTGACCAGGCATTCCGTTCAGCTACTATCAAGCCTGCTTATGTAAAGAACGACGCAGAAGACTGGTGTGGTTACACTGACGCTACAAACTACAAGATCAAGCTGCCTGCAGCTGGTGTTTGGCAGATCAGCATCATCGAGGATGGTAACTATATCAACTTCGTGAAGCTCGAGGGTGAAGAGGACAAGGAACCACTTGAAATCGTTGCTAACCCAACAGAGGTTATCGTAAACGCTGTAGAGCGTGACTGGCTCGTAGCAAAGGAAGATGGTTCTGCACAGGAAGATGAGATCGGTGCAGGTCAGCCTTGGGACAACCAGTTCATGATCATGGCTAACCGCAACCTCGAAGCTGGTGAGACCGTTGTTATCGAGTTCGACTACTGGGCTGATGCTGCAGCTAAGACCAACACACAGTGCGGTGGCACTGAGCCAGGTGCTTACGTACACTGGTCTGCTATCGGTGACGTAGATTTCACTGCTGAGAAGCAGCACTTCGAGAAGACCTTCAAGATTGCAGGTGAGTGCGCATCTAACATGGCTTCCCTGACATTCAACATGGCTGTTATGAAGGGTGCTAACAACTACCACATCGCAAACGTTAAGTGGTACACAGAGGATATGTCTGAGACTCTCATCGACATGGAGGGTACTAAGAACTTCTTCGTTAAGACTGGTGCTGGCACAGCTCCTTACCAGTTCGGTACTGACCCATCTGCTGTAATGAACGTAGTTGCTAAGGATGCTGCTGCATCTGCTATCTACAACCTCGCTGGTCAGGCTGTTTCTAACAACTATAAGGGTATCGTTGTCTCTAACGGCAAGAAGTTCATCAGAAAGTAAACTTCTTCCCTGCCCTATCTCTCTTACACGCTAAGAGGATAGCATAATTTTTCTTCGTGCGTCACACTTCGATTGAACTTGAATGTGACGCACGATTTTTTTTGCGAGCTTTACAGATGAAATCGTTGATCATGGTTTTACATAACCAAAAACTTTCCAAAAATCAACCTAAAATTTCGAGCTGTACAGTTGAAATTTTAATATATTGGTGTCCGGTAAAAATAAATATAGTAAGGAGATGCCCCACTCTAAATATTGTCGAGCCATAAAGTGGCGAAGTATCACAAGCGTGTGTAATATATTGTCTTATAACAGATTAAAGGGTGACGGTTTTAACAAATAGTGTCACCGCGGTACTACGGAAGTGTCACCTGCATTATTCCTGTATGGACATTGACACATGTACCGACACTTTACCGTCGCTTTCCAGATGAAGTGTTCCCGCACCAGACGGCGTAAACACGAGACCTTTCGCCCTATAAGTGTCACTTCGTCACTTTTTATCCAAACATTAGGCTAAGATACCTCCAGAATTAGAAAAGTGCCCCTTTTGCTTTGCAAAAGGGGCACTTTAACATTGCAAAAGGGGCACTTTAACATTGCAAAAGAGGCCCTTTAACATTTAATTTGCCTTTTCCTGAAATCGCTTGACAGTTTCTGAGCGATTAAACTAATTTACTTGTCAATATTTGAATAACCTAACTGAATAGCTTGACAAGTTCAAGTTGACAATTATTGTATCGAATAATCGCAGACAGGATTACTTCAAACCATCCATGATACCTTGCAGTGCAACCTGTGCGCGTGCAGGGAAATTGCAGTTCTTACGGTCAAGGAGACCGAAGTTCTCACCGGTGGTGTTAAAGCAGAAGTTGTCCCAATAGAAACATGGAATGTCGTATGGCTTTGCTGAGCTTACGATAAACTTATGATAGTCTGCACGGATCTTATCGGCAGCATCGTTGCCCTTTGAATAAGTGTTGTCCTGTGTAGAACCAAATTCTGCCATGATGCAAGGAATGTTCTTCATGACGAACTTGCGATTGAGGGAGTTCAACGTACTCTTTACAGCGTTGAGTTCACTCTGCTGTGGCTCGTGTTCTGCCCACTGGTTACCGCTCTGTCCCTTGCCGATGGCATAGTTGTATGGGTCATAGCAGTGGAACTCAAGGATTAGTCGGGTATTCTTTGTGTCCGTAGGCATGACGAACTTCTCGTTCAGGGCAAAGGTAGGATTGCATGCCCATGGCTGCACCATAAGGCAACGCCACTCGTTGTTGCCGCCAGTAGCACGAACGGTATTGACGAAGAGCTGCATGAGGTTGTTTACGAACTTATAGTGAGCATCCGTTGGATTACCCCAGTTCTCCTGTGTACCGTTGACACTGATAATCTCGTTGGCAGCAGCAAGGATGAGGTGCTCGTCATAATCCTTGAAATAAGTTGCAATCTGTGTCCACATATTCTGGAACTTCTTATGGATATCATCCTCACTGTAACCAGGTTTCAGACGGTCGTACCAGTTATCGTGATGAGAGTTAAGGATAACGTACATATCCTGCGATACTGCATAGTCAACGATCTCCTTCACACGTGCCAACCATTCCTTGTTGATGTTCATGTCAGCGTCAGCATGACGATACCAGCGTACTGGAACACGAATGGCATTGAAACCTGCATTTTTAAGGGCAGTGAACATAGCCTTTGTGGTCTTTGCACTCTGCCAGGAAGTCTCTGTGAAGAGGTTCGCACCACCTTCCATATATGCGCTATTACCATATGCCACACCTTTTTCATCTGTCCATTCATCCGTTGCCTCACCAGTATTGCCGAGGTTCCATCCCACCTTTATCTGCTGTACCAGCAAATCGGCAGTCAGTTTCATGCCCTCCGGTGCATTAGCGTCACCTTCCGGCTTAGGTTTCTGAGTAAATGCCGGCTGAGTGATTGTAATATTATAGGTGAATGAAGAACTGTTAATGCTCTTCACCGTGACATGTGCTGTACGAGCAACATCACCAAGATTCTCCTCTACAGAGATTGTGATTTTCTTGCTGCCATCAGTGCCTTGAGCAGGAGTGACAGTACACCACTCAGCATCAGAGGTAGCCCTCCAGGTTTCCCCAATTTTGAAGGGAACTTCAACTGTTCGAGCATCAGAGTCTGAGAAATCGAATACTTTTGTTTGTGTAGAAATAACACCTGAAGTTGATGACTGGCCAGGATCGTCATCGTCACCACCGCATGAAGTGAAGCCCAATGTCATGAGGCTTGCACAAATGCAGAAAAAGAATGTCTTAAATAGTTTCATCGTCTTTTTGTTAAATATAGATTAAACTTTTGGGTTTTACAAATAAATACTTTATTCAAGTTTCGCAAGTTCTTCGAACTCTTGAAACTTAAGGAGTTAAGAAGTTAAGAAGTTATCGCTCCTTCGTCGCTGAGAAGTTAAAGACAATACTTAATACAGCGTAAAAACTAATGTCTTAACTTCTTTAACTT
>JAZLIN010000020.1:0-1391 GCA_045617365.1 Prevotella sp. | reverse complement strand
CGCGAACACCACGATGCTAGTCAATCTCCATGATGCGCACTAGACAAAAGCCGTGGTATAAACATCTGTGATCATCCAGAAACGTTCGAGTCTATGCGGTTAAGATAAATCCATCTGCGTCTATTAGTTGCGGACACGGTACGTCCATCTGTTATTAATAAAAAATAATAATAAAACAAACAAAAAATTAATTATTTTGTCGGTACGCATCCCACGACGGGTGCGCACTGCCAATTTTCTTATATGCTATGTGCAGTATATTATTCATGCTATGTGCTGTCTATTGTTTCCATTCATTAGGTTTTATATGCTGCGATTCGCGGCATATACTTTTAATCTTTGCATTGAGTGTTTTTCGCAGATTAAATAAGTTTAATGCTCCTACACGAGTAGCACCATCAAACTTGGGGGGCTACCAGGGTATATGCTACCACTGTTTCCATGCGCAGGTATATTCGGAAGCAGATCGAAGACGAATTTAAATATTCGCATCAACTTGCCGTAGGGGAGACGTCCTCTGTCGGTTGTAAGACGCGCACAGCGTGCACTTATGAGCAGAAACACGTCTTCTGTCGAAACCTCTTTATTGCGCACAGCGCGCCCTTATGCGCAGAAGCACGTCTTCTGTCGCACCTCTTTGTCGCGCACAGCGCGCACTTCTGCCACAGAAGCACGTCTTCTGTCGCACCATGTTGTGTCGCTACTGGTACAAAAGGTACGCCCTTACCCAGGATGCAGCATACGGGTTCCACTTTCACCATTGTGAGACTCTCACAATTGCAATGTCACTGTTACCCCAACTATAGAACTACGTGTTCTTACGGGGTCTTTACTGTCACACTGTGGCGAGAAACCTAGCATATGCGCATTCCTCCCCGTCATGTAAGAACGGGTGTTACTCATGATGGAACATGGTCACCACGGACGCGCCTACAAGGTCGCGGATTCGGATATAGTCTAATGGGCTAAACAGGACAGCGCCATGGGCCAAGTGCGCACTGTCGCATTTGGGCTGCGCAGTATGGTCCGTCCCATGTGCACACTTGAGTTGCGCACACATGGGCCATGCCGTCATGATTGATTAGGCCTACGCGGCCATGAACAGAACTTAAGTCTAGCATAACATAGCCATGCACTATCTCATACTAGACTTGGGGGGCTTGTGGACGTATAGTCCGGACTGGGCCAGGAATCGGTCAGGCCTGGCAAACAGCGGCCCACTCTATGCCTAAACCCTAATCCATGCCCTATCAATACATGGCTGGATCTCCTTCTTGAGGACATGATATAGGTGACGATAACATGACAGGTTACTGTAACCCTAACTATCCACATCGCACCGATACTAACTTGACCGTCGGAGGTGGACCCCAGGGCTACGGCCTCGGGTC
>JAZLIN010000019.1:0-22604 GCA_045617365.1 Prevotella sp. | reverse complement strand
TGCTAAAGATTCCGAGAGCCCTTTTTGAATTAATAAGGATGAAGATCCCAACAATACTACCTTGATAGGCAGATGCTGGTAAGTATCCGTATCCCACTCCAGCTTAACAGTTTCACTCCAATTTGCGATTTTTTGAACCTCATCGATTACCAATAGGAAATCCGATGCTTCTGCTCGTTGCATTTGACGAGCTCGCGACCATACACTGCGTAGCCAAACTCTATCAACCCCAACTTGTTCCTCTGCCGTAACAAATAAATGAGGTATAGAACAACACTCCAAAATTTGCGTTATTAAGGTTGTTTTTCCCACTTGTCGTGGTCCATAAAGCACTTGAATGAAGCGTCTTGGTTCTTTAATTCGTTCATTAATTTGATGAATTACAGGCCTTTGCATAAGAAAATGATTTTTATTAGATATGCCTAATATTTTTAGTAGGACATGCTAAATATATTGTTAATTCGGGTGCAAAGGTACTGCTTTTTTTTGAATAATCGCTTATTGTTAATGTGTCTTCTTTCTTTTGTTAACTACTTTTAACTACTTATGCAAAAAAATATCCGTTTTTCGCATTGGTTTCGGATATTTTTATTAATTTTGTACGACTTTAGATTAGAACCAAATAATTTTACGCTTAAACAATAAATCATAAATATTAAACTATGGAAAAAAAACTTCTTCTTGGCGATGAGGCCATTGCTCTTGGTGCCATCCATGCCGGAATTAGCGGTGTGTATGCCTATCCAGGAACTCCGTCAACTGAAATAACTGAGTTTATTCAGAATGATCCTTATGCTAAGGAAAATGGTGTGCGCTCGCGTTGGTGCACTAATGAAAAGACTGCTATGGAGGCAGCTCTCGGTATGTCGTATGCAGGAAAGCGTGCGCTGGTATGTATGAAGCATGTGGGTATGAATGTATGTGCCGATGCTTTCGTGAATAGTGCTATTACTGGTGTTGGTGGCGGTCTCGTCGTGCTTGCTGCTGACGATCCTTCAATGCACTCGTCGCAGAATGAGCAGGACTCACGTTTCTATGGCAAATTTGCCCTTATTCCTATTTTTGAACCAAGCAATCAGCAGGAGGCTTACGACATGATGAAGGTTGCCTTCGAAATGTCTGAGGCTATCAAGGAACCAATCCTTCTCCGTGTGGTAACACGCCTGGCACACTCACGTGCCGGTGTGGTGGTACAGGAACCTACACCTCAGAACAAGATGACTCCTTCTTCTGATCAGTGGGTGCTCCTCCCTGGAATAGCTAAGAGAAAGTATGCAGCGCTCCTTGAGAAGCAGGAAGGAATGTTGATGGCTTCGGATAAGTCGCAGTTTAATGTTTCGGAATACGGCGCTTCTACTGACAAGGCTCAGAAGATAGGTATTGTGGCATGCGGCATAGGCTATAATTATGTGAAGGAGGCTCTCTCTCAGCTCCCTGCTGACCAGCAGGCTCTCTATAATATAGAAAAGGTGTCGCAGTATCCACTTCCAGAGCAGCGCATACAGATGCTTGCCAAGGAAAGTGCACGCATACTCGTGGTTGAGGATGGTCAGCCTGTGGTAGAGCAGGATGTCAAGGGAATGCTCGGTACAGGATACCTAGTGACGGGTCGTCTTACAGGTGCATTGCCTCGTGCCGGTGAACTTACTCCTGACTGCGTGGCTGCAGCACTGGGTGTCGCTATGCCTGAGACACTGGAACCGGCAAAGAATCTTGCGGGCCGTCCTCCACAGCTCTGTCAGGGTTGTGGTCACCGCGACGTATATGGTGCACTGCGCGAGATTATCGAGGAGTTCCCTGATGCACGCGTATTCGGTGATATCGGTTGCTATACGCTCGGTGCATTGCCTCCATTCAAGGCTCTCTCAAGTTGTGTGGACATGGGTGCATCGATAACAATGGCTAAGGGTGCAGCAGATGCAGGTCTGCGTCCTGCCATTGCAGTAATCGGTGACTCTACATTTACACATTCAGGTATGACAGGTCTGCTGGATGCTATAAATGACAACAGTGCTATAACTGTTATAATCTCTGACAACCTCACTACTGGTATGACAGGTGGTCAGGACTCTGCTGGTACCAATAAGTTTGAGGCTATCTGTCTCGGTCTTGGCATGGATCCGGCCCACCTGCATGTGGTTACTCCGTTGCCAAAGAACATCCCTGCCATAGCACAACTCATCCGTGATGAGATAGCCTACGAAGGCGTCAGCGTCATCATACCAAGACGCGAGTGCATACAGACAGCAAGTCGTCATGCTCGTGAGAAGGCGAAGGCCAAGAAATAAGTCCCGTAGTGAAACGTAATATATTAGGAAAGAAAATTTAATAGAATTATAACAAAATTTTTTCATTGTGGAATTTTTCGAAGTATATGACAATGTCGTTATTCCAGAGGAAGAAATGATGCCTAAAGAGTTGTATATGAAAATGTACAATACTATAGTGCGGCAATGGATGTCTATAATGAATTAGGCCACGGAATGGAGGAATCAATATATCAAGGAACTCTACAGAAAGAATTGAAAATGCAGTCAATACCTTTGACGCGAATTGTAAAGACGTAAGAAAATTTTGTTTTAATTCTGTTTGATTTTTTGTAAAAGTTAATATCGCACAAATATGAAAAAAGATATAATTTTATGCGGTGTGGGAGGACAAGGTATCCTTTCGGTCGCAACTATCATAGGACAGGCTGCTACACAGGCTGATGTAAACTTGAAACAGGCTGAGGTGCACGGCATGAGTCAGCGCGGCGGTGATGTACAGTCTAATCTTCGCCTCTCTACTGAGACCATATACAGTGACCTGATAGCAAAGGGTGGGGCAGACATCATCATCTCCATGGAACCAATGGAGGCATTGCGTTACCTGCCATATCTCTCAAAGAATGGCGTGATTGTGACCAGCAACAAGCCTTTCGTGAATATACCTGACTATCCGGAAGAGCAGGCTGTATTCGATGAACTCAAGGCACTGCCAAATAAGGTTGTGATGCTTGACATCGAACAGGTGGCTAAAGATGCCGGTTCAGCACGCTCTGCCAATGTCGTACTCCTTGGCATGGCAGCTAAGTATCTTGAGATTGTCTCGTCAGATGCTCTCCGTACTGCAGTCGCAACAATCTTTGCCCGCAAGGGGGAAGCAGTGGTTGAGGCGAACCTCAAAGCGTTTGATATGGGAGCAAGTGCAAACTAAAATGTAATCTGAAGACCTAAATATATATATAATGTATAGAAGACCATTACCAGACTGGAAGTCAGAATATCTTGACCCAGAACTCGAAACAATGTCACGTGAGCAGATTGAGGCACTCCAGGTGGAGCGCCTCAAGGCTACCGTGGAGCATTGTATGAATAACCCTATATACAAGCAACGACTGGAAGAGGCAGGGGTGACACCTGAAAGTATTACAAGCGTGGAAGATATACGCCGTATTCCTTTCACTACTAAGGCAGACTTGCGTGACAGCTATCCTTTCGGATTGGCATCAGTGCCTCTGTCAGAGTGTGTGAGACTGCACTCTTCGTCTGGTACGACAGGTAATCCGACTGTAATCCTGCACACGCAGAAAGACCTTGACGAATGGGCTAACCAGGTGGGTCGTAACCTTTGGATGGTAGGCCTGCGCCCTGATGACGTGTTCCAAAACTCATCGGGCTATGGCATGTTTACCGGTGGACTCGGTTTCCAATATGGTGCTGAGCGTATAGGTATGCTCACCATCCCTGCTGCTGCCGGAAACTCACTGCGCCAGATTAAGTTTATGACGGATTTTGGCACGACTGCAGTACATGCTGTTCCTTCGTATGTGACCCGTCTCTACGAAGTGATGCAGGAACAGGGCGTTGACCCACGTAAGGACACAAAGCTGAAAGTGCTGGCTATCGGTGCAGAGCCGCATTCAGAGGAGCAGCGTAAGCGTATTGAGGAGATGATGGGAGTAAAGGCCTACAACTCTTTTGGTATGTCTGAGATGTGCGGCCCTGGCGTGGGCTTTGAGTGCAAGGAACAGAATGGACTCCATTTCTGGGAGGATTACTATATTGTAGAAATCGTTGATCCAGAGACACTGGAACCAGTGCCAGACGGTGAGATCGGCGAACTCGTGCTGACCACCCTCAACCGTGAGGCAATGCCATTGCTGCGCTATCGCACCCGCGACCTTACCCGTGTACTCGGTCGTACATGTGCTTGCGGTCGTAACCATGTGCGCCTGGATCGAATGAAGGGACGTAGCGATGACATGATGGTTCTCCGTGGCGTAAATATCTTCCCAATACAGATAGAGAAGATTCTCATGCAGTTCAAGGAACTCGCCAATAACTACCTCATCACACTCACCACTGATGACAATAATGACAACATGACAGTGGAGGTGGAACTGGAAGAACTCTTCACTGATGACTACCAGAGACTTCTGGCACTGCAGAAGACAGTCACACGTGCCCTGAAGGATGAGATACTTCTTACTCCACATGTGAAGCTCGTGCCAAAGGGAACCCTCCCAGTAAGCGAAGGCAAGGCTGTGAGAGTAGTTGATAAGAGAACTGTTTACCAATAAAAAATGAAAGGGAACGTATCATGACAATCAAACAATTATCTATCTTTATTGAGAATAAGAGCGGTTCTTTGTTGCAGGTGTTGAAACTGTTGCGTGACAATGGTATCAGTATTGTCGTAAGCACACTAAGTGATACACAGGAGTTCGGTATCTACCGCATCATCTGCAGTGATACAGAGAGGGCTTTCAGAATACTCCATGAGAAGGGTATCAATGCAACCATCAGTAACGTTCATGCCATTCGTCTCGCTGATAATATGGTTGGTGCTGCGGCTGATGTCATAACCCTTGTTACCGAAGCCGGTGTAGGTATAAGATACATGTATTCTTTCCTCTATGGAGGAAAAGGCATTATAGTATTCAGAGCAGACAATAATGATAAGGCCGATGAGGTCATCATGCTCAAAAAACTAGATTACCTTACCGAGGAAGAACTCAGGGACAGTCTATAATACATTATTAATATATTAAATAACAAACAAAACAAATGAGAAAGACCTTTACACTGATTGCTGCACTCGTGATGATTGCAACAATGGCTAAGGCCGAGACGACCGAGATGGTCGCTAATGAAGCTTCTACAGACCAGGGGTATCTGGAAAGTAAGGACGCACTTTTCGCAGCTCCTGCTCCTGCTGCTGATGCAGAGAAGGATGCAAACTATTGGGCTGGAGCCGTAGGTTCCCGCGTTAAGGTAATGGGTTATGCACAGGCAGGTTATACTGCTACTTTCAATGAAGGGAATTCTTCTGCCAACACCAACACTTTCGATGTAAAGCGCGCCATTCTTATGGTGGCTGTTGATATCACAAAGGATTTCTATGCATTCTTTATGCATGATTTCAAGAGCGGCACTATGCAGGAGTATTATATGGAGTATCGTCCAAGCAAGGCCATGAAGTTCCGCTTTGGTCAGTCAAAGAAGGAACTCTCAATGGAGAATCCAATGTCTCCAACAGTGCTTGAGAGTATCGGACCTATGTCACAGGGCGTTATGGCACTCTGTGGCGGCAAGTATGATGCAACGGGAACTGCAGGCGTGTATAACGGCTCAGGTCGTGACATCGGTCTGACAATGTACGGCGATCTCTTCAACGACAAGCTGCGCTATGTCGTGTCTGTTCTCAATGGCAACAAGATTAACAACGTTGATGATAACAACCAGAAAGACATCGTAGCAAAGCTGGAGTACAAGTTCGTTCCTAACTTCCGCGTTTCTCTCTCGGGACAGAAGGGCTACACAGGTCCGAAGGGTTCTGTTATCCGTTCCGACCGCTATGCCTTCGGCGCAGAGTGGAAGTCAAAGAAGGAAGGTACAGACTACAACCTTAACCGTTGCACAACAGTTCGTGCAGAGGCTCTCGGTGGACGTGACGGTGACGTGCATAGCTTTGCTACATACATCTCTGCAGCTATACCAGTGGCTAAGCGTCTTGATGTAGTTTCCATGGTAGATTATTTCAACAGAAATACCGATGCTAAGCTGAATCAGACAAACGTTATGGGCGGTCTGCAGTACTGGATTCATAAGAAGTGCCGTCTGCAGGCACAGTATGAGTACAACTTCCGTAGTGAGGCTGCTGGCAAGAACTCAAGCAATATCAGAACTCAGGTTCAGGTGTCGTTCTAGTTCATAGTTCGGAATTCATAATTTTGAGCAGAGCTCAAGCATAAATGCATATTTACCAATTAAGAATTTTTGAAAAATGGCAATTAAGATCATTCTCACCATCATATTCCTGCTGGTGACAGTAGGAGTAGGACTGTACTCACGCCGTCAGGCATCGACAGTTGACGGTTTTGTACTTGGTGGTCGTAACGTTGGCGGATGGCTCACGGCCTTTGCCTTCGGTACTTCATATTTCTCTGCTGTTGTGTTCGTAGGTTATGCCGGACAGTTCGGTTGGAAATACGGTATGTCATCAGCATGGATCGGTGTAGGCAATGCCATCATCGGTTCGTTGCTTGCGTGGATAGTGCTCGGTAAGCGCACACGCCTTATGACACAGCATATAGAGTCGCGTACCATGCCGGATTTCTTCGGCACACGTTTCGGTGACGAGGGACTTCGCGTAGTGGCATCCATCATCGCCTTCGTATTCCTCATCCCTTATACCGCAGGTGTGTATATGGGAATCTCAAAACTCTTTGAGATGGGATTCGGTGTGCCATACGAATACTGTGCCATGACAATGGCAACTCTGACAGCTGTGTATGTCATACTCGGTGGTTACAAGGCTACTGCAATCAATGACTTCATCCAGGGCATCATCATGCTCTTTGGTATCACAACCGTTATTGCCGTCGTGCTCAATGGTCAGGGCGGTTTGGGAGAGGCTATCACAAAGATGGCGGCTCAGGTACCTACTGCTCATGACCTGGAAGATAAGTCGGGACTCTTTGCAGCATTCCAGCCAGGCGACTTCGCTTCTTGGTTTGGACCAAACCCACTTAGCCTTCTCGGCGTAGTAGTGCTCACCTCGCTCGGTACATGGGGACTGCCACAGATGGTGGGTAAGTTCTATTCCATCACCGATGAAGCTGCCATCAAGCGCGGTACTGTGATATCTACAATCTTTGCACTCATCGTGTCAGGTGGTTGCTACTTCCTTGGCGGTTTCGGACGCCTGTTCCCTGAACCTGCGTTTAATCCTGAGAAGCATAAGTATGCGTATGACAGCATCATTCCATCTATGCTGGAGACACTGCCGGATTTCCTTATAGCACTCGTACTTCTGCTTGTACTCTCGGCTTCCATGTCGACACTCGCAGGACTTGTGCTCACTTCTTCATCTACCATGACTCTTGACCTTATCTATCGTGACAAGAAGTCACAGGATGATGAGGTTAAAGGAGGTAATATAGTTCCTTCTCATGCAGCGAAGATAGAGAAGCGTAAGGTAATCGTGATGCGCGTCCTGATTGTGTTCTTCATCGTGATCTCGCTCATGATAGCACTCAATCCACCACAGTTCATTGCCCAACTCATGGGTATCTCTTGGGGTGCACTGGCAGGCGCATTCCTCGCACCATTCATGCTCGGCCTTTACTGGAAGGGAGTGACACGTGCTGCAGCATGGGCATGTTTTGTATGGGGTGTAGGCATCACAGTGGTTAACATGATGATGGGCAATCCTATCAATCCTATTGATTGCGGTGCCATAGCAATGGTGGGTGGCTTCATCGTAGTAGGTGTTGTCAGTCTCTTTACCCCAAAGATGGATTCTGAAAAGATCGAAAAGATATTCGCATGCTATAATAAATAGGTAAGCGTATATCATACTATATATCAAGGGCGGAGGAATGCTGTTGTGGCATTTCTCCGCTTTTGCGTTTATACTCGGCATGAAAACTAAAATAGTTGGGTAAATATTTGGTGGTTTCATATAAAATTACTATCTTTGCATTGTAAAATATGTAAAGACACACCTGAACAATGACATTAAAAGACTTACTTAACGAAGGTGACCGTTTTGCCAAGATGAACGGTATGCAGATAACGGAAATCCGCGAAGGATATGCCAAGGCTGAGATGACAGTCGAAGAACGACATCTTAACGGTGGCGGTGTATGTCAGGGCGGTGCCATGTTCACACTTGCTGACCTTGCTTTCGCCGCAGTCACCAATAGTCACGGTCTCCTGACATTGGGCATACAGAACAGTGTCAGTTTCGTGCGCTCTGCAAAGTTGGGTGACCATCTCACCGCTGAGGCAGTGGAGACGGTGAACCATCAGAAACTACCATATTGTGAGATGCGCGTCACCAATCAGGACGGAGAGATAGTGTGCATTGTAACCGGTATGGCATATAGAAAGAAGGCTCCGATGGAGTATGACAGTTTATCGTAATCTGAATATTTACTAATACTTAAACAATTAATTATGATTTTAAACCCAGAAATGGAATGCATGGACCGTGAGTCTATGCGTAAGCTTCAGTCTGAGAGACTGATCAAGACAGTAAAGACATGTTATGAGAAGGTTCCATTCTATCGTAATAAGATGGACAAGATGGGCGTGAAGCCAGAGGATATAAAGTCCATTGATGATATTCACAAGCTACCATTCACTACCAAGCACGACCTTCGCGACGAATATCCTTTCGGACTTCAGGCCGTACCACAGGAAGAGGTAGTACGTATCCATGCCTCTTCTGGTACTACAGGCAAGCCAGTAGTAGATACATATACCAAGAATGATGTCGCTATGTGGGCAGAAGGTGCTGCACGTGTGATGGCTGCCGGAGGCGTAACAAAGGGCGACATAGTACAGGTGTCATACGGTTACGGACTCTTCACTGGTGGCCTCGGTGCCCATGATGCAGCAGGCGTACTTGGTGCCGTTCAGCTCCCTACATCTGCCGGTAACTCGGAGAAGCAGATCATGCTCATGAAGGACTTCGGTTCTACAGCCCTCGCTTGTACCCCTTCATACGCTCTCCATCTTGCAGAGTGCATAGAAAAGAGCGACAAGGTCAACATCGAGGATATGAAACTGAAGGTCGGTTTCTTCGGTGCAGAACCTTGGACCGAGGGTATGCGTAAGGAACTGGAGGAGAAACTCCATATCAAGGCTATCGATATCTATGGTCTCACAGAGATGTGCGGTCCTGGTGTAGGTGGTGAGTGTGAGTGCCAGAATGGTACACACCTCTGGGAAGATATGTTCTATCCAGAAATCATCAACCCTGATACACTGGAGCCAGTTGCACCAGGTGAGTTCGGTGAACTCGTGTTTACCTCGCTATGTAAGGAGGCTATGCCGATCCTGCGTTATCGTACACGTGACCTCACCCGTCTCATCTACGACAAGTGTGAGTGCGGACGTACAGCTGTACGCATGGACCGCATCCTTGGTCGCTCAGACGATATGATGATCGTACGTGGTGTAAACGTATTCCCTAGTCAGATTGAGGCATGCCTCACTGAGTTCCCTGCTTTCACTCCACAGTATTTCATCACTGTTGACAGAAAGAATAACGAAGATACCTTCGACCTTGATGTAGAACTGCGTGAGGAGTATTTCTCTCCAAACCCAGCTAAGCAGATGCCGCATATCAAGCCTCTCTACGACCGTATCGTGAGCATGGTAGGTATCAAGCCAAACATACATATCAAGGCTCCAGGTGAGATGGAACGCTCTATCGGTAAGGCTAAGCATGCTCTTGATAAGCGTAACTTTCATGCATAATACTGATTTATGAACAGACAAACAATAACAGAAATCATCGAGTCCATGGGGCTCGGTGATTTTTCGCAAGCAACCATTCGTGACATCCAGGCTCTCTCTAAGCAGATAGAAGAAAAGACAGGCGAACCCGTGATACACCTTGAGATGGGTGTGCCTGGACTTCAGCCATCAGAGATAGCACTCAAGGCAGAGCAGAAAGCCCTCGCAGAGGGATGCGCTACCGTGTATCCACCTAATGGCGGCATACCACGCATCAAGAATGCAGCATCACAATTTGTCAAGGCCTTCATCGGCGTTGATATAGATCCGCTGTGCTGCATTCCAACCACAGGTTCCATGCAGGGCACCTTCGCCACATTCACTGCGCTCTTCCATGCTATGCGCGGTTCACGGAAAGATACGGTACTTTTTATCAATCCAGGCTTTCCTGTTCAGACCACACAGTGTGATGTCATCGGACTTAACCATGTAGGTCTTGACATTCACTCCTATCGTGGCGCTGACCTCATAGCAAAGCTTGACGAGATGATGTCTGCCGGTAATATATGTGCCATCGTTTACTCTAATCCTAACAACCCTTCATGGGTATGCTTTACCGAAGAGGAGCTGAAGGGCATCGGCGAACTGGCTACCAAGCACGATGTCATCGTCCTTGAAGACCTGGCATATTTCGCTATGGACTTCCGTCGTAATCTGTCACACCCATATCAGGCGCCATACCAGGCTACCGTAGCGCAATATACGGATAACTACGTACTGTGGGTATCAGGTTCCAAGGCATTCTCTTATGCAGGACAGCGTATCGGTGTGACATGTATCGGCAATAAGCTCTATCATCGTGTTTATCAGCCATTGCAGGCAAAATTTGGTGTAGGAGAGTTTGGTAACTTCTTCTGCAACCGACTCATGTACACTCTTTCAAGCGGTACTACCCATAGTGTGCAGCATGCCATGGCAGCACTGATGGAGGCAGCATGCGACGGCAGTTACAATTTCCTTGATGATGTAAAGGAATACGGTCGTCGTGCGCACTTTATGAAAGAGGTGCTTCTTGCTAACGGATTCTACCTCGTCTATGACAACGATATGGGGGCTCCTCTTGCTGACGGATTCTATTTCACCGTGCAGTATCCGGGTATGAACGATCTGGAGTTGACACGCGAACTGATGTACTACGGTATAGCCGTATTCCCGCTTGACACTATGGGCTCTACCCAGCAAGGAGTACGCATCTGTACATCATTCTTCCAAGAGGCACAGCAGCAGATGTTCAAGGAGCGCATTGAGTCATTCAAGGCTTCTCATTGATGATGTATAATAAGTATATGGGATATGATAGGCTGGGGGAGTAAAAAGCCCTCAGCCTTTTTGTTGGGCTCTGTTGCATATTATGACTGATACTGTTCCCTTGTAAAGAGGCGAATTGTCACCTGCGTGTGTAATATATTCTCTTATAGCCGATTAAAGGGTGACAGTTTATACATATAGTGTTACCAAGGTCTTGCGGAGTGTCACCAGAATTACAAAGTGACCCGTTTTGCAAAGTTAAAGTGCCCCTTTTACACTGCAAAAGTGCCCCTTTAACACTGCAAAAGGGGCCCTTTAACACTGTAAAAGGGGCCCTTTAACATTTTCGTGACAATCAGTCAAATTATACAACATAGCCTTTTTATTTTGCAGTTTCTTTATGTGTAATTATAAAAAAATAGCGAAAAATTTGTACAAATGAATTATAATTGTTAACTTTGCAAAATATTATATAATTGAGCGAATTATGATTAAAACCATTAGAAAATCACTGTTATTGGTAATGTCGCTTTTTGCGATCACTTCATGTGTATCTGATGTTTATAGCGATGACTCCGAGACAACACAACTTCCCAAGACAAAACTTACTTTTAAGGCAGAGTCAAATGCCGATGCTTCGACACGTACATCTCTTGGCGAGGGCAATCATGTATTGTGGTCCAGAAATGATGAGATAGCTATATTGACGGAAGCACCTTCTGGAGTTATCATGGATGACTCAGAACTCAATGCTTGTTTTCATCTTACCGGTGGAAGCAAGAGTACACATGGCAGTTTTGAAGGCGAGACGTATCTCAATGATTGCTTCAAGGCTGTATATCCATACTTGAAGAAATATAAGCGTACAGGTAATGTCATCTCTGGTCTGACACTAGCCAATCAGCAGGTGGCTACGCCTAACGGATTTGACCCTAGCGTGGCATTCATGACTGCATCGGTTGTGGCAGAACCTAATAAGAACGGCGAACTGGAACT
This sequence comes from Prevotella sp., assembly GCA_045617365.1. Lineage (GTDB taxonomy): Bacteria > Bacteroidota > Bacteroidia > Bacteroidales > Bacteroidaceae > Prevotella. Next base: position 10,566 of record JAZLIN010000019.1, on the reverse strand, counting down.
TCCGCTTTATTTTAAGAATGTATGCTCATTTGTTAAGTTTACCACCACTTTTGATTGTGACCAAATCACATTCAGAGGACGAAACAGTGAGAAAATAGCCGGAGGATTCTCTGTGACCATCAATGACAATGGTATAGGAACACCTAAGGCTACATCAGGCATGTCCAGCGTGTCACTTGTGCCAGCAGGCAATTCCAAGACTATAAAGGCAGGTACTTACCTTATAGCCATATTACCTCAGGCTACAATGAAGAAAGGCTTTGATATCTCGTTCTCTGTTAAGGGAATAGAATATACCCAAACCATTGTGACAAAGGTTTCAAAGTTTGTGCGTAACAATGTAGTGAATCTTGGTTCTTATACTCTTGATGACAAATGGCCTAACGGTGAGGAGAACGGACACGAGTTCATCAGCCTTGGCCTGAGTGTAAAGTGGGCATCATGTAATGTAGGTGCCAATAACGCCTATGACCGTGGCAAATACTATGCGTGGGCAGATCCTACAGGTCATACGATAGGTGAAAGTTGGGGATTCACATGGGATGATTACTATCATTGTTTTGATAGCTATACCCCTCAGTTGTTCAAATATGTACTCATGCCAAGTCATGCTACTCCAAAACCATTTGGTACAGGAGAGGTGGATAATATCCGTGTCGTGGAAAGTGATGACGATGCTGTCAGAAAAGAGTGGGGTGGCAAATGGCGTATGCCAAAGTATGAGGAACTTCAGGAACTGCGTGAGAACTGCTATTGGGAGTGGACTACGAACTATAAGAACTCCTTTGTTCCAGGTTTCGTAGTGTATCGTGTGAATGCAGATAAGGATAAAGGTGTCACATCGTTTGATAGCAGTATTCCTAGTGCATCCTACAATGTGGCGAATGATGCCCATATCTTCCTCCCGGCGTATGGCTATCGTGATAGTGGAGAACTGCATAGTGACTTGAAGGGAGCAGGAATATGGACAAGCACTTTGAACTCAGCCAATGATACAGAGGCTCAGTCGCTCTACTTCGAACATAAGAATATTACGCTCGGCAATACACCGCGCTATAGAGGATTGCTCCTGCGCCCTGTATGTCCATAAATGATAGACGCCAAAAAAGGTGACTTCGCATAGTGAAGTCACCTTTTTTGGTGATAGTCGGTAGCTATGTTGGTCTATTTTCTCTTTCTGTGTTTGTTTACTACATTGGGCATGTTGCATGCAATGTAGAATTTATTTGATGTGGTAGGAAATGCAAATGTCTTGTGTTTGCATGTCAACCCGTTAATCTGTATGATGTTTGGTACGGTATCTATTAGGAAAGGTATTATGAGATTGTTTTGCCTTATTTCCCGTTGTGATACTTCTTTGCCGAATATGTTGGGGCTCTCGGTAGGCAGCAGCTGCATGTAGTTCGGTAAGTCGATCTTGTAGCACCTGTTATGAGATACTGTAGTGCCTATATGTTCCCTTGTCCAGTAGGTCAGCGACGAACTTAACGGTTCCTTCAACCAGGCAGGCAGGTGTCGGCGCTGCATTTCCTCCATTATTGCTATTCGTGTAGTATGGTGCTTGCATGTCAGGCAAGTGCTGCCGTTTACCACGCATTCATCAGGATGGCTGTTCTGGTAGTCCTTGAATGTCGCTTGTTGACTGTCAGGTGTAGGGTTTTGCAGGATTGTTGCGGTGTTGTGCCTTTGCGCATAGACTCTTTTTTCCTCTGCCAGTTCTTGCTGTCTTCTTTCCAATACTCCATTGTGAGTCCATTCACGTCCTTCTTTACTGCGGGTAAGAAATGCCGTTATGTCATCCCTGTCCGCCTCCTTGTCCATAAACTGGGACATGTCTATCTCTATGCACGATATGTCATGTTGCATGATGAGGGCGCGCTTCTCCGGACCTATAGGGTGTGTCACCTTTATCTCTATCCACAGACGTGACTGTCTGCCATCTTTTGATGTTGCTATACCGCAGAGATCAGGTTGCAGGGTGGCAAGGTCATTTCGCCTTTCTACCTCTATCTCCGTAAATTGCTGCATACCGCCGTTGAACACATTGCCGTATGCTGGCAGCATCACGCATTTTTCCTTTGCTATGATCTCCTTAGCCAGTATGTGCAGTTCGCTCTCATGCGCACCGGCGCATGTGTCTCCCTGGTGATGTGCAAAGTGTGGTGTCATCGTCTCGCCATTATTCTTTGCCACGAGTGGTGCACCGCATCCAGGGCAGGTGCAGTGGCATGCCAGTCCGTTAGGCACAGTGTCTATGTGTACCATCTTTCCCTGGCTGTCTATGGCGTATTGCAGTTCAGGCATAATCGGCGGTGTTGGTTATTGAGATAGCAAAAATGATAGTTGAACTATGATACAAAATTACAAATTGTTTCTTAATTTTCCAAATCTTTTCTTATGTAGGTGAGCAAAATAATAATAAACGCTGTTGAAAACCATTATAGCAATTTGTAGTTCGTGCAGAAAGCAATAGCCTGAGATATATTGTTGACGTTGAGTTTCACAAATAGGAGACGCTTGCTGGCTTTGAGAGTGTTAAGGGAGATACCTTCGTTCTTGGAGATCTCTTCCATAGTGTATCCCTGCATCAGTCTTGTGAGGATGGTTTTCTCTGTTGCGTTAATCTTCGGCAGTTTGCGCTCCATCCATTCGTGTGTCTTGAGGTTGTATTCATGAATCGTGCGATTGCCCTCCTTCCTCATTATTATATTGCCAGGAGTCATTGATGATGATGGTGTCATGGTGCATAGCGCAAGCCATATCCTGCCCTTCCTTGTCGTTACGAGATATGTCAGGTCGTGGTGTATCATCGTTACTTTGCCGCCTTTCATCACGTGGAAGTCATAGGATATGGAGTAGCCTTCGCGCTCCTTCACCGGCAGACTCTCATAGAACTCAAAGCCCGCCTTGTTCAGCTCCAGCAGCATCTGCTGTTCTTCCCTTGGCACATAGTTGGCATGGGACAGATAACCCATCTCCAGCATCTCCTCTTGCGTAATCCCGCAAAGTTCTTCAATGTTGTCGGAGGAATACAGGAAGTTCTTCTTCAGGTAATCCACCACATACACCACCTTGTTAGTATTACGTGTGAAAGCCTCTATCGTCTGCAGTACAGGTTCCAGTTTCTGATAGTAGCTCTCAGGTATGTCATCCACCGCATTGGCAGAGATAAAGTATTTGTCGATGTTCGCTTTCATGTGAGGTTCTATTTGTCTGCATTAAAGCGTGGTGATTGGCTCTTTTTCTTGCCGAGCCCATTTCTCTAAGCTTACAATCTGGACTCTCTTGCAAGACGTTGTTCCCGCAATCTCTTGCATTGAGACAAGCGTTGCTCTAGCGACATCGGATGCTTTATGGAGTAAGTCACATAAGCTTTTTTCTCCTCCAGCACCTTTTTGTGATATTCGTTCAGTTCTGGCATAATCTTCCATTTTTGTAAATCATATATGTTTGCAAAAATACTGATTTATTTTGAAATAGCAAAATTTTTCTGCAACATATTGCATATATTTTCATCGTATTTTGTTTCTTGTATCTGTATTCCCCTGCAAAAGTACGCAATTTCTTGTTAATAACTGTTAAAGTAAGAGTAAGATATTTACACTATAGTGTGAAGTTAGATTTATTTAACAAAAATAGTTGGGTGACAATATTGTAGGAAAGAGAAAAATGAAATACTTTTGTACTTAAAAAGTAGCGAAACGAATCGTAATTTGTTATTGAAGAAAAGAACATAAAGACAACAAATATGAAACGAGCAACATTATCCCTTTTAATCCTTATCGGCATCGTTGCGAATGCAATGGCGGCAGAGAAAACAGATTCGCTGATGGCTATCTACGGCGGAGTGTTCGATTCCTTCACCGGTGCGGCTGTCAAGGCTAATATATATCTGCTGCGCGAGGACTCCACCATCGTGAAGCAACCGACGCGGAAGGACTCCGTATTCGTAGATACATTGGAAGTAGAGCAATTCGAGGACTGGCAGACGAAGCGACAGCAGGTAAGGTACTATGGTATCGTGCCAAAGCAGAAGTGTAGCTATATCCTCAAGGCGGAGCATGAGGACTACGAGACGCTCTTCATGCCCCTAAATATAAATAAGGTGAGGAGCTACATCGAAGGTCCTGAACTGAAGATGAAACGCAAGGTTCACAAGTCGGTAGATCTGGATGGGGTTGAGATAAAGGCAACGAAGATACAGATGGTCTATCGTGGTGATACGCTGGTGTATGATGCTACGGCATTTGTGCTTCCAGAGGGCAGTATGCTTGACGGACTCATCCGTCAGTTGCCTGGAGCGCAGCTATCGAGCGAGGGCGAGATAACCATCAACGGCAAGAAGGTGGATAACCTCACGCTCAACGGCAAGGACTTCTTCAAGGGCGACAACAAGGTGATGCTGGAGAACCTGCCTTACTTCACCGTAAAGGAACTGAAGGCTTACGACAAGATCGACGAGAAGTCCGCAGCCCTTGGACTTCCTGCCGAACAGCAGAACAAGACCTTCACGCTCGATGTGGTGCTGAAGAAGGAATACCAGCGGAACTACATTGCCAACGCAGAGGTTGGTGCAGGCTCAGAAGGGCGCTGGATGGCGAAGCTCTTCGGCTTGATGTATGGCGAGAGATACCGCCTTGCAACCTTCGGTAATGCCAACAACGTGAACGAGGAACGTTCTCCGGGCAAGGATGGCGATTGGGACCCGAGCAAGACGAGTCGTGGTTTGATAACGACACGTCAGGCAGGTGTGCACCATGAGATAAGCGATAAGTTCAGCAAGTGGAACAATACGTTGGATGCGAAGGCTTCATGGCAGGACACGGACAACGAACAGACATACCGCAGCGAGCGCTATCGCACAGAGGGAAACATCTTCTCCGGCGGTTTCAACAGCAACAAGAGCAAGAACAACGACTTCAAGATTACTGAGAAATTCCAATTGGAAAAGCCATATTGGCTTAGGGCTGACGCAGAACTGAGCTACAGCACGCGCGACAACAACAGCGCTTCGGCTGACTCTACATGGCAGACCACTCTGACCAACAGCAGCGAGTCGCTGTCGAAGAGTCTGCGAAAGACGTTCAATGCCAGCGGAAGAGTTAATCTCTACAACCGCACTCCGTGGGATAATGGTTCGTATGACATAGACGTAAATGCTGCATACGAAAGAACAAATCCGTTGGAGAGCTTCAGTTTCGACAGAACGAACATTTTTTCTGCGGATGGCGATAAACTTGATTTGCGCAATAGGTACGGCGACAATGCTTCATGGCGATACAACTATGCGGCAAATGCACGCCTGAGTCACTCCCTGACAAAACAGAATCTCCATCTCAGTTTGAGCTTTGACTACAGGCAGACGATGCAGCATAGCGACAACCTGAGCTATCGTCTTGACTCACTTGGTGGACGCTATGCAAGTGAGCCTTTCTTATTGCCATCTACATATGACTCCCTCGTTGTTGCCACCGACATCAACAACAGCTATCAGTACAACACGTTCAGCAGGAACTACCAGATGAGTTTCAGCATCTCGAAGTCCTTCTACAAGGAGGCAACCAATGCTGACGGCAAGAACGAAATGCGTCACCGAGGCTACATGTCTCTGAGTCTCCCTCTAGAGGTAACCAATGAACACATAGATTTCTGGCGTCCAACGAAAACGAACCTGCATGCTAATCAGCAGACTGCCAGCAGAACTCGCCGCACATTTGATCCGAATTTCTTCTTCAATTGGGAGACGAAGCGTACGGAGTGGCGTGTAAATATGCAGCGATACGAAGAACCTAACTCCCTGACGTCACTCGTGAACATGAGCAATACGACCAATCCGCTGTACTTCAGTTTCAGTAACCCCTCGCTGAAGACGGCAAGTCATTACAACTCCTCCGTACGTCTCGACGTGAAGTGTGACTCCATCCCTCTGACCTATTGGCTGAAGGCAGACTGCTATCTTGGTACGAACTATGTCGGTTCACGCCGTTGGTACAACTCAAAGACGGGCGGTTACGTTTCGATGGACGATAATGTCAACGGCAATGTGAACAGCAAGGCGAGTGCTGGGCTTAATTGGCAATTTGACAAGCAGAAGCGTTGGCGATTGACGATGGATGGTTTCCTGCAGTATCACCGCAGCGTGGATTTCGCATTGCAGACGGTGGAGTTTGATGGCACTCCTACACTTGAGCAGCTTCATGCCCTCACTCCTTCACCTGAACTATCAACGGTGAACAACATTAACACGAATCTTCAGTTAAAGCTGAAGTATAAGTACAAACTCTTCACCGCAGGTTTGGTAGGCAGAATAGACGGTCGCCACAGCCGTAGCAATCGTGAGGATTATCAAGACCTTAATGCCTACGAATATAAATATGGTGCAAACTGCACCTACACCCTGCCTAAGGTCTTCGGCTCCTTCACCATCGCCACCGACTACAATATCTTCGTGCGCCGTGGCTATCAGTCATCGGAGATCAACACCACCACAAATGCGTGGAACGCTTCCATCTCTAAGGCATTCCTGAAGGGGGCGCTCGTGGCAAAGCTCTCTGCCTACGACATCCTCCATCAGGTCAGCAACATCGGCTATAACGTCAATGCCCAGGGCTACACCGAGCGTCGCTATAACTCAATCCCTCGCTACGTCATGTTCTCCATGGCATATCGTCTGACCAAGAAACCGAAGAAGTAAAGTGTCAAATGAAACGAATCTCCCTTCATATATGTGGTATCAGGAAACTCCTGACACGCAAGAGGCAAAAGAAGGTGAGGGAGATACTTGCTGCATACTGACCGGCTGTTTCTTTACACTTGTTCTGTTAATTTTCAACAAAAACAGTCGCAATCATTTGGAGGTGTGAAGAAAAAGATGTAACTTTGCAATATAATGAAGACCTTATATATCATAGCAGGTTGCAATGGAGCAGGAAAGACGACAGCGTCGCTTACGATGTTGCCGGATATATGGAAGTGCCGTGAGTTCGTTAATGCCGATGAGATAGCTAGGGGATTGTCACCTTTCAATCCTGAGAGCATGGCGATAGAGGCGGGACGCATTATGCTGAAACGCATTAAAGAACTGCTGCAGGGTGATGAGTCTTTTTCCATCGAGACGACATTGAGCACACGTTCTTATGCAAAGACAATAGAAGAGGCGCACCGTAACGGTTTCAATGTTCAGTTGCTTTTCTTTTGGTTGCCAACTCCTGAGACTGCTGTTGAACGCGTAAGGCAAAGAGTCGAAGAAGGTGGTCACAATATCCCCGTCGATGTTATTCTAAGGCGCTATTCGGCAGGCATTAAGAACCTGTTTGAAATATACATGCCTATCGTTGACTCTTGGATGCTTGTTGAGAACCAGAATAATCCGAGGATTATAATTGCGGAGAACGATGGGGAAGGAATTGAGATACACAATGAAACATTATATAATAAGGTAAAAGTATATGTCAGCTGAAGAACGTGATTTATTAGTCAAAGGCCTTGAAAAAGCCGAATACAATACCTTGCGCATGAAATCCATGCGCAACGAGATGGTGGTGCGCTGTGACGAAGATGGTAACATTACGCGCATCCCAGCTCGTGAAGTGTTTACACAACTATACAATGAGCCTGCGCCAACTTATTAGTTGTTGCAAGATGCTTCGTAATGCGAGCAAACAATTTGATACTAACACAGCTATTGACAACGTACGATTTTACTTGTCAGTAGCTGTTTTTTTTGAATAATTTGAAAAAAAAGTTGCATTATTGGGTAGCGAAACGCGGACTTATGTGTTATTGTAGAAAGCGGTAGTGTCAAAAAACTTTATACAATGGTGTCTAATTTTTAGACAATCGGCACTTGCGGATGTAAAATCTAATGGCAGAGAGAAAAGTTAATAGTAACTTTGCATCAGATTGTTTAGTGACGATAAAAAAAATAACTTGGTACGATTTTGCTCGGATTGTTGAGATATTTTGCGGTTGTGTAGAAGGAGTGTAGCGGGCTACATGACTGAAATACAGCCACAAAAAAGCCAACAAGGCGAGTAAAAGCGTGCCAAGTTATACAAAGCATTTTGTACCAAGTTATTATTTTATCGTCACTTAATAACAAAGTAATTCAAATCAACAAATATGAAACGAGCAACATTATCCCTTTTAATCCTTATCGGCATCGTTGCGAATGCAATGGCTGCAGAGAAAACAGATTCGCTGATGGCTATCTACGGCGGAGTGTTCGATTCCTTCACCGGTGCGGCTGTCAAGGCTAATATATATCTGCTGCGCGAGGACTCCACCATCGTCAAGCAACCTACACGCAAGGACTCAGTACTTGTGGATACATTGGAAGTACAGCAGTTCGAGGACTGGGAGACGAAGCGACAGCAGGTAAGGTACTATGGTATCGTGCCAAAGCAGAAGTGTAGCTATATCCTCAAGGCGGAGCATGAGGACTACGAGACGCTCTTCATACCCCTTAATATAAATAAGGTGAGGAGCTACATCGAGGGTCCTGAACTGAAGATGAAACGCAAGGTTCACAAGTCGGTAGATGGATGGGGTTGAGATAAAGGCAACGAAGATACAGATGGTGTATCGTGGTGATACGCTGGTATATGATGCCACGGCATTTGTGTTGCCAGAAGGCAGTATGCTTGACGGTCTCATCCGTCAGTTGCCTGGAGCGGAGCTATCGAGCGAGGGCGAGATAACCATCAACGGCAAGAAAGTGGATAACCTCACGCTCAACGGCAAGGACTTCTTCAAAGGCGACAACAAGGTGATGCTGGAGAACCTGACTTATGGTACGGGGGTATGTCGTAATGTAAGCAACCCAATCCATGTTTCGCTATTATGATTGTTGGTAATAAAGATAATCTCATAACAATAAAAAGTCACATTTTTCGTTATGTTATATATCTTTTAATTGTTTAACTAATAATAGTACTGCCATATGAAATATCATGTTATTGGTTATATCGTTGATGAAAAACGAAAACCAGAAAGAATACTAATGTTGGCAAATCCTGTAAAAACAAAGATGACTTTTACAGGAAGAAAGGTAATTGTGCCTACATTTGATGTACAATCTGATTCTGTATGTTTTTTAGGTCCTCATACTCTCGAATGGTTTAATGTTATTGATAAATATCAGTGTGATAGAGAAACGAACCAATATCCAATATGGGAGCCAGATATGTCGTTCTTCCAAAAAGAGGAACTAATTACGATGAGTGGACAGAAACTTCAGGGGTATCTTCACGTTGATCTTGTAAAAGAAATCAATGCAGTAAAACAGGCAAAGCAACAACCGATAAATAGAAAACCAACTCCAGTACGAACCATTACTGGGTATTATGAACCATTTTCGAACTATCGTGTAGCACTTCTAAATGGAATGAAGGTATATACTTCCTATATCAGCAAGGTTGTCATAGAAGAATTTACAGATCACAAAAGCGTTTCATATGAAAAAGGAGAGCAGTTCGTATTTCCTATGGATGAACAGAGCTTAAATTATATAAAGGAGAACTCACTGTTAGTTCTTGATCCTAACAAGATGGAGTATTTTAAGCCTGATTTAGATGATTATTATGAGGGAGATTCAACCAGCGAGTCACCTTGGGGAGATATAATCAAGATTAAAGAAAGAATTTCAAAGCGGATTGGTTTTGATTTTATAAAGAATGGAATGCGAATGGAGAGCACCAATGAAGGGGGACATCTTTTCCCCGATTAAATATATACGTATATTTCTGGATATTAGAAGCGAGGATCGAGATAGATATACTTTCTTGAACCTCGTTTTTCTTTAAGTTTAATGTAGAGTAATTATATTATCTATACATTTTGGATAATGTTAAATATGCTTTCCCAATGGAAAATTCTCGGGAAACCCCTTTCATAATTCAACTTTTTTTAGTACCCTTGCATTCAGTTAGAAGTGAGTTCTAACATTTCACTTTATGTTGTATTGCCGACCTTACTAGATGGCATTACAATTTTGTTCTTTGAAGATGCGTTTTTGAACGCAAGATACCTCCAAATGACGTTAACAAACCATTATTCGCTAACGTCAAAACCTCGGGAACGAGTTGGGAACATCAGCCATTTTTTGAATATGGCGATTACAATATCCGTTTCCGCACTCCTTCCATTCTGAAAAGATATACAGAGGTGAAGGAGTGGGATAAGGGATATATTGTCGTTATGGCAGGCTACGAAGGTATAGGTCTTACGGAAGAATATATAGACCTAGTTCCAATACTTAAGAACCTCTATATAAATCCAGATACTTTCCTCGCTAATATTCAAACAGTCAAAATAGGCAACTATGTGTCATAAAGAGATATATAACGTTTGGTCAAACGCAGATATGATAAAGAAAAAGGTGTAACTTAGCACTCACAGAATTAGAAACGGGTACAGAGCAAGAATTGTAAGCATCCATTAAAATACACATTGTAGCAGTTGTAGATTTGTTGTACCTTTGCACCCGCAATATTGCAACAGAACTACAACTGCTATTATTATGACCAAAGAAGAATTTGCAGAATTACAGTTTCGCCACCAAGAAAG
>JAZLIN010000018.1:0-15100 GCA_045617365.1 Prevotella sp. | reverse complement strand
CTCACCCGTGCGCCGGTCGCCATCAAAGTTTGCAAGCAAACTTCATGCTGCCCCTCGACTTGCATGTGTTAAGCCTGTAGCTAGCGTTCATCCTGAGCCAGGATCAAACTCTCCATTGTAAAATATCTTTTCTCTGTCCTGAGCCTCGCAGCAGAACTGCAAGGAACGGGACGCGTTTGTCTGATTCAGAATGACCATCCTTAAGATTTAATAAGAAGTATTTCAATTTAAAATTGATGGTTCGTTTCTTTTACCCAAGTCTGATCCTTCCTGAAGCCGTATCCATGGGAAATGCCCGGAAAACGGTGACGAAATGGAGCAGACTTGCTTCTTGTACTACTACTTTCTGTTTATGTAAATCTTTTCAAAGAACTCTTTCTTTATCGCTCCTGAGATACTTAGAACCCTCGTGAGAGGCGTGTTTCTCAAAAGCGAATGCAAAGGTACGCACTTTTCCTGAAACCACCAAAGGTTTTTAAAGAAATTTTGGCGTTTTCTTTCAAAATAAGGCTTTTGCTTGATTGTAATCAAGCGAACTCGACATCAACGCGACCTTTGTAATCAAGCAAACAGAAGAAAAATAGGTTGTCTCGAAAACGAGACAACCTATACATATATTTATATAATACTTATATTACTTAACACCAGTGATAGCCTTAGCAACGGTATTCTCAGGATCAATAGAAAGCATCTTCTCGGCCCACTGCTTAGCAGTATCCTTATCGTTAGCGATCTTCAGATAGTAAACCTGGAGATAGTTATATGCTTCCTTCAGCTTCTTGAGTTCTGCATTACCCTGTTCAGACTTAGCAAGCACGACCTCTACGAGTTTCTCATAGTGAGGCTTTGCGTTTCCGGCCTTATCCTCTGGATCGAGGAAGAATGGAAGGTGTGCACGTTGCTGTAGAGCGTAGTCTGCAACACTTGCGAACTTCTCCTGCATGTCAGCATATACAGCATCGGCATTCTTTACTGCCTCTGCCTTTGCCTCAGGTGTAGATTTCTCGTCTGTAGCCTGAGCGACGTAGATAGATGCGAGGTTACCGATGATATAAGCAGTGAGTGCCTTCTCATTCTTCATGTACTCCTTATAGTATTCAGCAGACTTAGCATAGTCACCCTTCTCCTTGTAGCAGTCAGAGAGATTCTTCTGGATACCATTGAGTGCGTCTGCATCGAGGCCGTCCATCTGCGCCATCTTATTCAGGGAGGCAATAGCATCATCATATTTCTTTGCTCCCATCTGTGCGCGAGAGATGTAACCCATATCGAATGTCGAGATCTTTGCAGAATCCGAAGCATTGAAGAGTCTGTCACCTGCAGCAACGGCAGCATCGAAATTCTTCTTATCCGTATTATTGAACATCATAAGACGGTTGAAAGAAGCATTGCGTGGGAACTTGTTATGTCCGTATTCTGCAACAGCAAGAGACTCATCATATTTCTGACGAAGGAAGAGGTTTGTAGCGAAATCAGAAAGTTCATAGTCCTTCATGATACCCTTGTCCACCTTATTATAATACTCTATAGCCTGATCAGGCTTACCAGCGCTGGAATAGATGTCAGCAGCGATGAGGTCAACAGGATAGTCAGGGCACTTAGCGCGTAGATCTTCAAGAGTCTGCACTGCACCTGCAGGGTCAGTCTTGCTCATGATCTGAGCATAACGACGGTATCCATCTGGGCAAGTAGGATCAAAATAGATGGCCTGCTGGAACCAAGAAGCAGCTTCGCCACCATTGTCCATTGCTACATATACATTACCTTTGAGGACATAGGCGTCACCCTTCTTGCTATCAACCTTGATGGCCTTGTCAGCATACTCGATAGCCTTGTCATAGTTCTTGCAAGCAAGATAAGCCTTACCGATACTAAGAATAGCCACATAGTTTTTCTTGTTAGCCTTCTCAATAGCAACAACCTGCTTATTAGCATCAGCAGCTCCGCTATTGATGATAGATGTCACCTGCTGGATGATAGCATCATCCTGTGTCTGTGCGTTGGAAGGAATAACTGCTAGCGAAAGCAGTGTTCCTACGAGAAAATATTTTACGTTCTTCATAATCTTTATTGTTTTGTTAGTGATTAAATAGTTGCTATGTTTAAGTTGTAAAATTCATTATAATTAAGAAATCACATATCATCAATCCGTAATCTGCACGTCACGGATAGCGATATTGCCATAAGCAGGCAAGAGTCCCGCCTTGAAGATAATCATCTGTCCTTTAGGAGACGCTACGAACTGTGCAAATCCCCATGGAAGACCATATCTGCCTCTTTCGTCATTTATAAGAGCGTAGATTCTTCTTATGAAAGGATAGAAGTCATTATATATATACCCCTGATAAGGTTTGTATGAATTATCTGGATTAGCATTATCAGAGCGTGATATAGCCAGTACGCGTATATTCTTCTTCCAAGTGAGATTCGTAGAATCACGCTTATCATTAAGCCAGTTACTGCCAATGATACCGATAGCGCCTGGGGTTTTCTCTACATAGTCTATGACGTCAGCAGTCTTCTTTGTAGCGAACACATTAGTAGCCGTGATAGGTTTACCACCTAGAATGGAATCCTCCACATAGTGCACAGCACTGGAAGTGGTGTTATCGAAGCAAACGATAATCTCACCTGCACGATTCTTGGAATCAATCTGCTTCCAATCGGTAACCTGACCACTAAGTATAGCCTTGACATTTTTGACAGACATACAAGAATCCTCATTGCCACGATTGACGAGGAGAGCGAGACCATCATATCCTACGTGAACAGAATAAGGTTTGCGATCACGCTTAACGAGGTTATCATACTCGGACTTCTTAAAGTCACGTGCGGTAAACATCATAAGGAGTTTATTAGCCAATAGAAGGTTCATACCCTCCGACTCAGTCATATACTTAGGAGTACACTTAGCCTGAACATAGATAGAGTGGAACACATCTAACTCTTCATCAATGATAGGATAGAAACTCTCGTCAGCGCCGAACGAAACCTCACCGCTGGAATAAGTATCTGTGCGCGCATTAGGGTCTTTCTTTTTCTGTCCGCATGAGACTGCGAATGATAATGCGAGCACAAATGCTACGAATGTCAAAGATATGTTACGAAATCTTTTCATTGTTCAAGCAAGTATCTATTGTTATTATTTACCTCTATGACTATAAACTATGATAAAAGTTTACTCGTTTAAGCCCGTTTAACGTTTATTATACAATTCCGGACCAACAGTCCTTCCATACAATAAAAAAGTATTAGATTTATAAAAAGAGGCCAAAAGGTGTGAATACACTTTCCCTCTTGGCCTCTCTCTAAAGTTTATATCAGTCTATTACTGGAGACGGAATGTTACAGGCAGAGTATAACGTACAGTTACAGCCTGTCCATTCTGCTTACCAGGAATCCACTTAGGCATAGCCTTTACAACGCGTACAGCCTCCTTATCGAGAGAAGGGTCAACAGACTTAGCGACCTTCACATCAGTGATGCCACCGTCACGACCTACGATAAAGGTACAAATTACACGACCCTGAATACCATTTTCCTCAGCGATAGCTGGGTACTTGATATTGCTAGAGAGGTAATTCATAAGAGCGCTCATACCACCAGGGAATGAAGGCATCTGCTCTACTACGTCGAACACCTTGTTTTCTTCCTCCTTAGGCTTAACAGGTTCCTGTGCGATAACCTCCTTAGCCTTGAGGACCTCACCGCTTTCGTCGTTACCCTGAACGTCGAAAGAACCGATGGCTGTCTTAGTGTTCATAATATCATCCTGAGACTTCAGCTCATCTTCTGGCTTAACGTCATCATCCTTCTTAATGACAGGAGCGGTGAACTTGATAGAGCTCTTAACCTTCTCCACCACCTTCTCCACGTTTTCCTGCTTCATTACCTGCTTACGCTCAACCTTAGCTTCCTTCTTCTCCTGTGTGAGAGCAGAGAGCTCAGCTACCTGCTGCATAGCAGTGTGCTCCTTCTGGTACTGCTCGTAAGCACTCTTCGCGATGATGAATGCCATAACGAGAGCAAATACGCAGAGCACGATAACGATGGAAATCACGTTACGCTTACCTGTCTGACGACGGAGCACGTAAGCACCATATTCTTTATTACGTCCTTCAAAGATTATGTCAGACCAAGCATCTTCAATAAGATCTATTTGTGCCATTTTTTTTCCTTTCTTGAGTTAAAATGTTAATAAAATAGACTTACTCCTTAACGCCAGCCTCCTTGAGAAGCTTGATGTCATTCTCGTTAATCTTATCAATAACGTACTTACCTACACTACAGATCTGCATCTCATCGAGAGCATCTACGAGGTTAAGATAAGATGCATTATCAGTAGCCTTGATAATGATTGTCATAGTCTGAATCTTCTGACCGTCAATCTCACCATTCTTGATCTTACGGAGCTCTTCGTCATACTGCTGCTGAGTGAAAGAAGGATTTGCATGCTTCTTCTGATCAAGCTTAGCCTTAGCAAGCATAACCTGCTGTACAGGCTGAGTATTGTCCTCAGTTACGTGAGTGATGAGCACCTTACGGATACCTTCCTTACCCCATGTAGTCTTTTTGAGACATGTAGGGTCGTCATACTTTGGCATACCTTCAACATAGTGAATCTGGTTGTCAGCGCTGACGTAGATGGTGATAGTATATGAAGCCTTAGTTACAGACTTATCGTCATCAGACAAGTTCTTATCATTTGATGGCATACTCAATTCCATAGTCTGTGGCTTAGCCAAAGTGGTACAGAGCATGAAGAATGTGATAAGAAGCATCATCATATCCACCATCGGAGTGAAGTCCACTCGGGTCTGGGATTTTTTCTGTCTGCTTTTTTTCTGTTTTGCCATTCTTATTCCTCCGTAGTTTTGAGTGATGTGATCAAATAGTAACGGCTTTCTTCAACATCCTGAAGTTCAGACATAATCATCTTGATAGTCTTATACGGAGTCTCAGAGTCTGCCTTAATTGCAACCTTGATATCAGGATTAGCCGAACGAGCAGCCTTCACCCACTCCTGGAATTCAGAGTGTCCGCCATCGATACTATCGGTAGGGATACCCATATCCTTCAGTTCCTTAGAGCGCTGAGTATCTTCTTCAATAGCGAGATACGCAGCCAGTTTGCTTACTGGAACACCGAACATAGGGTCTGACTTGAAGTGAGCGACCTGATTTCCATTCAGGCTGATGCTAAAGGTACTTGCAACATCCATGCAAATAGCCTCAAGATCATTCTGGTTGTCCATTGACATGAACACCTTGCCTTCCTTATCGACGAGAATGTTGAGTACATTCTTCTCTGGCACCTTGATTTCGGACACAGACTGTGGTGTTACCACCTTTACTGGTTCTGGCTTCGTAAATGTTGATGTCAACATGAAGAAACACAGAAGCAGCACCATCACGTCCGACATAGGCGTCATGTCGATCCAAATGTCTTGTTTCTTAAGTTTTACTTTACCCATAGCGATAAAAGTTTTAAAGGGTTAGAAGTAAAAATTAAGCCTCAGTGTGGTTTGCCTCGTATGTCTGAGCGATTGTGTAACCTACTTCGTCGAGAGCGTATGTGAGCTTATCAATACGGTTTGAGAAGAAGTTGTAAGATACTACAGCAAGCCATGAAGTCAAGATACCGAGGGCGGTGTTGATAAGAGCCTCAGAGATACCGGTAGAAAGAGCAACAGAGTCACCACCACCACCAGAAGCAAGAGCTGCGAATGACTTGATCATACCTGTTACAGTACCGAACAGAGCGGTAAGAGTACCGAGTGTTACGAGAGTAGCAAGCATAGGCATGTTCATCTGGAGAGTAGGCATCTCGAGCTGTACAGCCTCTTCGTGAGCCTGCTGGATCTTAGCGATCTTCTGAGCCTTCTTGAAAGTAGTGTTAGCTTCCATCTCCTCATAAGCTGCGAGAGAAGCACCAACTACGTTAGCGATAGTACCACGCTGCTTAGTGCAGAGGTCCTTAGCTGTAGCGAAATCGTTCTTAGCGAGAGCTGCCTTGATAGCGATAACGAACTTAGTTGTTGACATCTTACCGAAAGCAGTACGCTGAGCGAAGAAACGCTCGATAGAAAGAGCGAACACAGTAAGCATCAATGTGATGAGGACTGGAACGACGATACCACCCTTATAGATTGTACCGAGCATGTTACCGTTGAGTACCTCGCCTTCTGGATCACCACCAACGAAGTTGTCTGGGTTACCAAGAACGAAATTGAAGATACATACCGCAATAATGAACATCGCGATGAGGATAATCACTGCGTTACGCACACCCTGGAAGCCATTAGACTTCTTCTTTGGGCTGGCTGGTTTTGTTGTAGCTGCCATAATTGTTTTTTGTTAGATTTTAAATTATTAAAAAATTGATTAATTGTTGTTTTTACTAATGTTTTTTCTTTAAAGTGGGGTTTGAAAAGGTGAGTTTAAGGTTTATTGAACACTATTGTTTATGTTTTCTTTGACAAAGTTAGTAAATTTATCCGAACTAAAGCAAGGATTAAGATATTTTAACAAAAAAAATCTCTTTCACGAATGATTTTGTTAAGAAAAGGGGACTTTTTGGGTCCCCTTTTGCTACTTTTTGTATCTAAATTGTCAAAGACTCACCATTTAGTGAAGCTTTTCGCAGCATTCCTTGATGCGGCGCATTGCCTCGCGGATATTATCGTCACTTGTAGCGTAGCTCATACGGAAGCACTCAGGATCTCCGAAAGCATCACCGCCAACTGTTGCTACATGTCCCACCTCGAGGAGGTACATAGCGAAATCATTAGTATCCTTGATTACTCTCTCGCCGTCTGTCTTGCCAAGATAGCTCTTACACTTAGGGAACACATAGAAAGCTCCGTCAGGAACATTCACCTCGAGTCCAGGTATTTCCTTAACGAGGTCAACGATGAGGTCACGACGACGCTCGAACGCCTTTCTCATTTCCTCTACGCACTCCTGCGAAGCGGTATAGGCGAAGGTAGCGGCCTTCTGGCTTACAGAGCAAGGGCCAGAGGTGTACTGTCCCTGAAGCTTGTTACATCCCTTGATGATCCATTCAGGTGCAGCCATATAGCCGATACGCCATCCTGTCATAGCGTAAGCCTTGGAGACACCGTTGATGATGATAGCGCGTTCCTTCATGCCAGGGAACTGTGCTATGCTCTCGTGCTTACCAACATAGTTGATGTGTTCATAGATCTCATCAGCGAGAACGTAGAGGTCCTCGTGCTTAAGGATCACCTCAGAGAGAGCCTTGAGTTCTTCCTTGGAATATACAGAGCCAGTAGGGTTACTTGGCGAACAGAGGATGAGCATGCGTGTCTTAGGAGTGATGGCAGCCTCAAGCTGTTCAGGAGTGATCTTGAAGTTCTGGTCAAAACCTGCTGGGATATGTACTGGTGTACCACCTGCGAGAAGCACCATCTGAGGATAGCTTACCCAGTAAGGTGTAGGTACGATAACCTCTTCGCCGTCATCAACGAGTGCCATGACTGCATTACATACTGCCTGCTTAGCACCATTGCTTACAAGGATTTCACTTGTCTTATAGTCCAGGCCATTCTCATTCTTGAGCTTAGCCACTACAGCCTCGCGCAGGTCTGCATAACCAGGAACTGGAGAATAACGTGACCAGTTATCATCAATAGCCTTCTTGGCACACTCCTTGACATGGTCAGGAGTATTGAAGTCTGGTTCTCCAACACTGAGGTTAATTACATCGATACCCTGTGCCTTCATCTCACTGCTCTTCTGTGACATAGCGAGTGTAGCAGAAGGCGCCAATCTGTTCAATCTACTAGATAAACGTCCCATTATTAATTGTTGTTTGCTTATGATTTTTGTGCAAAGTTACTACATTTCTTTCAAACAGCGAAACTTTTGTCACTATTTTTAACAAAAAGCTTACAAAATGTTCGATATTCTCTCTATCATCTGTTCATTTGTACGGACAGTCAACTTCAAATCGCGGTAGAGTCTCAGCCTGAAGCGACACATCCTTATATATAATATAACGCCCAGCGGCAGTATCACCGCTGAAGCAATATTAAGCCATTTTCTGTCAAACGGTCTGGTGTGCGCCTTCTCCGAGATTACCGGATACAGGTTAAGGTATGACAGCACATACTTGTCGCGTGTATTCTCCAGGTCGGCTATCACGTCTTCCAATTCAGCGACCACCTCTTCTATCACATTGTCTTGCTGGTATCTGAAGAACACATTCACAGGGTTAGGCAACCTCACGAGGTGGTGTTCCTCCGCATACTGACGTATCTTGGCATTCAGAGCAGTCAGTCTCTCTGCGTCCATTCCGTAATCAGGTTCGTTGATAACGACCTCCTTTGATGCGATATTCCGCTTGATCCTGAGTCCCAGCAATCTGATGAAGAATGCCTTATACGCATCCATATTGAATACCACCGAATCCTTGTTTGCCTTATATGTAAAGAATGCCGCCAGCGGTATCAGCACTGCCGGTGCCAGTCCCTTACCCAGGGCTATGGACCATGATCCCTGTCGTGCCATGCGGTATCCTGTATTGTCCAGGATATAGAACACGATAAACACGAGCACAGAGATAATGACCGGAACACCCAGACCACCCTTACGGATGATGGCACCGAGCGAAGCACCTATAAAGAGGAAGAAGATGCAGGTCAGGGAGAGTGTAAACTTATTGATAGACTCTATCTTATACTCTCGCTCCACCTTATTAAAATCCTCTGCCACATAACTGCGGAACTCCAGATCTGACGTTGCCATACCCACCTTGGACCTAGCTATCTGCAACACATCACGCTGACGCTCAGGGGTTAGCTGCGCATAGAGCGTATCTACGTTCTTTGCTTTCACATTCGCCTGCGCCAGAGCCTTCACTGAGTCAGGCTTGCCGATGTCCGACGGCGTAGTGAACACGAGTGTCCCGAAGCTTCTCACCACTTCCCTGCCTATGCTGTCGCCCTTCATCCTGATGCTGTCGATGTTTGCCGTCAACTGCTTCAGGCTCTGTGATGCCGCAGCCTGCGAGCCTCCCGACTCTGACAGATTGAATCCGCTATCGAAATCGAGCACTATGACCTTCGTCATAAACGATTCCCTTCTGTAAGGCACATTGGCATTAGGTGCCACCTCATGCGACGGCATATTCTCAAACCACTCGCCGCTATAGAGAGTAAGCAGCAGGTGCTGTTTGTCGGCAGTGCTCTGCAGCCTACCCGAATCAGCCAGTATGATAGCCGCATCCTCAAAGCTCTCCGTCATGCGGTATATCATCACACCATAGAGCACTCCCTTGTCCAGATCCTTATGCTGCACGTAGAGGTTACATCCAGGTATGCCGTTATAGAATATCTCCTCCGGAATCTCCAGTTCCGGACTCTTCTGCTTCATTGACAGGAGTAGCTGCCTCAACTGCACATTGGCCTCCGGACCGATATTGTTCTGGAAGATGAATGAACCGATGGCTATGAGTACGGACATGATGATGAGTCCTCTCAAGGCTTTCAGCAAAGACACTCCGGCAGCCTTGATAGCAGTCAGCTCCATGCTCTCGCCAAGATTACCCATCGTTATCAATGCCGACAGCAGCACTGCCAACGGCAGAGCCTGAGGCACAAGCATCAGTCCCATGTACCAGAAGAACTGTGCCAGGACATCCATCGACAAGCCCTTGCCTATCAGCTCGTCCACATATCTCCACAGGAACTGCATCATCAGCACAAAGAGGCTGATGAAGAAGGTACCTGCAAAGAGCATCATGAACTGCCTCAGCATGAATATGTCCAGTTTCTTAAATAATCTCATCCTTGAGTCCAAACATCAAACCACGGCAATGAGACTGTCCTAATGACATGTTCATCATCAGCATATTATGAGAAACAATATCATTACGACAATCTCATTGTCAGGAAAACAGAGTTTACTTCTTATGTCTGTTGGCGCGCTGTTCACGGTATTTGGCTTTCTGTCTTGCCGAGCCAGACCCGTGTGCGCCGGTGATATACTTTTTCTTCTTAGCCTTGGTCTTAACCTTGTCGTCCTGCTTCGGCTTGTCGCCTCCGCGTCCGAAGTTAATACCATTCATAAGAATATCTTCAAAATCGCTCATAAGAGTTAACAGTTAACAATTGCTACGGTTGTGGGGTTGTACGGTTGTGGGGTGTACGGTTGTGGGGTGTACAGAAGTCACGCATATTGGTTTACGCCCCATAATTGTGTATAATCCGCAAAAACCAAAAGGTCTTTAGACCGACCGTAAAACCGAAAAACCTCAAAACCTCAAAACCGGAGATTAGTGGTGGAAGAGGCGCACACCAGTGAATGACATGGTGATGCCGTACTTGTCACAGGTCTCGATAACATTGTCATCACGTACAGAGCCACCAGCCTGTGCTATGTACTCCACACCCGACTTGTGTGCACGCTCGATATTGTCGCCGAATGGGAAGAACGCATCCGAACCAAGAGCCACCTTGGTGTTCTGTGCTATCCAAGCCTTCTTCTCCTCACGAGTGAGAGGCTCCGGCTTCTCTGTGAAGAACATCTGCCATGTACCCTCAGCCAATACGTCCTCGTAATCGTCAGAGATATACACGTCGATGGTATTGTCACGGTCAGCGCGGCGTATGCCCTCCTTGAATGGGAGGTTCATCACCTTAGGGCACTGACGGAGCCACCAGATGTCAGCCTTGTTGCCTGCCAGGCGTGTACAGTGGATACGGCTCTGCTGTCCGGCACCGATACCGATAGCCTGACCGTCCTTTACGTAGCACACCGAGTTTGACTGTGTATATTTCAGTGTGATGAGAGCGATCATAAGGTCACGCTTAGCCTCATCGGTGAATGTCTTCGACTGTGTAGGGATGTTCTCGAAGAGAGCAGGATCATTGAGCTTGATCTCATTGCGGCCCTGTTCGAATGTCACGCCGAAGCACTGCTTGGTCTCCACTGGTTCTGGCACGTAGTCTGGGTCAATCTTTATTACGTTGTATGTACCCTTACGCTTGTCCTTGAGTATCTCAAGAGCCTCAGCGCTGTAAGAAGGAGCGATGACGCCGTCGCTCACCTCACGCTTGATGAGGGTTGCTGTAGCTGCATCACACTCGTCAGAGAGAGCTATGAAGTCGCCGTAGCTTGACATACGGTCAGCACCGCGTGCACGAGCGTATGCACATGCTATAGGAGTGAGAGGGAGCTTCACGTCGTCAACGAAATATATCTTCTTGAGAGTATCGCTCAGTGGCAGACCCACGGCAGCACCGGCAGGGCTCACGTGCTTGAAGCTGGCAGCAGCAGGCAGACCTGTAGCCTCCTTCAGTTCCTTCACAAGCTGCCATGAGTTCAGGGCATCAAGGAAGTTGATATAGCCTGGGCGGCCGTTGAGTACTTCGATAGGCAATTCGCCATCGTTGTTCATGTAGATGCGTGATGGCTTCTGGTTTGGATTACAGCCATACTTCAATGCAAGTTCTTTCATTTTTATATCTTTGTTTATAGAATTCCGACTGCAAAATTACTAATAATTCCACAATCTGCCAAACGAATGACAAAAAATGTAAAGTTTTTTCCTCATTACCTGCGATAAACCACGCCTTTTTTCAACAAATGAAAACATTGTCAGTGGAAAGTTTTGCCAATTAAAGAAAAATTTATAACTTTGCAATCAACATAAAACCAAACAACGAGGAAGAAATGGCAGACAACAGCAACACATACAGCAAAGGCAGCGTACGCAAGCGCCCTGAGGTACTGGAGTGCGACGTAGTAAGATTTCAAAACGCAAAAGAGAAGTGGGTGGCTCTCGTAGGACTCCTTGACGGACGCCCATACGAGATATTCACCGGTCTGCAGGATGAGGACGAGGGCATTCTCCTGCCTAAGTCTGTCAACAAGGGAAAGATCATAAAGCACCTCAATCCTGACGGCACCAAGCGCTACGACTTCCAGTTTGAGAACAAGCGCGGATACAAGACCACCGTCGAGGGACTGAGCAGCAAGTTCAATCCGGAGTTCTGGAACTATGCCAAGCTCATCTCCGGCATCCTGCGCTATGGCATGCCGCTGGAGAATGTGGTAAAGCTCATCTCATCGCTCGAAATGGACGGTGGCATAGACACCTGGACCAGCGGTGTGGCAAAGGCACTGAAGAAATACGTAGAGGAGTAACATGACATCGATATGAGGACAGCAATCGTCATATCGCTGGCATTACTGCTATCCATACACTCCTCCTATGCCCAGAAGGATTTCTCGTGGGAGGAGTATCTTACCGAACAATACGAAAACAGCGAAGAGGCTGCTGTGTCAATGGAAGAGGCGTACGAACACCTCGTCACATTGGCGCAGCAGCCTCTTGACATCAATAGCGCCGAGACGGAAGATTTCCTCATGATCCCCGGACTGGACATGAACCAGATCAGTGACATCCTGGAATACCGCGACAAATACGGCAACATGCGCAGCATGGACGAACTCATGCTCATCACTTCCATCGACGACCGCATGCGACGCTTCCTGTGCTGCTTCCTCACCGTCAGGGACCGCACGCCACAGGCATGGTACCTACCCGAGGAACTACAGAAGGGGCTCCAGCACCTCAGGCACTCGCTGACCGCAACGGCGGCTATACCGACCTACTACCGCGCTGCCGACAAGGGTGCCACGGCGCCCTCTGCCATGGAGCTCAACAAATACGCTAATGCATACCTCGGCGACCCTACCAAGCACTCGCTGAGATACTCCGTCACCATGGACGACCACGTCACCCTCAACCTCACTGGTGCCAAGGCGGCCGGCGAACCTTTCTTCACACATGGCAACTACCTGGGATATGACCGCTATGCATACAACCTCGTAATCAAGAAACTGGGACCTGTCAGGCGACTGATACTGGGAAAATTCAAGGCACAGTTCGGTATGGGACTGACACTCAACAACAGCATCTCCATCGGCAAACAGGCCATGCAGGCCTCTGCAGGCAGAATAGCCAACGTCTTCACGCCGCACAGCAGCACCTCAGACTACAAGCACCTCAACGGCATAGCTGCCACCGTGGACATAAAGGACCTCACCCTCTCCGCCTTCTGGTCATATCGTCCCATCGATGCCACGCTCAATGATGACGGCACCATATCCACCATACTGACCAGCAACTATCACCGCACCGACAAGGAGCGTGAGAAGATGGGCAATGCGCACTTGATGACAACCGGCGTTCATGCCGAATATCCATACACCCTGGACAACGGCTTACAACTGAGCATCGGTGCCTCCGCCGTCTATTCATGGTCCAGTCGTCCGCTCAACCCCATATTCTCCAAGGGCGACACCATCTCGTGGGGCAAGATATACCGCATGTACTATCCGCAGGGCACCTCTTTCTGGAATGCCGCCATCAACTACAGCGCCAAATGGCGTGACCTTATCCTACACGGCGAGACCGCCACAGGCGACTGCGGGCAGATAGCCACCGTCAATGCCCTCTCATGGCGTCTCTCGCCACTATGGTCGCTGATGGCGGCACAGCGTTACTATGCCTACCAGTACAATGCTCTCTACGGCCGTAGCTTCGGCGATGGCAGCAACGTACAGAATGAGAGCGGCCTCTGCCTACAGGCTCAGTACAAACCTCTCTCCTGGATGGTCATCGATGCCTACTCCGACATGGCCTACTATCCATGGCCGCAATACCGCATCACGGGTTCGTCATACGCCATGGACAACAGCATCTCTTCCACTGCCACCATCTCCCGATGGACTCTCGCCCTCAGGTACCGCCTCAAGATAAAGCAACGCGACCACAAAGACGACAACGGCGTCAATTCACTGCTATGGAAGACGGACCAGCACCTAAGGTTCATCGCCACCTACGAGGATGGCATCATCAAGAGCCGCACCCAACTGGAGGGTTGCACCCTCGACTTCGACCATCGCAGCATGGGTTTCATCATCAGTCAGTCTGCCTCTTACCTCTTCACTCTCCTCTCCCTCAGGTGGGATGCCTCGGTCTCCGTGGCATATTTCCATACCGATGACTACGACTCCAAGATCTACGCCTACGAGCGCGGCATGCTCTACAACATGTCCTTCAACTCCTACTACGGCCACGGCATCAGGTACTCCGCACTGCTCAAGACCGATCTCACGCACCGCCTTTCCGCCACCCTCAAGGCTGGTCACACCCATTACTTCGACCGCCGCACCATCGGCACCGCCGAGCGTCAGATCTTCTCCCGCCACCTGACGGACATAGAGATGCAGCTGCGCGTGAAGTTCTAGTCTATATTATTATGGTTCTGCTAGAAAACTCCTTTAGCAGTGTTAAAGGGCCCCTTTAGCAGTATTGAAGGGCCCCTTTAGCAGTGTTGAAGGGCCCCTTTAACTTTGCAAAACGGGCCCTTTTGCAATTCTGGAGGTTTCTTGTCACAAATGTTTGGATAAAAAGTGACGAAGTGACACCTACAGGGCAAAAGGTATAGTATTTACGCTATCTGGTACGGTAACACTTCATCAGGGAAGTGTCAGTAATGTGTCGTTACATGTGTCATTTTACATACTGTAATAATACAGGTGACACTTCCGCAACACATTGTTGACACTATATGTTTTAACTGTCACCCTTTAATCGGCTATAAGAGAATACATTACACACGCTGGTGACACTTCGCCACTTTACAAGGGAACAGTATCAGACATAATATACAACAGAGCCAAATAATTCCGAGCTGTACAAATGAAACGTAAGCATTCGTACAAGTACACCTTGTACGAATGCTTACTGTAGAGTTTAATTTAGAAGATAAATTGCAGAGTATGGAAACAGTGAGAACTCCTATTATGATGACATTGTTCCAAACGGCTTTGGAAAGAAAGAACCTGTTCAACAACATTGCCATTTAAAAGGTAAAAACTATAATACCAGCCCTTGAATGTGTGCATATAAGTATAAAAACGGTTATTAATGTACAACCTATATTCCAGTATTTAACAGAAATGATTTTTTCTCGTTTAAAGAGGGACTTGTCATCTCTAAATATTAAAGATATAGGATATAAAAGACATATAGTAACAGCTAAGCAAGAGGGATTACCAAATGT
>JAZLIN010000017.1:0-8191 GCA_045617365.1 Prevotella sp. | reverse complement strand
CTCGTAGAATTGCTGCCTCACAGGTGGAAACTACAGCATCAAGATGCAATAATGACAAAGCTGCGTGATGAAGTATAGCATGACTACAACATATAGGTATAAAAAAACTACAGCGACTATCAACTCCTACATGAAGTGATAGCCGCTGTAACTATAGTATATAGGTGTGATAATACAACGTGTATTTCTTTGAATGCTTACTATCCAATCATACATTAATCATCATCTTCATCATCCATATAGCCACCGCTTATAGGATCGTTATCAATCTTGATGTCGTCATCAGTACTTCCAAAAGGGTCATTGGTGTAATCCTGAGTATTAGTACCTGCAATATTATTTGAGGCACCACAAAGTAACTCTTCCTCAATGAATTCAAAAGTGACTGCTGGACGCACGTAATTCTTTTTCATCTTTGCTAATTTTTGCTAATAAAAGAGTGGCAGCAGACAGGGCCCTGTCGCAGGTCCTGCCTGCTCACCACATTTAGATATATCTAACTCCTTTCAATTTTACTTTACTATCTTCTTACCACCTACGATATATACACCGCCTGCGGCAGAATTGAGAGCGTCAGCACCCTCGCCTATCTTCTTACCGTCCACGCCATATACAGCGCTGTTCTCAGGGAGAACCTCCACAGTACCTTCGCTGTCGATATAGAGTATGCCGGTCTCAACGTCCTCATCCTCCATGCTGCCATCTACAAGGTCCTTGATAGAGTATGCCAGCGAAGTCGGAGCTACAGAAGAATTGTTAACAGCGAAGTAAGCACGGTAACCGCCAATCTTGGTATCATTAGCATAGCGATGGAGTCCATCTCCCTGTACGAAGTAAGAAAGTGCAGGCATCGTCTCACGCTTGTATATACCCTTGAAAGTATATTCTCCACGTACATCCACATCGAAACGCTCTGGGTTTACGAGCTTCGCCTTAGTGTCAGAACTACTTGTAGCGACCTCTATATCACCCTCTATGGTCACGTTCTTAAATGAGAATGTACCGCTCTTTGCAGGTTTAACGAGGTATGGACGTCCAGCCTCAATGTATGTGTTAGCATGACGCACAAACTGCAGTACCTGATCATTGTTCTTGCTTACACCTGTACATGTCACTACCTGATAGCCCTTACCGAATACTTGCTCAGCCTCTGATGAACTTACAGAGAATGGCAGACAGATGCCTTCCCAGTTTCCTGCTGTAAAGCTACGAGGCTTCAGTACAGTCTTGTCGGATGCCGAAGTAAGCTCAGATGCACGACGGTCATTGATAGTTACACAGATGTTCTCTTTCGAGGTGTTGAAGTTATCCACATCATTCCATGTGAAGGTAAGATCCTGTCCCTCGCCAGCGAATTGATTTCCTGCGAAGTCCTTCTCCTGATTCTCGGCATTAAGTTCGCCGGCAATGTTATACTTACTGTGATCAGGGAATCCTGCAGGTACGAATGAGAAGCCACCGAACTCGAACTTAGAACCTGGCTGGAACACGAAGTAAGTCTTACCAGCCTTCACCTTGAATGCATAGCGTACGTAAGCCTTATGTGGAAGCACGAAGCCACCGTTCTCAAGACGAATCATACTCTCACGTTCACCTCTCTCTGGCCAGGCATTTATGAGTTTTGTCCTATCCTCTTCTGTACCAAGGAACTCAGACCAGTCAAATGATGTACCATGAGCCTTATCTTCATCGTAAGTCCAAGTATTCTTAATGATAGCCTCATTCTTACCGCATCGTGACAAACCAAGTGTAAACGCTCCTGGGTTCTGGTGATCCGTACCTGTAGGCAAGAGTGAAGCACTCATGTCACCAAACTCATTGATCATCTCTACCGGACGACCAGTCTCGTCGGTGATGAAGAGAGGACGCCATTTCACCTGATACTGTTTATCCATTTTGGTTATACCATAGTGATAATCTACAGAGCCATTCTGTACCATATATACAAGGAGGTCACCGCTCTCACGTGGTTCAAACTTTATGAAGTTACCACGGCATGGAACTCTATAAGTGGTATTCAGATTGAGATCAGAACCCTCTGCCTCAACACCGCTGCCAAACTTATATGTCTTATAGAACTTAAGCGGAGAGTAATTGCTCTCATCCACAGGGTTCTGGTTGGCTGCCACGAAGTGCTCGAATCCATCAATGGTCTTGTTGTAAACAGGTGAATCATTCTCCAATTCACTACCGATACGATCAGCAGCTACAGTATTCTTGTAATCCCAGTTACCATCAGTCCTTGAACCATCATATTTACCATCATCATCCTTCCAACCACCGAATGTCATGGTAATATCAGTCTTGATATTTGTAGTTGTGACAGTAGTATTTGGAAGTACATCTTTCTTGTTTGTAGCGATGGTGTATGTAGGAATGTCAATGATCTTCAAGTCATAGAATGTACGCTTTGTGACACAGTCTCCAAGTGTCTCGTCAGAAGACTTCACCTCTGCTGTAACATGAAGAGTGAAGATCTTATTGTCATTGCCAATAGTCATCTTCTTAGGAGCAAGAGCACCATTACTGTTCACTGTCACATAGTCAGCAGGATTAACACCCACATGGTCATCATCCTCTACGTCGTATGATACACTGAGGTTACTGCTGTTGCTGAGAGTAGGAAGACCGGTTGACAGACCGTTAAGGAATGTCACGCCTGTAAGACCTGCCTCTGAAGCAGTCTTCTCTGTATTGCGATCTACTACGAATGCTGGCTGATATGCGAAGCCGTGCATACGGAGCACACCACCTTCGGTAGCATCATAGAGATAGTATGTTTCACCGGCAATGAGAGCCTTGTCGAAGGTATGGTCGCCGATGATGCCACCAGCAGGAGCATTGAATACCTCTGATATGATATCACCTGTCTTGCTGTTCTTTGAGAGCAATATGATTCTGTGACCCTCCTTGAAGTTAGCATCTACAGTGAGGTAACCATTTACAATAGGAGCGAACTTGAAGAACGAACCTGCTGTTGGCACACCCTCAGCATCAAAGCTAATCTCCTTAAGACCTTCTACAAATACACATGAACTTTCTGTCTCATGCTGACAGCAGAACTGTGCAGATGGAGCAGTTGTTACTGCAGTGCGCCACTCTACTGCAGCAGCAGAACTTGCAGCAGTACCAACGGTGAATGATATGCCCGGTACCGAATATACGGTAGTACCACCATATATATCACCCTGGGTAAGGAAGTGGAAACGACCGTTAGCATCGTTTATATCATCAAATCGACATGTTGTTGCATGGAGGACACAAGCCTCATGCTTACATGAAGAGATTACCTCCCAAGTAGCCAGTTTACCGCCATCATTGATACGGATAGTATAAAATACGTCAGCAGGATTCTTATAGGCCTCCAGCGCTGACTGAGCAAGTTCCTTACGCTTTGCATGAACATATACCTGTACATCGCCCTCTGTAGTACCTATGGTTATCTGACCTGTCGTACGATCAACTTTAGTACCAGTTGCATCATCCGTTGTGATTGTATCGCCCGTCAAAGTATTCACTCCAAAGAAATATGTCAGATCATACAAGTCTGTAACATCATAGTTACCAAGCTGTGGAGCTACGACCTTCGCTGTTGGCTCAAGGAACTTGCTGCCATCACTTGTGCTGGCAGTCTGGAATGTATAGCTCAGCTCTATCTGCGTATCATATAATCTTGAGTGATCAATGTCATATTCTATAGAAGACATAGCGCCCTTGTCCCAACGAACATGGTTCCAAGGACAGATAACATAAGGTATGGTATATTTACCATCTTCAAGGAATTCCAGAGTCCATGACTCATTGTTCCAACCCTTCATAGAGTGGTAAGTTGTACCACGTTCCTTATCACCCTTGAGGAGAGTTCTGCCACTATAGAGTGAGATATTAGCCTCTGTGATGCCTACATATACTCCATCTACGAGTATAGAGTCACCCACACGAATCGGATCATTTGTATTCTTGCTTACCTCTACCCAGTCTATGAATGAATGGTCGTCACCGCCCTTTTCATCCCAGTCAGCAGACTTTGGCCAGTCATTTACGCGAATCTTCTGGTCAAGACGGTCTGAGATAAAGAAGTCATAAACGAAGGCATCAACGACCTTTCCATCTACGGTTGATGCATCAGACTCTGTACCCCAGATGAGATAACCTTCCTCACCATTGCTGGCATCATCTATCTCACCATGCACAGTGAAACGTGTAGGAATGTTAACCTTATCGCCCTGTACAAAGAGAATGGTGTTTGGATCTGGATCAAAGACGAGCTTTGGCACTCGCTTCATCACGTCGACATAGAAATATACAGGCTCAGAATATACTATCTGATCTGCTCCCCATGCATCCGTTATCACGATATCATGTCCATCCTCCTGAGGCTTATCAAAAGCATAACGCAGATCTGCACCGTAAGTAGGGTCATCCTTTGGCAAGGTTGCATAAACTGCAATCTTTATGAGTCCTGGCTTAGATACCTGGAAATAGTCTCCATAGGTGAAACCTGTAGATTCGCCAGCCTTCTGGATTGTACCTGTCTTTGCAAACTTATCCCATCCACAGTCATCATAGTATGTGCTATCGCCTACGACCTTGTATGTAAGTTTAAAGTCACCCCACATCTTTGTATCCTGAAATACAGGCACCTCTGTACCTGCTGTAGTCATCAGGCCAGGGATAGGTGTAGGATACTGATATTTATTGGCTGACATAGACGAACCATACTTATACACATGAATGGTATAGCCCGACTCGTCAGGGTGCTCTGGGTCATATTCACTACCAGTAACATTATCCTCAAGGATAAGTTCGCGAGGCAGAGAAAGAACCAACTGACCTTTCTTGCCTTCCTGATTCTTGAATCCTACTGTTACATCCTGAGTGAACTCATCATAAATACCTGCATACTCAGCCTTTGGAGTAAAGGTATATGTCAGAGTGCCCTTATATGCCTCAAGCTGCGCAAGCTTTGCATCCATAACGGAAGCAGGTCTGTTCTGATAGTTGTACTGGTCACCATCACCCGCATATGTGAGTTTGTTGTCAGCAAAAGTAACTACTGGGTCTGATGTATATGACACCGAACCTGGAGTAAATGATACACTAACATCAAAGCGGTCTGTAATCTCTGTCTCTACACCACTTGCGCTGACAGTCTTTACAAAGTATTTTGGCAATACGGATACAGACTTGTTGAAGATGTACATCGGATAAGTACCATCCATATAATATGCATCACCAGCATACATCTTTGCAACAGGCAGGTTAATGTACTTACCTTCCCCATTCTCCAGGAATGCAGGTGCAAATATCACGTTAGCCTCATCAGCCTGAATATAGAGAGGGTACATATTCGTAAAAGTACCAGAACCTACCAACGGTGTTGCGGTTATGAGCACGTTTACATCACCCGAACCACTGGTCTCTACGTTTCCACGATTCTTTGAAATAGTAGTACCAGTAGCCTTATGCCTAACCATCATTACACCATTGGCATCAGCATACTCCTCTATCTCTGATGGATCATCGACAGCAAAACTATATGTTATAGCATACTGATTCGATACATTCTCATTGGCATCCTTTACCAGAACTGTAGGCTCGGCAAACTTGTCGTACATTACTGGCAGAGTAGAAACGTAATCGCCTATGACGATACGCAGACCATCTGGATCATCATCTTCTACGCCTTTTACTCTCTTTGCCACATCAACTACAATGTCCAAGGTCTTTTTGCTAAGACTTCCATCAGTGCTCACCTCGTACTCTGTATTTCCTGTAACAGGGTGCTTGTAGCGGTATGTATATTTCACTTCCAGCTCCTGTGCAAGTGATAGGTCACTTACACCTTTAGAACCGTCAACAGTGACAGGGCCGGTATATTCAGTATCACCTACCTTATATTTATATGTCACGTCGAGTAGGAACTCAGTACCACCTACGAAACCTGTATTATCCTCGTAGATATGTCCGTCATAGATATATGTCTTGTCATTCTCTGTATAGTAATATACTGTACCGGCACATGGTGACAGCGGAACAAGAGTGCCATCTTCATTGCGTTTGTTAGATGCAGAAACGTAACCAGTAAACACTTCTTTCTTTCCAGCCACCTCAATATACTTCACGTCCTGCTGACTGGTGAGAAGAACCTCACTACCACCAATGTATCCCTTTGAACCTGCAGATGTAGAGTAAATAGTGCCAGTATATGGTTTTTCCACACCATCATCATTGTATTTTGCACCTTCTGCAGAAGGGGTATAGGTTAATTCGAATCCATCGCTCCAAGAACAATAATAATGTTCTACACCATTTACAGTCTCTACATAAACATCACGCTGACACTGATTCCATACATTATCAGGATCTGTCATATAGAGATATACCGTTCTTCCGTTTGCGATCTTTTTCTCACCATATATCGTGGTGACTGTAATTTCGCCATTAAATTCTGAGACATCCGCAATCTGATTTGGAACTATCATGTTATTATAGTTGTCATAATACAGCGTTGTCTTTTTCAACTCTGCGTCTTTATTATAACA
Source organism: Prevotella sp. (assembly GCA_045617365.1). Taxonomy (GTDB): domain Bacteria; phylum Bacteroidota; class Bacteroidia; order Bacteroidales; family Bacteroidaceae; genus Prevotella. The sequence goes on along the minus strand of JAZLIN010000017.1, from coordinate 1,646 downwards.
TCCATAATACTGTCCGTTTTTCTGAAATACCGGACCTGTATATACAGAATTGTCACTTACCTTTTTATATGTTCCCTCACCAGAAGAGGTAATATCAACGACAGTACCATTGATACATCCATACTTATTGCCAGAGGCATCTGTACGTATGAGTTCCGAATCATAAATATAAGAATTGCCGCCGTCTGTATATACAAAAGCGGTTGATGCATTATTGACAGCAGACTCCGAACCACCATTGTAACCTGCTACATCACCTGCTGCATTGGTATATACAGTGCCATTCCAAACAATCTTACTGCCACCCACGGTATAATAATACTTCAGATTATGCTCACCGTCAATTGTCAGAGATTTCTCCGTACCGTCATTACCGTAGTACTTTATCTCTGAAGCATTATAGTATTTCTTACCTGTATATTTCTCTGAGTCATGGTAGTACAGCGAGTCACAAGTAAGATCTACGAGGTAAGAACTATTCTCTACACCATAGATATTACCATCCAAATAAAGCTTGGTGCCAGTATAGGCTACTTCGTTAAGATAATAATCTGTTTTGATTTTTTCCAGAGGAGCATCATAAGAGATTGTACCCTTACCTGCTGTTTCCCCTGCATTCATGTCTGTCACAGTGCCTGTGTATTCACTAAGAACACCCTGGAAGGTATAAAACCATCCATACAGCACTCCGGCATAAATCTGTGTACTGGCTAATACCGCCATGCACACGACCATTAGAACGAGTGATTTACGTTTCATTTTATCTTCTTTCAATTGTTTTTTCAAACCTAAACTTTAAAAATTGATTTAGTCGATCTGATAAATCTATATCTTTGCTCCGTCACTATCTCTTTTAAAAAACAGATTAGTTCACTTGTGTTTGTTTTGGTCACAAAAATCTCTGCAAAGTTATACATTTTTACCGACAAAATAAGATATTTCATCTTTATAATACTCTAAATCCTTATTTTTATTGATAAATATCAAGCAGAATGTTTACCCATATCGTTCAAAAGAGAACAGATTAGGGCAATCCGCGTTGACAATAAGAAACAACCGCAACACATAAAGTGGTTAAGTGTCACCAGCATGTGTAATATATTGTTTTATAGTCGCTTAAAGGGTGACGGCTTGAAAATATAGTGTCACCAGAGTGTTGCGGAAGTGTCACCTGGATGATTCATGCATGGCGGTGACACATTTACTGTCACTTTACCGTCACTTTCCAGATGTAGTGTTACCTCACCAGACAGCGTTAATACAATACCCTTCGCCCTGTAGGTGTCATTTCGTCACTTTTTATCCAAACATCTGTATCAAGAAACCTGCAGTATTGCTAAAGGGGCACTTTAACATTGCTAAAGGGGCACTTCATCACTGTTGAAGGGGCACTTTAACATTGCTAAAGGGGCCCTTTAACTTCCAATTTTCGCGAAAATTGGCAGCCACTTTGAAAGACAAAATCCGTAAAATCTCATGGACTAATAATGAAACAACAAATTATATTACTGAAGTTTCCCACCTTAATGGTTATTGTTTTAAAACATTAATTCTTGCGCTCCGTAGGTGCTCAGGCGCTTTGCGGAGTCTCATTAATTTAACATTAATTTTTCATTAATTATATTTATGCTCATCTTATTGCGACA
>JAZLIN010000016.1:0-27990 GCA_045617365.1 Prevotella sp. | reverse complement strand
ATTGGGTAAGGATGATTCCATCGATGTAGAAGGAGTACTCATCATATAGGTCTGCGAACAGTCAGCGATACGCAAAACCCTAAGTTTTCGCACTCGCTGATAATGAGTCGATTATATAATTTATATGTCTATATTATATAACAAGGTGTCATGCCTTCGCACTCTTTGTTTTCTAATATATTGAGTATCTTTATACTCGTAGAAGGCTGTCGCCCCCCTCGTGGGGGTGTGGATTGAAACTGAAGGGGAACTGTCGAGGTTCTGAAGGGGAACTGGTCGCCCCCCTCGTGGGGGTGTGGATTGAAACAGCAACTCCTTATGCGCTCCGAGCTCGCGAACGTCGCCCCCCTCGTGGGGGTGTGGATTGAAACACCTTGTCAATTGCCAGCGTCAACGGCTTGTCTTGGTCGCCCCCCTCGTGGGGGTGTGGATTGAAACATATAGTATTGATTATCCGCCTATGGTGACCGAGTCGCCCCCCTCGTGGGGGTGTGGATTGAAACCGCCTATGGTTACCGATACTAAGTCACTTGCCTGTCGCCCCCCTCGTGGGGGTGTGGATTGAAACCTAAGTTGAAAGCAATGTTCAACGTCAGTGATCTGTCGCCCCCCTCGTGGGGGTGTGGATTGAAACTAGGCGGTGCTATCAAGACCTTTAGGCGGTGCTACGTCGCCCCCCTCGTGGGGGTGTGGATTGAAACGATGTTTTTTAGCCCAATCAGAATATTCCCCTCGTCGCCCCCCTCGTGGGGGTGTGGATTGAAACAGTTGAAAAAACGATGGAACTATTTCACCGTCGCCGTCGCCCCCCTCGTGGGGGTGTGGATTGAAACAATGGGCGCGCTGATGGCGAACCAAGCACCCCCCGTCGCCCCCCTCGTGGGGGTGTGGATTGAAACTGATATATCATTTAATCCTCGTACATTCGTACGGTCGCCCCCCTCGTGGGGGTGTGGATTGAAACTTTCTTGAATGGTAACAATATCTCTAAGCGTACGAGTCGCCCCCCTCGTGGGGGTGTGGATTGAAACGCGCGTCCCTGCCTTGGCGCTACCGCGCCCCCGTCGCCCCCCTCGTGGGGGTGTGGATTGAAACGTCTATACTATATCGCATGTTCGCCTATCTCTCGTCGCCCCCCTCGTGGGGGCGTGGATTGAAACTAATATATCTAAGAGGACTACAAGTAGAATTAGTCGTTCCCCTCGTGGGGGCGTGGATTGAAACACGAATACATTGTTGATCTCATCCACAGTCTTCTACTGAAATGTGTAGTTTTAAATACTACTCGTTATGCTGTTATAAAAAGCACACCACACATTCCATCTAGTAAAGAGAATTGGTAAGATTAGTATCCGCTAATACCTGGAATGATTTGTTTCCCTTCCATTTGTGAAATTCGTGTTCCAAAGAAAAACAGCATACTCGTGTTGCGAACTAGGACTGAAAAAGTCCTGCTATATGTCGGGCCTACAGCCCTATTTTCTCACCCACACTAAATCTTGTAGAACCACAGTTTGTAAATGAGATATGTCGCACTTACAGCGCTCTAGTAAGGGGAGGAGGACATTTAATAACGGGGGCTTACGCCGCCCGCCTATGTTATGCCGTCCCTTGGCTTTCCCTTCGGCCGCCGACCTTTGGTTCAGGACTTTTTCAGCGCTCTCGTAGAAAGGCTGTCCGTGAGGGCTGTTATCAAATGTTGATGCAATAAATAGTAATGAGCATCCACACTAAATCTTGTAGAACCAATTTGTGAAATCCGTGAAATTCGTTGTAAAAAAATTCCGTGAATCCTGCGATCAGAATGCCACGATGCGGGAGCCATCCGGCTGAGGGGTGATGGTAACCTTTACCACCTCCTCAGGAAGGGCGTCCTCTACTATCTCCGGCCACTCCATGAAACACATATTTCCGCTGTAGAAATAGTCGTCGGCACCCATGTCATAGAGTTCCTCCATCTTCTTGATGCGATAGAAATCGAAATGAAACACCGGCGCTCCCTGAGCGTCCGTATATTCGTTGACGATGGCGAAGGTAGGCGATGTGATGACATCATCCACGCCGAGTTCTTCGCAGATGGCCTTGATGAACGTTGTCTTACCTGCTCCCATAGGAGCGTAGAATGCGAAGCATGTGCCCATGTCCTTTGTGGCTGCAAGAAATTCTCTTGCTGCTTTGCGAATTGTATCTATGGATGTTATTGTTATTTGCATAAGAAAGAGAAGACCCTCCCCGACCCTCCCTTTTAGGGAGGGAGATTGATATGGGGGAAGGGGGGTATTATGAATTATGAATTATAAATTATGAATTTTTAATTTTGAATTTTTAATTTTGAATTTTAAACTACCTCTTCCTTCCCTTCATACTGATGAGCGGTATGATCATTTCCTCCATGGAGATGCCTCCGTGCTGGAAGGTGTCGCGATAGTACTGCACATAGTAATTATAGTTGTTAGGGTATGCGAAGAAGTCATTGCCGGTGGCAAAGACGTACGACGTGGAGAGATTAGGCGCAGGGAGTTGCACCTGCTTGGGATTGGTAATCTCAAAGACGTCCTTGGACTGGTGGTTGAGATTCTTTCCCAGTTTGTATCTCAGATTGGTGTTGGTGTTTCTGTCTCCCACGATCTTCACTGGTTTGCCGCATCTTATGCTGCCATGGTCGGTGGTGATGATCACCCGATAGTCTGTCTGCGAGAGACGCTCGAAGAGTTCGCGCAGCACGGAGTGGCGTATCCATGACAGGGTGATGCTGCGGTATGCCGACTCGTCGTTGGCGAGTTCGCGCACCATCTTGGACTCGGTCCTGGCATGCGAGAGCATGTCGATGAAATTGATGACGACGACATTGAGGTCATACTGCCTGAGGGTATTAAACTGCTGCATGAGTTTCTCCGCTCCCTGCGAGTCGTTGAGTTTATGGTAGGAGAAGGAGTCCTTGCGGCGGTATCGCTCTATCTGTGTCTGTATGAGCGGTGACTCATTGAGGTTCTTGCCTTCTTCCTCGTCCTCATCGACCCATAGTTCGGGAAACATCTCCGAGATCTGCAAAGGCATGAGACCAGAGAAGATGGCATTGCGGGCATACTGTGTGGCGGTAGGCAGGATGCTGCAGTAGAGATCCTCGTCTATGTCGAACATATCGCCTATCTCCTCTGCCAGCATTCTCCACTGGTCATAGCGGAAATTATCTATCACGATGAGGAAGACCTTCTCTCCATTGCTGATGGTAGGAAAGACGCAGTCGGGGAAGATGCGGTTGGACATCAGCGGACGCGGTGTCGATGGCTTGGCCCCTGGTATGACCCAGTCCTGGTAGTTCTTGCGTATGAACTTGGCGAATCCGTTATTGGCATCCTCCTTCTGCATATTGAGCATCTCGGTCATGCTGCTTGAGGTGGATGCCAGTTCGAGTTCCCATCTCACGAGACGTTTATACACTTCTTTCCAGTCATCAAAGGTGCGGCAGTCGGATATCTGCATGGAGATGTCCTGGAAGGACTGCTGGTAGCCCTGCTGTGTGACCTCGGTGACGATCTCCTTCTGGTGCACATGCTTCTTGAGTGTAAGGAGTATCTGCATGGGGTTGACGGGTTTGATGAGGTAGTCGGCTATCTTGGAACCGATGGCTTGGTCCATGATGTCCTCTTCCTCGCTCTTTGTCACCATGACCACCGGGGTCTGCGGCTGCACTTCCTTGATACGCTGCAGTGTCTCCAGTCCGGTGAGACCAGGCATCATCTCGTCGAGCAGGACGAGGTCAAAGGTCTGCTGCTGACATTGCTCTATGGCATCGAGGCCGTTGTTGACTACAACGACTTCATAGTCTTTCTTCTCCAGGAAGATAATATGCGCACGGAGATGTTCTATCTCATCGTCCACCCAAAGCAGTTTTGCTATCATCTCTTAATATTGTTTACGGTTCTACTACAGTTCTTGTCAACGGAGTATTTTGTTGTCAACGGAATGCACGGAATTTTTTGACAACGAATTGCACGGATTACACGAATTAATATTTCCGTGGTTTCTGTGAATTTCGTTGATAAAAAATCATAGCAACTGTCCGTTGAAAAATCACAGCGTCACTCACTGATCTTTACACCTATGTGGGTGATGCCGGGCATCGTCTCACGCCTCATATTGTGAAAGACCCGGACTACCACGGAGTCACCACTGTGGAGAGTATCGACAAAGGCCTGCATCTCTGACACCTTATAAATAATGCCTGAGCCAGCACGTTTGCCGTTATCTCCCACCACACTGCATTCCAACGTACGGTATCTCCTCCATGGCTTTCTTATGATGCTATCGCCTTCGGCAGCCTTGGCAGGAAAGACCTTCTGCTCTACTCCGAGTGAGATATTGGTATATGGATACGTATTATCAGTGCGCACACTGATGACAGTATTGTATATGCCAGTCTCGCCAATGGTATCGTTGCAGAGCATCAGTGTGTCCCGCCTGTCCATACCCGTTGGCGGCACCTCCTGATAGTGCTCGCAGGCTATGCCTCCGATACACGCTGTAAGCATCACGACCGACTGCATGAGTAGGCATACGCATACACGCTTAATATAAATCATCTGCCTTCGCTTCACTGTGCGTCAGTATTTGACTGACCGTTATTCTGCTGTTCCTTTGGCTTGCCGCCGTTCTGCTCCTTTGGCTTGCCGTTGCCGTTCTTTGGCTTGCCGCCATTATTCTTAGGATGCTTATGTCCTGCATTGCCCTCGGCATTGCCATTATTGACAGGCTGTTCAGCTGCAGGCTGTGCATTGGCATTCTTCTTCTTCTTTTTCTTCTTTTTCTTCGCCTTGTCAAATCGGGTAAGATCTGCATCATCGAGCAGGTCACGCGGACGCTCCTGCTGCTTTGCCTTGCCATCGTCAGCGAGGGAGAGAGGTTTCTTGCCCTCTTTGTTCATGGCAATGATCTCCTGGGCACGCTCCACGGAGATGGTCTCCAGATTGGCAGCGATGCGCTTGTCGGTAGAGTATGTCACGATCTGTGCGAGGATATCCTGTTTGAAGAGATGATACTCATTGTCCATCGTCTCCAGCACCACATCCTTTGGCGGCATCTTCTTGCCAGCCTCCATGTAGCAATCGACCTCATAGTTAAGGCAGCACTTCAGTTTGGCGCACATGCCGGCGAGTTTCTGCGGATTAGGCGAGATATCCTGATGACGTGCAGCCAGCGTACTGACGCTCGAGAATGCCTTCATCCATGTAGCGCAGCAGAGTTCGCGTCCGCAAGGGCCTGTACCGCCTATGCGTCCTGCCTCCTGACGTGCACCGATCTGCTTCATCTCGATACGCACATGGAAGGTGTCAGCGAGCACCTTGATGAGCTGACGGAAATCCACACGCTCGTCGGCGATGTAATAGAAGATGGCCTTATTGCCATCACCCTGATACTCCACGTCTCCGATCTTCATCTGCAGCCCAAGGTCCTTGGCTATCTGGCGGCTCTGTATCATTGTGGCCTCCTCACGGCTCTTCGCCTCATAGTAACGATCCATGTCGCTGTCCTTGGCGTAGCGATATACGCGGCGTATGTCGTCCTCCGAACGAAGGTTAGCCTTCTTCACCTGCAGTGTCACGAGACGGCCTGTCAGGCTGACGATGCCGATGTCATGTCCCGGGTTGGCCTCTACTGCCACCCAGTCGCCTTTCTTGAGTTCCAGGCCGTTGACATTGTGGTAATATCCCTTGCGGGTATTCTTAAACTGCACCTCCACCAGGTCTGTGCTCTCGGCATTTCCCGGTACATCGGCAAGCCAGTCGTAGGTGTTAAGCTGGTGATCGCTGCGCGACACGCCTCGTTCGCAGAGTCCGCGGCAGCATCCCTTGCCCAGGGTATATCTCAGATTACCAAAGCGTGACTCCACGCTTGGCTGATCTATCAAGGCTGCCTGTCCGACTGTATCTTCAGCCGCATCAGACTCTCCTGCATCTGACACATTTGCAACAGGAGTCTCAACAGCCTCCGCCGTTGTCTGAACGGCTGGCTGCTGAGCATCGTTATCTACTGGTTGTATTGTTTTCTGTTCGTTGTCCATATTTGTTTTTTTTTGTTGTAAGGTGGGGTTTGGGGGTTTTGAGTTTTTTGGGGGTCGGGGGTTATAGCCGTAACATCCGTAAAACCGTAAAACCATGCAACCAAACAACAGATTATGTAGTATGCAGCAATACTGCTACCTTCATTGTTATATCAAAAAATACCATCTTGGCATTCGCATTCTGTCCGATGTCTCGTATAGCCAACTGAAACAATTCCTGGAATCCCAGGACATTGCCCTCGTTGATGAACCTGGCAAACTTAGAGCAGAACTGTTCCTCTTCGGGAGTCATGTAGTTCAGTTCCACCTGATGGAAGTTATACATGAAAGCCTCTCGCGTCATCCGGAGACAGTAGTTGAGGAGACGTCGCTGCTCCTCGCGTCCCATGGCAGAGACATTCTCCGTCCAACGCTTCAGATCTTTCACATCACGCATATACGCCTTGCGCATCAGCGTGACGAAATAATCAAAGAAGAGACGATTCTCATTGCCGGCATTGAGTTCCTCCAGCGCTGCGAGCCAGTTGCCGTCAGCCAGTCGTGCCACCCTGCGCGCATCATCCTCGGAGAGTCCGCGGCGATCCATCAGCGCCTGGCACATGTCAGGCATAGTGATAGGCGGTACATCATATCGCTGCACTCGCGAGCGGATGGTGTCGAGCAGTTTCTCAGGTTCGCGGCAGACCATGATGAAGAGGGTCTGTGCCGGCGGTTCCTCTATCAGTTTGAGTATCTTATTGGCACAGGGCAGATTCATTCTTTCCGGCAACCATACTATGCAGACTTTCCATCCTCCCTGATTGGACTTTATCGATAGTCGTTTGATAAGGTCGTCAGCCTCTCCCACCGTGATGACAGCCTGCTGGTTATCTGCCTTGATGGCATCCATCCACTGCGAGAGAGAGAAATAAGGTCCGTCAGCAAGCAATGTGCGCCAGTCGGCTATGAAGTCATCGCTGACCGGTTTATACTCACCGTTCCATTTCTTCAGTTTGATGGTAGGGAAGGTGAAGTGCAGATCGGGATGGTCTATACCATGCACCTGGAAGTTTCCTTTGTTGAGCACATGACTGGCGAGGGCAATGGCGAGTGCCATCTTGCCTGCCCCATCAGGACCGCAGAGCATGAGGGCATGTGGCAGGCGCTCTTCGTCTACCAATTGCCGCAACCTGGCGGCTATGTTTCGCTGTCCTATGATGTCATCAAATGTCACTTTTTCCCAGGAGTTAAGGAGTTAAGGAGTTAAGACATATGAGAATTCCCCCTTAGGGGGCTAGGGGGCTATCACCTCGTAGCGGAACACGCTGCCGTTTCTGCGTGCAGGGTCAGCACCGGAGTAGTCCATGGAGTATGGCGAACCAGTGGTAGGCGACTTGCCGATATACTTGTGCGTGCGTGTGGACATCAGCATGAACTCGCCGCCGAGGTAGTCCTGCCACATAAATTCCTCAGCCTTAGACTCATCCTGGGTGAGTTTCACATCACCCGGCAGACCGAATCCGCTGACGAAGACGTAGCGACCGTCCTCACACTGCAGGAGCACCTTGCCATTGCCACGATCCACAAGATGGAAGAGCGTCTCCTTCTGTGCGCCGTTCTTGGCATGCTTCTTGCCGCCCACGGCACCCTCAGCAGGAGCCTCGCGGATAGGTTCCGTATCATGCAGCATGCCGTGAGGCATAGCGAGCATAGGACGGTCGGTGGCAAGGTTGATCACGCGGAAGGTCTTGCCGTAAGGTATGTTGTTGCTGCGGTCAGCGTCCGGTTCCTCACAAACGAAGTTGTCAAACTCTGCGTAACCGCCATTCTTACCGTTCTTATTGAAGGCAAAGAGCGAGATACGCGATCCCTGGAAGGTACACAACTGATACGAAAGGCGCATCTCTCCTCCGAGGCGCTCGAAGGTCTTGCCGTCAAGGCTGTAGCAGTAGCGAGTGACGTTATTGTCGTAGTCTCCCTCTATGCGCAGCCATATCCTGCCATCCTTAGGCATGGCAAGCGACTTCACATCGACGGTGTCGTTCTTTAACTGTTCAAAGCAGCGCAGCGTGAGTGCGTTTCCATCCTTCACGATGCCGAGCCATGAGCATGGGATATTGATATTGCCCAGTCCTGCCACGTCACCGTCCTTCATGCCCTTGGTAAAGAGTTCCACGGTGCAGATGCTGCGCGGACCGATAGCGCGCTGTGTCAGTGTATTGCGTGCCCACATCAGTTGTTCGGCAGGCAGGGTGCTAAGGCGCAACTTGCCGCCCTTCAATGCCCACTTGGTATCGTCAGGGTTATGGTTCCACTGCCATACGCGACCGAGCTGCTTGCCATTGAAGTCCTCACTGCGCTGGTATGGAGCGTGAGGCTTTATGTCTGCCGTGCCATCGATGTCCGGTTTGAGCCATGTGCGTGGTGCACGGCCGAGGTTACCCTCCAGGCCGAGCATTGGCCAACCGTCCTTCCATGTCACCGGAGCGAGGGTCACGGTACGGCCCACGGAGTGGAAGTCCATCATGAGCAGTGCATACCACTGTCCCTTCTGGGTCTGCACAATACCGCCCTGGTGTATATTGCCTGCCGCTGTGGCATTGACATCCTCAAAACCGATACCGAACTTGGTACCGTCAGGCATGATGCGACCACGCCACTGGGTGAGTCCCACCGGATGATATCCGAAGGTCTCATCGGCCGTCATGGTACACTGCTCGTATGGTCCCCAGATGCTCTTCGAGCGTGAGCAGATGGTGCGTCCGTTAGGACGGTAGTCGGTTGACACCAGATAGTACATGCCATTGATCTTGTACATGTGGTGTCCTTCGCCTACAGCCGATCCGTTAGGGATAATGATGCGGTCGGTCTCATCCTTAGGTCCGCTCATATCAGGCTTCAGTTCGGTACAGTGCACCTCGCCATAGCCATGGATGGCGTATATCTTGCCGTCGTCATCGAAGAGGACGGAGAGGTCGTATATCTTTCCCTGCATATTGTGATGCTCCCACGGACCAGTGATTTCCTTTGACGTCCAGCACTGCAGTCCCTTGCCGTTGATATTGCTGAACACATAGAACTGTCCGTTGGCATATCTGATACAAGGCGCCCAGATGCCCTGACCATAGATCTCCTGCTTGTTCTGCAGGGAGAAGCGGTCCTCGCCGAAGTCAAAGCGGTCAAAGCAGTATGATATATTCTCCCAGTTCACGAGGTCCTTACTGTGCAGTATCACCAGTCCCGGTACACAGTGCATGGTGGTACCGGCGAGGTAATAGTCATCCCCTACCCTGATCACGTCAGGATCCGAAAACTCATCGTATGTAAGCGGGTTGGTATAAGTACCATTACCATTGTCGGCCGTCCACGAAAGAGACTGAGCATTACCGTCAAGCAACACTCCAAACAATACTGCTATTGCAATTAATAGTTTTTTCATAAGCTTCTTTAGTTACAATACCTTGCAAAGGTAATAAAAAATCCGCAAACGACAAAAGTTTTCTGCCTATTTCGGGAAAAGACGCCGCTAAATATATAAAAAATGTTATATTACAACACAATGATGCACATATATGAAAAAAAAATATTATCTTTGCAAAAGATTTTACACAGGCGCGCAACGCCGCTCAAGCAAAAACGAAAGAACATTACTCTCCAAAGGAAACATAACACATCCGAAGGAAACAGCAATCTTCAGTAAACATAACAACAAACGAAAGAAAACAATAAAAGCAACCCATGACCCCAACAAAGGGGAATTTTAAAGAAAGCAACCATTTAGGAGATATTAATCAAAACACTACAACAATACGTTTTAAGAATAGACTATGAATCTTGATTTGCTTACCGCCATCTCACCTATCGATGGCCGCTATCGTGGAAAGACTGCCGAGTTGGCACGCTATTTCTCAGAGTACGCTCTCATCCGCTACCGTGTTCGCGTAGAGATAGAGTATTTCATTACCCTTTGTGAACTTCCCCTCCCTCAGTTGAAGGATTTCGACAAATCCCTCTTCCCTACCCTTCGTGGCATATACGAGAATTTCTCTGAAGAGGATGCTCAGCGCGTGAAGGACATCGAGAAGGTGACCAACCATGACGTAAAGGCTGTAGAGTATTTCATCAAGGAGAAGCTCGACGAACTCGAGAAGGCCTCTCTCGGTGAGGGATACTTCGAGCAGAGCCGCGAGTTCATACACTTCGGACTGACTTCACAGGATATAAATAACACATCTGTGCCTCTCTCTGTCAAGGAAGCTCTCGCTGAGGTATTCATCCCTCAGGTGGAGGAACTCATCCAGCAGCTCGCTGACTATGCGGAGGAATGGAAGGATGTGCCTATGCTGGCTAAGACTCACGGCCAGCCTGCATCACCTACCCGTCTGGGCAAGGAGGTAATGGTATTCGTATATCGCCTGCAGGAGCAGCTTGACCTGCTCAAGGCTTGCAAGTACACAGCTAAGTTTGGCGGCGCTACTGGTAACTTCAACGCTCACCACGTGGCTTACCCTCAGTATGACTGGCGCGAGTTCGGCAACAAGTTCGTTAGCGAGAAGCTCGGTCTCGAGCGTGAGCAATACACCACACAGATCTCCAACTACGACCACCTCGGCTCTATCTTTGATGCCGTACGTCGTATCAACACCATAATCATCGACCTTGACCGCGACTTCTGGATGTATATCTCCATGGAGTACTTCAAGCAGAAGATCAAGGCTGGCGAGGTTGGCTCAAGCGCTATGCCTCACAAGGTCAACCCTATCGACTACGAAAACTCTGAGGGCAACCTCGGCATAGCAAATGCTATACTGCAGTTCCTCGCACAGAAGCTCCCTGTGAGCCGTCTGCAGCGTGACCTCACGGACTCTACAGTACTGCGTAACATCGGTGTGCCTCTCGGACACTCTGTAATCGCTATCCAGAGCACTCTCAAGGGTCTGCGCAAGCTCATCCTCAATCAGGATGCTCTGCAGAAGGACCTCGACGAGACATGGGCTGTAGTAGCTGAGGCTATACAGACTATCCTCCGCCGTGAGGCTTATCCTCACCCATACGAGGCTCTCAAGGCTCTCACACGTACCAACAAGCACATGGACGAGGAGACTATCCATGAGTTCATACAGACCCTCGAGGTCAGCGATGCTGTCAAGGCAGAGCTCATGAATATCACCCCAGGCAATTATACCGGTATCTAAACAAATTAAGAATTCAAAATTAAAAATTCATGTTTCGCAAGTTCTTCGAACTTTTGAAACTGAAGAAGTCTAGAAGTTAAAGAAGTTATCGCTCCTTCATCGCTAAGGAGATAAGACATTACTGATATATAGTTTCTAAACATTTGTCTTCACTTCTTCACTCCTCAAATTCCAAGCAAGTCGAGCTTGCGAAACTTGAATCAGGAAATCAAGAATTCGGCCGTGAGGCCGCATACCTTATATAATAAACAATAGTAAGCAAAATCCATTTTTTTAACAACATTACAATGATGGAAACAGAGAACGAGAAGATGCAGAATGTTTCTGCAAACAATGACTCTACCCGTGAGGGAGGTTACAACAATCAGGACAACGGAGGCTACCAGCCACGTCAGCCACGTCAGCGCGTACGCATCACTTCACAGCGTGCCAGCTACGGCGGAGGTGACCGTGCAGCCTATGGAAACTCACGTCCTAGCTACAACCGAAACAATGACGAGGGTGGTTTCCGCCCTGAGGGATTTGGTTCTGGTCTGAACAATGGTTCACGCTCTGAGGGCGGTTACCAGCAGCGCGGCGGCTATCAGCAGCGCGGCGGCGGTTACGGTCAGCAGCGTGGCGGATATCAGCAGCGCGGTGGCTACGGTCAGCAGCGCGGCGGATACAACCAGGGTGGCTACGGACAGCAGCGTCCTTATCGTCAGTATGACAACAATGCCGAGAATGGCGAAAACAACCAGGAGGGTTACAGCCCACGTGGCGGTTACCAGCAGCGCGGCGGCTACGGACAGCAGCGTGGCGGATACCAGCAGCGCGGCGGCTACCAGCAGCGTGGCGGTGGCTACGGACAGCAGCGTGGCGGTGGCTACGGTCAGCAGCGTGGCGGTGGCTACGGACAGCAGCGCGGCGGTGGTTACGGCAAACCACAGCGCCCACAGCGTCAGCACACTCCTGGATATGATCCAAATGCAAAGTACTCTATGAAGAAGCGCATTGAGTACAATGAGAACAACATCGACCCAACACAGCCAGTACGTCTTAACAAGTTCCTTGCCAATGCAGGTGTCTGCAGCCGTCGCGAGGCTGATGACTTCATCGAGGCAGGCGTAGTTACCGTAAACGGACAGGTAGTTACCGAACTCGGCACAAAGATCATGCGTACCGATGAGGTTAAGTTCCATGACCAGCCTGTAACTCTTGAGAAGAAGGTGTATGTTCTCCTCAACAAGCCAAAGGACTACGTTACTACCAGCGATGATCCACAGCAGCGCAAGACTGTGATGGATCTCGTACAGGGTGCCTGCCCAGAGCGCATCTACCCAGTAGGTCGTCTGGACCGCAACACCACTGGTGTGCTCCTTCTCACCAACGACGGTGACCTGGCTTCCAAGCTCACTCACCCTAAGTTCCTCAAGAAGAAGGTATATCACGTTTATCTTGACAAGAACGCTACTCTCCACGACCTGCAGCAGATAGCAGAGGGCATCGAACTGGAAGACGGCACTATCAAGGCTGACGCCATCGAGTATGCTCACGAGACTGACAAGAAGCAGGTAGGCATCGAGATTCACTCAGGCAAGAACCGCATCGTTCGCCGTATCTTCGAGAGCCTCGGCTACCGTGTCATCAAGCTCGACCGCGTACAGTTTGCTGGCCTCACCAAGAAGAACCTGCGTCGCGGCGACTGGCGCTTCCTCACTGAGAAGGAGGTTGACATGCTGCGCATGGGAGCGTTTGAGTAAGCCCCCTCCCCGCTCCCCCTTGGGGGAGTGCTGCTGTCCACGCAACACTGATTACACTATGGCTGAAAGATTTGATCGAAATAAATCTAACTATTGCTTTGCAAACCCTATGCTTTACGGCATACTAAAAGAACATGCCAAAAGGATGAGGAACAATCCTACCGAAGCAGAAAAGTTGCTATGGCAATACCTTAATCGTAGCCAGTTGGGTAAACCATTCCGAAGACAGTTTATAATATTTGACTTCATCGCTGATTTCGTATGCCTACCATGCAAACTCATCATAGAGATAGATGGAGGTTATCACAGCGAAACAGAGCAAATAGTGCTTGATGAGGACCGAACTAAGAAATTAGCAGCAATGGGATTCAGGGTTATACGTTTCTCAAACGAAGATGTATTTTACAATTTAGAATTCGTACTAAATAAAATTAAAGAAGAAATACAATGACAAGAACAAAAGTAGTCGATGCTCTCGCAATGGCACTCCCCCAAGGGGGGAGCGGAGAGGGGGCTCCTATTACAATAAAAGGATGGGTACGTACCCACCGTTCATCCAAGGCTGTAGATTTCATCGCCGTAAACGATGGCTCTACAATCAAGAACATACAGATTGTCGTTGACAACGGCGTCGTTGACGACGAAGTACTGAAGCAGGTTACCACTGGTTCATGTATCTGCGTAGAGGGTACTCTCGTGGAGAGCCCTGCACAGGGACAGGCATCTGAGGTGCACTGTAAGAAACTGACCGTCTATGGCGGTTGCGGCAATGACTACCCTATGCAGAAGAAGGGACAGTCATTCGAGTACATGCGCCAGTATGCTCACCTCCGTCTGCGTACCAACACATTTGGCGCTGTGATGCGCATACGTCACAATATGGCTATGGCTATCCACACCTATTTCCATGAGCACGGATACTTCTATTTCCACACTCCACTGATCACAGCATCAGACTGTGAGGGTGCCGGACAGATGTTCCAGGTTACTACCAAGAACCTCTACAACCTCAAGAAGACTGAGGATGGCAAGATTGACTATTCTGACGACTTCTTCGGCAAGCAGACTTCTCTGACAGTATCAGGCCAGCTCGAGGGTGAGCTCGGTGCTACCGCTCTCGGTGCTATCTACACCTTCGGTCCTACATTCCGCGCAGAGAACTCCAACACTCCACGCCACCTCGCTGAATTCTGGATGATCGAACCAGAGATCGCATTCATGGATCTCACAGAACTGATGGACCTCGAAGAGGATTTCATCAAGTACTGCGTAAAATGGGCTCTCGACAACTGTAAGGATGACCTTGAGTTCCTCAACAAGATGATTGACAAGGGTCTCATCGAGCGTCTCCAGGGCGTGCTCAACTCTGACTTCGTTCGCCTGCCATACACTGAGGGCATCCGCATACTGCAGGAGGCTATCGCTGCCGGCAAGAAGTTCGAGTTCCCATGCGAATGGGGCGACGACCTCGCTTCTGAGCATGAGCGCTACCTCGTAGAGGAGCACTTCAAGAAGCCTGTCATCATGACCAACTATCCTAAGGCTATCAAGGCTTTCTATATGAAGATTGACGAGGAGGAGTCTGGCTACAATGGCAAGAGTGGACAGACCGTACAGGGTACTGACGTTCTCTTCCCACAGATCGGAGAGATTATCGGCGGTTCGGTACGTGAGGAGTCTTACGACAAACTCATGGGTGAAATCGAAGCTCGCAATATCCCAATGAAGGATATGGAGTGGTACCTCGATACACGTAAGTACGGTTCATGCCCACACGCTGGTTTCGGTCTCGGCTTCGAGCGCCTCATCCTCTTCGTGACTGGCATGCAGAACATCCGCGACGTGATCCCATTCCCACGTACTCCAAACAATGCAGAATTCTAAGATCTGAAAGGAACTATAATCCACGATATTTTTATCACATTAATTACCATCAATTGAACATTAATTATTAATTTATACAATTAAGCATCGAAAATTAATGTCTAATTAATGGTAATTAATGTAAATGAAAAAATCGCGGGGATTTCTCGTTTGTAATCATTAAATCTAAATAGACCAATAACTAACTGTCTTTATGAAAAAAACTATCATCACACTGATAGCTTGCCTTTTTGCAATGCTGTCAGCAAATGCAGCCATCACAGAACAAGCAGGATGGTTTGAGGCTGCATACATTAAATGGGCTCCTGTTGCCGGAGCTACGGACTATAATGTATATGTAAAACCTGCTGGAGGAACATATTCCAAGATTGACAAGGAACTTGTTCGTAAATATCCTGACTATTTCCGTGCAGACATCGTAGGACTCAAGGCTGGTTCATACCAGATGAAGGTCGTTCCTGTAACCAATGACAGTGAAGACACGGCGGCTGCCATGGAGTCTGACGCCATCAGTGTCGTAGCTCACGACCGCAGCGGTTTTGCCCATGTAGGCATGACCGGCGGCATCGGTGCATACAAGAATGACGGCACCCTCAAGGATAATGCCAAGGTAATCTACGTCACAGCCAACAATGCCAAGACCGTCAGCACTACGGTGAAGGTTGGCAGCAAGGCTTCCAACACACAGCTCTGTGAGGGTCTGCAGACAATCATCGATGCCTATCAGAAGGGTTACGAGACCACTCCTCTCGACATCCGTATCATCGGTACTATAAAGAAGGAAAACCTCGACCACATGAGTTCCTCTGCGGAGGGCCTCCAGGTCAAGGGTAAGAACGCATACAGCGACATGCCTATCACCATGGAGGGTATCGGTGACGATGCTGCCATCTCTGGTTTCGGCATCCTGCTCCGCAACAGCAAGAATACCGAGTTCCGTAACTTCGCTATCATGCTCTGCATGGACGACTGTCTCTCTCTTGACACCGAGAACAGCAACATATGGATCCACAACATGGATTTCTTCTATGGCAACACCGGCGGCGACGCTGACCAGGCCAAAGGCGACGGTACCGTGGATATCAAGGCTCACTCTAAGAATGTCACAGTGTCTTACTGCCATTTCTATGATGCAGGCAAGTGCTCTCTCGGCGGCATGAGCGGCGAGCAGACTGACGCTTGGCATACATACCACCACAACTGGTTTGACCACTCTGACTCACGTCACCCACGTATCCGCGTGCAGTTCTTCCATATATATAATAACTACTATGATGGTAACTCCAAGTACGGTGTAGGCGCTGCTATGGGCGGTACAGCGTTCGTGGAGAACAACTATTTCCGTAACTGTAAGTACCCTATGCTCTCTTCCAAGCAGGGCACTGACGCTGAGGGCGACGGCACATTCTCTGGTGAGAACGGCGGTGTGATCAAGGCTATCAACAATATCATCATCAATCCTCGCAAGGTACAGTATTACGATGGCAAGCAGACGGACGGCAAGTGGGACGCTGTCCTCGTGACATCACGTGATGCCAGCGTTTCTGCAGTAGCATTCAGTGGCAATACTCCTTATAATAATGAGGCTGACCTCGCTGCTCGTACCACATACATCGAGAATAAGATGGAGGATCCTTCTACCGTAGTGGCTACCGTGACCGGTGCTCTGGGTGCAGGACGTATGAACCACGGCGATTTCAAGTGGCGCTTCAACAACTCTCTCCAGGATGAGAACTACGGTGTTGTCAGCGAACTGAAATCTGCTCTCCAGAGCTACAAATCAACTCTCGTAGGCTTCGCTGACGGCACTGCTATCGCTAACGGCGGCGCTACCGAGACTGTCAATGGCGGTGACGGCAAGGACATCAGCGATGAAGAAAACAACAAGTACGTTCCTACATGGGCTGGCGGCAGCGGAAGCACCACCATCTCTGGCAAACCTACAATTGGATCTGATGACGACTACTTCTGGTTCAATGAGGCTAACCAGGATGCAGTAAAGTCACTCATCGCCGATGGTACTATCACAGGTGGCGACTTCAAGCCTACACAGGTAGTTGCTGCAAGCGATGGCACCAAGTATTCTGACTATACAGGTTCCATCCGCCTGGCACAGAACGGCACACTGACTTTCTACAATGCCAAGGGTATGGTAACCCTCGCTGCCTACGTCTCAGGCAACGGCAGCATGTCATGGCAGATCTCTACAAGTAACGACGGTACAAAGTTCACCAATGTCGGCGGTGCCATTACAGGCACAAAGGGCGGACACCCTAATGTGATCTACTCTGGCGACGCCGTTAAGTATGTTCGCATCACTAACGGTGCCTCTGGCAACCGCGACATCCAGGGCATCAAGATGTTTGTAGAGGGCGAGGCAGAGGCCGACAACCGCCTTGCTTCCGACCTCACCATCGCCGTGGCAGAAAAGACTCTCAACATCGGTGAGTCATTCACCATCTCATACACATCATCTTCTACCGGAGCTGTGACATTCTCGTCTGCTACCCCTTCCATCCTCTCTGTCGATGCCAACGGTAAGGTTACCGCTATCGCAGAGGGTAATGTAGAGGTTAAGGTAAGACAGTCTGGCGATGACAACTACAAGGTTGGCGAGCGCAACGTGTTCTTCACAGTAGTTGACCCACGGTCTGAGTCAGCCCTCGAACTCACATCAGAGTCTTCTGTCCTCATCAAGGAGGCACAGACCTCACAGATAGCTATCTCTGGCGCAGCAGGTGCTGTGACATACGCTTCGAGCAACACTGCCGTTGCTACTGTAGATGCCGCTGGTAAGATCACTGCTGTAGGCATGGGTAACGCTATCATCACCGTTTCTGACGCTGGCACAGAGACCGTCAAGGGTGGTTCGCAGACCATCACCGTCACTGTCACCAAGGATATGACCGGCAAGACCGTAGTAACATTCGACAAGCCTTCATCGGGCAAAGAGCCTGTATCATCAGACCCAACTCTCGTTTCCTTCGGTGGCACCACCACCTTCAAGGATGCAGCTTATGGTGAGTACAGCTACGGCACCAAACTTGAGTCTGCCACTGAGATCAAGATTGTCTGCCCTTCAAACGGTCAGATCACCCTTGTGTTCGATGCTGCTGGCAAGCGCACATACATCGACGGCGAGAGCATCACCTCTGATGCCAACGGCGAATACACCTTCGCTGGCGAGGCTGGCAAGACCTACACTCTCAAGAAGCGTGACTCTGTCAATCTCTACGCTGTCATCTTCGATTTCAACACTGCTACCACTCTCGTCAGTGCAGACCAGCAGACCACCAAGAAGGTTATAAAGTTCATTGACAAGAACGGCAACATCATCATTGGCAACCACACCGCTGCCGGCATGCAGATCAAGTAAAGCACGCCCAGCATAGACAATAAAAAAAACGGAAATTCCCGATGCTTAATAACATCAGGAATTTCCGTTTTTCCGTTTATGAATGTTTTCAACAGAACCCACCGACCTCACGAAACTATCTTTCCGTGTAATCCGTGCAATTCGTTGTTAAAAAGTTCCGTTGACAAAAGACTACAGCCTGCGCGGCAGGAGTTTATTGCGAGCCCTGCGCCACATCTGCTGCAGGCACCTGCGCATATATGCCATGCGACGAGGGCGGTCCTGCGACATGCCACATCCAAAGCCATCCACTGCATCAAGCATGTGAGTGTCAAGAGTCATCTTCACGTCATTATCCACATTGCACTCATGGACTATCTCAGCCCACATCAAGCAGGCACGATCCACTATATGTTCCACACGCGCCTTCTTGTTCTTCTCCAACAAGAAATGGCTGCCATAGCCATAACACGTACGGACATTCCGTACCGCAACAGCACCGTTCTCCATACTTGAAACGACAGGATATTCCACCACAGTCATAAAATGATTGTTAGGATAGCATATCCTCGTAGCCACCTGTAGTTCCGTGAAATACTGTACGCCATAGTCGAAAGACACGAAGAAAGGATCCTTCACGCCCTCATCCAGAGAGAAGGCGCTGTTTCCGCCCGTGGCATCCACACGCCTCGCTGCTTTCTGCACCTCCGAGACATAATCCTCATGAAGAGCATCATCATTATCCAGATAGGTAGTCAGACAGAGATTCCCCTCTCCCACTCCATCCTTCTCCAGCAGTTTCACTACAGCCCCACCAAACATCTTCAGAAATAGCCCACTCTTAGGTGTCGGCACATACGCCACCTTTATCATCGGACACCGTTCCTTGTATTCTCTGAGGCGCTCCCTCACCCACTCCGGAGTCATCTCATCACACAGCAGCACCCATCTGAACTCCTTGCATGTCTGCGCCATCACCGACGGCAGGCAGTACTGTTCAAAGAGTTCCAACCGTCCTGCTATCCATCTCTCCCAGTCAAAGGACGCCCCATTCTTGTCACGTGTCCAAAGCCGAAGGCAGAATCGCGTCAGTATGTAGTGGTGAATACGTTTGGTCATGCCTTAGTTGTTTCTCTTGCTGACTTATATATACGAATCATTTCCTGCGCTTTATTCTCCCAAGATAATTCCTTTGCACGAAGCAAGCAGTTTTTCTTCATCTCCATCAGTTTTTCTCGATGTCCGCACAATTCATTCAACACTTCCGAAAAAAGACTCACACTCTCTTTGGGAGTAATCAAAGGTATTTTCATGCCACAATCATCTGTAACGGAATCACCATGTCCACAAGTATTATGACACACTACAGGAAGACCATTAGCAATAGCCTCTAATACCACATGAGGAGTACCTTCCGCAACTGAAGTAAAAAATAGCACATCACTACATTGCATCAACTCTTGTACACGCTTATGATTAACAATTCCATGCCATACAATATTATCAGAAATGCCAAGTGCATCTGCTTGTTCAATATATGCTGTGTTATCACCACCACCCACGACATGCAACACTATCTCCTTCTTCTGCATTTTTGACACAGTCTCTAATGCCAGCCCCAACTGCTTTCGGAAATCCATTTTTCCAACCCACAATATATGAAACTTATCGGAATCTTTGTTACAATCGTTTATACAACTATTAATATCACATCCGGTTTCATTAACCAGAGGACTATCTATTCCAAAGTATTTCAGAAAGGAATCCCGACTGTTTGAAGAAGCTGAAACTACAACAGCGGCTTGAGCAGCAACATCATGAACTCTCGGCATCCACTTCAACTGTAGCCAATTAATTAAATTCTTTACACTCAAGAAGGTCTTCACTTTCAAAGATGCACCATCAGTATAAGGCATTGGAAAACTACCCTTAGCATCTACAGGTCCCCATACCAATGGAATGCCAGTCTCTTTCGACACTTCATGCAAATAACCGGGCTCTCTGAAACCTATCATATTCAACTGATGAAGAATATCAATATTTTCCTTTTTGCAAATTTCCCGTGCTATTTGCGCAGTTTTTTTCTGCCACTTCTCATACAGAGGGTAAAATGACCAATTTCCCTGATTCCAACACTTATCGCGGGTTGATTGAGGCACAGGATTCCAATACCAGTGTATCGGCAAGTCCTTACTCGTCTCCTCACATCGTTCCTTGTACTCACCTTCGGATATCACATACAGTTCCAACTCACCAGTCCTTGCCAGCGAGGTAATCCAGTTCCATCCCATCCCTTGCTCACTACCCATTCCAGGGCAGCATGTGTATGAGTTTATTAAGACTTTCAACATATAAAAGAAGTAGGTTTATGGAAAACGCCACACAATAAGAATACCACAATCTTAAAAGACGTACAATTACAACCTTTGCAAATAATGCTGCAAAGGTTACAATTATCAAACCTGTAACAAATCACCTGTAATTATTTATCCCATCTCAACCGATAGATATAACCAGCTTCGGGATTGACAATGGTATAGATATATGATTTATGATTACTATTAAAAGGAACACTGTCAATATGTTCGTAATCACCATCAATCTGAGTGTCAATTTTCTTTCTTTCAAAATAAGCAGGAGTATTGTACTTATCAGACTTATAAGACAGCAACACTCTATAGCTCATCATTTCTATTGGAGAATCCAACCTACTGCTAATCCAAGGCTTGGCCGTGCCATCACTATCATCATTTTCAGTTTTGACATTTACCACGGCACACTGATTATATCTCAATGGAGAAGGAAATCTTATCTGAAGAGTATCCCATTCGTTTTTGTTGTCAGACACCCTCAAAGGAGAAATTATTTGAGCGAGAGATGAAATCTTTGGAGTTGTACTTCCTGTCCATTTGAAATTATAAGAAATACTTGACAGAAACAATCGCTTGCATTGTATAGTTCTGAAAACCTCGAATGTAGAATTTACGCCATCTGCAGACTCATACACGTACAAGGAAGAAATTCTTTTGTAATCTTCTGTAGAATCAACATTTATCACCCGGTTGATACCAATCAGAATTCTGGCAATAATAATTACGAGACCCAGAAGCAAAGCTATCAAAGCAATGATAACAGAGTCTTTGTCTCCTACAAACATTAAGACCAAGCTCACAATGGAGCAACAGGAAGCAATGAATGTAAATGCAGAACCTATATAAGTTCTCAGAAAATCGTTAAATTGTTGCATAAATCTTTATCTAACAAGATATGTATGCGTCTATGCGTCTGTACCCATAATTGTTAGTCTTTTAGAGTTTATATATTGTCTTATTGATGCAAAGATACACATTAATCTGTAATTACGCAATTTTTTTAATACTTTTTTAACCTTTTCACAACTTTTCTTGATCTTTTTGAGGTATATTGTCTGGTAGTCACATACAGTTCCACCTCACCAGTCTTCGCTAGCGAGGTTATCCAGTTCCATCCCATCCCTTGCTCACTCCCCATCCCTGGGCAACATGTGTATGAGTTTATTAAGACTTTTAACATATTAAAAAAGTTTTCCTATTTTCTTAATATCCCATTCGTCATTACTCATAAACTGAACAAATATGTCAACCATAAGGCGCAGCAAATATGCCATTAAACATATTGCTATAAATATTGCTATGATACTTAGAGGAAACAACGAATTCAATCTATCCGTTATTATATGGAACTGTACTATATATATTTCCAGAGTCAAAGCACTTATTATTTTAACTACATCACCTAAGCATCTTCCAGAAAATAACTTTTTCGTCCACTCCCTATTACATATTTTATAAAAATACCATAAAAACACATGCAAAGGAAGCAACCCCAAAATCTGCACATAATATAGAGCATCATCTCTATCTTTTCCTATCCCTAAAATTATAAAATATGCTATAAAGGACAACAAACATATGAACCAATCCTTTTTTTGTTTTTTATGTTTATCGGTTCTTTCAAAACAAATAGCACCTAATACCATAGCACTAAAATGACAAACATAATGCCAATCTGTATGAAAAATGCTTCCTTCACATTTAGGTTGAATAATAGCCAATAATACCGCAATTATAATACTACACCAATATATGCCAGTAGCCCCCCCTATTCCTGTAAATCTTTGTTTTGAACAAAAAAGGAAAAAAAGCGCATAATAAACTACTATACATTGTAAAAACCAATAATCAGAAAAAAATAAAAACCTCTGACATATTAATTCCTCATCAAAAAAAATTGAAGTCAACGAAACCCAAAGGAAAACAGCAGGCCACAGACGATGCATACGTTTCTTAAACCAATTTGCAAACGACAAAGACTTTTTCTTAAAGCCCGCCATCAGCAGGAAACCTGCTACAAAAAAGAACAAAGCATTTCCATGAACGCCAAATGTTGCCAATCCAACATTAACATCCTTATACAAAGGTTGAAAATGTGAATTTGTAATCATTATAACCGCTATGAACTTCATAAAGTCCAAAGCATTGTTTCTTTTATTTGCTGTCACCATACATTTTAACATACAATTTATCCACATCCTCATTTATCTTCTCCAGAGAGAATTTCTCTATCACAAACTCTCTTGAATACTTAGCCATTTTCCTACGCAGCAGCTCATTATCCATCAGCACGCGCAGTTGTTTTGCCAAACCTTCCCAGTCACCGAAATCAAAGGTCAGACAATTCTTGCCTTCCTCTATGACATCAGGCAAACCACCCACAGGTGTAGTCACCACATTGATACCATACATCCACGATTCCAAAACGACCATCGGGAATCCTTCCTCGTACGAGCACATACAGTATATACTTGCCTTATGGAAATAATCATCATGTGCCTTACCCGTGACATACCCAGGAAAAGACACCGTCTCTGACAGTCCCATATCATCAGCCATCTTTTGGAATCTCTCCACCTCACCATTGCCCAGCATATCCACTCGCCAGTCAGGGTATTCGTCCTTTATAGACTGCCACGCCTTGAGCAGCAAATCAGCAGCCTTATTATCATTAAACCAGGCAGCCATCATGATTCTTTTTTCCTTCACATCTTCCGGCACCTTCTCCTTTATCTCAGAGGAATTATATATCACGGATGTAGAAACATTAACTTCTGGATAATATGTTTTAAACAATCCTTCCCATTTCTTTGCCAGAAAGACAATAACATCAGCCCTTTTCAAGCAGAACACGAACAACGGATTCTTCTTCGTCTTAAGCTGATTGCCCACATGCAGATGCAGGATTACCTTTTTGCGCAAGCATCTCGCCCACAAAAGTATCGGCAACTGTATCAGCAGTCCCAGCTTATCCGGTGTAGTATGCATGTGGATGATACTATACCTCCACATTATGAGGAAAGCTATGACATTTCCCTTCACCGCATACCACAGTTTCCACAGATAGTTTCTCTGTATCTGCGTCCCCAGCCAGTAGCAGGAATACTCTTCCCACACCGCCATTTTCTTCATCAGTTTTATCACAGATGACACTCCGCCGCCCGATTGCTCGGCAGAGCCCACCATCATAACACGTCTTTTCATTGTATTTCTTTATCTAACACTTGCATAACAAGATGAGATTCATTCCATTTCACTACTCAACATCCTCAGCATCATATTCCCGGCTATCATCCGCCATCGTTTTGATGTCGGCGGGATTGCGGCATAGGTCACACCCTTCTCTGCAGCCTTTCTCCTCAACTCCTCTTCTGTCTGCATGACGAGAGCATCATTCCCGTAGTTTCTCTCCAACGGTGCCATCAGCAACAGTCGTCCCTCTCCGCATGCAGTGTGATATACCCCACTGGGATGGAAATATCTCGCAGCCTCGGTACCTTCCTCCGGAAATCCATCAAGCATCAGTATCACCAAGGGAAAGCCTGCCTCACGCACCGCCCTTGCCACAGCCTTCTCTCCCTCGCTGATAGCCGCCGTATATGTCACAGCACCACGCTCCGCCTTCACAAGGGCACTGCGCACAGCATCATCTATCTGCTCCTTCGTCAGCGAACGACTCAGCATCACCACCTGTCGGTCAGGATAATCGAGGAGTCGGTCCTTTCCCATGACATCAAAATACAGCCCTACCACCTCCAGATTCCGATGGATGACATACATATCCGGATGACATCGCCTCAACCACGCACTGTCAGGATTGCCGTGGGTGTAGTCTATCATCGACCGTAACTGCCCCGCATGGGCAAGAGTACGAATGAAAGGAACCTCCAATATATGTCCCTGCGTTTCCGTCCAAAGTCCCATCTCCACAGCGAGTCGCTTCACTCCAATGCGAAAGCCATTCCCTATCTGCCGTATACTCTTGCCTGTCTCCCTTTTCATCCACACCACCACATGGATATGGTCAGGCATCAGTTGCTTGGCGCAGACCGTCAGGCCCTCAACGCGCTCAGATAACGCCCCGACATGCTCCGAGACAGCAAACCCAAACCGCGACAGTTCCACCGCCGCTATACGACTGGTGTATTTCCCACCATTCCCGTTCATACCATCGGGACGTTGAACGTCCCGAGCATAACGACGAGAAAAACCACGCGAATAGGCCTGCGCCCTTTCTATAGGCACCAGCTCCCCCAACAAAGGCCTCCTACCCATCACCACAAAGGTGAGGAAATACACCCCCTCACCCTTGAATATTGCCCCATGTTCCTTCCAAACGAAAGCCATATCACAACTCCCCCTCTCTCAAAGCAAGCCCTAAAACCTCATAACCCTATAACCTCATAACCTCATAACCCTATAACCTCACAACCCTATAACCTCACAACCGCAAAACCTCACACACTCAACACCCTCTCATGCTCTGCGATCTCCTCCGGAGTAAAACGCATCCTGATGAGTTTTGCCGGCACACCTCCTATTATGGAGTATGGAGGACACGACTTCGTCACCACCGCCCCGGCAGCCACCACCGAACCACGCCCTATCGTCACCCCCTTGAGTATCGTCACATTGGCACCTATCCAGCAACCATCCTCTATCACCACCGGCAGGTCATACTCCTCCACTCCGAGACTCTTCACCCTCTCCTTCTTCTCCTCAGCAGTCACATCTATAATGTGCTTGCCTATGATATCAATAGCATGATCACCTGTAATTATCGTAGGCTTAGGTCCGAACACCACCTTTCTGCCTATCGTCAGCGGAGCGTCTGTGCAATAGAACGTGCTCCCCTTAGGCACCGAAGTCCCATCCCCGATGGACAGGTTTCCCAATCCCTTGATGTCCGAAGACATCGGACGCAGATAGACTCCCTTTCCGCAATGCTTCATGCACCGCTTATATAACGGTGTCCATACAGCATCCCAGAGATACCCCGGCACCAGACTTGTCTTTTGTAATATATCCAATACTCCCATTCTTCAAATTTAGCATCACATAATTTCCATGCAATCCGTCGTTTTTCTTTTCATCAACGAATGACACGGATTTAACGATTTTTTCTTCTTCCGTGAAATTCGTGCAATCCGCCGTTTTTCTTTTCATCAACGAATGACACGGATTTAACGATTTTTTCTTCTTCCGTGAAATTCGTGCAATCCGTCGTTTTTCTTTTCATCAACGAAAGACACGAATTTAACGAAATTTTCTTCTTCCGTGTAATCCGTGCAATTCGTTGTTTAACTGTTTCTGTGATACTCCCAGTAGTCATCACGCACATGCCCAACATTCCCCTCTCCTCCAGGGGGGGGGTCATCTACCTCTTGTTCAGGGTCCCCCTCTCCTACAGGGGAGGGATTAGGAGTGGGGTTTTCTTCTTCATCTTCATCCTCTTCCTCATTATAGTCCGCATTCATGCACAGTCCTAAGAGCATGCAATACCCCATACCCTTACCTGACAGAAACGAAGTATCAGCCGTCTGCTCTATGGCGAGACAGGCAAACGCCATCAGGAATATGCGGTAGTACTTCATGTTCTCTATGGCATTGAAAGCCACCAAGCGCCTCTTCCAAAACACATAGAACAGAAACACACCTACCACACCGAAGTTCGCCAAAGTTGGATAGAACGCATCACAGATAAAACCGCCACCACGATTCAATCCCCAGATTGTATCAAGATGATATTCATGATATATCGGACTATATACCTTCCAAGCACCAAGAGTTCCCAACGATCCCATTCCTGGCCCTAAAGGGAAATAGTCCCAAAGCAGTGCCCATGCCGTTTTATACGTCATAGGTCGAGCCAACTGTTCATTATCCGCACCAGTAACATAATAAGCATCAAATCGCTCCCATGTAACATAAAGGACAACAGCGGTAACCAATGGAACGGTTAAATACACCCTTGGATTCTTAAAGTCCAACTTCTCACGCAAGAAGAATATCACGGCGATAAAACACACCACCTCACCCATGAACTTGAACTTCGGTGCAAGCATGCCTGTAAGCACCAGTGCCAAGGCAATCCAACTGTTCTTCTTCGTATCCTCAGAAAACAGATACCAGCTCATACCTGTACATATTGCTAACTGTCCTAAAACAGGAAACTCCGAATTATCTGAGATAGGGTGATAATATATCCAAGACCCCAACGTCAGCACCATAGACCACAGCATCCATTTCTTCTGTCTCTCCGTAAACTGCGGATTGAGTATCCACGTACAGTATATCACAGAGAAAGGACGTATCCACTGCACAAGGTCCAGCCATACGCCGCCCGGATTTCTACCCAACGCCAAGCCATATACCACATACAGCGCAAGGATTATCAGGTATTGAAAATACTCCTTCCACGGTTCCCCATTAGTAGCCCAATGCCCCTTCTTCATGAAGGTATAGCCCATCAGCACCACCGTCATCACCTCATCTACGCTGGAGAATCCCGGCAAGTCGTTATAGGCTATACACGTGGGGAAGTATATTATCCAGAAAAGAGTAAAAAAAGTCGCTATCTGGTTCATCTTATTCTATAGTTTCTCCTCTTTATCCTGTTATTCAGGAAATAGATCCATTCTGGGAGATAATGCTTCACGTAATCCGTCCACGATTTGTTATTCTGCTCACTCCACGATGCCATGTAGCGATGAATCGTGTGGGTATTCTTCGTTATATGCAGTCTGCGCGAAATAGCATCTATTGGCGCGAAATACTCCGACGGATAGACATGTATATCCACTCCCACCAACTGAATACCGGATTTATTCTCCAATGGTGACGTCAGCTGCATAAGCATCTCTGTGGTATATGCCACAATGGTTTTATACCACGCTATATCACCAGCAGGTATCGGTTCGAAAGTAAGCGTACGATAATGTTCTATCATGCGCTCAATAAAAGGATGCTTGGAGGTCATGCCAAATCCCAAACCAGGATTAACAGCAAAAGCATATCGTGGAGCATACCTGCCTGGCGTATTCTCTCCATCAGGATCCTGTTCAAACCCCATGAAGCATCCCTTCGCTATAATATCATCCATCGGACGTATAACCTCCACATCCGTATCAAAATAGATACCACCATATTCATACATCACCGCAAAACGACAATAGTCACTGACATAAGCATACTTCTTCTGCCTGTAAGCCTCCGCAGTATATGGTATAGAGTTGACATCAAAAGTCATCACCCTGTCAAGTTTCTGGCTTGGGGTTATGGAATCATTCTCGGTCCACATCCATATCTCATAGTCCGGCAGATACTTCCTCCATGACGCTATGCACTCCTGTGCCAAAGGTGGCAAAGGATTTCCACCAAACCAGCAAAAATGTATTATCTT
>JAZLIN010000015.1:0-20950 GCA_045617365.1 Prevotella sp. | reverse complement strand
GATTATCCAAAAATTTTATTTTAAGTAAACGTTAAATAATTGAACTTTCCCACCCTAAAAGACATTACATGAATGCCCAATATATTGATTTTCAACATTAATTTCCACTAATTAGACATTAATTAACCATTAATTTTAACTGTCGCAATAAGATGAGCATAAATATAATTAATGAAAAATTAATGAAAAATTAATGAGACTCCGCAAAGCGCCTGAGCACCTACGGAGCGCAAGAATTAATGTTTTAAAACAATAACCATTAAGGTGGGAAACTTCAGTTAAATAATAATATCTTTGTAAAATTTTTGGAAGATTAGTGGAAATTTTTGGTTATAACAACTCTTATCTTAGGGTGTGCTCCTATATAACAACATTGCGAGTTGTCTTTTAAAAAAACGAATTTCACGAATTTCACGGAAAAGAAAAAATCCGTGTCTTTCGTGTAATTCGTTGTTTAGAATAAAAATTGTTATTCCTTGTTTCGCTCGTGGGAGGCCCCAGGTGGTTAACTGAGTAGTAACATAGAATCTTAAATAACGTTAAGAATGTTAACGTTTCTTTGCAATGTGAGGAAAATTGTATATATTTGTAGAAAAATAGACATCATGTTGACAAATACCCTAAATAAGGCATTGGTTACAGACGCTAAGAGTAGTGTCTGTGGTATTATGTGTGTAGTCTTTAGGGGGGGGGCAACGTGCTGTAAATCAATTAATTACAAATTAATAGGGATATGCTGCCCAGAAGCATTTCGTTAGAGATGCTTCTGGGCAGTATGCATTTATGTATATGTCCCCCAAATGTACTGATTATTAACTTAAAACAATATTCCTATGAAGAAATCATTTATTCTGGCTGCAGTGGCAATCGCACTGACAGCATTTGCGCCAGAAGCTCAGGCGCAGGGATTCCTTAGAGGTCTTGCAGACAAGGCAAAAGAAAAGATCAAAGAAAAGGTAACCAATAAGGTGGAAGACGAAGTCAGCGATGCCGCCGACGCTGTGCTCAGTGGCAAGAAGTCAAACAATAGCAGCAAGAGCAAGGCAAGCAAAAAAGATGATGCAAGCGATGAAGGCCCTGCTGCAACGGTGAGCAACCAGAAGAGCGACTTCGTGCGCGGCTCGGTTGTTGTGTTTGAAGATGCCGTGAAGGGCGAGCGTGTTGGCGAATTCCCAAGCAAGTGGGACCTGGAGCGCGGTAATGCAGAGATTGCCACAGTCAACGGACAGCAGGTCATCGAGTTTGCCAAGGAGGACTCTTGGATTAAGCCTCTCATCAGCAAGAACCCTAAGAACTATTTCGGTGATGAGTTTACGGTGGAGTTTGACCTCATGTACACGGAGGGTGGATTCGAGATTGACTTCATGCATCCTGATGAACAAAGAGATAGTGAGATCTTCACCTTGACATGGGGTGGTGACGGGGCCCTTAGCCTTGGCTATGTGCGTTCAGGCTCTGAGAGCAATAATAATAAGGAGGGAGAGAGCATTCAAAACCAGAAGACTAAGCTCAACAACAACCGCTGGCATCACTATGCCATCTCGTTCAACAAGCGTGCCATCAAGGTTTATGTAGATAATGTTCGTTACATCAACGTGCCAAGTGCCAAGGCCGGTGCTGGTTGGATGACCTTCTTCTTCCACGGCGAGAATCCTGCCTACATGAAGAATGTGCTCATTGCACGCGGTGGCGGCGAGCTCTACGGTCGCAACGCTACTGATGCTTCAGAGGCTGCTATTGCTAAGGCTATCGCTGAGACAGGTAAGTTCGTTACCAATAACATCCTCTTCGAGACAGGCAAGGCTGACCTGAAGCCAGAGTCGATGTCAGAGATACAGAAGGTGGCTGACTATATGAAGAAGAACAAGTCGGCTCGCTTCCTCGTAGTAGGTCATACCGACAACGTAGGCTCTGCAGCAAGCAACCAGACTCTCTCCGAGAACCGTGCCAAGGCTGTCGTTGCAGCTCTCGCCAAGCTTGGCGTTGACGACTTCAACCTCAAGCCAGAAGGTCGCGGAGCGTCAGAGCCTGTGGCTGACAACAAGTCTGCTGAAGGCAAGGCAAAGAACCGTCGCGTAGAGTTTATCAAGAAGTAAAGACCCTCCCCCAGCCACTCCCGTTATGTAGGGAGGGGGAGTTTGATACAAAAACTTAAATGTATTCTTATGAAGAAAATAGCTTTTGCCGTGGCAGCAATTATGCTTCTCGGTGCTCCTGAGGCTAATGCTCAGGGATTTTTGAGCAAACTAAAAGATAAGGCTGCGTCAGCTGTTGCTGGCCAGTTGATGGGAAAGAAAGATAAGGCTTCCGTAAAGGAGGCAAGTAGTGAAGAAGAATCGAGTGATGATGAAGAGAGTGCATCGCAGGATGTGATGCAAGGTGTGATGACGCCAGAACAACAGTTGCAGCGTCGTCGCATCAGTTCTTTCACTTGGGATGAGAAGATTACTCCGAGTTCCTCGACATCACCTACCGCACTCATGGCTGAGTTCCCTGCTGTTCCTTCTGCTGCCGAACTGGCTAATCCTTCGGAGAAAGGAATGATCTCCTTCTACAATGGCATTAAGAGAGTGACCCTGCGTGCACAAGAACTGAACCTGGACACTACATGTGAGGATGAGTTCGTGCTGCAATGGCGTATGAAGAAGGAAAAGGAAATAGCTGATGCCTTGGGACTGACCAGAGCAGAAATGGACCTCCTGAACTCAGAAAATATCACCGATGAACAGCGTGAGAAAATCGAGGAGAAGGTAAAGATGAAACTGCTGGGCGGTGTAGATGCAGAGGCTCTTCAGGCAAAAGCCGAAGCAGGTCAGCTGACCGCTGCGGATATGGCAAACCTCAGGAATCTTGCTAAAAACGTTCAGACTATGCAAGACAAACTTGCCGTGAATGAAACCTCCAGGGCTTTGATCAAATTGTCCAAGGCAACTAAGACAATGCAGGAGTCTATCAGCGCAGGAGCGAACGTAGATGCGAAGTTCAGTGCTGCAGAAAGAAAGAAGGTTCAGGCACTCAAGGACAAGATCTACGCGACTGACGATCCTGCTGTCTATAATCCTCTCTTTGCCCAGGCTTATGAGTCTATCAGGACATACCGAGTGAGGGCCGCAGAGATATGGAGCGCTGCAGTGCAGAAGCACGTAAATGATATCAAGGCTAAACTGCCAGCTTACATCAAGGCACAGGAACAGGCTGTGCAGGATGGCATCCTGCCTGATTGCGGTGTCAACAGAGCTCCGCTCAATGTAGTGATAGAGGTGGGTGACATCCTTGAGGATGCGTATAGCGAGTTCCCATGCAACTATCCTCCTATGTATAAGGAGGAGATCCTGGACGAGCAATATAATATATGGTGGCCTGAATCCTATGTATGCTCGAGCATAGACGATATCCTGGCAAAGAACTATCTGTTCAAGTATGATGCTAATGGTAATCTCTGCGAGGTAAAGAACGGCAGGCTCGTAAAGGTCGGTGAGGATTTCTACAAGAAGACTCTGCCAACGATGAAGCAGCCAGAAAGCGCGGTATGGAAGAGTGCTGACGGCAAGCGCGAGGTGATATACAATGCCAAGGGACAGTGGCTGCAGCTCCCTGAGGGTGATGTGGTCTATCCTGTTGCTATCAAGAAGAGTGGCAATGAAATCATCTGGATTATCTATCAGGCAGTAGAAGCCAACAAGACTATGCGAACATATAAGAATGAGGATGGCGAAGTCGTAGAGGTGAGAAATGGAATAAGGGTAATCAAGTGTACATACAAAATTTAATAGCATCCGTAATCTTTTTGTTTGCTGCATCATCGTTGCAAGATGGTGCAGCAAACTCTTATTGTGACCAGCATCGCACTGAGTGGAGGAAGATTTGGAAAGAGTATGAGGTGCCATGCGACATAGCCGAGTCTGTGATCTTTCCGGAACTGATACGCTATAGCAAGTTTCAGGACAAGATGGAGACGGGTGCGGTCAGGGCGTTGTATGTGTCGCAGGGAAGCGGTGCCTGTAACTTCAGCATCGGGCGATTTCAGATGAAGCCGTCCTTTGCCGAGGAACTGGAGAAACGGTGGATGCGTAGCGGACTGGCGCGGCGATACAGCCTGTTCTTTGACACCAAGGACAAGGAGAACTCGCGTAAGGTGCGCATATCACGACTGGAGAAGGAAGAATGGCAGTGTATCTATCTGGCGGTATTCCTGAAGATGCTGTACATGGACTACGGATCGGTTGACAGGAACGGTCAGCATTGCCAGAATGGCCTGGAGAGTCTTTCTGTAGAGGAGCAGGTACGTCTTGCTGCCACTGCGTACAACAGAGGGTGCAGATGGTCCTGTCCGGGGTGTGGCAATCTGGGAGAGATAAAGAGCAAATCACGTGATAAGCACTTTCATACGGATTTGATCCCGACATCCAATACACGGCGCTATGTCTATGCAGACCTGGCACTGAAACATTATCGTAGGATTATTAAGAAACAGAGGACCCCCCTAGCCCCCTAAGGGGGAATTTAAGTAAGGAAGTGCCCCACACAAATCTTGTACCCCCAAAAAAGTGATTATTATGAATAAAAGTATGGCAAAGGCAATACTGTATCTCGTATTGCTGACAATGGCAACAGTAGTAAATGCTCAGACAGAGCGAGTAATCTTTTTTGATGATTTTTCTGGTGATGAAGTGGGCAAAGCTCCGAAAAACTGGACGGGGTCAGTAAATGAAGATGATTCCATTGGCTGGAGCGAAACAAAACATGCCAAGAAGATACTGACACAGCCCGGACTGAAGGTTGTGATGAAAAATGGTGTGAAGGCACTGTCTTTTTATTATGGCAGTTCCATTACCAAATCATACATTTACGCCTTCGGGAAATTTGATCATGTGGAAACCAGTGAATCTCATCGCGATGGTACTCCTCTCTTTCCTATCGTCGATGGCGAGAAACTGGAATTGCCTGGTCATTTTATGATTTCAATGGAAATCTTCATCCCTAATTACACTAAAAAGGGTATGTTGCCCCTCAACTACGATATTAGCTTCGGTAGTCACTCTTTTGTGATGTTCGCAGGCAATGGAACATCAAGGAAAGGACATTTCATGGGAGGAATCAACTTCGATGGAGGATATCTTGGCAAAATTCCTGTAAAGCCTAATGATTGGAACATGCTTATCTTTACATACAACAAAGGAACAGTCACTACTTCCATAAACGGCAATCCGTTGGTTTCACCGGATGAAGATACAAGACATCACTTTCAATACTTTAGTATAAATGGCGATGAAGCAGATTTGGTTTTCATTAAATCGCTAAAGATCATAGAACTGTAAAACATACTTTATGAAGAAACTGAATATATTATCATGTCTTCTTTTCCTTTGTCTGGGAGTGAAGGCTCAGGAACCAAAGAACCTTACCATCAAGACCAGGATAGACAGTACATACGTCTTTGCCTTTGACCTCACGCAGTCGCGCTCTGCCAAGGGTGGGATATGGAACGTGAAGACGGGCAAGGCAGTCACTCCGCTGAACTATTCTGCGGCGAAGTCCGACACCATAGATGGCAGGCCTGTAGTGAAACTCTATCGGCAGGTGGTGCCGGGCAATCATCCGCTGAACAGATGGGAGACCTGGATGAAGAAAGAAGGCAAGTGGGTGAGTGAGGAAAAGTAAAAGACTATCCCCTCAACCACATTGGCTTCCTCCACATACGGAGTGCAAGAATTAATGTGAAAATAAAAATTATCGGAGTTGTTATTTAACGTTTATTTAATACGTCAAGTTGTAAAAAATAAATATTATGTGACTGGCCAGCACCTCTCGCAAGTCATGATGTAAAGGGAAAGAAAAAAATCGACCTGTACAAATGAAACGAATAAAGTTTTGTAAGCTATTCTGGCACCTGTAAATGGAAACAAATACGCCCCCGCTCTGCCCAACGGGATGCTTGCCAGAGCAAGAGTACGCATAAATTCTTTCCACAAATTAAAAAGAAATGGCTCTGTTGCATATTATGACTGATACTGTTCCCTTGTAAAGTGGCGAAGTGTTACCTGCGTGTGTAATATATTCTCTTATAGCCGATTAAAGGGTGACAGTTTTAACATATAGTGTCACCCAGGTCTTGCGGAATGTCACCAGAAAAGGCAAAGTGCCCTTTTTGCAAAGTTAAAGTGCCCCTTTAACACTGCAAAAGGGGCACTTTAACACTGTAAAAGGGGCCCTTTAACACAGCAAAAGGGGCATTGTAAATAATTTTGCCAGTTTGTGGTCTATTCGGCAAAGGTAGTATATTTTTTATTCAACTTTCGCAAGCTTCACTTGTTTAGAAGTTAAGGAGTTAAGAAGTTAAAGAAGTTAAGACATTAGTTTTTTACGCTGTATTAAGTATTGTCTTTAACTTCTCAGCGACGAAGGAGCGATAACTCCTTAACTCCTTAAGTTTCAAGAGTTCGAAGAACTTGCGAAACTTGAATATTTTTTATATTACGCAGTGAATGCTCCTCTGCTTTAATATCTTTTGTTTTAACATTTTATAAGTTTTGTTGTAGCTATTAAATTAAATAATGTTAAGAATGTTAACGTTTCTTTTGCAGGGTAAGAAAAAATGTGTATATTTGCAGTAAAAATAGACAACATGTTGACAGGAAACCTATATAAGGCATTACGTACAGTCACTAAGAGTAGTGGCTTAAATGTTGCATGCTATACTTTTAGGGGGGGGGCAACATGCTGTAAATCAAGCGTTTATAAGTCATGTGGGGTAATACCGTCCAGAAGCATCTCATCAGAGATGCTTCTGGACGGTATGCTTTTATATGCGCTCGTCCTGATGGTCTGCAGATAGATGATAGGACAGATTGAAAGACTGTGTTGATAATAAACTGATAATAAACAATATCACTAAAAATAAAAGTTATGAAAAGAAATCTATTATTGTTACTCTGTCTGATATCAGTAATGATATCCAGAGCGCAAGGGTGGACTGAACCTAATGGGCAGAACTACCCTTATGAGACTCCTGTCTATGTGCGGGTTATGTTAAATGGTGCGTCAGCGAAAAATGCAGATAGCCAGATTCAGGTTGCAG
The DNA here is from genome assembly GCA_045617365.1 of Prevotella sp. GTDB lineage: Bacteria > Bacteroidota > Bacteroidia > Bacteroidales > Bacteroidaceae > Prevotella. Next base: position 13,872 of record JAZLIN010000015.1, on the reverse strand, counting down.
CTTTTGTTGAAGGCGATGAAGATTGCCGTGCCTTAGCATTTTATACTCCAGAGAAGTATTCTGGTTATAATTACGATTCTAACAAAGATCTCTTCACCCTTCGTGTACTTGGCAACAGCGATGATATGAAAAAGAATATCATCTTTAAAGTGTGGCATAAAGGTATTGTGTATCGTTTGAAGAAAACCATACAGTTTGATGGCGAAACATATCCCCAAGTACCTCTCGTACTCAACGTAGATGTTCTGAACTCAATATCTCTGCCTGGGCGCCTGGACTTTGAGGAGGCTCTGCCATTTACATACGATCTCAGCAAGGAACTGACCTACGACTATGGCAAATCACCAAAGAATGAATCGGAACTTGATCCTGATGCGGGATACTCGCTCTCTTGGTGGTACCAATCAGGAAGTAATGTGACGATCAACTCCGCAGGCGTGATGACAGTTACAGGAGAGGCTACCAAGGTTCCTATCGAAGCTGTTCTGAAGGATGGTAATAAAAATACAATAAGTTATGCATCGACAACGCTGTTCTTCACGGAAGCCACGGTTAAGGTGTCAAGCATTACCTATACCGGTGCTGCTCCTTTGGTATGTGAAGTGGGTGACAATGTCTTTGACATGATTAGAGAGAAACTCACTATACTTCCTGCAAATGCAGCAAACAAGGATGTGTCTTTCGGAGTAGAGGCTTCTACGGGAATGGATGTGACAAGGTTGTATTTTGGCACAAATGGTGTGGCAAGACGCGCTGGCACTTATATCCTTGTTGTTTTCGCAAGTGATGGTTCTGGTGTCAGTACCAAAGTTGGTGTCAAGGTGAATACGCCGGTGTCGCTCTCCTTCCCAGCAACAACAGAACTGTCGAAGTATTACGATACAGAGCTGAACCTGACACTCGTAGAAGGAGATAACTTTGATCCAGCAAAGGTTAACGTGGTACCATTTGATGATAGTTATATAAACGTAAGTGGTAGCGGTCTTACATGGAAGTTATCAGCCAATAAAGTTTTTAACAATGCTACTTACCAGGTGTATTACGGCGACAGACTGATGTCGATAACAGTGGAAGGTAAAGAAATGTCCGAGGGTGTATGTAGATGCCCTGTAGAAGTAAAGTTGCCACAGTCTGGTTGGGATTGGATTGCAGCTCCTGCTTCCACAGAAAACTACTCACTCGTAAATTTCACAGACAACAGCTATGTCGAGCAGATTAACAAAGATGCAAGCAATAAGATTATAGACTTGCGCTCACAGACAGATCTGCTCTATAACGATCCTACACTTGGACTCTTCGGAACCATCCAAGCGCTTTCTGGTGCAGACGGTATGTATAAGGTGAAGGCTCAGTATAGTGATGTCAAGTCTTCAGTGCTTCGTATGGATGTCTATGTAAGGAATGGCGGGGGTTATACGAAGACAATTCAGAAGGGGTATACATGGATAGCATATCCTAATGAGTATGATCTGACACTGGCAGAATTGAATGAGTTTTACCAATTGTCATCATTGCAGACTGTATATGAAGGTGATATGATCATCGGTAAGGACGGTTTTGCTGAATATGATGGTAAGAAGTGGGTTGGTTCAGATGGCTTCACTCTTACCGCAGGCAAGGGATACATATACTACACAGAGCATGAGAAAGTAAACCCTGCTTTCGGCGCCTATATACCTAATTATATTCCTCCTGTTTATGCCAAGGCTATGGATAAGCGAATCCTTCCTTGGGAGTACGACGCTACACAGTATTCAGACAATATGGCTGTCGTGGCAACTGTTGACGGTCTGACTACTAATACACAGTCACTGTCTATCGGCGCATTCGTAGAGGACGAGTGCCGTGGTTATGGTACATTCGTAGAAGATGGCAAGGCCCTCATCAGCGTTGCGGGTAATGCTGGTGAGAATGTTACATTCCGTCTGTATGACGAAGAGACCGATACCTACTACGACATCACCGAGACCTTGAAGTACAATACTCGTGTAGGTTCGCTCTCTGCACCTGTAAATCTCTCTTCTGAGGACACTACAGGTATCTTCAGTGTGAACAAACACTCCGCTGCACCTGCTAATGACAATGTCTATAATCTCAACGGTCAGCGTGTAAATGCAAAGGCAAAGGGACTTGTTGTCAAGGGTGGCAAGAAGTACATTGTTAAATAATACACACTCTCTCTTAGAATTGAAAACTGAAAGCCGACGAAAAGGCTTTCGGTTTTCAATTCAATTTTCATTTTATCATTTTCCTATATCACGGATATGAAGCTCATAAGACTCTTATTGCTCTCATTCACATGTACATTGATGCTCACATCAGTTGTGCGTGCCCAGAACATCTCGGAAATCGCCAAGAGCGATCCGCTCATCATCACTGGTGCTGTGGGCACGCAGAACACATATCATTACACATCTGTAGGCGATGGTTATGCATCGCCTTTGAGCAATTCTGTATATGCTGATCTGAACATCAGTCTCTTTGGCATAAGTATGCCGTTTTCTTTTTATTATACTAATGACAACACCTCTTTCTCCTATCCGCAGATATCCTTCAATCTCACACCGAGATACAAGAACTGGGTGGGACATATCGGAAGGTCATCCATGGAATTCTCACCGTATATACTCAACGAGGCATGGAATGGTGTAGGTCTGGAATATATATCATCCGGCTGGCATGCCGGCGCATTCTACGGTACTCTGCGCAATGCCATTAATGAAGACCCCTACGATCCGGCATCGCGCAGACCGCAGTTCAAGCGCAAGGCATGGGGATTCAAGGCAGGCTACGGCAAGGCATCAAACTATATCAATATATACCTCATGCGTGCATACGACTGTCTCAATACTGTTGATGAACCATGGAGGGAAAAGATATCACCGGAGGAGAATATCCTGGTAGGTGTCAATGGTTGTGTGACCCCTCTGCCATGGATGTCGTTCTCGGCCAATGTAGCCACCTCTGTATTCAGTACAGATACAAGGATGGATAAGGTGGAGGATAGTCAGGCACAGAAATGGGATAAGATATTTGATGTGCGTTACTCATCGCTGATGCGTTTTGCCGGTGATGCTACACTCAGTCTCTTGCTGCCTTTGGGCATCAATACCAGCATAAGCTATAAGATGGTGCAGCCAGATTATAAATCGCTTGGCACCTACTATATGTCCAACAACTACCAGAGTCTTGGTGTTACAGCCTCTACTACATTATTTAATAAGGTGTCGCTCTCTGGTACCTACGCAGGTCAGAGTGACAACCTCACCAACAAACAGATGTTTACCACCTCAGGCTATTTGTATTCCCTGTCTGCCAGTTCGCGTATAGGTAGTCATTTCAATATCTTTGGAGGAGTCAATGGCTATACCCAGCGCCAGAGCGACGGTACCTGTAAGGTCAACGACACCACGCGTGTGCACCGTCAGATGCTTAGCTTCAGTCTGACGCCTACCTACATGATAGAGAATGAGCTGTTCGGGCATTCCGTTTCCCTGTCAGCCAATTACACCACCAATAAGGACCTCAATGATTACAGTGAGTCCATCAATCACTCTAATGTCACCACCAATGCCCTCGGACTTAGCTACGGTCTCAATGTCAAGCCGTGGGAGATGGATTTCAGCCTTGCCCTGTCACACCAGCAGACCAAGGGCTACAATACAGAGTATCGCAGTGAGGTAGCCTCTCTCAGTGCCAGTCGTTCTTTCCTTGAGGAAAAGAATCTTAATCTGAGTGGTATTGTCAGCCTGTGTTACAATGAGGTGTATCATCAGTCCAAGTCTCTCTCCATGGGAGGTGACATCTCCGTAGGCTATACTATTAATAAGGTACATAATATCTCTGCTTCGGCAGGCTTTAATAAGTATGGAGACGTGAATATCTCAAATGTCAGGTCCGACCTTGACTGTCTGGATATCTCATGCTCACTCAATTATTCATACACCTTCACACTTGTCGAAATTAAGAACAAGGAAAAGAAATCCCAAAAGGAACAAACAACCCCAAAACAATAAATATGCGTACCACAAGAATATTTCTTATCTTCATACTCTCGTTGCTGAGCACGGTTATGGCCGTTGCTCAGGACGTCATTGTCACTGTCACGCCTGTGCAGCGTATATTGCCTCCGCAGGCACTGCTGTATGTCAATGATCCGGGAAAATATTTCAATGTTACGCTGACCAATACGTCATCGCAGTCACAGAGCGTGTATCTCTCGCTTTCTCTCAATCAGATCACGCCGTCATCAGAAATCACCGTCACCACGCCATCTACATTTCCGCCAAAGGTACCATTCGTAATTCCTGCCAATGGTACCAAGACTCTTACCATGGTGGAGATGAAGACCATGTTCAATCATATCCCTTCCAATCAGATAAAGACCACGCCGGGATTGTTTGATGATTATGCCAATGGTTCCTTCGGTCTCCTGCCAGAGGGAGATTATGAAGTACAGGTGACAGCTTATAAGTGGGCGCAGCCAAAACTGGAAACCCCTGTTGTGGTAAGCAGTCCTTTGGGTGGCAGGGCTACCTTCACCATCTGCTATAAGGCACAGGCACCAAAATTCCTTATGCCTTTCAGTGCAGGTGCTTTGCAAGGCAGCAATGACGTAGCCCCTCTTGATGTCCTTAATCCTATGTTTACCTGGACATCGCCTGTCGTGACATGCTCACCATCTGTCAATCAGTACAGATATACGTTCAAGGTCGTAGAGGTCTTGAAGAATCAGAGTCCTGTAGAGGCCATAGAGAAGAATCCTGTGGTATATAGGGCTCAGAATCTCACGGTGCCTCAGTGCATCATACCTCTCAATGTCATCCAGTCACAGTTCTATGCTGACCGTACATACGCAGCTCAGGTTACGGCAACCAGTGCCAACGGTGGTGCGCTCAGCTATGTCATGATTGAGAATGACGGAAAATCCACATACCGCCTTTTCAAACTGAAGGTGTCAGACCAGCCAGCACAGAAACCTGCAGACAAAACCGAAGTCGCTGCACCTGTGGAAAAGCAGGAAACCGTCACCCCTGATGCAGAACCAGAAGACGAGACTTCCAGGGTAGAGAAGGTCATGACGGATGATGACAGGGACTTTACTCTCGTCATAGGTGGTAATCTGAAGGGAGAGATTGATCCCGATTCCCTATATAGTTTCGGCTATCCTAATATCATAGCGCCACACTTTGAGGACATCAATGGTGCACGCAAGCATTTTCAGGGCAGCGGCATCCTTGTGGAATGGATCAAGCCTATGTATAAAGGTGGCGAAGGTCAGGACGTGGGCAGCATCGAGTTCGCATACGATGTCGAACTCTTTGTCAATGGTCAGGTGGCAGACGTGGAAGCCGCTCTGCAGACCGAACCGATATATCATAAGCGTACCACCGAACTCAACGACAGCATCCCTTGGGATGACATTAAGGAGAAGGTGGAGACCGGCAACTACATGGTGCTTCGTGTGAACCCTGTCATTACCAAGGGCTCCTCCGTGGCATTCACGGGAGATGACCTGCATATCCGTGACTTCGCATTGGTGGAGCTTCTTTCCAAGAAATACTTCCAGTGCTCCAGCATGGTTGACATCACCAATACCACTCTCACGTCAAAGAAGGCTGAGGAACTCAAGGGTGAGACCGTCGGCATAGGTCAGTATCAGCTCACTATCGACGAGGTGAAATCCACCCAAAAGGGATTTGAGGGCAAGGGTCATGTGGCATGGACGCCATTCGGATTCGAGATAGGCGTCTGCGTTAAGTTCAAAGGCTTGAAGATCAATACTGACGGTATTGTCATCGAGGGCATAGCCGAGACATACAGCGACGACGAGACCAGCGACATACAGGTCGTTGACAAACTCTTCTCCGACTGGGGTATCGACAACCTCATCAGCGATACAGGCATACCATACGCCAGTGAGATCTCTGGTCTTGCAAAGGACAAGGTAAAAGACATTGCCAAGCAGATAGACCTGCAGAAATACTATGGCTACGTCAAGCGAGGCAATGCCATATACGATGCCCTTACCACCGGCAAGGTGGCAAACCTCTACATGCCTCTCTCACTCCCTAAGTCCATCAATAAGTCACCCGTTGACATACAGATCGTAGGCATGAAGTTCGCTCCGGACTATGCTACCATGGACATCCTGGGAGAGTTTACGCTGCCTAACTCGCAATACACCAAGAACGATATCCTCGTCCTCGGTGCACCACGTATATGTATATCCCCTGACCGTCTCCTGCCAGAGTCGGGCACCATCGCATTGCTGTCTGATTTCACCATTCAGGACCCTAAGTCAAAATATGAGATGACATTCAAGGCTCCTACCGATGTACTGAAACCGGAGAATGGATGCTTCGTCAGCTGGCATGCAGACCAGTTTGAGATGCTGGGACTGGATCTTGACATGAAGATACCAGGTCTTCTGAAAGACAACAACGGTACAGTGACAGATGAAAAACCTGTTCTCAATGTCAATACTACCATCAGCACGTGGGATGACTGGATGGCAGAGGTTACCATGGACCCTTTCCAGGTATCAGCCCTTCCGGGATGGACGTTTACTGCACAGAACATCATCTATGACCATTCCTTCAACCGCAACTCCAGTCACATGGGGGCCTTTCCTGAAGGATATAACAAGAAGAATGCTGGCATATCATCTGTCTATCAGAATGAGAATGGTGAATACTATCAGGTCGAAGGTGACAATATGTGGCAGGGTCTGTATATCAAGAACGTGGGCATCAGGTTCCCTAAATCGCTGGAGTTTGGCACTTCGGGCGACAAACGACTGCTGATCTCTGCGCAGGATATGTTCTTTGACAAGTCTGGTGCAACGCTGAAGGTGTCTGCCGAGAATCTGCTGGAGGCGAAGACGGGCAAGGCAGGCGGATGGGAGTTCTCTCTGGACAAGGTGCATCTGTCTTTCCTGCAGAGCAACTTCAATGACTGCGGATTCATGGGTACTTTCGCTGTTCCTCTGCTGAAAGGAACAGTAGATTACGAGTGCCAGATAAAGAAACTTACCTCCAATGCCAATAATGGGGGACAGTACGCCTATCTGTTCAAGACGCAGCAAATGAACGATCTGTCGCTGGACTTCTTCCTCGCCGAGGCTAAATTCAAGAAAGACCAGACTTATTTCCTCCTTGAGTCAGTGCCTGACGGAGCTGGCAAGCAGCAGACCAATCTCGAACTCATGATGGGAGGCGACCTGACGATTGGCGGCACGGACTATCTGAACAAGAAGATAAAGAACTCGAGCCTGCCGATGAAGTTTGAGATCCCCGGCGTTCATTTCTGCGGACTGCGCATAGCCAACTGTCCTGGCACATGGACGTCGAAGTATGCCAGCGACATGCAGAGCAAGGCTAAGAATGCCAAGCTGAGCGGCACACAACTCTATGCTGCCAAGAAAGATATCAAGATCGGTGACTACGTATATCTCAATATGGGTAAGTGGTCACTGGCATCGCTGGAGAAGAAACTTGGTCCGTTTGAGTTTACGCTGAGCAAGTACGACTTTGATTTCAATGCTACGGAGAAGCGGTTGAGCGCCTCGCTGGCAGGAGAAATCAAGGTGCTGGAGTCTATAGAACTGAGCGCTGGTGCAGGATTTACTATCAATGCCAACGTCACTGTGCCTAAGGGCTTGGATGATCTGAAAAATTTCAGTGCGTCATACAAGAGTACGGATTTTGATGGGGCAAAGTTCGGTACGAAGTTTGCTGGAACAGAGATTTCAGGAACGCTGAGCATAGAGAGAAATGACAAGACGAAAGAAGGTTTCACGGGCGCACTGAAGTTTGTGATGCCTGGTGACCTCTTCACCCTCGACGCTACAGGTGGATACTATAAGTATTCTGATACAAGGACATCTTACCGCTATGGCTACTTCCTTGCTAGTGTCGGAAGCTCCGTGGGTCTGCGTATAGACCCTGTGGTGATCAATAAGATACAGGGTGGATTCTATTTCAACTGTAGCAAGAAAAGCGACACCGAGGTAACTCCAAAGAAGGGTGTGATAGGTGTGATAGCCGGCTTGGGACTCACCACCAGTGCCGGTGATGACATGCTGAAGGGAGACTTTGACATGACCGTGGTGTATGACCAGGAGCATGACCGCCTGACGACGTTCATGCTCAATGGTAACGTGGAGGCTGTATCGGGTCTGGTGAACTCCAAGGCCAGCGTGGTGTATCAGCATGACGATAATGATCAGTACTTCGCTATCAATGTGAGTGTTGACGCTAAGGCTGACGGCACAGAACTGGCAAAGAAATACGCTGATGAGTATGGCGCGCTGGGCAACATGATGAAGTCACTTAACAGTAAGTATGAGACGGCGCTGGGTACTGTAAAAGGCAGTCTGACAGGAAAGATAGACGACCAAAGCAATTCAAATGCCGGACATGCTACGAAAGCCAAAGACGGTGACACGAGTGTCAAGGCCAGTGCAGATGCACACATCGCACTGGACTTCAAGGTGACCATGAAGGAGGAAGGCAGAAAACTGTCCAAGGTAAAGTGGCATGTGTATCTGGGAGAGCCAACCATTGACAAGCGCTGCTCCATTACGCTGATAGACTTCAAGTCTAAGATAGTGAATGTGAAGATCGGTGCCAACTGCTATCTGTGTATAGGCAATGAGTTGCCTAATGATGGCAAGTTGCCTGCGATACCTACAGAGATAAGCCAGTTCCTGGATGGTTCCACCAAGGGTTCTGGTGTGGTAAGTGACGATGTGAGCATGGCTAATCGTGCCCGTACACAGGCGTTGAAGGATTTCAATGCGCAGCCTGTCGGCGGCGTGATGCTCGGTGCTCAGGTGTTTGGATACATAGATGTTGACCTTGGCATATTCTATGGTAATATGGGAGCGACAGCAGGATTCGACATGTCTCTCGTGAAACTGGGCAACAGTGCCAGCTGTACCAACCTGGGCAGAGCACCAGGATGGCATAACTGGTATGGCGAGGGTCAGCTATATGCGTATCTGTATGCCAAATTTGGTGTACATGTGAATCTGGGATTCTGGGACAAGAAGTTTGACATCGTTGATGCAGGCATCGGCGGCGTGCTGAACATGGGTGGTCCTAAGCCAACATACTTCACAGGCAAGGCCCGCTGTAAGCTGCGCCTGCTGGACGGCCTGGTGAATATAGACAGAAAGTTCCAGTTTGAGTGTGGAGACCGCTGTGACCTGTTTGTCGGCAATGCGCTGGATAATTTCAAACTGTTTGGCGAGTGCTCAATCGGCGACACACTGAAGAGTGCAGGCTGGAGTGACAAGAATGTCATAGACCCTCAGCTGGTGACGCGTCCTTATTATACTACGGAGGCTCCGCTGGAGGAGCACTTCCGTGTGCTGGACGAGACGGAGCTGAACAAGCTGGCCAAGGACTATAACGGCGATAAGGAAGACCTGAAGGCTCAGGCCAGCCGCACCTTTATATTCCGTACTGAGGAGACGGTGACGGTGAGGGAGTATAAGAACAGGTATTCGAACTGGGAGACGAGGACATTCAATATCAAGGGTAAGCAGCGACTGATGCATGTGATAGATATGCTGGAGCTGAATCCTAACAAGTATTACTCTATCACGGTTACGGGTTATGCGAAGGAGATAATCAGAGGCGAGGAGGTGGATCCTCTGTTCTACAACGAGAAGAAGAAGAAGATGGAGAACAGGGCGTGGAAGCAGACTCTTACTTACTATTTCCGTACAGGTGCTGCTACCGCGATAACAGACTGTCCTGACCTGCAGAAGTATGTGGCTATGGCTTATCCTTCACGATATAACAGAATCAAGGATGAAGAGGATGATGCTGAATACGTGAAGGCGTATGTGGGTGACGTGAAGGCTCCTACCATAGGACTGACAAAGAGACTGAGTGACACATGCTTCAAGAATGGATCCCTGAACTGGAGACTGCTGGATGCGTCAGGCAATCAGTTGGATAAGGTCGGTGCCGAGTGGTGGCATAATCCTAACTTTGAAAACCTGCAGTCGATAAGGGAGTTTAATAATGTGCAGGCAGACAAGGACTATGTGATAAAACTGGAATATACCGTGTCATCGGTGATAAACAACAGGGTGGTAACGAATACCACGGAACTGGCTTCGCTCAAGGTGCGTACGTGTAGCGGAACATGGATGACCGGTTATCTGCCTAGCAGGGTGAGCAGGGCTAAGATGCAGACGACGTATTCCGCTCCGTTTGTTGGCAACAGAATAAACACTGTGACATTTGCCAATGCAAAGCCTGCGACAAGATACAGCGACAAGCGCATAGCAGAGACTAACGGTGCGAAGATTGGTAATGAGTACATACGTCTGTATGACCCATACTGGTATATCAGTTACCTGAGCAACTATGCCTTTGTGGGCGGATTCGAGATTACCACGGGTCGTCTGTCCCTAAATGCCACGACATCGCAGTCATGTGTATATACCGACAAGGGAGGTGTGTATGAAGGTGTCTGCGGAAGGGGCGTGTCGTATCGTATATATGATGAATATGAGAAGGTGCGCAAGCTCTCCATCTATGATGAGTCACAGTGGGGTGTGAATTATTATTTCCCACTACCGGTGATGACAGACTCCAAGTATGACTATGTGTTAAGTGGTCAGGATGAGCGTACACCGAAGATGGTGTTTGCCACGGACAATAAGGGCAAGGTGGCTAATCTCATTGCTGATATGAAGAGGGTGTACTACGTGGCAGAGGATATATCAAACTCCATATCCGAAGTGTCACAGGAGGTAGGAGACCTGGGCGGTTACAAGTTTGAGACAAAGAAAGTGAATGAGGTTGAGACATGGAATACGTCGCATACGGGTGCGAGCTGCTATATATCACGTGATGACGTGACGAGGCTGGAGATCCCGATGTATCAGTTCCCTATACTCTGGGGATCGACTTTTGACAACAGTGACTCAGCCAAGAAGATAACGATGTGGGGTAGTTTCGATGACTTTGCCAAGTCGGATGAGCGACCACACAGACAGATCAGTCAGGAGATATGGTTTGGCTTCATGGGAGGTACGATGTCATACAAGGCTGTGAATAAGAATGGCACGAATACGAATGTGCGTGACAAGGAGAACTTCAAGGTCACCGATGCTATGCTCAAGAAGATGAAGAGTGCAAACTTCTCTGTATATCGTGTGAATGCGTACAACTATAACACGGGACAGTACATGGTATGTACCAACCTGAGAAATGGTGAGGCACTGGTGACGTTTGATGTGGAGTATCCGCTCTCAGAAAGCAGTTCGAGTGCAAGCACAAGTACTCCGTCACGAAGCGCTACGAGCAGTGCTATCAAGAACGTGGTCAGGACGACCAGGAAGTAAGACCGATGGTGGGGGCGCGCCTTGCGGAGAAACGCAAGGAATGGTGGCTCTCCTTAGCCACCAAACAACCCAATCACCAAACAACTAAAGTCAATAGGCGAAAAGATGAAGATGACAATAAGACATACATTGATAATCATGGCGTCGCTGCTCATGGCCGGTATGGTAGGAGCACGTGGCGGCCTGATGGCTGTGACAGATGACAAAGGTGCAGCTGTCGATGATATGATATATGGTGTCACTGGAAGCAATGACACCATAGAGAGTGCGGATGCGGACAGCGCTGACTACAGACGCTACCTGCCAGGTGAGGTCAGAGATACCGCAACCCTGGGCAATGGCATGAAGGGGACGCATGACTATAGTTCCAAGATTATGATGCTCGCTCGAAGCTATGGTGACAGTATCGTACTGCGATGGGCGGCAGAGGACTATGTGTCGTGGCAGTATCTGAACCATGTGGGAGTGGATGTGCTGCGTATGTATCATGACCCTATGGGTTATCATGTGGATACATTGGCGCATGCCCTGAAACCAGCATCGCTTGAGGAACTGCGTGCAGCATATCCAGAGAGTGACTCGCTGGCATCCATGGCCATGGGTATGCTGTATGGCGAGGGCAAGATGCGTCAGGATCAGTCCCGGTATGGTGTAGGCACTCTGGGTGCATTGCTTGACGTGCATGGTGACCAGCAGATGACATTCGGTTTTGCTGTATTGCTCTCAGAGTGGCGCATGGATCTGGCAGATCGTATGGCGATGCGTTTTGTGGATCGTGATGTGAAGGTTGGTCGTACGTATGAGTATAACATCCTGCCTGCTGTGCCTGATGCCTCGGGACACCTGATGTTTAAGAGCGGTTATGCCAATATGAATGTCAGCTATGCAGAGTTCGGTAAGGGCGGAAAAATATTGAGAGAGAAGTTTGAGACGGAGATCGGAGACTCGCTCGTAGCGCCAAACAGCATTCGTCTGTGGTGGTCCAATAGTAAGTACAGCAGCTATGAGATAGAGCGCCGTGAGGCTGGCACACAGCAGTGGACTCGCGTCAATGATAAGCCGTACATCATGTTTATGGAGGGCAATCGCGGTGAGGATGCGTTCATATCAGACAATGTGCCACACCCTGGTGACTGGGAGTACCGCATCTTTGGTCATGACGCATTTGGCGACCTCACGCAGCCAAGTGAGATATACACAGCCCACATCAGAGACATCGAGGCACCGCGTGCACCTGAGATCACGCTGATAAATATCACTCGACGTGATACGGCAGACCTTAGCAAGGATGTATATGCAGACATATATATCCGCAAGGACACGATGGAACAAGATATAGCAGGATATGTCCCTATGTATTATCATGCGAAAGTGAATAACGGTCAGTGGATGAAGCTGACGGATAGTATGATGTCTCCTACGGATACGCTATGTACTGTCAATGTCACAGGATTGCCTACAGGTCAGTTGACCATAGCAGCGTATGACAAATCGAATAATGTGAGTTATGCCATACCGCGTATCATGCGAATAGCAGACATGCAACCGCCTCATGCTCCGCAGGGACTGAGGTATGTATCACGTATAGAGAACGTAGAGACAGGAAATCCTGTAGGTCTGATAGAACTCAGATGGGATGCCATAGAAAACGATGACATCGACTACTATGAGATAGTGGTGGCTAATGATACCACGCACTCTTTTATGACACAGAAGAACGGTACGGTCAAGGAAAACTGTTTCGTGGACACGGTAGCACTCGATGTCAACCAGAAATACATATACTATAAGGTACGTGGCGTAGATTATTCTACCAATATGGGTCGCTACTCGGACGTGATACAGGTGATACGTCCGTCGCTACTCCCACCTGTGGTGGCACACTTGGATTCATCATACGTGGATGCTAAGGGAGTATATATGAGATGGATAGCAGGTGGTGACGCACAGGCAGAATATCACAAGATATATCGACGATTGGTGGATATGGATAAAAACAAGAAGTGGACACTGATAGCCGTCTGTGATGCCGATTCTGTCAGAATGGCAGGAGGGGTAATGAATGTCTTTGATCATCCGAAGGAAAACTCCTATGATGAGTATGCGTACGCCGTAGAGTCATTCAATTACTCTGGTATCAGTAGCGGACTCAGTCTGCAGTACGTAACACGTTTTACCGGAGACCCCGTATTCGCACTGCCTATCAGATTGGTAGGCGACTATGACGAGGATAGCAGAAAAACCAAGTTGGCATGGGATGTAGATAATGCTCCCAAGGGCAATGACTGGTATTTCTGCATCTGGCGCAAAGTACCAGATGATGAACGATTCACCTTCCTGCTTTCTGCAGACTCCGATGAGCGTATGTTTACAGACCGTCTCCTCAGAGCGGGTGAGACAGCTCAGTATTTCATACAGGTGCAGATGGAGGATGGACGTGAGAGTGAACCTTCAAATGTTGTAACCGTTAAAGCACCGGCAAAGAAATGAAAAGACTGACTACA
>JAZLIN010000014.1:0-75239 GCA_045617365.1 Prevotella sp. | reverse complement strand
TCAAGGAATCTTTCAAAATCAAAGATTCCCATCATATAATCAGTAAGTCCAAAGACAAACCTGACAACAAAATGATCTACGGTGGAATCAAAGACGCCATAATTGACTGCAAAATCCTGATGCGTTATATGATTCTGTACCCTTATTGCCGTATGTCCATAGAGACTATAAACCTCGTCATGAGGTTCGCACGTCAACAAACTAATCTCTATACTGTCCATACTCACCAAAACAGAAGAGTCAGGAGCAAAAGCACCATAAGAAGAACCTCCGGAAAGGGATTCACCCTGCCCAGATGCCAAAATACGCACGACACCCACGAAAAGCATCAAAACGCATATTACAAAACCTTTAAAAAAACCTATATTACGTTTCACGATGCAAAAATAACTTATATTTCTGAAAAAACCTTCGTTTATTTCATTTTTTTTTAATAATTTTGCACCAAATAGTAAAAAATCAACAAAAAAGAATGAAAAAAAACATTTTTACACTCTCTTTCATTGCATTTTCTTCATTTGCCATGGCACAGAGTGGAACAAACTCACCATACTCCAAATATGGTCTTGGAGCACTGTCGGATCAGTCACAAGGTTTCAATAAAGGAATGAATGGTGTAGGACTCGCTTTCAAAGAACACAATAAGGTCAACTACATCAACCCTGCATCTTACTCAGAGATTGACTCACTTAGTTTCATCTTTGACATTGGTGCGTCTTTACAATCAACAAATTTCTCTGAAAGAGGAGTCAAAAAGAATGTAAACAATGCAAACATCGAATATGCCGTAGCAGCATTCCGAGCAGCAAAGGGCCTCGGTATCAGTTTCGGTTTTGTACCTTATTCAAATATCGGATACAATTTCTCATACACCACTCAGCAACCTATTGCTGGATATAAAGAATACCCTACGACTGAGGAAAACACATACTACACTCAGTCGCATAACGGTAACGGCGGTTTGCACCAACTATATCTCGGTGCAGGTTGGAGTCCTGTACGCGGACTATCCGTAGGTGCGAACATCAACTATATCTGGGGCACATTGGAGAGAAACATGTCTGCGGTATTCACCTCTACATCCCTCCCTTCGGTTTCTACCCAGTACACATCGACAATCAACAATATCAAGATAGACCTTGGTGCGATGTACTCTTTCAACATCAATTCCAAGGATGAAATGACCATCGGTGCAACATATTCTCCTAAGAGGAATCTCGGGGCAAATGCAACATATAAGGTAGGTCAGGGTACATACGAAAACAAGGATGGTTACTCTATACCAGAGCAAATCGGTATTGGTCTGTCTTTCTGCCACAACAAGCAGTGGAAGATAGGCGCAGACTATTCCGTACAGAACTGGTCAAAGGTGGACTATCCAACATTCGTTGACAGCAAAAACGAATATGTAACCACAAGCGGTTTATTCAATGACCGCCACAAGATAAACGTTGGTGGTGAGTACTGTAACAACGAATATAGCCTCAGGTTCGCAAACAGAATACGCTACCGCTTCGGCGCTGGTTACACCACACCTTATCTGAAGTTTGGAAATGCAGACGGTCCAAAAGAATACTCCGTAAGCGCAGGTATCGGTCTTCCTATCATTAACGCCTACAACACCCGTTCTATTCTAAATATCAGCGTTCAGTGGAGTAACTATTCTGCTGAGAACCTCATTAAAGAAAACACTTTCCGCATCAACATCGGACTGACATTCAACGAAAGATGGTTCGCTAAGTGGAAGTTTGACTAAACCACATCATTCGTTGTGAAAAGAAAAGCAATACATACCATCCTCGCCCTATTCATACTGATAGGCTATTCCTGTGAAAATCAGAAAGAACACACCGCTCCTGCCATTCATGCCAGAGATTCCGTTGCTATGATGACTACATACGGAGTCAATACCATGATAAGCGACTCGGGCATGATGAAATACCGTATCATAGCAGAACGATGGGAAATTAACGAAAACGTTAATCCCGCCAGATGGATTTTCAAGCGCGGCCTGTTCATGGAACAGTTTGATGAGAAATTTCATACAGAGGCATACATACAGGCTGACACTGCATACAATTACCACCGTAAGAAACTGTGGCACCTCATTGGCAACGTAAGGGTGAGAACCATGGATGGATTGTATTTCTACAGCGAGGAACTATATTGGGATCAGAACACCCACGAATTGTACTCCAACAGATTTTCTCATCTCATCACACCAGAAAGAGAACTGCAGGGTGCATACTTCAGGAGTGATGAGAGGATGACACATTACAGCGTAACAAATACGAAAGGTTCTTTCATACAGGAGGATATAGAGGACAAGAAAGATGACAAGAAGGAAGGTGACTCAAAGAATACTGCAACAAACGCAGACTCACTTCCTAAAAGAAATCCTGCAACACCTTCACGAAGGCACTAACAAACATAAACACGAACGTGGACATACACCTTATATTATATATAACGATAACAATGCTCTTCTCTGCATTCTTCTCTGGAATGGAAATAGCTTATGTTTCCAGCAACAGAATGCTAGCAGAGATGAAAGGCAAGGCAAATGGTTTCACCCATAGAATCGTAGCAGCATTCTACAAACATCCTAATACTTTTGTAAGCACGATGCTTGTAGGCAACAATATTGCACTCGTCATTTACGGAATTCTAATTGCCAGATTATTTGACGCAACGATATTCTATGGAAGATCGGAAATGTTCACCGTAGCAGCAGATACTATTCTCTCTACGATAATAGTACTGTTCACGGGAGAATTTCTCCCAAAAACAATCTTCAAGAACAATGCTAACACTCTGTTGACATTCTTCGCCATACCAGCAGGAATATGCTATATAATCCTCTACCCTATCTCTAAATGCTGCGCATTATTATCAAAAATCCTTCTTAAGATGTTGGGAGTAAACATCAATAAAGAAAGAAAAAAGGAAGAGTTCACAAAAGTCGACTTAGACTATCTAGTACAGCAAAGTATCGACAAGGCGACAGAAAAAGATAACATTCAAGAGGAGGTGAGAATCTTCCAGAATGCCCTAGACCTTTCTGATACAAAGGTCAGAGACTGCATGATACCTCGTACAGAAATCAATGCTGTAAGTCAGGAGACTAACATCAAAGAACTGCGACAAAAGTTCATCGAGAGTGGCAGATCTAAGATTATAGTCTTTGACAAGGACATAGATCATATCATAGGCTACATTCATTCATCAGAACTTTTCAGAATAAAAAATGACGAATGGCAGAAGCACATCAGGCAAACACCATTCATTCCTGAGACCATGTCAGCCAGAAAGCTGATGCAAAACCTTCTTACACAGAAGACAAGTCTCGCTGTTGTCGTGGACGAATTTGGAGGCACCAGCGGCATCGTTGCTCTTGAAGACATCGTAGAAGAAATCATCGGAGAGATAGAAGATGAGCATGACATCAGCAACTACGAATGTCGCAAAACCAATGATGGGGGGTATCTCGTCTCTGCTCGACTGGAGATTGAGAGAGTCAACGAAATCTTAGGAATAGAATTACCGGAAAGCGATGACTACAAAACCCTAGGCGGACTGATACTCGAGAAAAGACAAGGATTCCCAAAACTAAACGAAATAATCAGTTTCGGACAATGGCAATGCAAAATCCTCAAAAACACAAAAACGAAAATAGAATTGGTCAAGATCTACCAAAAGAAAGACGAATAAGCTTATCTGGGAAATAGCAACCAAAAGCGACATCCCTCAACTTCCTAGCAATAAAATAACATGTTTTTCTGCAAAATATCACGCAAAAGTTGCATATTATAAGAAAAATTATTAACTTTGTAGCGTTTTTTGTGCCTACACATTGGGCACAGACATTAAAATTGATAGTAAATTAAAATAAAAAAATAAAAGAAAATGGCAGTATTAGGAAAAATCCGAAGCAAAGGCGCACTCCTTGTCGGCATCATCGGCTTAGGTCTGTTTGCCTTCATCGCAGAGGAAGCAGTTCGCTCATGCGACTCGCAGAAAAACACTGAGCGCCAGCAAATTGCTGAAGTGCTTGGTGAAAAAATCAGTTATCAGGAATTTCAGGCTCTGATTGAAGAGTATTCTGATGTCATCAAGATGACACAAGGAAAAGAAAACTTCAACGAGGACGAACTCAATCAGGTTCGTGACATGGTGTGGAACTCATACATTCAGACAGCCCTCATTGCGAAGGAAGCAAAGAAGGTCGGTCTTCGCGTAACAGACGATGAGGTTCGTGATATTCTTAATCAGGGTACTAACCCAATGCTGATGCAGACTCCATTCACAAATCAGCAGACAGGTCGTTTCGATGCTAATGCACTCAAGCAGTTCATGAGCGAATACAAAAAGGCACAGACTGGCAATCCTCAGATGGTAGAGCAGTATCGTGCAATCTACAACTACTGGCAGTTCATTGAGAAGACTCTGCGCCAGCAGACTCTCGCTCAAAAGTATCAGGCACTCCTCGGTTCATGCTTCCTCTCAAACAAAGTGGAGGCTAAGCAGGCATTCGAAGAGGAGAACACAGAAGCGAACATACAGATTGCAGCTTTCCCTTACTCTACTATTGCAGATAAGGATGTAAAGGTAGAAGATGCAGATATTAAGGCTAAGTACAACGAGGTAAAAGGTCGTTTCAAGCAGTATGAAGAGACACGAGACATCAAGTACGTTTCTTTCAAGGTTACCGCTTCTGCTACAGACCGTGCACAGCTCAACAAGCAGGTTACAGACTTCGCATCTCAGCTCGCTACATCAGAGGATCCATCTGAGATAGTACGCAAGTCAGGCAGCACTGTTCCTTACACAGGTGTACCAGTGCTCAAGTCTGCATATCCTAATGACATCGCTGCAATGCTTGACTCTATCAGCGTTGGTACCACAACAGCAATGAAAGAGAATACCGCAGACAACACTCTCAATGTAATACGCCTCATCTCTAAGCAAGAGCTTCCTGACTCAGTAGAGTTCCAGGCTATCCAGGTAGGTGGCGAGACTGTAGACGCAGCTCACAACCGTGCAGACTCTATCATGGCCGCTCTTAAGGCAGACGCTTCACAGTGGGATGCTCTCGCTAAGAAGTATGGTCAGACAGGTGCAAAGCAGTGGATGACAACACAGCAGTACCAGTTTGCTCCATCACTTGACGCAGACACTAAGGAGTACATTAAAGCTATCAACACAATGGCAGCTAATGAGCTCCGCAACATTCCAACAGCTTCAGGCAACATCATTCTCAAGGTTACAGACCGCAAGGCTTTCCAAACAAAGTACGTTGCAGCAGTAATCAAGTGCGACATCAACTTCTCTAAGGATTCATACAGCAAGGCTTATAACAAGTTCTCACAGTATGTGTCAGAGAATATGACAATTGAGGCACTTGAGAAGGGTGCAAAGAAGTACGGATTCCAGGTTATCACTGACAACGACCTCCGTAGCTCACAGCATAACATCTCAGGCATCCACAGTACTCACGAAGCTCTCAAGTGGGTATTTGAGGCTAAGGAAGGTGAGATTTCTCCACTCTATGAGTGCGGTGACAATGACAACCTCCTCGTTGTAGCACTTACCAAGATTCATGAGAAGGGCTATCGCGGTATGGATGACGAGCAGATTAAGGCATATCTCAAGGCAGAAGTCATGAAGGACAAGAAGGCTGAGAAGATAATGGAAAAGATTAGTGGCGTAAAGAACATCAATGAAGCAAAGGCTAAGGGAGGCCAGATTGCTGACATTAATCAGGTAACCTTCGCAGCTCCAGCATTCGTTGCAGCAGCAGGTACAGCAGAACCAGCACTCAGCGGTGCTGTAGCAGGTACCAAGCAGGGGGCATTCTCTTCACATGCTGTGAAGGGTAACGGAGCCGTATATCTCTTCTCTGTAAAGAGCAAGAAAAACCGCGGTCAGAAGTTTGAAGAGAAGGCATACATGCAGCGTCTTGCTCAGCGTGCAATGCAGATGGCAGGCAACTACATGCAGGAGCTCTACATCAACGCCAACATCAAGGACAACCGTTACATGTTCTTCTAATCAGAACCACGTAACCGTAAAAACACAGTAGGAATATATCCAACGACAAAAAGACACTTAAAAATGAAGAAATTAATCGTTGCATTGGGATTGTGCATTATGACCATGGTTTTCTCTGGATGCGTAATGACAAAGCAGGTAGCATACTTCCAGAACATAGACTCTGTAAGTATCAGCGACACCAAGGCCCTTCCAACTATCAAGATCAAACCTAATGACGAGCTTGTTATAATGGTATCATCTGTAACACCAGAAGCAGCAGAGCCATTCAACATGAATATGGGAGGCAGATGGACAAGCATCTCCAATTCTGTAGCAAGCAGAGGCATGTGGTCATACATAGTTGATCATGATGGCAACATTAATTTCCCTGTCATTGGCAAGGTAAACGTTGTCGGACTTACACGTCCTGAATGTGAGGAAAAGATCACCAAGGAGATATTACCTTATTTCGCAAACGAAGAACGTCCTGTTGTCAAGGTACGATACAACAGTTTCAAGGTAACCATCATTGGTGAGGTTGGCGCAGCAAAGGTCATCAACGTTGACAATGAGAGAATCAACATCATCGAAGCTCTTGCACAGTCAGGAGACCTTTCTATCTATGGTAAGAGACCAAACATTCTTCTCGTCCGTGAGGATGCAAATGGCACGAAGCATACAGCGAGATTCAACCTCAATGATGCCAAGATATTCAATTCACCATATTACTTCCTCGAGCAGAATGATATCATCTACGTAGAACCACAAAAAGCAAAGGCACGAAGCGCTGATGTTAGTTCATACACTTTCTGGACTCCAATTTCTAGTATCTTGATATCACTTGCAACATTGACTATAAGTCTGACAAAATAACAACAAATAGAGTTAATATGAAGGTTTGCGAACCCTCATATTAACTCTTTTTTCAAAAAATCAATAGTGCAAAAAACAAAATCAAATCTGATATTATGTGTGGAATAGTAGGATACATCGGAACAAGAGATGCGTACCCAATACTCATCAAAGGTCTTAAGCGATTGGAATACCGCGGATATGACTCTGCGGGATGCGCAATGCTGTCAGCTAATGGCAACACGCTGAATGTCTATAAGGCAAAAGGTAAAGTATCTGACCTGGAAAACATTGCAAATGGAAAGGACATAAGCGGAACATTAGGCATCGCTCATACACGATGGGCAACACACGGCGTACCAAGTGAGAAGAACGCTCATCCACATATCAGTCAGTCAGGTAATCTGACACTGGTACACAACGGCATCATTGAGAACTATGCCACACTGCGTGAACAGCTGAAAGAAAGAGGCTATGATTTCAAGAGCGAGACAGATACTGAGGTATTGGTACAACTCATAGAATACGTCATGGTCTCTAACAAAGTAGATCTTGCTACCGCTGTACGAGGTGCCTTGAATCAGGTATTCGGTGCATACGCCATTGCAGTAATCGACAGTACCAATCCAAACGTACTTGTAGCTGCGAGAAAGTCATCACCACTGGCAGTTGGAATTGTAGAGGACAACTCTGAGTTCTTCCTTGCTTCCGATGCTTCACCTATAGCAGAATACACTAAGCAGATAGTATATCTCAACGATGAGGAAATGGCTATCATAGAGCGTGGCAAAGAAATACAAGTTCTCAACCTCAATGGTGAGACTGCCAATGCAGAGGTTAAAGAGGTAAATGTAGATCTCTCTATGCTTGACCACGAGGGATTCCCTCATTTCATGCTGAAAGAAATCTTCGACCAGCCAAACGTACTGAAGGATTGTATGCGCGGACGTATTGTAGAGTCGCCATACTCTCACGCACCGCAGGTGATACTCTCGGCTGTAACAAACAACCGTCGCCAGTTGCTACAGGCGAAGCGTATAGTCATCGTTTCATGCGGCACATCATGGCATGCAGGCCTCATCGGCAAACAGCTCATAGAGCATTTCTGCCGAATACCGGTTGAGGTGGCTTATGCTAGTGAATTCAGATACTCCGACCCTGTCATCGAACCAAATGATGTGGTGATGGCAATATCACAATCGGGTGAGACAGCTGATACACTGGCAGCAATCCAACAGGCAAAGGAAAAGGGAGCTCTTATCTTCGGTATCGTAAACGGCGTAGGCTCTTCTATTGCCCGCGAATCTGACACCGGTACCTATATACACGTAGGACCAGAGATTGGTGTTGCCTCAACAAAGGCATTTACAGGTCAGGTCGTAGTACTCACCATGATAGCACTTGCACTTGGTATGGCAAAAGGCACAATAAGCCAGGATGAGTACGAGGAGACACTTACCGAACTGCAGAATATCCCTTCAAAGATAGAGAAGATTCTTGAGCAGAACGATAAGATACAGAAACTGGCAACACGCTTTACATATGCTCACAACTTCCTTTATCTCGGACGAGGTTGGAACTACCCTGTTGCATTGGAAGGCGCACTCAAGCTCAAAGAGATTTCATACATCCATGCAGAGGGTTATCCAGCAGCAGAGATGAAGCACGGTCCTATCGCACTGGTAGATGCAGAGATGCCTGTCGTTTTCATCGCTACACATCATAAGCTGTACCAGAAGATTATCTCCAACATGCAGGAGGTGATATCGCGTCAGGGACATATCATCGCTATTGTAACAGAGGGCGACGAACAAGTAGCTAGCATGGTGGATGAGGTAATAGAGATACCAGCAACATTGGCATGCCTCGCTCCGCTCCTCAGCGTGATACCACTGCAGTTACTCTCATATCATGTAGCCGTAGTAAAAGGTCTCAATGTTGACCAGCCACGCAATCTTGCAAAATCAGTAACAGTAGAATAAACACAAACAAAATAAAAATGAGAAACGTAACATTATTATTACAGGACGGAACAAAGTTCCATGGTAAGTCCTTCGGATACGAGAAACCCATTGCAGGTGAGGTAGTCTTCAATACCGCAATGATGGGTTATCCAGAAAGCCTTACCGACCCTTCATACGCTGGTCAGTTAATGGTTCTCACCTACCCTCTCGTAGGTAACTATGGCGTTCCTGCTTTTTCGTTTGAGCAGAACGGATTGCCAACATTCATGGAAAGTGACAAGATCTATGCCTCAGCTATCATCGTATCAGATTACAGCGAGAAATATTGTCATTGGAATGCCAAGGAGAGCCTCGCCGAGTGGTTGCAGCGAGAGCAGGTACCAGGCATCACAGGTATTGACACACGTGAACTGACAAAGGTTCTTCGTGAGCATGGTGTCATGATGGGTAAGATCCTGTTTGATGATGAACCTAACAATATACCAGAGGCGAACTATGAAGGTGTAAACTTTGTTGATCAGGTGTCTTGCAAAGACATCATCAGATACAACGAAGGTGCAGCCAAGAAGGTTGTCCTCGTGGATTGTGGTGTAAAGGCAAATATCATCCGTTGTCTCATCAACCGTGGTTGTGAAGTAATCCGCGTACCTTGGAACTACGATTACACTGATATGGAGTTTGACGGTCTGTTCCTTGCCAACGGTCCTGGTGACCCTGACATGTGCGAGGATGCAGTGAAGATTATCCAGAAGCAGATGACAAAAAGTGACAAACCAATCTGCGGCATCTGCATGGGTAACCAGTTACTCTCTAAGGCTGCCGGCGCAAAGATATACAAGCTGAAATACGGTCACCGTTCACACAACCAGCCTGTTCGCATGGTAGGTACAGAAAAGTGTTTCGTAACATCCCAGAACCATGGCTATGCAGTAGATGCATCAACTCTCGGTAAGGATTGGGAAGAACTGTTTGTAAATATGAACGATGGTTCAAATGAGGGTATCAAGCACAAGACAAAGCCTTGGTTCTCAAGCCAGTTCCACCCAGAGGCATGCTCAGGACCAGTTGATACAGAATTCATGTTCGACTTATTTGTAGAAAAGCTTTAATCAAAACATTGAAGGATTAAAGACTATAAAACAAAGTAAGACAATAAAACAGACAACACAAAATGAAAGACGAAAATATAAAGAAAGTGCTCCTTCTTGGTTCTGGAGCATTAAAGATAGGTGAAGCAGGTGAATTCGACTATTCTGGTTCGCAGGCACTGAAAGCATTACGCGAAGAAGGTGTCGAGACTGTACTTATCAATCCGAATATCGCTACCGTTCAGACATCAGAAGGTGTAGCCGACAAGGTATATTTCCTCCCTGTAACACCTTATTTCGTAGAGCGTGTCATCCAGGAAGAGCAGCCTGACGGCATACTTCTCGCATTCGGTGGTCAGACAGCCCTCAACTGCGGTGTTGAACTTTACCAGAATGGCATTCTGGAGAAATACAACGTAAAGGTTCTCGGTACACCTGTTCAGGCTATCATGGATACAGAAGACCGTGAACTCTTCGTTCAGAAACTTGACGAAATCAATGTCAAGACCATCAAGTCGCAGGCATGTGAAAACATTGAGGAGGCAAGAAAGGCAGCTACAGAACTGGGCTACCCTGTCATCATTCGTGCGGCATACGCACTCGGCGGATTGGGATCAGGTTTCTGCGATAATGAAACAGAACTCAACAAACTTGCAGAGAAGGCATTCTCTTTCTCTCCACAGGTACTTGTAGAGAAGTCACTCAAGGGATGGAAAGAGGTTGAGTATGAGGTAGTACGTGATCGTTACGACAACTGTATCACAGTGTGTAACATGGAAAACTTCGACCCATTGGGCATCCATACCGGTGAGTCAATCGTTATCGCACCTTCACAGACCCTTACCAATGCTGAGTATCATAAGCTCCGCGCATTGGCAATCAAGATTATCCGTCACATCGGCATCGTCGGTGAGTGTAATGTGCAGTACGCTTTCGACCCTCAGTCAGAGGACTACCGCGTCATCGAGGTTAACGCACGTCTCAGCCGTTCATCTGCCCTAGCATCAAAGGCTACAGGCTATCCTCTCGCTTTCGTTGCTGCAAAACTCGGCATGGGTTACGGTCTCTTCGAACTCAAGAACTCCGTCACAAAGACCACATCAGCATTCTTCGAGCCAGCCCTGGACTATGTAGTATGTAAGATACCACGCTGGGACCTCTCCAAGTTCCGTGGCGTAGATAAGGAACTCGGTTCTTCTATGAAGTCTGTCGGTGAGGTCATGGCCATCGGTCGCAACTTCGAGGAAGCAATCCAGAAAGGTCTGCGTATGATCGGTCAGGGTATGCACGGATTCGTAGAAAACAAGGTACTCCAGATTGACGATATCGAAGCAGCTCTCAAGGCACCTACAGATAAGCGTATCTTCGTCATTGCCAAGGCACTCAAGCGCAAGATATATAATGTCGATCAGATTCATGAAATGACAAAGATCGATAAGTGGTTCCTTGAGAAACTCCAGCACATCGTTGACATCGATGATGAAATGGAGAAGAGCAAGTCAATCAACTCACTTGACAAGGAACTCCTCCGCACAGCCAAGGTATATGGTTTCACAGACTTCCAGATCGCACGTGCAGTAGGTCTCGACAAGGAGCTGGGCAATATGCACAAGGCTGCTCTGACAGTCCGCGCATTCAGAAAGAGCTATAACATCGTTCCTGTAGTCAAGCAGATCGATACACTCGCTGCAGAATATCCAGCACAGACCAACTACCTCTACGTTACATACGCAGGTGTAGCCAGCGACATCAAGTACGAGAATGACAAGAAGTCAATCGTTGTACTTGGTTCAGGTGCATACCGTATCGGTTCATCTGTAGAGTTTGACTGGTGTGGCGTACAGGCACTCAACACTATACGCAAGCAGGGATATCGTTCTGTTATGATCAATTATAATCCAGAGACAGTATCTACCGACTACGATATGTGTGACCGTCTCTACTTCGACGAACTCACATTCGAGCGTGTAATGGATATCCTCGACCTTGAGAATCCTCATGGCGTCATTGTTTCTACAGGTGGTCAGATACCTAACAACCTCGCCATGAAGCTTGATGAGCAGAACGTGCCTATACTCGGTACCACCGCAAAGGACATCGACAACTGTGAGGACCGTGCACTCTTCTCTTCTATGCTCAACCGCATCGGTGTAGATCAGCCTGACTGGGCTGCCCTTACATCCATGGCTGACATCGACGCCTTCATCGAGAAGGTAGGATTCCCTGTCCTCGTACGTCCATCATACGTACTCTCAGGTGCTGCTATGAATGTATGTTCTAACCGTGAGGAGCTTGAGAAGTTCCTGCAGCTGGCAGCCAACATCAGTTCTGAACACCCTGTAGTTGTTAGTAAGTTCATTGAACACGCTAAGGAGATTGACTTTGATGGTGTAGCCAAGGATGGTGAGATTATTGCATATGCAATTTCAGAGCACGTAGAGTTCGCCGGTGTACACTCAGGCGACGCTACCCTGCAGTTCCCACCACAGAAACTGTATGTGGAGACTGTACGTCGTATCAAGCGTATCACCAAGCAGATTGCCAAGGAGCTCCATATCTCTGGCCCATTCAACTGCCAGTATATGGCCAAGGACAATGACATCCTCGTCATTGAGACAAACCTCCGTGCATCACGTTCGTTCCCATTCGTATCCAAGGTACTCAAGTTCAACCTCATTGACCTTGCTACCAAGATTATGCTGGGCGTACCATTCGAGAAGCCAAACAAGAACCTCTTCGACCTTGACTACGTAGGTATCAAGGCCAGCCAGTTCTCATTCAACCGTCTGCAGAAGGCAGACCCAGTCCTCGGCGTTGACATGGCTTCTACAGGTGAGGTAGGCTGTATCGGTCAGGACACCTCTTGTGCCCTTCTGAAGGCTATGCTTTCCGTTGGTCATAAGATTCCAGAGAAGAACATTCTCCTCTCTACAGGTTCCACTAAGCAGAAGGCAGAGATGCTCGATGCCGCAAAGATGCTCGTAGATCACGGCTACCAGCTTTACGCTACAAGTGGTACGCACACATTCCTTAAGGAGAATAACATCGACAGCACCGAGGTCTTCTGGCCATCAGAGGAAGATCGCCAGCCTCAGGCACTTGATATGTTGCACAACAAGGAAATCGACATGGTTGTCAACATACCAAGAAATCTCACCGTTCACGAACTTGACAACGGATACAAGATCAGACGTGCAGCTATCGACCTCAATATTCCATTGATTACCAATAGCCGCCTCGCTTCAGCATTCATCAATGCATTCTGCACTATGCCACTGGATGAAATTGCTATCAAGCCATGGCAGGAATATAAGTAAGGTGTTGACAAACAGCTTTTAAAAACAAATATAAATATATGCAAAACATTTTTCGTGGCTTAGGCATAGCACTCGTTACTCCATTCAACGAAGATGGAAGTGTGGACTACGAGTCGTTGGCATCTATCATAGATTACCAACTCAACAATGATGCCGACTTCCTTTGTATTCTCGCAACGACTGGAGAGACCCCATGTCTCTCTTCCGAAGAGCACTATAAGGTTAAGCAATTCATTGTAAAGCAGGTAGCAGGCCGTGTACCTCTCCTGATGGGTTGTGGTGGCAATAACACTGCTGCCGTAGTTGAAATGTGCAAGACATACGACATGAGCGGTATCGACGGTCTGTTGTCTGTATGTCCATACTACAACAAGCCTTCACAGGAAGGACTGTACCAGCATTTCAAAGCTATTGCCAATGCAACAACTTTGCCTATAGTGCTGTATAACGTTCCTGGCAGAACAGGTATCAACCTCAAGCCAGAGACCACATGCCGACTGGCTGCTGACTGTGACAACATCGTTGCCATCAAGGAAGCAAGCGGTTCAATAGAGCAGGTGGATGAGATTATCAAACTCAAGCCAGCAGACTTCGAGGTTCTCTCGGGTGACGATGCTATCACATTCCACATGATAGCTACAGGCGCCGTAGGTGTTATCTCGGTTATAGGCAATGCACTCCCTAAGGAGTTCTCACGCATGATAAGACTTGAGTTCAATGGCGAATTTGGTGCTGCACAGAAGATTCACCACAAGTTCACCGACCTCTATAGCCTTCTCTTCGTGGATGGAAACCCTGCAGGTGTGAAAGCCCTGATGAACGAGATGGGACTGCTGAAGAATATTCTTCGCCTCCCACTTGTCCCAACAAGACTCACCACCCGTCAGAAAATAGCACAGGTTCTTAAGGATTTAAAACTGTAATATGAATCAAGTCCAACTTGATTTGATGGAATTTATCGAGCGCAACATACTCCCAAAGTATGCTGCGTTCGATTCTGCGCATAATATGGAGCATGCCGTCAGCGTCATCAGAAACTCTATGAAGCTTGCCCGCAAATTATGTGCAGACAGCGATATGGCATACGTCATAGCCGCATACCACGACCTCGGACTGGAAGGGCATCGCGCCATACACCATCTCACTAGCGGCAAGATACTGCGCGCTGACAAACGACTGGAACGATGGTTCTCTGCACAGCAGATAGAAATCATGGCACAGGCAGTAGAAGACCATCGTGCCTCAGCATCACGCGCGCCACGTTCCATCTACGGACGCATAGTGGCAGAGGCAGACCGTGACCTGAGACCCGAGACAGTATTCCGCAGAACAGTCCTCTTCGGATTAGACAACTATCCGCAGATGTCCCCACAGGAACACTGGCAGAGATTTGCCGAGCACATGGAACAAAAATACTCCAGCAATGGATATGTCAAACTCTGGATTCAAGGTTCGGAAAACGAAGAAAACCTACAACAACTGCGACAGATAATAGCCAACAGGCTGGAGCTGCGCAAACACTTCGATAAGATATTCTCAGAATATGCTGATAAACATTAACATGAAACGCAACTCCTGGAGAGCATGGATGCTCGCCGCCCGTCCCAAGACACTTACTGGTGCACTCGTCCCTGTCATGCTGGGCATAGCATGCGCATACCATTCCACCCAGGGCACCTGTTTCACCTCAGCCGGATCTGTAGCAGACAGCGTGCTGGGCAAAGGCTGTCATATAGACAGCATCGTCGCAGCGCTACTCTGCGTGCTTTTCGCACTGGTCATGCAGATAGAGTCCAACTTCGTCAATGACTATTTCGACTTTGTCAAGGGCAAGGACAATGAGGAACGCCTCGGTCCGCTCAGAGCCTGCCAGCAGGGATGGGTCACACTCCGCGCCATGCGCATCGCCATAGCCATCACCGCCGGACTGGCAGCCATAGTGGGTACGCCACTAATACTGTTCGGAGGATACGAACTCATCATCGTTGGCGCCGCCTGTCTGTTATTCTGCTTCCTCTATACAGTCTGCATGGCAAGCATAGGTATGGGCGACCTTCTGGTTCTTGTATTCTTCGGCATCGTACCCGTCTGCTTTACATATTATGTAGTAGTACCACCATCACTACAGACTTTCTCCAACATGCCGTGGCTCACGGGCACAGCATGCGGACTAGTGGTAGATACACTCCTGATAGTAAACAACTACCGCGATATAGACAATGACCGTCACTCAGGCAAGCACACCCTTGTCACTATGATAGGCAAGGAGAAGACTGAGTGGATGTATCTGTCACTCGTACCGATGGCCGAAATATTATTATTGTGGCAATACGGATGGACCAATTTCAATATGATAATATCATTCGGCATATATTTCCTGCACATAGACACATGGAATAAGATGCGCAGAATCTCCCAGGGACGTGAACTTAACAAAGTGTTAGGAAAAACGGCAAGAAACATTTTTGTTTTCGGTATTTTGGCAAGTTTAGTTGTCATTATGTCATAAAAAAGCAAAAAAAAGTGATAAATAATGCGCAACTTTTGAAATTTGTGCAATTTCATTCGTTTATTTCATAATTAATTACTACCTTTGCACTTGGTAAATAAAAAGCAAAACAAATTAGAACTTTATAACAATAAAAAGAAATGAAGAAGTACAATTTTAACGCAGGTCCTTCTATCCTCCCACGCGAGGTAATCGAGCAGACCGCAGCAGCATGTCTTGACTTTGACAATTCAGGACTTTCTCTTATGGAAATCAGCCACCGCGCAAAGAATTTCCAGCCAGTAGTAGATGAGGCAGAGGCTCTCTTCAAGGAGCTCCTCGACATCCCAGAGGGATACAAGGTTCTCTTCCTCGGCGGCGGTGCTTCGCTTGAGTTCTGCATGGTTCCTTTCAACTTCCTTGAGAAGAAGGCTGCATACCTCAACACAGGTGTATGGGCAACAAAGGCTATGAAGGAAGCTAAGCTCTTCGGTGAGGTAGTAGAGGTAGCATCATCTGCTGACAAGAACTTCACATACATTCCTAAGGATTTCACTATCCCAACAGACGCTGACTATTTCCACATCACTTCTAACAATACCATCTACGGTACAGAGATTCGTAAGGATATCGACTCACCAGTTCCATTGATCGCAGATATGTCTTCTGACATTCTCTCACGTCCTGTTGACGTTAGCAAGTATGCTATGATCTACGGTGGTGCACAGAAGAACCTCTCAATGGCAGGTGTGACATTCGTAATCGTTAAGGAAGACGCTCTCGGTAAGGTTAGCCGTCAGATTCCAACAATGCTTGACTACCGCACACACGTCAAGAAGGGTTCTATGTTCAACACTCCTCCTGTAGTGCCTATCTACTCAGCTCTCATGAACCTTCGTTACATCAAGGCTCACGGCGGTGTTGAGGCTATGGACAAGCTCGCTAGGCAGCGTGCAGAGATCGTTTACGGTGAGATTGACCGCAACAAGCTCTTCGTAGGTACAGCTGAGGAGGACAGCCGTTCACTCATGAACCTCACATTCGTACTCAAGCCAGAGTATCAGGAGCTCCAGGATGAGTTCATGGCATTCGCTACATCTAAGGGTATGGTAGGTGTTAAGGGTCACCGCGACGTAGGTGGTTTCCGCGCATCTTGCTACAACGCTATGTCTATCGAAGGTTGCGAGGCTCTCGTTGCTTGCATGAAGGAGTTCGAGGCTCAGCACTAATCCATATACATTAATAGTAATAACAAAAGCTATCCTAGATTTTCTATTCTGTAGAATCTCTAGGATAACTTGGTAAAATAATAAAAGAATAAAATGGCTAAAGTATTAATTGCAACAGAAAAGCCTTTTGCTGCACCTGCAGTAGCTGGCATCAAGGAAATCATAGAGAAGGCTGGTTTCGAACTCGCTCTTCTGGAGAAATATACAGAGAAGGCACAGCTCCTCGCAGCAGTAGCTGACGTTGACGCTATCATCATCCGTTCTGACAAGATCGATGCAGAGGTAATGGACGCAGCAAAGAACCTCAAGATTGTGGTTCGCGCTGGTGCTGGTTATGACAATGTTGACCTCGAGGCTGCTACAGCACACAATGTAGTAGTAATGAACACTCCTGGTCAGAACGCTAACGCTGTAGCTGAGCTCGTACTCGGTCTCCTCGTTTACTGCGTACGTAACTTCTACAATGGCAAGGCTGGTTCTGAGCTCATGGGTAAGAAGCTCGGCATCCTCGCATTCGGTAACGTTGGTCGCAACGTAGCTCGCATAGCTAAGGGCTTCGGCATGGAGGTTTGCGCATACGACGCATTCTGCCCAGCAGACGTAATCGAGGCAGCTGGCGTACAGGCTATGGCTTCTCAGGCAGATCTTTTCAAGGAGGCAGATATCGTTTCTCTTCACATCCCTGCTACAGCAGAGACAAAGCAGTCAATCAACTACGACCTCTGCAACACTATGAAGAAGGGCGCTATCCTTATCAATACCGCACGTAAGGAGGTTATCGACGAGGCTGGACTCATCAAGCTCATGGCAGAGCGTGAGGATCTGAAGTACATCTCTGACATCAAGCCTGACGCTGATGCAGAGTTTGCTAAGTTCGAGGGCCGTTACTTCTCTACACCTAAGAAGATGGGTGCGCAGACTGCAGAGGCAAACACAAACGCTGGCCTCGCTGCTGCTAACCAGATCGTTGGTTACATCAACGAGGGCATTACAAAGTTCCAGGTAAACAAGTAATACCACACATACATCAAAATAAAAGGATGGTTCTCGCAAGAGAATCATCCTTTTTTCATTTCCGTGAATTCCGTGAATTCGTTTTGACAAAAAAACTAGCGGGGAGATTCGAGGGATTCGTGTTCGCATAACCCTAATACATCGTTCGTGTTCGTATTACATCAACACTTCGTTATTGCTAGAACATGAATTTCATGAATGTTTAATAGTAATCTTTTACATGACTGACCAATTTTCGCGAAAATTAGTTGCAAAAGGGCTACCTTGACGAGCAATTTTCGCGAAAATTGACTAATGATGAGATACCTCCCAAGTCCTGTATACAAGGACGATTTTGAGCACTCTACCCTTAGGGGCTGGTGAGCTTAGTGATTGCAAGTGATAGTAAATGATAGTAATGTAATAGTAACAAAACAGACCCACATCACTATCAGTCAACAAGTTTGCATAGTTAGTGATATAAGTGATAGTAAAAATAAGATTGGCTTGATAGCGTGAGGCGCGCGTATGCAGTAACATTGCGGAATAAAGAGATTAGTAACAAAACATACAAAAAATAAACTATATGTTACAGGAAAAAAACTCTATGTCATTTTTTTTTTGTAAATTTGTAGCCGTATTTTATCTGTTAACTTAACAAAGAAACGAAATGAATAGATTTTTCCTATTTGTTGCTACAATGCTGATGTGCATCACTGGCAATGCTGCAAACACAGACAACAGTCAGAAACTCTGGTATGACAAGCCTGCAAACATCTGGCTGGAAGCACTGCCTATCGGCAACAGCCGCATGGGAGCTATGCTCTTTGGCGGAACCACCACTGAGGAGATACAACTCAACGAAGAGACATTCTGGTCCGGCGGACCTCACAGCAATAACAGTTCATCTTCACTGCAATACCTCAACGAGGTGAGAGGACTGATACTTGACGGCAATGACAGAGAAGCTGCCAACATCATCAACCGCGAGTTCATCAAGGGACCTCACGGCATGAAGTACCTCACGCTCGGTTCGCTGAAACTCAACTTCGGTCATGACAATGCTACCAACTACACCCGCGACCTTGATCTCTCCAATGCCGTTTCGACCACGTCGTACACACACAACGGAGTGAGATATACACGCACGGCATTTGCCTCTATACCTGACGGCATCATCGTGGTAAAAATCAAGGCAAGCAAGAAGGGAGCACTGTCGTTTGACATGTCACACACATGTCAGTTCAAGAGCGATGTAATCACAACCTCGACCAACGATGCACGCCCTCTGCACCTCGGCGTCATGGATGCTACTATAGAAGGTGTGGACCACGAAGGCATCAAGGCTGCACTGACAGCAAAGTGCAAGACTATGGTATATACCGATGGCAAGGTGTCAGCAAAAGACTATCAGCTGCAAATCACCAACGGCACTGAGGCTACTCTCTATATCTCTGCCGCAACAAACTTCGTAAGCTATAACGACGTCAGCGGCAATGCAGATGCCAAGAACAAGGCACTCCTCGATGCTGCCATCAGCAAGGGTTACAACAACCTGCTCAAGCGCAGCATAGCAGAGTATCAGAAGCAGTACAACCGTGTGAGTATCTCGCTGGAAAGCGACAGCAATGCGCAGTTGCCTACTGACAAACGACTGGCTGCATTCTACGAGAGCAACGATATGGGCATGGTATCCCTGCTCTTCAACTACGGACGCTACCTACTCATCTCTTCCAGCCAGCCTGGCGGACAGGCTGCCAACCTCCAGGGTGTATGGAACGATAAGAAGAACGCTCCGTGGGACTCGAAATACACTATCAACATCAATGCGGAGATGAACTACTGGCCGGCAGAGGTATGCGGACTCACTGAGACCACCGAACCGCTCTTCAGCATGATCAAAGACCTCAGCGTTACGGGTAAGGAGACTGCATGGAAAATGTATGGTTGCCACGGATGGATGGCGCATCACAACACTGACCTGTGGAGAATAGCAGGACCGGTGGACGGAGCCAACTGGGGAATGTTCCCTAACGGCGGCGGATGGCTCACCACACACATCTGGGAGCACTACCTCTACACACGTGACAAGAGATTCCTCGCTGAGAACTACGACATACTAAAGGGAGCAGCACAGTTCTACCTGGACTATATGATAGAGAATGACGGCGAACTTCTCGTCATACCATCAGTAAGCCCAGAGCATGGCGGCAAGGGTAAGTCAACACCTGTTACCGCAGGCTGCACAATGGACAACCAGATAGTACGCGACGTGCTGACACAGGCATGCCTCGCTACCAGCATCATGATGCAGGACTCTGCCTCAACGGAACTGACAACATTCAGAGACAAACTGACCAGAGCGCTCTCCATGATACCTAAGATGAAGATAGGTCAGTACGGACAGTTGCAGGAATGGCGCGAAGACCTTGACGATCCACGCGACGAGCATCGCCACATCTCACATCTTTACGGTCTGCACCCATCACACCAGATTACCCCGTTTGCCACTCCTGACCTGTGGAAGGCGGCAGGCGTAACACTCCATCAGCGTGGTGATCAGGCTACGGGCTGGAGTCTGGGATGGAAGATAAACTTCTGGGCTCGTATGCTCGACGGCAACCATGCCTTCCGCATCATACGCAACATGCTCCGCATCCTCCCTTCGGAAGACGGAAAGTCAATGGCTGCATATCCTGACGGACGCACATTCCCTAACCTCTTCGATGCGCACCCACCATTCCAGATTGACGGTAACTTCGGTGCAGCTGCCGGCATAGCAGAGATGCTCATGCAGTCAGAGTATACTCCTGATGCGTCGGCTGACAATGCACCTGCCATCATACACCTCCTCCCTGCCCTGCCTGACGCATGGCACAACGGTGATACCAAGGGACTCCGTGCACGTGGCGGATATACCGTTGACATAAAGTGGAAGGACAACAAACTCGCATCTGCAAGCATCACCCCTTCATATACCGGTACAGTAATCGTTCGTACCGCTACACCTCTCAAGCAGCTGACACCTGCCAAGAAATATGAGGATATGGGCATATATGAATACGCTATAGAATTATCTACATTAAAAACCATACAATTAACAGCAGAATGAAGAAAGCAACATTCCTCGCATCACTGGCTCTTTTAGCAATTTCAGCCAATGCGAAAGACAACAAAGAAGAAGTAATAATACCAGAACTTCCCGAACAGCAGCTAAATATGCCTCTCGTGCAAACAAGATACACTGCTGACCCGGCACCATTCGTATATAATAATACGGTGTATCTCTATACCACCCACGATGAAGACAACGCAGAGGGATTCATCATGAAGGACTGGTTACTCTACACCTCCACCGACATGGTCAACTGGCAGGACTACGGCGCTGTAGCTTCACTACGCGACTTCAAGTGGTACAAGGGCAACAACGGAGCCTGGGCTGAACAGGTGATAGAGCGTAACGGCAAATGGTACATGTATTGTCCTATCCATGGCAATGGCATAGGAGTGCTCGTGGCAGACTCGCCATACGGACCGTTCAATGATCCGCTCGGTCACCCACTGGTGTGGCAGAAGGAGCACTGGTATGACATCGACCCTACCGTATGGATAGATGACGACGGACAGGCATACATGTACTGGGGCAATCCAAAACTCTACTGCGTAAAGCTCAACGAGGATATGGTATCATACTCGGGCGACATCATGGAGATGCCTCACATAAAGGATTATCAGGAAGGTCCTTGGTTCTATAAGCACGGCAGCCACTACTACATGGCATTCGCTTCGACATGCTGCCCTGAAGGCATAGGCTATGCCATGAGCGACAAACCGCTCGGACCATGGGAATACAAGGGACATATCATGGACCACACAGTACGCACACGCGGCAATCACCCGGGCATCATAGATTTCAAGGGCAAGTCTTACTGCTTCGGTCTGAACTATGACATCTTCCGTCTGGAGACCAGCCGCCATGCTGAGCGCCGTTCGGTATCGGCAGCGGAGATGACATACAATGCGGACGGTACTATCCAGGAGTTGCCTTACTTCCATGACTGCAAGCTGGAGCAGGTGGGTTCCTTTGACCCTTACCGCAAGGTGGAGGCTGAGACCATGGCATGGGGCTATGGACTGAAGACCACACGCGAGAATCCTTCGGGACCATGGAATGCGACACCTTTCGTGACGGACATCGACGAGGGTGAATATCTACTCGTCAAAGGTGTTGACTTCGGCAAGGGTGCCAAGGAATTCACAGCATCATGCTCAAGCCATCTCTATGGTGGCATAATGGAACTCCATATCGACGCCACCGACGGTCCATGCATCGGCGCCATCGCTGTACCAGCGACAAAGGATGTATATAAAGAGTTCTCTACTACTCTCAAGGGTGCGAAAGGCAAGCACGACCTTTACTTCGTATTCAAAGGAGGCAAGCAGCAGAAGCGCAATCTCTTCAACTGGGACTGGTGGCAGATGAAATAGTGGTTTGGTGGTTTGGTGGCAACCTGCCACCGTTCCTTGCGGTTCTCCGCAACGCCACTCCCCCCCAAAAAAACAAACAACAAAGAAAACAATGAATAAGAAAACAATAATAACAGCAGCATTTCTGCTAATGACTGCCATGACACCTGTATGCGCTCAGACATCATCTGGCATGGCAAAGATAAAGAATACCGAACTTTACACCGACGTATTCCCCCTCTCTGACGTCAAGCTCCTTGACGGTCCGCTGAAACATGCGCAGGACCTCAATATATCAGTTCTCCTGAAGTATGACGTCGATCGTCTCCTCGCTCCTTACCGTAAGGAGGCCGGTCTTGAGCCTAAGGCCAAGAGTTTCCCTAACTGGGACGGACTGGACGGACACGTAGGCGGTCACTACCTCACTGCTCTGGCTCTCAATGCAGCCACAGGCAATAAGGAGTGCGAGCAGCGTATGCTCTACATGATCAGCGAACTCAAGGAGTGTGCCGACGCATGTGGCAAGAACCACCCTGCATGGGGTAAGGGATATGTAGGCGGTGTGCCAAACAGCGACCGCATCTGGTCCACATTCAAGGAGGGTGACTTCCGTGCCTTCAACGCTACATGGGTACCTCTCTACAACATACACAAGATGTATGCCGGTCTCCGTGACGCATGGTACTACTGCGGCAATGAGGATGCACTCGCCCTCTACCTCGGCTTCTGCGACTGGGCTATCGACATCACCAGCAAGCTCTCCGATGAGCAGATGGAGCGTATGCTCGGCATGGAGCACGGCGGCATAAACGAGGTGATAGCCGATGCCTACGCTATCACAGGCAACAAGAAATATCTGGACTGCGCCAAGAGATTCTCTCACAAGTGGATTCTCAATCCTATGAAAGAGCACAATGCAGCATTCCTCGACAACAAGCACGCCAATACTCAGGTGCCAAAGATTGTAGGCTTTGCACGTATCGCCGAACTGGACAACAACCGTGACTATCTGGAGGCAAGTAAGTTCTTCTGGCAGGAGGTGGTACACAACCGCAGCCTCTCTGTCGGTGGCAACAGCCGCCGCGAGCATTTCCCTGCCAAGGAGGCATGTATAGACTTCGTGAACGATATAGACGGTCTGGAGTCATGTAACACCAACAATATGCTGAAACTCACCGAAGACCTGCGCCGCCTGAATGGTGACAATGCGGAGTACGGTGACTTCATGGAGCGTGCCATATTCAACCATATCCTCTCTACCCAGCACCCTGAGCACGGCGGATATGTGTATTTCACCTCTGCACGTCCACGCCACTACCGCAACTACTCCGTGCCTAACGAGGCTATGTGGTGCTGCGTGGGTACCGGCATGGAGAACCACGGCAAGTACGGCCAGTTCATCTATACACATCATGACAATGCAGCGCTCGCAGTAAACCTCTATGCAGCATCTGAACTGGACTGGAAGGATGCCGGCATGAAACTTCGTCAGGAGACTCAGTTCCCTTACAGCGAGACCAGCAAGATTACCATCACCAAGGCTGACGGTTCTGCCAAGGTGATACGACTGCGCTACCCTTCATGGGTGAACCAGGGTGAGTTTACCGTTAAGGTCAACGGCAAGGCTCTCGACAATGCACACTGGCTTCCTGGCACATACGTGGACGTGGCAAGAAACTGGAAGAAGGGTGACGTAATAGAGGTCTGCTTCCCTATGCACAACAGCATCGAGCACCTGCCTAACGTGCCACAGTATATAGCTCTGCTTCATGGTCCTATAACACTCGCCATGAAGACCGGTACGGAAGACCTGCATCGTCTGCTGGCTGACGATAGCCGCTTCGGACAGTTGGCATCGGGTCGCACACTGCCTATAGACAAGGCTCCATTCCTCGTGGCTAAGAACCTGGAGGATATCACCAATGACCTAGAACCTGTACCTGGACATCCGCTGCACTTCACACTCAAGACCCGCATGGAGAACAAGGATGCTATCAGCGCACAGCCTTCATTCAGCGGGTTGCCGGAACTTATTCCGTTCTTCGAACTGCATGACTCACGCTATATGCTCTACTGGCTCGGACTCTCTGAGGATGGTTATAAGGAATACATCGCTAACCTCGCCAAGGAGGAAGAGGCACGTCTGGCACTGGAGGCTATCACCACAGACAAGGTGCAGCCGGGTGAGCAGCAGCCTGAGAGCGATCACTTCATGGAGACTGATGAGTCAAACAAGGGTTATACCAATAATATCCCATTCCGTGATGCACGCAACGGTCACTTCTTCAGTTATCTGCTCCAGACAAAGGGTAAGACAGACCTTGCTCTCCGCATACGCTACTGGGGACAGGACGAATGGCGCACATGTGAGTACGACCTCTACGTGGATGACGTACTCGTAAAGGAGGTGAACAACTCAAAGAAATGGCGCAGTTCGCAGTGGAAGTACGAGACATACCAGATACCTGTCGAGGCTCTGCAGGGCAAGACTCAGGTACGCGTCAAGTTCGTGGCTAAGCCTCACCGTCAAGTGGGCGAAATCTACGAGGTACGACTGATGGAGAATAAGTAAGGCCAGCCCCCTAGCCCCCTAAGGGGGAACAAGTTATAGTAAGGGAGTGCCATGAGTATAGAAATGAGAAGTGATAAGTTGAGTATTCAAGTTTTTAAGATTTCAAGTTCCTTCGACCATGACGTTCAGTTATTAGCAGACCAGTTGCAGGTGAAGAAAACTTTTCACTTTGTACTTTCAACTTAAAACTTCTATACTCCTGGCACTTCCTTACTAGAAAAATCCACGAAGAATCTTGTAGAACGTATATAAACCAAAACGATGAAAAAGATATTCTTATCTATACTCCTGACGGTATCAGCTCTTGCCATCCACGCACAGAGTTCTCCTGATGGCAGGATAAAGGTAAGCACTGCTGACAACAAACTTGCCATCTCATACAAACTCAACAATGGATGGATTACCATCATGACCGCTGACATGTCTCTCACACCTGACGGTAAGACCACAAAGGTAAGTGAGTCATACACCATGCTGACTGGTAAGAAGAGCAATATCAAGGTAAAGGCAAATCAGGCTGCATACACTACTACCGATGGTGCCACAATGCTGGTAAGGGTGCAGAATGATGGCGTCGCCCTGCGAAAAGTAGGCAAGAACAGCGAGGCACCTATAAGCATCGACATGTCATACGCCACCAACAACTGGCTGATGAAATGGACTGACTCGTATGAGGGATTCTTCCCTAAGAACGTGTCGATAAAGAACGGCGACAGATGGGGCTATCCTGCTCTCTTTGAATATGAATCACACTCCAAGACTGGAAATGTGTTTGTTCTTCTTACCGAGGCTGACGTGCATAGCGACATGGCTGCATCATGTATGTACAGTATGGACAAAGCCGGACATTTCCGCTTGCAGCATGATACGAACGACAACGCTGCATCCATGAGCACATGGAAGACCTTCATCATTGGTTCGCTGGCTGACGTGGTGGAATCGACTCTCGTGACAGACCTCAGTACTCCATGCAAACTGGATGACACGTCGTGGATAAAGCCTGGCGTTGCATCGTGGGTATATTGGGCGAACAACCACGGTTCCAATGACTGCAACATAATCAGGAAATATACCGACATGGCTGCCGAACTGCATCTGCCATACGTGCTCATCGATGCGGAATGGGACGAGATGAAGGATGGCAAGACGGTAGAGGATGCGGTGGCATACGCTCGTGAAAAGGGTGTCATGCCAATGATATGGTACAACTCCAGCGTGGGTTGGGTAAACGGAGCACCAGGTCCTAAATATCGTCTCAACAAACCAGAGGATCGTGAGAAGGAGTTTGCCTGGTGTGAAAAGATTGGTGTCAAGGGCGTGAAGATAGATTTCTTCTCTGGCGACAACAATCTCAACATGAAGTATATGATTGACCTGTTGGAGTGTGCTGCCCGTCATCACCTTCTAGTCAATTTCCATGGTGCTACCATACCTCGCGGTTGGCAGCGCACCTATCCCAACCTCATCAGCACAGAGGGTGTCTATGGTGCAGAGTGGTACAACAACGTACCGACGTTCACAAATAAGGCTGCCGCACACAACGCCATGCTGCCTTTCACACGCAACGTCATCGGTCCGATGGACTATACGCCATGCGCATTCACCGATTCGCAGCATCCGCATATCACCACACATGCCCATGAACTCGCCCTGACGGTACTCTTCGAATCTGGCATACAGCATCTCGCTGACCGCCCGGAGAGTTTCCTCAGCCAACCTAAGCAGGTCAAGGATTTCCTCTCTTCGCTGCCTACTGCATGGGATGAGACTCGTCTGCTATCGGGTTATCCTGGCAAGAGTGTAGTGATAGCGCGTCGTAAGGGTAACACCTGGTATATCGCCGGTATCAACGGTAGCGATACAGAGGAGACACTACTGTTCAATAACATAACATCTCTCAAGGGCGTCGGCAGGCAAAGAACAATCTTCCTGGACAGCGGTAATGCAGCTGCACCATGGACCATTATCTCTGACAAACTGAACAAGGACGTTCCCGTCATGATGGCATGCAAGCCTCGCGGCGGATTCGTTATGGTCTGCGAGAAGTAATAAACAATCAAAAGAATACAAGCAAAATACTATAATATATAAAAAAATGAAGAAACTACTCCTAACATTAATGGCTGCTACCTCTATGGGGGTATCAGCACAGAACCCTTACCTCCCACTGTGGGAGCACGTTCCTGACGGCGAACCACGCGTATTTGAAGACCCTGACAATCCGGGCAAATACAGAGCATATATAATAGGTTCGCACGATACCAGCTATGACCGTTACTGCGGCCTTGACATCCGTATGTGGTCAGCTCCTGTAGAGGATCTCTCACAGTGGCGCAACGAAGGTCCTATCTTCTCTTACCACGTCAACAACCAGTGGGACATAATGTATGCACCTGACCTGGTGGAGGTAAAGGATAAGACAACCGGCAAGAAAACATACTATCTCTATCCTCACTCACGCGGATGGGGACGCACTGCCATGGTATGCAAGGGCGACAGACCTAACGGTCCATTCACACCGGTCAATATCACCGCCGACGGCACACGCTGCGTTGACGGCAGCCGCATAGATTTCGACCCTTCTGTATTCGTGGAGAATATCACCGACACCAAGGATCCTGACTATGCCAAGGGATTCCGTGCATACGTATTCTACGGTTTCCAGCACTCTACAGCATATGAACTGGATCAGAACAATATGTATGCTGTACGTCCTAGCACAGAGATACACGACTACTTCATCCCTGCCAGCCACCGCTACGGCGTGGTGCGCGACCCGGAAGGAACAAAGTATCCTGCACTCTACAAGGGACAGAACCCTGGCGAGTTCAATTTCTTCGAAGCATCGAGCATTCGTCAGGTAGGCAATAAGTATGTAATGGTATTCTCTGGTTACAGCGGTCCAGACTACGGACTGGGTTCTACCAACTCTGCCCTACGCTATGCATACGGCGATACTCCTCTCGGCCCATGGCGATCAGGCGGTGTACTCGTGGACTCACGCGGCGTAGTACCTAATGAGGATGGCACTCACCTCGAAGGCACTAACTGGGCACACAACACCCACGGCTCGCTGCAGGAGATCAACGGTCAGTGGTATGTCTTCTATCATCGTCCACCACGTGGTTTCGGCAATGCACGCCAGGCTATGGTAGCCCCAGTCAAGATCGAATGGGACAATAAAAAGGTGTCTGATGGCGGACAGGTTCGCATCACTGGTTACGATCCATACACCAAGGGCAACGTATGGACTGCCAAGGCAAGCGACGGTACGGAATATCGTGGCGCTGAGGTTACCAGCGAGGGATTCCAGATTTTCGGACTCAACCCATACGGTTATTACTCAGCAGGTATAGCATGTCACATGAGCAACGGTCAGTGGATGCAGGACAACCATGACGTATGGAATGACAACATGATTCTCAAAGGCATTGAGAAAGGCGGCGTCATCGGCTATAAATACTTCGGTTTCGGGGGACTGGCCAAGGACACCAAGGGCATCAAGGGTTTCACTGGCACAAAGAAGGGTGACGGCACCACCATACAGATGTTCCTCACTCCTCGCACAGAAGAGTCGTTTACCATCAAGGTAATGCTTGACGGATATACTGACAACAAGGTATGGAACGGCAAGCAGATAGCTACTCTCACCATCCCTGCCAACTCTAAGGACAAGGCAATCATGGTATCAGAGGCTGTGCCAGCCGTAGAGGGACTGAAGGGCAAGCACGCCATATACTTTGTCTCGGAAGGCGGCAAGTTTGACATGGAGGGCATGGGCTTCGGTCGCAAAGGCGCTCCTTGCGTAAAGCCTAACGTACCAAGCATCACCATCACCGTTGACGACCAGCAATTGGACATCCCTTCTACTCCTGTATATACAACACAGTCTAACGGTTACATGGACTGCAACCACTACCAGGTATATGCCAAGATGAATGGCGGTTCAGGTATCAAGGTGACATCTTCTGATCCAAGCGTGACATACACCATTGACCGTGAGGGCAACGACAAGGCAACCGTCACTGCTACATACAACGGTCAGCAGAAGTTCTTCCACATTGGCAAGTCCATGATTGTAGAGAGCGGTGGCACTGGCATGAACAAGGCAGTGATGACAGAAGTTGACGAACTCCCTGCTCACACTATCTTCATGCCACAGGATCTTTCTAAGTTCAATGAGCGCAACCCTCTCCCTATCCTCGTATGGGGTAACGGCGCATGCACTAACTCACCTTGGGAGCACTATAAGTTCCTTAATGAGATAGCATCACAGGGCTATCTCGTCGTAGCAACCGGATATCTTCCTGAAAAGGAGGAACCTTACAAGGGTGACATGTCAACTCCTCAGCAGCAGATCGAATCCATTGACTGGGCTATCGCTCAGAACACTAATCCTAAAAGCCCTCTCTGCGGCAAGATCAATACCAAGGCTGTATGTGCTGCCGGAATGTCATGCGGTGGACTGCAGACTCTCTTCAACTGTGCTGACCCACGTATCAGCACCTACATGATCTGCAACAGCGGACTCTTCATTGACCCAAGCATCGCCATGCCTAACATGCCAATGCCTGGAAAGGATCAGCTCAAGTCTATCCACGCTCCTATCATCTACATCCTGGGCGGCGAGACTGACATAGCATACAAGAATGGTATGGATGATTTCCACCGTATAAAGGATGTACCGGCATTCGCTGCAAACTTCCCTGTAGGTCACGGTGGTACATACCGCCAGCCTCACGGTGGTGAATTCCGTTTCCCTGCCATAGCATGGCTCAACTGGCAGCTCAAGGGTGACAAGCGTTCTGCTGCCATGTTCCAGGGAACTGAATGCGGTCTCTCAAAACGCAAGGGGTGGACCGTAGAGAAAAATGACCTGATAGATAAATAGTGGTTTGGTGGTTTGGTTGTTTAGGGCACTGAATAACCAAACCACCAAACAAC
The DNA here is from genome assembly GCA_045617365.1 of Prevotella sp. GTDB lineage: Bacteria > Bacteroidota > Bacteroidia > Bacteroidales > Bacteroidaceae > Prevotella. The sequence continues at coordinate 45,292 of JAZLIN010000014.1, read as the reverse complement.
ATAACCACCAAACAACATAACTACTTTTAACAAGCAATTTTTTAAAACAAAATCATGAAAAAAACACTCTTCCTTTCACTTGCTCTGCTTGTCATGACAGCAGGACAAGCACTCGCACAGAATTTCGGTTTCGGCGGCAATCAGCAAAGTGACCAGCAGGCACAGTATTCAGAGAAATTCACAGACATCAACTATGCAGATGACGGTCAGGCATATCACACGCTGGACGTCTATCTGCCAAAGACTGAGCGCCCTGCTGCTGGCTATCCTGTCATCGTGCATATCTACGGTAGTGCATGGTTCAGCAACAACAGCAAGGGCGCTGCTGACATCAACACCATCTGCCGCGCTCTCCTCGATGCCGGATATGCCGTGGTATGTCCTAATCACCGCAGCAGCATGGATGCCAAGTACCCTGCACAGATCAATGACATCAAGGCTGTGGTACGCTGGGTACGCGGCAATGCCAAGAAGTATGGTTTCGACAAGCGATACGTCGGAACCTCCGGTTTCTCCAGCGGCGCTCACCTGGCCTCACTATGCGCTACGACCAATGGCGTGAAGAAAGCCCGTTGCGGCAATACCGAGATGGACATAGAGGGTAGCATAGGACGTTACACCAAGGAGAAGAGCGAGGTCTTCGCATGCTGCGAATGGTCTGGACCTATCGACCTCATGGCCATGGACTGTGACGGTATAAAGAAACAGTCACCTGCACCGGAAGATATGCTGATGGGGTTCTCATACCCTGGACACGAGGATGCCTACGAACTCCTCTCGCCTGCCTATTATGTCAACGAGACTACGGTGCCTATCTTCGTATTCCATGGTTACAAGGACAACGTCGTACCGCAGTGCCAGGGACTGACTTTCTGGAATTTCCTCAAGGCATGTCATGTCAAGGGTCGCGGTCACCACTTCCAGGCGGAAGGCGGTCACGGCTTTAACATGTACACTGACGAAAACCTCGCCACCATGGTAAGGCATTTCAATAACAGCAAGAAATAATTTTGACACCTACTAATGAAAAGATATTTACTCACTATCATCACCCTGGCTGTATGCCTATGCTATACAGCCAAAGCACAGAAATACATCACCGTTGACGGAGTGCAACGCAACTATCTGGAGTATGTGCCAAAGAATCTTGGTACCAACAGACCTCTGCTCATCTCCTGCCACGGTATGAATCAGGATGCCGCATACCAGAAAGGTATGCTCAAGATTGAGACCGTCGCTGACACGGCCAAGTTCGTAACGGTCTTCCCTAACGGCATCAACAAGGGATGGGACCTCTCCGGCGACAAGGACCTCAACTTCGTCAAGGCTCTCATCGACAAGATGGTGACCGACTACAGCATTGACCGCAACAAGGTATATCTCTCGGGATTCTCCATGGGCGGCATGTTCACATACTTTGCCATGAACAAGATGGCGGATAAGATTGCCGCCTTCGCTCCTATCAGCGGTTATCCTATGTATGGAGGTACATTCACCAGTTCGCGTCCTATCCCTATCATCCACACACATGGCACGTCGGATGATGTCGTATCTTTCAATAACGTACAGTCAAATCTCAACGGATGGATAGACCGCAACAAATGTGACAAGACTGCCAAGGTCATCAAGGCATACCGTGGATATAACCACGTGACACGCCATGAGTGGAACAACGGTCTCTCTGGCACACGTGTTGTTCTCATGGAGTTAGCCGGCAAGGGACACTTCATCTCCAATGACGGACTGCTCACCGGCGACGAGATATGGAAGTTCTGCAAGAGCTACTCACTCAATGCTCCTACCGTTTCCTTCATCAATTACAAGGAAGGCGATACCTTTGACATCACTCCAGAGTATCCTTCGCTTACCCTCAAGGTCAATGCAAAGAGTCCTAATGGAGCTATCACCAACATAGAATTCTTTGACAACAACGTGCTGAAGGGTGCCATAACTGCTCCTCCTTACTCTTTCTCTTTTGACAACCCTCGACTAGGCAAACACACCTACATGGTCAGAATAACTGATGAGAAAGGTACCAAGGCTATTGCGCGCATCAATATCACCGTCACCAATACCACCGGCATCTACACCATCACAGAGGACGAGGAGGACTATGCCAACAGCACTTACAATGCCCTCGGACAACGTATCTATCCTTCTGCCCCTGGCATCATAATCCACAAAGGAAAGAAGGTCTTCAAATAACTATAATATGAAAAAAACAAAGACATCACGAAAGCGCTATCTCATGTCTGCCATCGCAGCCATGTCCATCGCGCTGTCATCATGGAGCCCTGCCAGCGCAGCACCGCTCAAGGTCTGCGACTTTGAGGACTATCCACTGGGCACCACATGGACACTATGGCAGTCTAACGGCATCGCGTTCACATCAACGGCTATCGTGGAGCGTGACCCTGCCAACAACAACAACAAGGTGCTGCACATCAAACTGAAAGACTGGGGATGCCACCCGGAGTTCTCACTGCCTACCACCCTGACAGGCAAGGCTCTCACCGATCGCTACCCTAATGTTCGCTTCCAGATATACCGTTCTTCCAGCGAGACTGATGACTGGAAACAGATGGCTGTTTTCATCGGAGGCAAGGAACTGTACCGCGATGAGGGTTATCCTCATCAGGGTGACAAGGCGAAATGGCAGACACGACAGTATGCTCTCGCTGCCAACAGCGATGACAACACGTCTGACAAGCTTCACCTCGGCATACACCACAACAACTCAGACTACTACATTGACAACATCGAGCTCATAGGTGCATACGATGACTACACCACAGTCACCGACGGACAACTCATAGACCAATGTTCTGCCAATACCGATAAGTCGTATGCCACCATCTCTACCCCACTCTATCTGCCAGAAGGCGTCACTGCCTCTGTGCGCACCTCGCGTTACTCTGAGTGGACAGGCAATGTGGCTGGTCCCGGCACACTGAACATCTATGCCGGCGGCGAACGAACATACATAGGCACCAAGGCCAGCAAAGGTGCCACATATCCTGACTGGACTGGTATGACAGGTCATGTCAATGTATATCCTTACAAAGCGGTCATCGGTTCGTGCGGATTCTATGGTCTCATCATCAACAGTGGTACCTTCTCACCTGACAATATTGATGGTTCCAACTACAACCGTCTCTTCTCTTCTGCGCACGTTACACTCCATGAGGGTGCGACGCTCAGTATGGAGTCAGGCACCCGCGGTGCTCGCATCGGCGAACTGAACACTGCCGAGGGTTCGGAGATCATAGGTTACTACAAGGCTTCGACAGCCAATTCATACCTCATCGTCGGCTGCCTCAATACCGATGCCCTGCTTGCCGGCAGGATATATGCTGCCAATAGTGGCAATACCGTAGGCATCATCAAGGAAGGAACCGGTACATATACTATCTCCGGCAACACCAACGTCATTGGTTCGGGCATACAGGTGCGGCAGGGTTCACTGATCATTGCCAATGACATCAGCAAGTCAAAGAGCCAGCGCCTCTCCGGTGCCACTGGCAATCAGGGCAGCGTCGTAGTATATCAGGGGGCCACACTTACTGGCAACGGCAATGTGTCTGCCAAGACTGAGGTTTACGGCAAATTAAGCGGCAAGCTACAGTTTGCGGACTACACATCTGCCACCGCCAAGACTAACGTCACACTGCACCCTGAGGCTATCATCACGCTTAGCATAAACGATGCCACAAGCCACGACTCTGTCTTTGTCAGCGGAAAACTGGAGTTCAGCAACAGGACACAGGACTTTGAGGATTCCGACAAGCATCCTCTCCTGAAGGTTACTCTGGATGACGACGCTCAACTCGCTATCAACGATGAGATTACCCTCCTTCACGTGGGTTCGGGATCTGACCTCATGGGCAACCTGCGCATCAAATATCCTAAGCAGTGCACATGGCTCACAGAGCAGCGACAGTTCGCTGACGGTACGATTGCCATCGTGGCAAGGGTGACATCACTCGATGACAACCCTGACTATGTAGAGGGTGACGACGAGGAGATGCAGGGCAATGCCGACACCATATATCCTGATTCTGACTGGGAGAATGACAAGACCAGTGCCACCCCTCTGCGCACATACGCCTCCAAACTCAATAAGAGCATCGGTGTGGCAGCAGCCTCTTACCGCTATGACCTCTCCAACGACAATGCGCGCGAGACTAGACTCGTAGGACGTGAGTTCAATCTCATCGTGGGTGAGAACGAGATGAAGTTTGATGCTACCGAACCATCCCAGAACACATTCAGCTACGGCGGTTCCGATGCCATCATGTGGCTGGCAGACCGCCAGCATCAGGAGGTACGCGGCCATACCCTGGCATGGCACTCACAGGTACCTCAGTGGGTCAGCAGCGATGGCAAGAAGAATAACAACGGCTACACTCGCCAGCAGCTCCTTGACATTCTCCACAACCATATCAACAAACTCGTGGGCAAGTACAAGGGAAAGATTCGCGAATGGGATGTTGTCAACGAAGTGCTCGATGATGACCAGAGCATCGTACGCAGCAATCCTAAGGCATACAAGCTGCGCCCTTCTATCTGGAGCACATACATCGGCGAGGATTTCATCGACTCTGCATTCGTATGGGCACATCGTGCTGATCCTAACGCTCGCCTCTTCATCAATGACTACGGCGTTGAGTTCCAGGGACGCACCAAGACAGAGGCTTACTATAATCTCATCACCCGCCTCAAGGCATCTGGCATACCTGTTGACGGTTGCGGTCTCCAGACTCACATCACCACCGGACAGCTGGACACACTCAGACTGGAGAAGAACATACAGCGTTATGCTGCCATCGGTATGGACTGTATCATCACCGAACTGGACATTGCTCTCGCTGATCCTTCTTCCGCAGAGTGTCTTGACCGCCAGGCTAAGGAGTATGCTGCCATCGCGCGCATCTGGTTGCGCAATGCCAACTGCCCTACCATGCTCATCTGGGGTATCAGCGACAATAATTCATGGCGTCAGAACAAGCCTCTCCTCTATGACTCTAACTGCGATGCCAAGCCAGCCTACTACGCTATCCATGCCGAACTGCGCAAGGCTACAGAAGCAGCGACATCCATACAAGGTGTGACAGACGTCTCCGCCAACGCTTCTGCATTACCTGTCAACCTCATCGGACAAAAGGTCAATGCCTCATACCGCGGCATCATCATCTGTCCTGACGGCAAGAAAGTAATGCAGAGATAAGCCCTCTCCCTTCCTAATTTACAACGAAATGTGCGCGAAGGGGGATTGTCTATAGAAAGCACCGAAACCAAAGAAATAAATATGCGCGAGCAACAATTCTGTTATCAGAAAAGTTGCTCGCGCAAAATGTTTGTTCGCTTTCGGTTATCGGTAGAGTCCTTGAACAGAAGTTCATCCTCATTCAGATCATGCGTCTGCCCTACATGGCCCCTTTTGCAGTGTTAAAGGGCTCCTTTAGCAGTGTTAAAGGGGCACTTTAACTTTGTAAAAAGGGCACTTTGCCTTTCTGGAGGTTTCATGTCACAAATGTTTGCATAAAAAGTGACGAAGTGACACCTACAGGGCAAAAGGTATTGTATTTACGCTGTCTGGTGCGGTAACACTTCATCAGAAAAGTGTCGGTACATGCGTCACCGTCCATGCAGGAATGATACAGGTGACACTTCCACAACACTCTGGTGACACTATATGTTTAAACTGTCACCCTTTTACCGGCTATAAGAGAATATATTACGCACGCAGGTGAAACTTCGCCACTTTACAAGGGAACAGTATCAGTCATAATATACAGCAGAGCCATTCCATAATATCTATGGCACTTAGCAATATACAGTATTGTCAATACTTAAGTGATGATAAAAAATAACTTGGTACAAAATTTTTTGATAACTTGGTACGCTTTTACTTTATCATCACTAACTGAGAGGGTGTCCAGTTCTAAGTTCTTTTTTCTGTCAAGAATTAGAGAACGTAATCTCTATATTGAATTTTTAAGAAACAGAGAAAAGCGTCGCATTGCGCTAAGAATTCTAAAATTTCTCATTAATTCAAAACGTGGTGCGCCAGACAATTATTCGACAGCTCATCAACCCGTCTATAATTCTCTAATTCTTGACCGAAAAAAAAACAACAAACTGGACACCCTACTTAACTGATGGACTTATTGTCTGACGATTCCTCAAACTGGCGCTGGTATTCACGTGGCGACATACCGTACATTTTCTTGAACATGGTAGAGAATGACGTAGAACTGTTGAAACCACAGTGGTAAAGCACCTCGGTGATGCTCTGCCCCTTACGTTTCAGGAGACGCGCAGCCTGCTTCATACGGAGATTGCGGATGAAGTCGTGTGGTGTCTGATTAGTCATCTCCTTCATCTTACGATGCAGGTGCACACGGCTGATGCCAACCTCACGACAGAGCATGTCGATGTTGAGATCACTGTTGCCCAGGTTCTCATTGATAACCGCCATGATGCGAGCAAGGAGTTTCTCGTCAGCACTCTCTATCTCTACCGCATCAATCTGATTGCTCTGATCCTCCTTACCCGTAAACTTATTCTGCATGAGTTTGCGTGTGCTGAGCAGATTGGCTATGTTTCGGCGCAGGATATCCATATTGAATGGCTTCGTCATATAGAGGTCTGCACCAGTCTCCAGACTCTCGAGGGTATCCTCGTCACGAGTCTTTGCAGTGAGCAATATGACAGGGATATGGTTGGTATTGACATTCGCCTTGATCTTAGCGCAAAGCGTGTTACCATCCATCAGCGGCATCATGACATCAGAGACAACCAACTGAGGTATCTCACGAAGGATTGCAGGCAAGGCATCAGCACCATTGCTATAACTGAGCACACGATAGGTCGTGGTGAGTTCGGTGGTGATATAACGTCTTATCTCTTCGTCATCATCGACCACTACTATGGTAGGACGCTTGGATACTATACGCGGTCCAGACTCTTCCTCATCGTTCTGCTCCTCAGTATCAGCATGCAACAGTTCATCCTCAAGTGCACAGAATGGGTCATTCTGCTTGAGTGTCTCAGGTGCACCATCGGCATTGTTCCACTCAGCTATCTCTTCCTCACTGAGGTGGTCCTTACCCAATGGCATGGTGACTAAGAACTCCACACCTTCCTCTACATTGCGCACCTCAATGTTACCATGATGCAGGAGCACAAGCGAGCGAGTGAGATCCAGTCCCACGCCAGTACCAGTAGAATGATGGTTGGTGCTGGTCTTAGACTGATAGAATCGCTGGAAGATATGCTCTATGTCACTCTCTGGTATCTTCTCTCCATTGTCAAATACAGAGAGTGTAAGATTCTTTTCATCCTCATCCTTAGCCAGCGTGACACGTATCACACCACCCTTCGGAGTGTATTTGAAGGCATTTGAGAGGAGATTCATGAGTATCTTGTCCATCTGCGCACGGTCTATCCATGCCTCAACGTCGCATTTTACGAAATCCAGCGTAATGGACTTGCTGACAGCCTGCATACTGAATGTCTCCAGCACATCCTGTACGAATGAAGACATCTCGGTAGGCTGCATCTGCAGCACCATCTGTCCCTTGTCAATCTTACGAATATCCATAATCTGATTGACGAGATGAAGGATGCGCTCTGTATTACGACGTATCACCTGGTATGCTGACTGTCGATGGGCATCCTCGTCTTCCTTCATCAACTGCAGGAGAGGAGCCACAATGAGAGTCATAGGTGTACGTATCTCGTGACTGATATTGATAAACGACTGCAGTTTCTGCTCATTGAGTTCCTCTGCATGCATACTCTCCTTCAGACGGAGACGCTCACGGTTACGTACCTTCACATTATTGATATACCACATCACCGCTGCACAGATGAGAAGCAGATAGAGCAGGCGTGCCAAAGGTGTGAAGTACCATGCATTGTGTATGACGATAAGGAACTCCTTCGGTTCGGAGCGTTTACCGTTGTCTATGGCTACCACCTGAAAGTCGTAGTCGCCAGGAGGCATATTGGAAAGTGTGAGCTCATTCTTGCCGGGAGGCATAGTGACCCAGTCCTTACCTCCATTAAGGCTGTAGGCAAAGCTGATACGCTCATGGGCAGAATATATGAGCGTAGAGAAATCCATGGTGATGGTGTTGTCATCATAATAGAAGTCAAAACGCTTGGCATCATTGATCAATGTATCACACACGGTGTAGTAGCCGGACTCTATACCGGCACGTACTCGCTCATTGCCAAACTGCATGTGCATGAGGTTGACCTTCATCTGACGATTCTGTGGCTTTACGGCCAAAGGATTGAAATATGACAGGCCAGAAATACCACCAAAGTACATTATGCCTTGTGCATCGGTGAATGACGCACCCTCATTGTACTCATTGCCCTGAAGACCGTCGGAAGCAAAGAATCTGTCAAACGACTTATTGCCGGCATTGAGGTGACAGAGACCAAAGTTGGTACTCATCCACATCTCACCACGGCGGTCTGCCTCAATAGAGAGAACGTGCATGCCAGGGAGACCGTCTTCAGTAGTATAGACTTTTTCTGTCTGAGGGTCAACGAGGAGTCCGTGACCAGATGTGTAATGGTAAGCACCCTTTGCGGTTCCTATCCAAAGACCATTCTTCGGAGTATATTTAATGGCATAAATCTGCTGTCCGAAGAGTATCTTATTGGTACCCATAACCTTAAGACAGTTGCCACTCATCACATCAACGGCCGAGAGACCTGATGCTGTACCAACGAAGATGGTCTTGCCATCTGGCGACATATCCATCTGAAGGATGTAGTTGTTACTGATGGAGTTCTTATTCTCGTCACTACTGCCATAACGCTGCGACTTGCCAGTCTTAGGCTCATAGCAATAGAGACCGTCACCGAGCGTTCCTACCCAGATACGTCCCAGGCAGTCCTGTCGCAGATCAAAGACGGACTTAGCCTTGTCAATGGACAGAGGATCTCGATGATATGCACCTGTCTGCTGGTCTATCCATCCGAAGCCCTTGGTATATGTACCTACCCAGAGATGCCCCTCACGATCCTCCATCATGGTGAGGATGGTGGTAGCCTGTCCATCAGGACCGTCTGTAAAGTGATGCAGGAGCACGTTGTCCTTGATGCAATAGAGACCGTCACAATCGGTAGCCACCCATAGCAGTCCGTTGCTGGTCTTGTATATTGTCATGATACAGGCATCGCCAATGAGACTGTTACCGCCCTGCTTACTACCGATATAGTGAAAGTAAGGTGATGGCGATGGCTGCATAAATATACCTTTTTGATAGAGTGCAAGCCAAAGGTTGCCGTTGCGATCCTCATAGGCATCATACACCTTGGTGTGATCCATACGCACTTGGTTGCTGTATATATATGAGTTCTCAATGAGGCAGGTATTGGTATTGAGCAGTTTCAATCCATTACCATCCGTGCCTACATATATATTGCCATCCTTCTTGCGTGTGAGGTTATTGACCCTGACATTCTGCGAACCAGGAATCATCGTCTCATTGCGGTAGATACCACCATTCATGTAACCAATATACAGATTGTCACGATGGTCATGACATAGCAGCGCAAAACCACCAAGAGGATTGAGATTGATACGCTTTACCTCTTTGTAGTCCAATCCCTTATCGCGCTTGATTGCTATGATGCCCTTCTTGTCTGTAGAGACCCATATCACTCCCTTGCTGTCGATGGATATACTACGGCTATAGCGCGTATCGGGAATGTTTGGAGCTATATGCTCCACCTTACCAGGTGCAGTGATACGAAGAAGACCCTCACCAGACGTTCCGACATATATAGTTCCATCCGGTGCATAGGCAAAGCAGATGATATAGCATCTGATAGGCACACCAAAGTTATCATCATAAACCTCGCTGAACTGCTGGGCGGTTCTATATGTCAAACCATTGACGGTACCAATATAAAGGACACCTGTCTTTGCATCCTGTGCCACACAGTTGATATTATCAGACGGCAAACCGTCTGCTATGGAGTATCTACGGAAACGATAACCGTCGTAGCTGTTAAGGCCGTTATTCGTAGGAACCCACATCACGCCAAGCTTATCCTGGAATACCTGATGAACAAAACTGCTGCTCAACTGCTGATTGGAATCAAACAATGTACCCATCTGTGCGTGGGAACGCACAGAACACAACAGAATAGCCAACACTACGCAGACTTTGGAAATACACGATAACGAGTGAAAAGCAAATTCTCTCACCATATTCAATATCTTTTTTTTCGTTAGTAAGTGGTCAAGTTTCACCTTGCCTGACGACAATAGAATTACCATATTTATATTCAGGACGTATCAAGGCTTTATAGGGATGATACGCTGTATTTTATAGAGAAGTTGATTAATCGGGTGCAAAGTTACACATTTTTTCTGAAATAATGTATATTTTATGCAAAACTTTTCAAAATGTAACATAGAAAAGGTCAATTATGTTACATTTGAGAAACCCAAAATAACAAAAACAGCATAAAAATGTAAAAATGTTATAAAATAAAACGTACAAGACACAATATAACAACGCAATTTATATTATATAATGTAACTTTGCAAGTAAATTTAACAACTGGGTCGTCACTGACTCAAATTTACCCTTTAAAAGAAACAATAAACAACAATAAATCTCTAACCCAAATGAATTTACAAAAAAAGTTATTTTCAAGAGGATGGCACGGACCGGCAATGGCTGTGTCACTAACAGCATGTCTGTTCGGAATGACAGCATGTGATCAGTATGACTTGGATGAAAGGAACCCTGAAGGATGGGGTGCCAGCATCTACAGTTATCTGGACGAAGCAGGCAATTTCAAGAACACCGTTCGCCTGATTGATGATCTTGGGCTGAAGGAGGTACTGGCAAAGACTGGTTCGAAGACCGTCTTCGTCGCAGACGACGAGGCATTCGCCAGATTCTACACCAACAACTCATGGGGCGTAAAGAACTACGAGCAGTTGTCACTCGCCCAGAAGAAAATGCTGTTGCTCGGTGCTATGATCAACAACAGCTATCAGATCAACAACCTTTCAAGTATCGAAGGCCCGGTTGAGGGACAGTGCATGAGACGTACCAGTTCGCAGACTATCTATGACTCTGTCGCAGTGGTAAGCACCAGCGCTCTGCCAAACATGAAGCCTGAGGAGTATCGCTACAACGATACATGGAAGCGTTTCGCTGAACGTGACAAGATCGTGCTCATGAAGGACAACACCATCCCTCCTATGCTGCACTTCATAGAGGCACAGATGCGCAACAACAAGATCACCAATGATGACTACAACTGGCTCTACAACTACACTACGGAACGCAAGCCTGGTGACGCAAGTGTCAACGGCATCAAGATTTCTCAGCAGAACATCAAGTGTAGCAATGGCTTCATTCACAAGGTAGAGGATGTCATCATGCCACTGGAGAACATGGCAGAGGTGATATCAAAAAAACCTCAGGCAAGTATGTTCTACAGCATGCTTGAGAGATTTGCTACTCCGTTCTATGCAGGACAGCCTACCACAGAACAGTACAACTACCAGTTCAACAAAAATGTGGACTCTGTATTCGTGAAGCGTTATTTCTCAAGGAAATCAGCCGGCGGCGCACCTATAGTAGTGGATGACAAGGACAGAATAGTTACCTCTATCCTCAACATCAACAAGTCTTCCGATCTCTTCAAGTTTGATCCAGGATGGAACGCTTACTATACAGGCAACGCCATTCCTAATGCCAACACTGCAATGCAGAGAGACATGGCAGTGCTCATGGTGCCAACCAACACTGCCCTTGACGAATATTGGAACGAAGGCGCCGGCGTCGTACTCAAGAATCAGTATAAAACATGGGACAATGTGCCTAACCGCGTAATCGTGGAACTCATCAACAACAATATGCTCTCATCATTCGTAGAGAGCGTACCAAGCAAGTTCGACGGCATTCTCAACGATGCCAACGACCCTATGGGCGTAAGTAAATCAGCGATCGACAGCGTGTTCCTCAGTTGTAACGGTGCGGTATATCTTACCAAGAAGGTATTCTCGCCTACCTCATTCGTCAGCGTGCTCTACCCTGCCGTTGTGAACGAGAACATGAAGATCATTGACTGGGCTGTGGGTGTATGTCAGTATAACGTATATCTTAACTCGCTCAACTCTTACTATAGTTTCTTCATCCCTACCAACGAGGCACTCAACAACTACATCGACCCTACCTCTTACGGTCAGGCAAAGACTAAACTCTATCGCTTCAAGTACGATGAGAGACTTGCCAATCCTGTTTGGGCTGCCGTATATGAATATAATAAGGAGACAGGCGAAATCGGTGACAGTATCGGCGAAGACCGTGACTATGAGCACATGAGAGCACGTCTGAAGGATATCCTCGACAACCATATCGTCATTGGCAACGTAGAGGACGGCCATGAGTACTATCGCACAAAGGGTGGTCAGGAGATTAAAGTCAACAACGTGAGTGCCGGCATCAATGGCATGACAGTATCTGGTAGCCTTCAGGCTTCCAACAATCAGGCTCCACTGCGCGTGAAGGACATCTATGACCAGACAAAGGATGGAAACGGTAAGGTCTATGTACTTGAGGATGAGCCTATACAGACTACGAACAAGACTGTCATGGACATTCTCCGCGAACACGATGAATTCTATGAAATGGCTAAATTGTTTGAAGGCAGTTCTATGCTGGAGCAGCTGCACGACAAGAAATATGCCTGTGCCGGTGAGAACCTCAGCGTATTCAACACCTATCACTATACCGTATATATTCCTACCAACGATGCTATAAAGGAAATGCAGAAGGCAGGCAAGCTCCCTACATGGGAAGATGTAGATAAGGCTGCTGAGATGGAGGACTTCAAGAAGAAGACCGCAGACTCACTCGCCATAGAGAACTTCCTGCGCTATCACATCCAGGACTACTCTCTCTTCATCGGTGCAAAGCCTCAGGCTCGCGATGGTTATGAGACATCACTCATCAATGAGAACACCGGAAAGTTTGAAAGACTCTACACTACTCTGACAGACAACAACATAGAGATACGTACTGTCAACAGAGCCGATGCTCCTGCCGTAATGGTGGATAGGAGCAAGGGACTCTACAACCTGCAGGCTCGCGAGTACATACTCAACAACATGAATGCAGAAGAGGCTTCGGGTGTATATACCACATCAACCATCGTAATACACCAGATAGATGGAGTGCTGAAAAAATAAACAGAATAGTTAACAGTTAACAATTAACAGTTAACAATTAACAACGATTCGTAAATAACTATTGTTATATAGAAAAAAAGTATGACAGCTTTTAATAATATATATAAAAAAGGTGTAGCAGGCAAAGCCAAGGGAGCATTCCTTACGGCTTCCCTCTCACTTCTTGCTGCTGGCACAGTATCAGCGCAAGAGGCTGGCGACATGGTTACGGGTACCGTGAGTGATGCTCTCGGCCCTATCATGATGGCTAACGTAGTGGAGATTGACGGTGCTAACCGTATCGTCAGTTCTACAAATACAGATATGAATGGTAACTTCTCATTCAAGATCAAGGACCCTAAGCATAAGCTGCGTTTCAGCTATGTGGGTCTCAAGACCAAGACTGTCAATATCAAGGGGACGGAATACAACATCACCCTCGAAGACCTGACAAGTCTGAAGGAAGTCACCATCGTCAGCAAGAACCGTCATAATGGTTCTGGCCTTAACATCCCTCAGGATCAGTTATCTACCGCTAACCAGACTATCTCTACAAAGGAGTTTGAAGGTCTGGCAATGACTACTATCGACGAAGCTCTGCAGGGACGTATCGCAGGTCTTGACATCGTAGCCAACAGTGGTAACCTGGGTTCCGGTACCTCTATGCGTCTCCGTGGTGTGAGCAGTATCAACAGTAACACTGAACCGCTCATCGTTGTTGACGGCAACGTATGGGAGAGTGACCGCAACAGCAACATCGATATTTCATCTGCCAATGATGAGAAGTTTGCTGAGCTCCTCAACGTAAATCCTGAGGACATCGAGAGCATCAGCGTACTCAAGGATGCTGCAGCTACAGCTATATGGGGTTCGCAGGGTGCAAATGGTGTAATCGAAATCAAGCTCAAGCGTGGTTCACGCGGTAAGACTAAGGTGACATACAGCTACCGTCTGACTGGCACATGGCAGCCAAAGGGCTACGAGATGCTTACCGGTGACGAATATACCATGCTGATGAAAGAGGCTTATTTCAATCCTCGCCTCTCCAGCACAGCGAGTGACATCATCGAACTGAACTACGACAAGAGTAACCCTAACGGATGGCATAACTATGACAACAATACCGACTGGATCAAGTCTGTACAGCAGACCGGTTGGCGCCAGAACCACTACATCTCTCTGACTGGTGGTGGTGAGAAGGCTAACTACCGTATCGGTGCTGGTTATGACCATGAGACGGGTTCTATCATCAAGCAGTGTCTGGACCGTATCACGTCACGTGTAGCTCTGGACTATCTGGTATCTGACCGTATCAAGATTGTCACCAACCTGGCATTCACATACACCAAGAACCAGCAGAACTATGAAGGATTGCTCGGCATAGCATACAGCCGTATGCCTAACCTCCCTATCTATGAGCGTGACCTCGATGGTAACCAGATGGATAACTTCTACAACATCCCTGTAAGTATCTCACCAGAGTTCTCTGACCAGATCGACCAGAAGAACCCTGTAGCCCTGGCTCACCTCGCTAGCAATAACAAGTCAAGCTACAAGATATCTCCTGAGTTCCAAATCGTGTATAACCTTCTGGGTGTGGAAGAGGATAAGACTCAATTGAAGTATGAGGGTAAGATCGTATTCGATATCTTCAACGAGTATGTAGATACTTTCCTCCCAAGTATCTTCAACGTAAGAGACTGGAGTAACAAGAACTCCAACAAATCTACTGCAAGTTCTTACAAGAGTCTTGGTATCACCACCACTCACACTCTGACATTCGTACCTCATTTCACCAACACTGACCACTCTCTGATGATGATGCTCCGCGGACAGTTGACCGATGGTAGCTCAAGCACACAGAACACCTCTAAGTATGGTCTGCCAAACAATATCATCAGCACAGGTGCTCCTGGTAACATCGGCGACTCGTTCAGCAGTTCTGCAGGTCAGTGGCGTTCGCTCTACTTCACATACTCTATGCACTACGCATGGAAGTCTCGCTATATGTTCGACTTCTCTCTGCGTCGCGACGGTAGCACCAAGTTCGGTCCTGACAAGCGTTGGGGTATGTTCCCAGCAGTCTCTCTGCGTTGGAACATCAGCAATGAGCCAGGCGTAAAGGAGAAGCTGCCTTGGCTGTCTATGCTTTCTGTACGTCCAGGTTGGGGTATAGTAGGTCAGCAGCCTGGTGGCGATTACCTCTACTTCAGTAAGTACTCTAACGGTAACGGCTATATGGGCAGCGGTTCTACACATCCACAGAACATACAGCTGAAGAAACTGAAGTGGGAGACGAAGAAGACATACAACCTCGGTTTTGACTTCGGTTTCCTCTCCGACAAGATTACCGGTAACGTAGAAATCTATAAGCAGTACACCTCTGACCTTCTGATGAGAGACAGAAAGATTCCTACTTCTTCCGGTTACACTCAGTTGGCTTACGATAACGTAGGTAAGATGGAGAACACTGGCTGGGAGTTCAATATCAACACCAACAACCTCGTCAAGATTAACAAGTTCGGCATCGACTTCAACGTTACATTCGCCAACAACAAGAACGTCATCACAGAGATGGATGAGACTTGCCTCGCTACTCTCAACCACGACTTCTCTCGTTCTAACGGCACCTACCAGACACGTGTAGAGATTGACAGACCATTCGGTTCCATCTACGGTTTCCGCTACAAGGGCGTATATCAATACACTGAATATACCGACGAAGAGGTCAAGGGCGTAAGCGGTCCTAATGCTCCTGTAGTACGCGACGAGAACAATGTTGTAATCAAGGACAACAAGGGACACACCAAACCAATGACTTTCTGCTACGGCACAACAGCGGAATATGAGTTCAAGGGCGGTGATGCCATCTACGAGGACATCAACCACGACGGTACCATCAATGAGCTCGATATCGTATATCTCGGTTCTTCACTCCCTAAGGTTACTGGTGGTTTCGGTATCAAGTTCAAGTTCGGCAGATGGATGCTCAACAACCAGTTCAACTTCCGTTACGGCAACAAGATCGTCAACGGTAACCGTATGAATGCAGAGAGCATGTACAACAACAATAACCAGAGCCGCGCTGTCAACCACCGCTGGCGCGTAGAGGGTGATATCGTAGAGATACCTCGCGCACTCCATAAGTATGGTTACAACTACCTCGGCAGTGACCGTTTCGTAGAGGACGGTTCATTCATCCGTCTGAACTACACCAACCTCAGCTACGCTTTCCCACAGAAGTTTGTCAAGAAGCTTGGTCTCGGCAGTGTTTCATTCAATGTCTCGGCTAACAATGTATTCTGTCTCACCAAGTATTCTGGTTCAGACCCTGAGGTTGGCTACGGAGGCTACGGCGTAACAACAGATAATGCTCAGACACCAAGAGCAAAGTCTATCACAGCCGGACTCAGCATACAGTTCTAAACATCATTCACAATAAGCTAAGATAATTAAAAGTATGACTACTCTTAAGCAAATATATAAAAAAGGTGCAGGAAAGGTAAGACTCCTTACCCTTAATGCTACCATCATCGCAGCTGGTGCAATGATGATGACTTCCTGCAACGACTTCCTCGACACGCTGCCTCTCAACGATGTGGTGCTCGAGAAATACTGGACAAAGAAAAATGACGTCACCAGCGTACTCAACAGTTGTTACGAGTCACTCGAATCAAAGGAGAGTATCAGACGCATGGGACTCTGGGGCGAGGTAAGATCCGAGAACATGGTTCAGGGCAACAATGCTCCTTACGATCTCACAGAGATACTAAAGGAGAATATCCTCCCTACAAACTCCTATACCAAATGGGACATAATGTACACCACCATCAACTACTGCAATACGGTGTGCCACTATGCTCCACAGGTAAACGAGAAAGACCCTAACTATACAGTATCAGAGATGCAGGCAAACATTGCCGAGGCAACATTCCTCCGCGACCTTTGCTACTTCTATCTCATACGTACATTCCGTGATGTGCCTGTTTCCTTCGAACCAAGCATCGACGACCTTAAGGACTACCAACTTGCTCCTACAAAGATGAACGATGCTCTCGATATGCTTATCGATGACCTTAAGAAGGTAGAGAACTGGGCTGTAAAGCGCTATATCGATGATAGCGAGATGATGAATACCACAGCATCAACCAGAGCATACGAGAACAACTCACGTGTGACACGCGTAGCTATCTATGCACTCCTTGCAGACCTCAACCTCTGGCGCGGCAACTATCAGGCAACTGTTGATTATTGCGACAAGGTGATTGAATTCAAGAAGGAACAGTATAAGCTGAAGAAAGAGAAGCTCGGTGACCTGCACGACATGGGCGACTTCAACGGAATACCTCTCATACTGGAGAAGACTGAAGGCAGCACAACCTGCGGTACAGCATACAACCAGATTTTCGGTACAGGTCACTCATTCGAAAGTCTCTTTGAACTCTATTTCAGAAACAACCAGGCAATCGACAACGATTACGTTGCAACATGCTTCGGCACAGGCAGCCAGCCTCTCGGCAACCTCTCTGCTCCTGACCATCTCCGCAAGGATGCCGCTCTGGGCAACTGCGAACTCTGGGACAAGAACGACTGCCGCGTATATGAGAACATCGGACATACCAGCAGTAAGTACAACATCACAAAGTATGTCAATACTTCTGTAACTCTCACTACCACTAACATCTCGGATGAGAAGAGTCTCAAGCTCTCTACATCTTTGCGAGGCAACAAATTCTCTCAGTGGATAGTCTATAGACTGACTGACGTGATGCTCATGAAGGCAGAAGCCCTCATCATGATGGGTGATTCAAAGTTCGAAGAGGCATTCAGCCTCATCAACTCTGTCAACAAGCGCGCACGCCATCTCATATCTAAGTCTGACAAGGACACTCTGGTTTATACCAACTACAACTCTAGCCAGAAGAAGATGGAGAAACTCCTCATGGATGAGCGCAACCGCGAATTCATGTTCGAAGGCAAGAGATGGTTTGACCTCGTACGCGTTTCACTTCGCGATGGCAACACACAGTTCCTCACTTCGGAAGCTACTACCAAGTATCAGGAGAATGTAAATGCTATCAAGATCCGCCTCAGCGATCCTGACTACATCTTCTTCCCATACAACAGAGAAGAGCTGAAACTTAATCCAAATCTCAAGCAGAATCCTGCATACGGAGATACGGAGGATTTCATAAAATAAAAATTGTTACACAATAAATAAAATACAGAAAGTATGATTACTTTTGGCAACATAAACAGTAAGATGACAGAAGTCAACGGATGTCTGCGCAAGATGCGCAACATACTCCCTGCCCTCTCATTGGCAGTTGCAGCACTGGCAGGTTCACTGACCAGCTGTACGGATGATGACTTCGACAATTCTGCCTACTATAAGGCATCGAAACGTACTGCAGCCCAGCTCATCTCTGATAATCCTGAGAGCTTCAGCCTCTTCCAGGGAATACTGGAGAAAGCTAACTATTTCAGTACACTTTCCACATACGGTACATATACTGTATTCGCACCAGACAATGATGCCGTAAAGAAATATCTCGAAGAGAATCATTACGCAAGCATCGACGAGATTCCTGTTAAGACCTGCGATACCATCGCTCGTAACCACATCGTCAGCAAGGGTGCTTACTTCACTACCGACTACAGTGACGGTGCCCTCCCTGCAATGAACATGGATGACCGCTACCTCGTAATCACTTGCGACAGTTCGGTATCTTCTACCGGAGACAAGAAGGTAAAACTCTTCGTCAACAAGCGTTCCGAGATTACACATAAGGATGACTCCGTTACCAATGGTGTGGTTCACGTGATTGACCGCGTACTGGCAGCCAGCAACCTTTACCTCCCTGACCTCATGCTTGAGGACGAGAGCATCAAAATCTTCACAGAAGCACTCTTCCTCACCAACATGAAGGACTCTCTCTCAGCATACATCGACAATAGTTACTATTGCGATGATGACTCTGTAACAAAGGGTGTCCCTAACATCCGATTCGGTGGTAAGGACATGGTAGCACACTATCCAGAGAAGCGTTTCTTCAAGTTCACAGCATTCATTGAGCCTGATTCCATCTTCAATAAGCATGGCATCTACACCATCGATGACCTCATTGAATACGCAAAGAAGGTATATAATGAGACTTATCCTGAAGATGCTGGCCTCTACGACGATGACTACAAGAACAGAAAGAATCCTCTCAACCGTTTCGTGAGCTACCACCTCTTTGACCGTATGGGTAACTATGGTGACTGGGCTCCTTCAGGCGAAGTGCTCACCACCTGCTGCCGCACTGACATCGCTGATGCAGAAGACTTCTGGGAGACCATGTGCCCTGGTACCATGCTCCGCTTCTGCCGCGCCAATGGTCAGCTCTATGCTAACCGCAAGGGTCTCAAGAATAAATACGTATCAGGCTGTAAGGGCGTGAGAGTATATACAGACTCTGAGAGTGGCAAGCACAATCAGGTATCCCTCAACGGACGTTACTTCTATATCGATGACATCTTGAAGTATGATACCAACGTACGTGACAAGGTTCTCAACTGCCGTATGCGTATCGACGCAACTACACTCTGCGCAGACTTCATGAACCAGGGTGCACGCGGTAATCTAGGATGGGATGAGAACTACCTCTTCGCTATGAAGAACGGATTCATCAAGAACTGGAAGACAACTCCTGAGACATTCGTGGCTGTTCACTGTGATAACGTGTGGTGGAGTTCTTACCTCGGCAATGCCGTTGCTATCAAGGGTCAGTATGACGTTCAAATCAAACTGCCTTGCCCTCCTCCAGGACTCTACGAAATTCGCTTGGGATACGTAGCCAGCGATGAGCGTGGTGTAGTACAGGTATATCTCAACAACGAACCTTGCGGCATTCCTGTTGACCTGCGTATCGGTTCATGGGCACCAGAAATCGGTGTCGAGGCTGATACTGACGATGATGAGGCTAACACCGCACAGGACAAGGCTCTCCACAACCGCGGATTCATGAAGGGTATGGACTCTTACGGCAAGCCTGGCGCTACTAACTTCCGCGTGGATGCTCCTGAGCACGTGCGCCGCATACTCACCACAGCACAGTTCTCTGAGGGTGGTGAATACTGGCTCCGCTTCCGTCAGGTACTCGAAGGCAATGCAGAATGGTCATTCGACTATATCGAACTCTGTCCTAAGAGCGTTTATGCTAGTCCCGAAGGTGAAGACAGACACTAACCTGCATCATTCTTGCAGATTTACCATTCACTTATTTACTATCTACAATTTATTAATCGATTGAGGTATTTAACTATTTAATCGATAATCAGTAAAAAAAGAAAAAAGTATGATTACTTTTAACAAGATATACAACAAAGCGACTCTGATCGGCAAGAGTACAAGGAAGTCAATCTTCCTTGCACTCCAGCTGGCAGTGTGCTCGTCTGTTGCCATGATGACCAGCTGTTCTGACTGGGACGACCATTATGCCGACAGCGCAAGTGCTGGCAACAGCGCAACCATCTGGGAGATGATACAGCAGCGTCCTGAACTTTCTGATTTCGCTGAGGTTCTCTCTAACACAAAGGTTTTCCGTCACCACAAGAAGACTTCCGTTAGCTACTCCGACTATATCAACGGTAATCGTTCGCTAACAGTCTTCGCACCGGTAAACGGTACATTCGACAAGCAGGCTCTCCTGAATCAGCTCCAGACCAACGAGGGTGACTCTATGGTAGAGCAGTTCTTCGTCCTCAACCACATAGTAGATGCACCTCAGTCTGCTACCGAACAGAAACTCCGCATGCTCAACAACAAGTATGTTGACGTCAACGAGACTTCTGCCAACGGCATTGCCTTCAAGAGCACAGACCTTCATTCACGCAATGGCGTACTCCACGTCATCGAAAAGCCACTGCCTTACATGAAGACCATCTATGAGACCTTCACCTCTGACGACCGTTTCACAGGACTGGGCAATATACTCAAGGGCTTCAACGAAGACCACTTTAATGAAGAGGCAAGTATCAGCAGCGGTATCGTTGATGGTATCAAGGTTTATGTCGATTCTGTGACATACGAAGACAACAAACTCATGAACTACATAGGTCTTCTCAACAGCGAGGACTCTACATACTGGATGGCTGTTCCAAGTCAGAAGGCATGGGAGAAAGCTATGGACGAGGCTTACGCACACTTCAAATACAGCAACGACATAGAAAAGGGTGACTCTCTCCAGAGATTCTGGGCTAACGAGTGGTTCCTCGAAAACCTTGTATTCAGTAAGACCATTCAGGCTAGTCCACAGGACAGCGTAGTAAGCAGATGGTATAACAAGACTCAGCCACAGTATGGCGTATTCAAGAATCCATACGACAAGGCTACAGGTCTCTTCGGCAGCGCTACAGACTCTATCAAGTGTAGTAACGGTACTATCTATTATTATGACGAATGGCCTATCGATGCTAAGCAGACATATTTCAGAAAACTGGAATATGAAATGGAGAGCACATGGAATGTCATTGAGAACGAGAAGTGTCAGTTGCTGACCATGACAGTAAGTGGCGACAGTATATCAAAGGGAGCTTTCCTCGACGTAGTACCAAACTCAAAGACTGTGGCATGGAGCCTCAAGTATAAGCTCGCAAACACTTTCGCTGGCAAATATGATGTATGTGTAGTGGTACTGCCTAAGACAGTCATGGGACTGGCATCAAAGACTTGCCGTTTCCAGGCTACCATCAACTATTTTGATGAAAACGGTGTAGCACAGACTTTCGACTGTGAGAACAAGAAGACCTTTACTACTGACAAGGCCAAGGTTGACACAATCGTAGTCGCAGAGGATTTCGTATTCCCTGCATGCAACTACGATATGACAAACGACAAGATAAGCATCACATTAAAGACTAACATTACCAAGCAGCAGCAGGCATCAAGTGACAATGAGATGTATCTTGATTGCATCTTCCTCAGACCAAAAGACTAATGCCGCGATAAGGAAATGTCAAATCATAAAAAACAAACTAAGAAAAGTATGATTACTTTTAATCCTATATACAACAAGTGCATTGCAAAGAAACTGCTTCTTACAATGCCTTTGACTCTCCTCGCTGCAGTCGGTGCTTCAGCTACCGATATCAGCGGTAGGGTGACAGACGCCGCTACTGGCAAGCCTCTTGCCGGCGTTCAAGTGAAAGCATACGGTAACCCACGCTTCTCTGCCATGACCAATACAGAAGGTGTATATACCATCAAGGAGGTACCTGAATACATCACCAGCGTATATATGACTCTCGATGGTGCAGCTCCTCAGCAGGTGGCTATCGGTAAAAATACTGATGAGGTGAATGCAGAGATGTACAGCAACGCATTCTCCAGCAGCTATACTGACAAGACCAATGCCCTGCGCTCATCAAAAGCTTCAGGCTTTGACAATAACGTAGAAGTGAGCATCGACCCATTGATTCAGCAGCGTCTGGGTGCAGATGTCAGAGCAGTAAGCCGCGGCGGTAATGACGGCATGGGCAACGCAATGTTTATCGGAGGCCTCAACTCTATCAGTGCCAATGCACAGCCTCTCATCGTCGTTGATGGTGTCATCATGGATATGAAGTATGACAGCAGCGCACTGCACGATGGATACTTCAACAACCTCCTCGCTAACATCAATGTCAACGATATTGACAAGGTTGAGGTCCTGAAGAATGGTACAGCTCTCTATGGTGCCAAGGGTGCCAATGGAGTCATCATGATTACCACAAAGCGTAACCGCAGCATGGCAACCAAGATTGACGTGACTATAGGCGGCAAATATCAGCTGTTGCCTACCACTCCTGATATGATGAACGCTTCCGATTACCGTACCTACGCTACGGAAATGCTTTCACAGCAGGTATCTGATATCTCTGGTATGAAGATGCTGGTAGATGATCCTACATATTACTACTACCCTATGTACCATAATAATACCGACTGGAAGAAGGAAGCTTACGAGAATGCCTTCGCACAGCAGTATGGCATCAACGTACAGGGTGGTGACGATGTAGCCAACTACAACCTCAGCGTAGGTTACTCTCTCGCTGACAGCCCTCTCAAGCGCAACGACTTCTCTCGCTTTGACATGCGTCTGAATACCGACATACAGATTCTCAAGAATCTCAACGTTCGCTTTGATGCTTCTTTCAGCGATGTAAACCGCAATCTCCGCGATCTTGGTACGACCGAGAACGTTGATGAGACTTCTATCACATCACCGAGCTTCCTCTCGCTCATCAAGGCTCCATTCCTCTCGCCTTATGCTTACGATATCAATGGCAACCTGAGTAGTTACCTCTCTATTGCTGATGACTATCTGCAGAACAGTATCATCACCAACGACAGAAGCCTTGCTAACCCTGCAAGCATACTGCTCTACGGTGAGGGACGTAACTGTAACACATTCGGCAACCGCCTCGTGATGTTCTCTGTCACTCCAACTTACCAGTTCAACAAGCACCTCAAACTCTCTGAGGCATTCAACTTCACACTGGTAAATACCAACGAGGAGTACTATCTTCCTATCGAGGGTATGCCTGGCTATCGCATCCCTGGCACATCAGAGCGCATCTATGAAGACAACATCAAGAAGAGTCTCGCTGCTCGCCAGAACTCTATCCAGAGCGACACACGTCTGACATGGGACAACCGATACAATGCTCATGCAATCGAACTCTTTACTGGTGTACGCTATATGAACAGCGCATACAAGCTCAATGCTCAGTGGGGTATGAATACCGGTAATGATAAGACGCCAAACCTCTCACCTGCCCTCAGCCACAAGCAGACACAGGGTGTGGATGACAAATATACCGACATCACATGGTACGCATCGGCTGCATATAACTATGCTGAGAAGTACTACCTCACAGCCATTCTTTCAGCACAGGCTTCTTCACGCTTCGGCAAGGAGGTTGACGGACTCAAGGCTTTCGGCACCGTATGGGGTATATTCCCTAGTGTACAGGGCTCTTACGTTCTCACCAACGAGAAATGGTTCCCTAAGACCACTGGTGTAAACTACCTTCGCGTCAATGCAGGATTTGATGTATCAGGTAACGACGATATCAATGCTACCGCATCACGTTCTTACTTTGTATCAAAGAACATGCTCGGCACTACTATCAATGGTATCGTTCTGGACAACGTTGGTAACAGCACCCTCAAGTGGGAGACTACAAAGAAGGTAAATGCTGGCATCGAGGGTAACTTCGTAAACAACCGCATTCATGCCACATTCAATATATACAAGTCTTGGACCAATAACCTGCTCACTCTCTCACAGATGGCTTGGACTTCTGGCCTCAAGGAGAACTGGGGTAATGATGGCAAACTCGAAAACAAGGGCTTCGACTTCGCTCTCAGCGGAAAAGTCATCAACTGCAACAACTGGCACTGGGAGCTCGGTTTCTCTGTTGGTCACTATGACAACAAGGTCACTGCTCTCAAGACTGATAACGTAATCACTAATATATATGGTGCCAACATAATCACCAAGGTTGGTTCACCAATCGGAATGTTCTATGGTTACCGCACTAATGGTGTGTATGCTTCTTCTGCAGAGGCTAAGTCTACAGCCAACTACTATGTAGATGAGAGCGGTAAGCAGATAAACTTCCAGGCTGGCGACATGAAGTTCATAGACCAGGACGGCAACCACGAGATCAATGACAACGACCGCGTAGTCATCGGTAATCCAAATCCTGATATCTACGGTAACATCTACAGCCATCTGAACTGGAAAAAGTGGACTCTTGACATCACCTTCAACTACTCTCTCGGCAATGACATCTACAACTATGAGCGTAGCATCCTTGAGAGCGGCAAGTACTTCTTCAACCAGACTACAGCAATGTCAAGACGCTGGACTACAGAAGGTCAGGTGACAGATATGCCACGCATCTCATATCAGGATCCTAACGGCAACAGCCGATTCAGTGACCGCTGGATTGAGGATGGCAGCTATCTCCGCATGAGCGACGTCACACTGAGCTACACTCTTCCTATCAACCACACCTTCCTGCAGGGTATCACCGTATGGGGTAGCGCACAGAATCTCTTCACCATCACCAAGTACCTCGGTAGCAATCCTGACTGCACTCTGTCCAACAACGCACTCGCACAGGGCATTGACCGCGGTCTCCTCGGTAAGGGACGTTCATTCGCTATGGGCGTAAAGATTAACTTGTAATTACAGAAATATAAAGCTATGAATACAATAAAGAAATATATCAAGATCGCACTCCTTGCCATTCCCGTTATGGGAATGAGCGGGAGCCTCGCATCATGCGGTGATATGCTTGACACAGACAGCGAACTCTACGCGTTTGTCGATGACCATAAACTGAACACCGCACAGGACACTCTCTCAAGCGTAATGGGTGTCATCAGCAAGATGCAGATCGTCGCTGACCGCAACGTCCTCATCAGCGAACTGCGCAGCGACCAGCTCGCTGTCAATGACAGGGCTACTACCGCTGTAAAGAAACTCGCTAACTTCGATTTCTCTGGCGAGAGCCCTTACTGCAATATCTCTGATTACTATGCCATCGTCAACAACTGCAACTACTTCATAGAGAATGCTGACACCGCCCTCTCACGCCTGGGCAAGAAGATTTTCGAGAAGGATTTTGCTGCCATCAAGACTTACCGTGCATGGACATACCTTCAGCTCGCTAAGACCTATGGCAAGGTACCTCTTGTACTTAAACCTTTGCTCACAGAGAAGGAAGCACAGGAGGCTGTAAATATGAATTACTCGGACATCAACGAGATTTGCGATTTCTTTATCAAGGACCTGCAGGACTGCATAGACAAGGACTTGCCACAGTATAGGGATATCAACGGTGTCTCTTCTAAGTATTTCTACATCCCAACCCGCGTGCTCCTCGGTGAGATGTGTCTCTGGACTGGACGTTACAATGAGGCAGCAAAGTATTTCTATGACTTCCTCACCAATACCAACCAACCAAGATATACAGGAAAATACAGAGCTTCATGGGTTGCCACTGATAATGATTTCACAAACAAACTCCCTGGTACATCTTCTTATCTGTACAGCTGTACTGATTGGGATTATAACGACATCCTTACCTTCATACCTATGGAGAGTACCGAACTTGAAGGTACCAAGAGCTACTTGGAAGATGTATATGCATCAACCATCAACAACAACTATTATGCACAGGTAGTTCCTTCCAATGCTCTCTTTGCATTCAGCAAAAGCCAGAACTATGTTTATCTCTTAGAGAGTGCCGGTGGTAAGAAGGACACCATCTACGTACCAAAGACTGGTCTGTATGATGTAACATACGCTGGAGATCTCCGCCTTGCAGGTTCCTACGATAAGGGTTGGGCCAATGTAAGTGCAAACTCTCCTTATGCAAAGGAAAGAACATATATCTATAAGACACTTCCTGTAATTTACCGTCTGCAGTATGTCTATCTGATGTTTGCCGAGGCTCTCTGCCGCGCTGGTTATCCAGAGACTGCATTCTGCATACTTAAGTATGGTCTGACGGAGCAGAATATCGAGCGTTATATCTCTGAGGCAGAACGCACATCCGCTGCTGCTTTCCATACATGGAATAACCTCTACTTTGATGAAACGACGACCATGAGCATACGTAAGCGTGGTTGCGGTGACGTTGATTGCGATACCTTGTACGTACTGCCACAGCCTGAGACAGAACTTGCATCATACGCTGACACCGTAAAATACCAGATACCTCTCCTTGAGGATATGATCATCAACGAGATGGCACTCGAGACCATGTTTGAGGGTAAGCGTTACTACGACCTTATGCGCGTAGCTATGCGCCGTAATGATCCTTCTTATCTGGCTACTCCTATTGCCAAGCGTAACTGCGATGACAAGAACACCGTGATGGATAAGCGCATCTATGACCTCCTCATGGATCAGAAGAACTGGTATCTGCCTATCAAGTAAGTAAAATGTACAAACATAACATATTATTATAAAAGCCTAAAGGCTCTCTCTGCTCCATTATGCAATGGAGTTGGAGGGAGCTTTTTCGCTTTAAAAACTTACAATTCCTACTATCTATGACAAAGAAATTTCACTTAAGATTGATTTCTACTACCCTACTCCTACTCTTCACACTGGCTTCTACGGCAGGCATAAAACTACCACAGTTGTTTCAGTCGGGCATGGTTCTACAGCGTAATCAGACCATCCCTGTATGGGGTACAGCAGACAAAGGCGAAAACGTTACAGTCACATTCCGTGGCAAAGATTATTCCGCCACCGCTGGTACTGACGGTAAATGGAGCGTCAGCCTCCCTAAGCAGAAAGCCGGCGGTCCTTACACCATGACCATCAAGGGCAATGCTGCCGATGCCATAACACTCGAAGATGTCATGGTGGGCGATGTATGGCTTTGCTCCGGCCAGTCTAACGTGGATGTGCACATAGAACGCGTCTATCCACAGTATGCCAAGGACATTGACTCTTACAGCAATGACAACATACGCCTCTTCCGCATATTCACCACTCCTGCCACTGAGCGTAAGGATGACGTGGCACGCACTAGTTGGAAACACCTCAGCAAGGAAAACGCATGGGGATTCTCTGCTCTTGGATACTTCCTCGGTCAGAAGATGTACAAGGAGACAGGCGTGCCACAGGGCATCATACAGTGCAGCCTCGGCGGCAGTCCTATACAGGCATGGGTGGACATCGACTCTGTCAAAGCATACGGAGCCACCTCACAGGAAGCACAACATCTATACACTAAGTATCTGCTCTATACCGACCAGCAGTACATTGACTATATGTCCAAGGCCAACAACCGTGCCGGTGATGTATGGATGAATGCTATGAACCAGACGGATCCAGGATATGGAGTCTTCGAGAAAGAGGACTATGACGACTCTGCATGGCAGACATTCAGTCAGGATGACAACAACGCCTGGGCACGCCATAACGGACGTCCTATCATCGGCAGCATGTGGCTGCGCCAGCATATACAGGTGGATGCCGCACATGCCGGCAAGCCTGCAACGATGTTCATAGGCACATTCCATGACATGGACTATACCTACGTCAACGGCAAACAGGTCGGTGTGACCTACTACCAGTACCCTCCTCGCCGCTACCCTATCCCTGCAGGTCTGCTGCATGAGGGCGACAACGTTATTACCGTACGACTCATCTGTAAGAGCGGTATGGCTAATTTCTTCAAGAACAAACCACATGAGATTGTATTCGAAGATGGATTATCAGCCATCCCTACTTCTACTGACTGGCTCATGCACAAGGGCTCGCTCATGATGGAAGGTCCTCTAGGCGGTCGCCTCGACACCAACAATCAGGCTTCTGTGCTCTACAACGGCATGCTACACCCTGTTGCTCCTTATGCTCTCTCTGGCATGGTATGGTATCAGGGTGAGTCAAATGCCGGACAGGGTGACTATGACAAATATCTACACATGCTCATCGGTGGATGGCGCCAGTTGTGGAATCGCAACGATCTTCCATTCACAATCGTACAGCTTGCTAACTACATGGAGCCTTCTGACAAACCACAGGAGCGCAGTTCATGGGCTTCACTGCGCGAACAGCAGCGCCAGGTTGCACTCAGCGACCCATATACCACATTAACAGTGAACATAGACCTTGGTGAGGCATCAGACATCCATCCCCTGCGCAAACGCGAGGTGGCTGAGCGCTGTGCTATGGGACTCATGAATACTGTATTCGGCAAGAAGAATGCTCTTACTCCTCAGCCTCTCTCATCGGCATTCGCCGGTTCTGAACAGATTGTTATCACCATGGATCAGCCACTGGAGAAATGTGACGCTGTATGCGAACTGGAGGTAAAGGGCGCTGACGGGCATTTCCATAATGTCTCAGGCAAAGCTGACGGCAACAAAGTTACCATCGACTGCAAAGATGTTGACATGCCACAAGGTGAGACTACCGTGCGCTACGCATGGAAGGACAACCCTGTCAAGGCTAACCTACGCAACAAGCAGCAGCTGCCTGCCACACCATTCCAAATTAACGTAAAGTAAAACAAGCAATAGAAATGAAAGTATCAACACTAACCCTTCTTGCTGCCCTTGCAGCAACTACAGCTACTGCCAAGACTGTCAGTCCTGACGGCAAACTCGCCGTTGACGTACAGTGCGAAGGCGGCAAACCTACCTATAGCATCACATACGATGGCGTTGACTTCCTTATGCCTTCACCGCTCGGACTCAATACCAATGCCGGTGACTTCACCGCTGACCTCACCATTTCAAAGGTTGGCGAGATGAAGACGGTAACGGATGACTATTCACTGCCTAACATCAAGCGCAGCAATGTGCATTTCGAGGCTAACAGCCAGACATACACATTCAGCAGCAAGGGACAGGACGTGATGAACGTCACCTTCCTCGTGGCAAACAATGACGTGGCATTCCGCTATCAGCTGCTGGAGCAGAAGCGCGGACCGCTGAGCATTGTGATCAATAGCGAGGCTACTGGCTTTGCCATGCCTGACGGCACAACCACATTCCTCTGTCCGCAGATGGGTGAGATGACAGGCTTCGCACGTACCGCACCAAGCTACGAGACGCACTATACTGCCGACGACACTATGGGCAAGAACGGCTGGGGCAACGGATATACCTTCCCTTGTCTCTTCCATAATGCCGAAAAGGGCTGGATGCTTATCTCTGAGACCGGTACCGACGGCAAGTATGCCGGATGTAAGATACAGAACCGTGGCGGTGCCATGTACCAGGTGTCCTTCCCAAGTGAGAAGGAGAACAACGGCATAGGCAGCGCTGCCGTACAGGCAGGTCTGCCTTCATACACTCCTTGGCGTACCATCACAGTGGGCAAGAGCTTGCAGCCTATCGTCGAGACTACCGTCACATGGGACGTGCTCGGTGAGGTGGCATACAAGGGCAAGGCTGCCTCTGAGCGATACGGTCGCGGTGCATGGTCATGGATCATTGCCGACGATGCCAGCTGTAACTTTGATACTCAGAAGGAGTATATTGATTTCGCTGCAAAGATGGGATGGGAGTCACTGCTCATCGATGCACAGTGGGACCGACAGATTGGTCGTGACCGCATAGCGGAACTTGCACGCTATGGCAAGACAAAGGGTGTAAGCCTCTACCTGTGGTATAACTCCAACGGCGTATGGAATGATGCTCCGCAGACACCACGCAACTGTATGGACCGCTCTCGTGAGCGCCGTCAGGAGATGGCATGGATGAAGAGTGCAGGTATCCGCGGCATAAAGGTTGACTTCTTCGGTGGTGACAAGCAGTGCACCATGCAGCTCTATGAGGACATCCTGCATGATGCCGAGGATTACGGTCTCTTCGTTATCTTCCACGGCTGTACCCTGCCACGCGGCTGGGAGCGTATGTACCCTAACTACGTAGCCAGCGAGGCTGTGCGTGCCTCAGAGAACCTACGCTTCTCTCAGGGCGAGTGTGACCGCGAGGCTATGGACGCTACCTTCCTGCCATTCATCCGCAATGCAGTGGGCAGCATGGACTTCGGCGGCAGCACCCTCAACAATCACTATAACAAGTGGAATCAGGAAGGCAAGGGCGGCGGTCATCGCATCACCTCTGATGTCTTTGCCCTCGCTACCGCTGTACTCTTCCAGAGTCCTGTGCAGCACTTCGCCATGGCACCGGGCAATCTGGACAACGCTCCTCAGTGGGCTCTCGACTTCATGAAGAATGTTCCTACCAAGTGGGACGACGTGAAGTTCATCGAGGGCTATCCAGGCAAGTATGTCATCCTCGCACGCCGCACCGGCGACAAGTGGTTCATCGTGGGCATCAACGGTCAGAAGGACCAGACGGTCAAGGCTCGCCTGAACCTTGATATGTTCCAGGCTGGCGACATGCTCAACTTCTATTCCGATGATGCACAGCTCAACGGTTCGCTGAAGGAGGTGAAGCTCAATAAGAAGCGTCAGATGGACATCACAATCCCATATAATGGCGCAGTGGTTATCAATAATTAATTTTGCAAGATGAAGAAATCAACAATAGGATTGCTGATGGCAACTATGCTGACAGCAACAACGGCAAATGCACAGAATCCTGTGGTACAGACAGGATTCTCTACCGACCCTGCACCGATGGTGTATGGTGACAGACTGTACGTATTCACTGGTCACGACGAGGAGAAGGCTGACTTCTTCTGGATGAACGACTGGCGACTGTTCTCTACTACCGACATGGTAAACTGGACTGATCATGGTACTCCGTTCTCGCAGTGCGATATGAAATGGGCTGACGACCGTGCGTGGGCTCCACAGTGTATAGAGCGAAACGGCAAGTTCTATTTCTATGTGCCTGTACATTCCAATATAAGCCGTGGCATGGCCATCGGCGTTGCTGTTGCCGACAAGATCGAGGGTCCTTACCGTGACGCTCTTGGCAAGCCTCTCTATGAGGATGGCAAGTGGGATCACATCGACCCTACGGTGATGATTGACAACGACGGTCAGGCTTACCTCTACTGGGGTAATCCTCGCCTCTACAGTGCCAAACTCAATGAGGACATGATCAGCTTCGCCTCTGAGGTACAGTGCGACACTACTGTGCAAAGATATACCGAGGGTCCGTGGATCTTCCATCAGCGCAACGCTACTCCTGAGGAGCAGAAGGCTCTGAAGAAAAACAAGACCAAGCTGAAGGATACTGCATGGGGCAAGTACTTTATGATATACGCTGCCGGCGGTGTACCAGAGTGCATTGCATACAGTGAGAGTGACAGTCCGCAAGGACCATGGAAGTATGTGGGTGAGGTGATGCCACAGAACAATGCTACGAAATCGTTCACCAACCACAGCGGCATAGTGGAGTTCAAGGGGCACAACTACTTCTTCTACCACACCGGCACACTGCCTGGCGGCGGCGGCTTCGGTCGCAGCATCGCAGTAGAGGAGTTCCAGTGGAAGGAAGACGGTCGTCTGCCACTCATCACCTATACACAGGAGGGCGTATCGCCTATCGGCACGCTCAACCCTTACCAACGTGTGGAGGGTGAGACCATTGCCTTCTCGCAGGGACTGCACACAGAGTGGAACAAGAACAAGGGTACGGTATATGTCTGCGACATACACAACGGCGACTGGCTCAAGGTTCGTGAGGTTGATTTCGCCGATGCCGCAGCAGGCAAGTCATTGCAGGTATCTGCTGCCAGCGCCCTGCAGGGTGGTATCATAGAGGCACATCTCGATGCACCTGACGGTCCGTTGCTCGCTAAGGTCAACGTAGAGCCAACAGGTGCGTGGGAGGACTGGAAGACATTCTCTGCCCCACTCCAGGCTGTCAATGGCAAGCACGATGTCTATTTCCTCTTCAAGGGTCTAAAGGGCTGCAAGCTCTTCAACCTTGATTGGTGGATGGTAAAGTAATTTTCGTGGAATACGATATGTATAAATAATCAGGAGGGTGTGTCTGCTGTTTGCAGACACACCCTCCCGATTTTATAACATAGCCACCTCTCCCACTTATATATGAACAATTCCGGTTAGAACACGGCGGCAAATCGTCTGATTGTTCCTATTTATTGGCTATAGCCTCTATCTCTTCCAACGTTCTTCCAAGACTGACGGCAACAACTTCTTTTGTCATGCCTGCCTCAAGTAGCATTTTCACTGACGTACGCAGCATATCACTCTGCTCTTTCAGGCGAACATCCTTTTCCTGTAGTATCGCATCTTTTTCTTTCAAGCGTGCATCCTGCTCGGCTATCTGTGCACCTTGCTCAGCTATCTGTGCACCTTGCTCGGCTATTCGTTTGTCACGCATGAGGATTTCGGTGTCACGGTTCTCTATGGCAGAGAAATATTCATCCTCTACATTCATGTTATGACGCAGCGACGCATCAGAGGCAGCGCAGAGCAGACGGTGTACTATGAGTTGCATCTCGTCATCGCCGGCATACATAGCCTCGTCAATGTTGAGCATCTGGCGGTTCTCGGTGTCCTTTCTTGTCTGGTCAAAGATGCTGAGCACCTTCTCAAGCCTGTTGTTGTTTACGTGACCGCGGATCAGTGGTATCTGTACTATTATGCTATCGTGGGTCAGACTGTCAACGAACGGATGTGGTATGCCCTTCGTCACCTCGTTGCCGTCATAGTCAAACGACTTACGCTTGACGTAAAGCACGGGTTCCTCGATGTCACCCACCCTGTGACCGAGCAGATATACCGTCACCATAGGTATTGCATACCCTTCCTTGCAATCTGGCATCAGGTTATTGGGGCTGGCGTACTGCGCACCGAGGTACTGACGGAAGCGTAGCGTCTCCGTCTCCAGCCACGTCTTCTGTAACTCTATGAGTACAAGGCGCACCTCACCGTCATCGTCACGTATCTTTGCTCCGAAGTCAATGCGGAAGATGGATAGCGTATCGCGTGTAGAGTCGGTATATTCATGCGGACGCACCTCTACTTCAAGCACCTCTTTCTTCAGCAATGCAGAGAGGATGGTCTTGGCAGCGCGGTTGTCCTCCATGAGGTACTTGAATATGATGTCGTATATAGGATTTGCAATGTGTAACATGATTCCCTCCTTAGTTTATTTGTGTACTGTTTGCAAAGTTACTAATTTTTCTTCAAATATCGTTCATTTCTAATGCTTCTTGTGAAATGGAGAGATTATATTATCATTAGTATTGTGAATCTGCAAACGTTACCTTTCGTATATCAGTATTTTGTCACAATTTGCCACCTCTATCCACCTCTATTAGAATACTGCGGCAACTCGCCGAAGCGAATTGATACGTTCCATGAATGTAGGATTAGATTTTGTCTTATGCAGATTATAGTCAGTCTGGATCTCCAGCAAAGGTGCAGCATTGATTCCAAGCACAGCTTCGATAAGTAACGCCATCTCTGGAGTAAGCTGGCGCTTAGCGTTAAGCATTTCATTGAACTGGGAATATGATACACCTATTTCCTTAGCCAACTGCCTCTGAGATATCCCTCTATATTCCAATTCGTCCTTTATTATCTCGCCTGGATGTGGCACGATAAACGGTGTTACGTCGTTTGCCGACAATCTATGTGTAATATACTGTTGCATTTCCCTTAGTCATTTATAGTGATTGGACAACTCTGTAATATTGCAGATGGTAGCAATTTTCTTACCATCTTCTATTTCTTCCCTGAACTCTATGCGGTATTGATCATTAACCCTGACGGATGACAAACCTTCTTTGTCGCCATGCAGGTGTTCATAGTGCAGTGAACCGTATTTGGTTAACCCTTGTACATCGATTTCCTTCGACATAAGCAATCTCTCATGATCTTTCGTATATCAGTATTTTGTCACGATTTGCCGAATCAACAGCAAAAGGCATCAACGTTCCCTCTTCAACCAAATCAACGTTTCTTCCAACAATACTCTCCAACTGCTGCTTTATCCGCACGATGGTAAACAGTCCTACTGGCTGCAAAGAACGATCATATTGAACCAGGATATCAACGTCCGAGTCGTGACGTTCTTCGCCACGACTAAACGATCCAAACACCCATGCCCTTTTGATGGGTTGTGTCTGGAAATACGATCTGATAGGTTCCACAAGAGATGCTTGCATATTCCTTGCTATATGTGATATGACACATAACGCTGATGCAAAGGTACAAATAAAATATGGAACGAACAAAAATTCAAGCAAAAAATCACATTCTAAGTAGATGTGCAAAATGATTTTTTAATGATTACGTTATATAGTGATGCTGGTTCAGTGCATGATATAAAGGAATGTAGTGACTCCTACTCGACTGTTAGCAGGTGCAGAAAAAGCCTTAGTACCAACGGAGCGCAAGAATTAATGTGTAAAAACATCGAAAATTATTGTTTTGTCATTATTTAACATGATCCGGCTCCTTATAGGTAACAAAAAAGGCAGGAATCTTACCCCCGTTATACGCTCTGGACTGCGCCTTATATTGGTAAGACATACCTGCCTAATATATCGATTACACCGTCTTATTCTTTCAATCCCTAGTAGTCAAGCCGATAGAGGCATCATCCTAAAATAATAGCCTCATTTGGACATACATCGACACATGTACCGCACCCAACACAGTAATTAGGATTAATATAAAACACATCTCCCTCTGATATCGCTTCCTCTGGACACTCATCAATGCATGTGCCGCACGCAATACAATCGTCTGTAATATGATAAGCATCGAATGAATTACTTTCGGAATTATCGCAATCATCATCTTCTTCATCTTCATCGTCATCTTCATCGTCGTCATCGTCATCATCATCATCATCGTCGTCATCGTCATCATCATAATCATCGTCGTCATCATAGTCATTATCGTCGTCATCATCATAGTCATCGTCGTCATCATCATAGTCATCGTCGTCATCATCATAGTCATCGTCGTCGTCATCGTCGTCATCGTCGTCGTCATCATAGTCATCGTCGTCATCGTCGTCGTCATCGTCGTCGTCATCATCATAGTCATCGTCGTCGTCATCATCATCATAGTCATCGTCATCGTCGTCATCATAGTCATCATCATCGTCGTCATCATCGTCATCATCATAATCATCGTCGTCGTCATAGTCATCGTCGTCATCATCATAATCATCGTCGTCGTCATAATAGTCACCATCATCATAGTAGTCACCATCATCATAGTAGTCACCCTCTTCGGAGTTTGTACTATAGTCGTTGAATGATTCCCAATTGTTAGTCTGGACAGTTTCATCAGGTTCAGGTGAGTAATCATATTCGTCATCATTACAAGCGTCATCATCTTGGTCATATGAGTCCGAATTTGTGAATCGGTCATTGTCCAAAAAAAGACCAAGGACAAGATCCATGTCGTTATTGTTTGCCATTGTAATCAAAATTTTAGGATAAAACTCAATTTGCTTTTATCACGGTAACGATTATATGGGATGTCCATATTTCTCATTTACTGTTTTCAAAAATCATTGAACATAATCGCATGAGACAAAACTAATAGATTATCATTGCCAAAGATTCTTGATTTATACAAAATTTCTTTTGGTGTAAAATGAACTTACCATACCTCTTTACCATAGAATGTTGAAAGACTACAAGATTCACCAACTATCGCAAGCATTGTAATACTATTATTCTCTTCGGTGAGACAATATGTAGCAGCATCTTGATTTTTTTTCTTCCTTATCCATGATTTGATCTTATTTACCAAATCATCATGAATAAATTCGGATTCAACATCTGTGATATGAACACCAGTTGCTTTAAAGACATATAAATTGTCTTTGATTGCTGTTATTAACACTTCCATAAGATAAGAATTATTTTGAGGATGAAGAGAAACAACTTTGGATATACTTATTGTATTTACCTTGATTGCCGTTCTGAAAATCCGCAATTATTTCATCGTTAACTTTCAAAATACTCTGAAACAACATATTACTCTGATTGCAACTATAATCAATTAAGCGTAAATCTTCAACGTAAAGGTATGCAATGTTTATATTAACACCGCCACAAACAGTACTGCTTTCGCATTGCCAGCATTTCCTATTACGAATCTCTTCCAAGATGTCAAGATATTTGTTGTAGCCCTCAGATTCAAAGCAATCGCTAAGACGTTCTATGCTATATGGAGTTCCTATTTCGTAGTTTACATCATTCGGGCGACCAAAGATATAAAGTTTACCGTCGGGATTTAGTGCAATTTTTCTCCCGAACCAAAATTTCCGATGTTGTTCTGTTCTTCTTAAATTAGCAAACTCTTCGAATGTTGAATAACTAATCTCACATTCCCGATCTGTAATCCAATAACGATAGACTGATTCAAACTGAGAAACGAGGTCTGCTGGATTCATGATTATTTGGTCGTTTGTCTTTGCATAACCTCTTTTTTCTACTGGGAGAGTTTTGAAATTAAGGTTATTACTCTTAAACCAATCATAGATCTCTTTTAAGTGAGGAACGGACTGTTTTGACAAGGTGCAGAAACATCTAAACCTACCTCCTTTATCTCTAATTTTGAATATCGTTTCTTGTACTCTTTGAGTTTGTTGTCTTAATAGATCATTATAAGGACCATCAAAAGAAACATTGATTAGTACGTTATGTGCATTTAATAAGTCTATAAATTCGTCGTTAAGGAGAAGACCATTAGTCGTAAACAGAGTAGTGAACTCTGTCTTATATGTTTTTTTTAGAGAACTAATACCCTTAAAAAAAATTATATAGAAATCAATGCCAGCCAAGGAAGGTTCACCTCCATGAAACACTATTTTTACATTCTCATATTCCATACATGCTTTCTCTACTAATGCTAATGCAACATTGACATCAAGCATGTCAGTTGGAATAAATGCATCTCCATTAAAGCAATGTTTGCATTTCATATTACAGCCCATTGTGGGCTTTATTGTAAGATCTATCTTGTTTTTCATTCTGTTCGTTGTTCTTTAGTCTATTACTTCCCCCCATCCACAGCATGGACGAGCATGTGTCCCAGCATAATATACATTATAGCCTAGTATTTTGCCTTTGCTTATTTTCATAGATGCAAGAATAATCCCTTCTTGGATTGCGGTTAAGGTTCTTTCTCCTAAAAAAGACGTTAATTCCTTTTGTGAGCATTTTATATAGATGTTATAACCGAAATTTTTTTCTTCAAAATAGATGCTAACTCCCCTTAATTCAAAACAAATGTCAGCAAACTTTTCAAACTCTTCTTCATACTGTGGCTCTAAATAAAAATAATAGGAATTCAACTCTTTTAAGAAAGACGAACATTTCTCAGAACGATTAATTCCTGTCATCTTTACTTTGCCACTATTGGAAATAAAAGTTGGATAAAAGTAAAAGGAGTATCCACAAATAAAGTCATCAATACATCTTATACTTGAAGATATGTTCTCGAATGGTTTTCCAAGCATACGAGAAAAATCATAGTATGTACTTGTAAGGTCGCCTAAGCATTTATTTAATATTAGAGTTCGTTCATCTGCGTTTTGTGGCATTCTATAATTAAAACCGATAACTTTGTTTAAATCATTGAGTGAGTACTCAAACACATGAGAAATGGATTTGCCTTCTAAAACGATAGGAGGACATTTCTCATTGAAATTATAATAGTACTTACTTCCTTTTAGAGAAAGTGATTTGTCAATATAATAAAACTGAACACAAAAGGTTCGCAACTGCTTTTTATTCATATTTATTCTATACCTTTATAAAACTCTCCATTATATTCAAGTACTGTGTAATTACCTACAGCAGATTGACAAAAATCTTTGCTGGGACAATTGATTCTGCAATCATCTTCTGGAGTATAAAATTTGAATGGCCATGATGTTTTAGCATCCTTAAAGTATACATGAAGTGGTATGTGTTTATTGTCGAATTTAGTTACATTGATTCTTTTTACGCATGTATCAAATACTTTTATTATGAAACCTCTGTTGGCGAAATGCTTAAACAAAAGTTCTGTATATTTTGATGCAGACTCGTTATTTACAGAAGGAATATTGTTCCTTTGTGAAATTATCGTATCTGCCATTTTTGTAATATGTACAGCATTATTAAATTTTAAAGTGTCAATATCATGTAATGTTTTGACAAAATCTATCTGGGAACTCACCATTATAGGATTTAGTATTATTTTAATATCTATCTTGCATCTGTATTTCCCTAAATGTTTGATACCTTTTGCCATTTCCTCGAAACTACCTTTGCACCTTGTTATCTTATCATGCAAACTCTTATGACCATGAACAGGAATCACGAATCTGTATTTTTCGGTCATAAACCCTAAATCGATATTGTTCAAACATCTTCCGTTAGTATATACTAGTACTTCGCATTGAAAAACAAGCAAAGACTTAAGCAACGTGATTATATTTGAATGAAGAAAAGGTTCACCTCCATTCACTATTACTCTGTCGTTTTTCTGAATATTATTCAACTCTAGATGCTTGATAAACTCTTCTGGTTTAATCTCGTTGAATTTACAACCAGAATGTATCGTATTATGAGAATAACAAAACACGCAATTTGAGTTGCAAGTGTAAGTTACATTAAAGTAAAAAATATTCATATGCGATCACGTAATTTTGGACAACGAATATCACCATATCCAAGTTTCTTGAAAAAGTGATAAGACATACCAATACATCCTCCATTGCAATACTTAAGATATTCACAGCTCTGACATTTAGATTCTTGCAAAACATTGTAGTCTGCAAAAGTACGTGCCATTTTAGTTCGCATAATTTTATACAGGGAAGATTCTCGTAGATTTCCTATGCAGAAATCTGTTAAGCATGTGCATGGATAAACGTTTAAATCTGGGTAAATATAGATTTTGTCGCGTCCACTTCCACAATTAGAACATTTACGGTCTTTGAAAAGTTCATCTAACTTGTCTTTATTCTTATCGAACAGTTCAAAGGGGAACATTTTTTTTATTTTCATCCTAAAAGAAACATAATCAAGCATCTCATCAACGAAGGTGTTCCATTCCTCAGACGGCATAAGTTCTTTTAAATCAGCATGTCCGAATGGCATTTCGTATGAGATGTTCCAATATTTCATCATTTGCAATCCGCTAAGAATATCAGATAATTCCTTCATGCAATTTGAATTGTATCTATTAACAACGCTTGAAACGGTATAAGGTATTTGCAACGCTTCAAGTTTGGAAATAGTTGTTAATATTCGTTTGTATGTATTTTTCCCTCTGATAGAGTCATGTACACCTTCAGTTCCATCAATAGAAATCTGAATATCGACCTGTGAATTAAGAAATTCCTTGTTTATATAGTAATCCGTAGTACCATTAGTACAAATACTAATAGATTTGCATTTACCTTTTAAAAATGTTACAATGGGAATAAAATCCGGGCACAAGGTTGGTTCTCCCCCTGTTATTACAACATTATGTTCAGAAAACTCTTTGATGGATTCGATTCCTTGAACGTCTGCAAAAGTTAGTTCTTTATTTGTTTTGTCACCTCTAATGCACATTTTACAATTTAGATTGCATTTTTCTGTAAGGAGAAGATATATTTGCATAGAAATGTGTTGATGATTTTAAATTAGCTAGCACTCGGGGTAATGATGCCCCCGAGTACTATTAGTTTTTAGTGCGCTAATTTGATAATGTAGCGCAAGATACATGTGTCAAAAAGTAAATCTTGACACGAAGATTGGTAAGAATGTTGAATTTAAGGATTCTCTACCCAGCAAGAGCAAGCAATCATACTCTGTAGCTCACAATCTTTTCTGTTTGCTTTTTGTTTGTTTTCTTTCATGATGAGAATTGTTTTTAATTGTTATACATAATGCTCTATTTGCAAATAGCTTAAGAGACGTGAATTTTTGTACCTGTAGAGTTCTTGCTCAGCGAACAAGCTACAGATTAAGATAATATAGGAACGAAATATAGTGATTACTCGTGGTGGACACATATGATGTGTGTTCTATAGGGTATTCTATCATTTCAGTGTTCTTTTGCTAGTTTGATTGTGCCATTTTTTAAGTCTACATCTACATTATAACCCATATAAAGAGCATACAATGATATAGCTGTAGAAAGAACTAACATTGTAATGATAATGATAGTTTTATCAGAGAGTGCAAATTGAGTTCCTTCATTTAAAGAAGAAAGATTAGTGTTACATTGTCCAACCAATGCAGAAGCATTTAGTAAGTCTTTATTAGTTGTGTAAAACTCTGTCTCACCCCTTTGAAGGGCTTCCTTAATGTCTGATTTTGAATTTACAGTGATCATATCTTATCTGATTATATTGGATTCGTGGAAAGAGATAATATAGAAGCGTTGGACTGTGATATCACCGAACCAACTGTTACAACGGTTCT
Source organism: Prevotella sp. (assembly GCA_045617365.1). Classification (GTDB taxonomy): domain Bacteria; phylum Bacteroidota; class Bacteroidia; order Bacteroidales; family Bacteroidaceae; genus Prevotella. The sequence continues at coordinate 4,183 of JAZLIN010000014.1, read as the reverse complement.
GTGTTGATCCGTCGCATGGTTACAATTAACATTTAATCCTCAAAGATAAATTAATCAGTGTGGTGATAAGTACCTAAACTGTTGTCGCTGCTTCATCATGTAATCAAAAACGCAGAAAAATCTCGCTTAGATGCTGATTATACAGACTAATAGACACATTTTGAGAAGTGATTTACACATATGGTCGTCCTAGGAACTTATCACCATACAGATTTAAATTATTCTTCTATCCAAACAGCGAGGTAGAACTCGTTCATTGTCTGATCTATGCCCATTCCCCAATCATTTGCAACTTCCTCAAGAACATTATATACCTCATCCCAGTCAGCATCCCGATCCTTGACAATGACATCTACACAAAAGTAACCATCCTCATGGTATTTCTTGAATCTACAATTCCAATCAGAAACTGCATCTCTGATGTCATTATAAATGTCTCTTTCGATTTGTGATCTTCTTGACATATTATTAACTTTAGAATAATATTGCCAACGGCTCCGTATCGGCAGGGTTAGTGGTTTAGGTTTAACATAGACATAAAAAAGGTGGAGCCAGTCCTGTCACTCGTTCCACCGTATAAAGGCTCTCGCATTGCCTGACAAGTCAGAAACGAGCAACGCTGAAAGCCCCACGATGATGTATATAGACAATATACCTTATTATATATATACACACGAAGATGGACTCCATGCGTAAATAACAAGGGATTGCGAATATACAACCCATAGGACGTTCTGGTTGCTTTGTCTTTTGACTTGTCTTGAATTTGCGAGATTCTTATACGGTCAAAACCAAAGCGTACAGTACGCCTTAATATGTATATGTTCCCACCCGTGCGTTTTCCCTTAGGGGCTTCAACTCCCCTTCTGGGCTTTCAGCAAAGGTAAGATAATGCAAAGGTAATAAAAATTATTGTAACGCAAAAGAATTTATGGGATTTATTTGAAATTTTTCATGATTTCCTATAATGTTTTGCATTTCCATAAACTTTTTGTAAATTTGCAATCTAAATAAGTTTAAACTATAACAATTAACGATTATGAGTTATACAGAAATGGCTCAACTTGACGTGCTGAATGTAGTGCGCGGCATTAAAACGAATGCAGACTATATGGAATTTCGCAATCTCCTTGCTCGCTATTTTGCAGAAAAGGCCCAGAAAGCGATAGACGCAATGTGGGACAAAGGAGAGATAAACGAAAAGACCATAGAAGAATGGGGTAATACCAAATAATAGCAGAAAGCATGACTTAAGCTTTCCATTTGGTTCTGCCTATTTCAGCCATCCCACACTAAACATGCAAGCCCCCTTCTTACAATCAGGACAAATATTCTTATAACGAATACAGTTCTCGCCTCAACTGGTTATATCCTAGTTTTACTATGGCCTCGGCATCGCTGAAGTTATGGGTGGAATAGCCTTTGAGATCAATATTGACATACACCTCGGGATGCTCTCGCTCCACCATGGCCAGTTTGTTTTGTTTCAGAGAGATATACAGAGCATCGAGTATTACGGTCAAGGCATTCTCACCACTCAGCAGAGGGATGAGCAGCGACAAGAAAGGAGAGATGGATACCATAGCGCCACCAAGGATAGCCGACAGCAACGTCTGTATGACAGGCGAGGAACTCTCCTTGCCGTATGTATCAAGGTTAATGGCGATGACGCTGTCACCCCTCTGCCTCCTGACACGGTTTATGGGCAGTCCGTTCACCACGCCGCCGTCTATGTAGCGTCTGTGCCCTATTTTGTAAGGCTTGAAGAATCCCGGCAGGGACACGGAGGCACGTATGGCATCGAGCAACCTACTATAATTGAATATTAAACATTTGAATAAAATTTAACTAAATATTGATATAGAAAATTGTAATATAAATATAAGAACTATGAAGAAAGCATTATTATTATTAGTCCTGGCTGTTACGTCTTTGTTGACAAGTGCAAAAGACAATTGGGTTTTGCCAGGAATTAAAGGTGGTGATTTTCATGATGGTATTTCAGTTGTAAGACCTAAATCTGGTAAGCCATATGGTATTGATAGAGATGGAAAAACGGTCATACCAGCAGTCTATTTAGAAATCAGCGATTTCATAGAAGGTTGTGCGATTGTGAAAAATGACAACCGAAAACAGGGATTGATAGACATAAACGGCAATTTGATTATAGACTGCAAATATGAAATAACAGATTGTTCTGAAAATACTCAATCTCCATTAGGCAAAGGTCTCTTCTTAATCTCTGATGGAAAAAAGAAAGGATTGTTTTACAAATCAGCTTTAGTAGTCCCTATTGCATATGAGGATTTGTCAGAATTTGAACTGAGCACCTTCCCTTTAATCAAACTCAAGGAAAAAGGTGCAACCTATTATTTGAATATTCATAACGGAAAAAAGTATGATGGTATATACGGTTCATATTTAGATAGTTATATCAGAGCGTGGAATACTACAGAAAACCATATATATAAACAAGGAACATTTGATTATATTGATGGCAATACTTGTCAAAAGAGTTCAAAAGGAACTGAGGTTTTCTTCGATGGAAAGATAAAGAAATATGGTCTGAAAAATTCTGCAGGAACAGTGATTGTACCAGCAGAATACACATTTGATACAAGGGAGGGATCATGTCCAATTTGGCAGAATGACTTCCTTTTCCTGAATAAAGATGGTAAAAAATTCATTTTAAATGCAGAAGGTAAATGTCTTATAGTGGATAAACAGGTGAAAACTACTTCTTGTGGATTGTTGATTGTCTCTATAGATGGACATTATGACCTTATGGATCAGAATGGAAAATACTTACTTAACGACCCCAAAGTGGATATTATAATAGAATATAGAAATGGTTACTTTACTTTGGGTAATGTTGAAACGATTTTTCCGGTTTTATATGATTCCAAAATTCGAAAAGTACTGCCATACACGTTGTATTCTTTAGATAAGTTTCTAAATACAGCTATAATTAGAGATGATAAAGAATTGTATGGTTTCATTAATTATGATACAGGAAAAATCATAAAACCTCAATATGACGGCGCTTACGATTTCAGTGAGGGACTAGCCTATGTAAGAAATAAGAAAGGCGAATACTTTATAGACGAACGAGGTAAGGTGATTATATCGGGAATAGAAAACTATATGCTCGGCAGCTACAATTTTAGTGAGGGAGTATTAGCTTCCGTTGAAAATTATGATCTCAAAGGTGGTTATCTCATTGATCCACGAGGTACAAAATACAGATACGGGGTTAAATCTTCAGAACCAGCTTCAAAGTGGACAGAGAGAGAATGGATGACTAAGGGGCATGAACTTTTTAACAAGAAGAACTATTCTGAAGCTAAAGACTATTTTTACAAAGCTGCTATCGTGAATAAAGAAAATTACGATGCTGTAATAAATTATGGCGCGTGTCTTCAAAATATGGGATTCTTGGATGAAGCACTTGAAGCCTATAATATGGTGGAAAGGGCAAAACCTGGATATGCTGACGTCTCTCAACGCATTTCTACATTGAAGGAATATTATGAGAATCAAGAGAAACTCAAACGCAGTATGCAGAATGCCAATCAAAACAAGGTACCCCAGCAACAGTATGTTTCCAAGAAAACTTCATTCTGGAATACGCTTGCTGCAATCGGAAACGTAATGTTTGCGGTTGGCAATGCTTATATGCAGGCATCTATGAACTCGTCATCTTCGGGTTCTTCAAGTTCTTCAGGTAGGTCATCTAAAGGAGATTCTAAAATAGGATCAGGAGCTAAGTGTCCTGCATGTAATGGCAGTAAATATGAAAAGAGATCATACACTTAAGCTGCAGGAAGTGCATCGATGCCTCCATATCATCATACTGGTGGCTCATGTTCTTATTGTGGTAGTTCTTCAGATCATTACCACTATAGATGTCCTAAATGTGTAGGAAAAGGTAGATTGTAAACAATAATGACCGCCTCGTATTTCCTGTACGAGGCGGTCATTGCATGTTCTGTGTTATTGGGGTGGATAAGAAGGGAATCTGTTAAAGTTTTGTGAATTTGTTTAAGGGATGTTCTATAAATTAACTTGTTAATAATTAGAGATTTACTTTGACATTTCAGTAAAAAGTCGTACCTTTGTAGTAGAAATCATACAGAATCATGCAGAAAACTACAATATACCGCAAGCCGATGGGTGAGAACCT
>JAZLIN010000013.1:0-1129 GCA_045617365.1 Prevotella sp. | reverse complement strand
ATTGTACCAAGACTTGGAGACATGAATCTCATAGGCATACGCCTTGGCGTACTGACCACTCTTTGACTTACTCAGGATGTAGGAAGAAGACCAGTAGTTGATGTTGTAGGAGAACCCATCATTAGAGTTGTTCAACTGCTGAACACGGCTACGGCTCCATCCTGCATGACTCTCTGAGTTCTGCAATGCTGCTTCTCGCTGAGCTGATGAAGGATAGAAATTAGGATCTTTGGTGTCAATCCTATACCAATGACTGCCATAAAGTATGGCATCATCATCGGTTGGGGGATAGTAGTCACATAAGTTGACGCTTCCCTGATCCACACGATAGATGTACCATCTTTGAGTATAGTACTGCCCCATACCTTCCCTGGCATAGTCGCTAATCCATGCGGTTACGTTGTAGTTGGAGAGGTTGAAAAGGTTTGCCAGACCCTCTTCGCCACCGATAAAACCGAGGATTGTTCCACCAGCATCGTTACTCAAACCATTATACAAGTCATAGATATTGTCAGCAATGTCAATGACGCTGTTGGCTTTGTCCATGATAGTACCGTTAAAACTGCTGTTGCCAATAATGGAATTAACCATGTTGTTGGCTCCAGCTGAAGCGAGGTTCACTCCCATGGCATACAGGTTATCAATATCCTCCTTTAGGTTTTCCTTACTGAAGTTGGTTCCGATTTCTGAGAAGTTATCAAAAATGGCTTTCCAATCGGTATTGCCCAGTTCGGAGAGTTTCAGGATAGAGGCAAGTTCCCGGTTTATTTCGAGGAAAGCAATATCCTTGAAAGACAAGGTGCTATTGGTGACGATGCTCTCAAACTGATAGCACAGGTTCTTGGTTTCATCACATACCTTGTATAAGTATGAGCCCCAGTAGAGTGCATTCTGCGGACTCTTTAGCATCATACCGGCTACCGTCCATATCTTTGGCATGATCTTCGAAGAAACCATGCTGTAGATACGGCGGTAGTAATAGTTTTCGGTACTGCTTGTCCACAGACCCATATCTGTGAGTGCCTTACGGTCAAGGTACTTACTGGCAAAGATACCAGCTGCAGCGACTTCTGCGGCTTGGTAACTCTTACGGATTTTCGCTAACTGTTCTGCATAATACATCTCAGTA
>JAZLIN010000012.1:0-11008 GCA_045617365.1 Prevotella sp. | reverse complement strand
ACAATCCTTGCACCGCCTACTGCGCATCTTCAGCACCTAAAAACAATCGAGTAGGAGTCACTACACTCATTTATTTTAGGCACAGAATATGCATCACTAATCAATACAATCATTATAAAAATAATTTTGCACACCTACTTACCATAAAAACTTTAAATTACAGACACAATGAGAAAACTTTACCAATTAATCACGCTCCTTTCGTGTGCGCTGCTGCTCACACAGAGCATGAGTGTCATGGCTCAGAGAGAGGTTGCGCCAGTAGTTCCTGGTTCACAGGGTACGATACCTGCAAACCTGCCAGTTCTTACACCTGCACATGAGGGCGAGTTCCCAGGACTGCGTCTGGATCGACTGCACAGCGAAAGCAATGGCTTCTACTACAGAACTACCGTAGAACTCAAATTTTCTGTTCCAGGCTTAGACATAGACGATGATGTGGATTACTTCACCCTATTCGTAGAAGGTGAAGAATACAGGGATAATGGAGTTCCTGTAAAGTTTACGAATAACAATGCTGTTCTCCCTTTGGAATACATGACCACCACCTACCGCGTCAAGGCTCATGGAGGCAAATGGGATGGCATGATGTCCAACGAGGTTACTGTAACTCAACCTTCCTATGACGCTCCTATGGTACATGTTAATGGTTGGTATTACAATTATAAGTACTGCGTAGTTGGCAACGAGATTACCGCTCCTGAGGTGTATATTAACTACGACAAAAACAAATACACAGAAGAACAGATACTGCAGTCTTACCAGTATCGCTGGATTCGCCGTAACCCAAACAACTATGAGGACACCGTGATTGAGGGAGCAACCAGCAGCTCTTACACTCCTACAATCGAAGATGTTGGATATATCCTCGTTTGTCAGGTACATGGCGACGACAAGATTGCGAGCTTCATTCAGGAATTTCAGCTCGACAACGGAGATAATGATTCCCGCGTATATTTCCCTGTATATTGCAGCTTTGACTACTGCGACAACGACGGTATCATACTCAACACCTCGCATGCTCTGCCTAACTTCCAGAATAATCTGAAAGTAGTGGGAGAATGGGACTGGGAGAATAACTGCCCAACCTATTTTAATTTTACCGATGTACGCGAGTTGCAGAAGGGACAGTATCTCATGGCTGGCAACTTAGACTTGATGAACTCTTATTATGAGGTAATGTGCGACTTTGGGAATCCAAACGTCAAACTTGCTGCTAAATACGGTGAGGGCGAATATATGATGATTCGTGAGGTAATACTGAGACCTGATGAGGGTTGCCGCAACCTGTCTATCAAGAACAGCTCCGCCATCACCAACGGCAAGGTAAACATCTACGGTGACAACATCTACGGTGACATTGTACTCAAGAGCACCATAGACCTGGTATCAAACGACACCATAGTTTACCTCAACAAGGGTAAATACTACGTGCAGGTAGAGACTGGCAACGCAGGCGATGCTCCTACATATTATCCTAACGCTACCAACTGGAAGCAGGCACAGCTCTTGGAGGTATCTGACTGGGACGAGACTCCTACAGAGATCAACATACAGAAGATGACCGTAGCACCTGTGGGCACCTACCGTATCGAGGGTAGCGTACAGAAGGCTGTTGTCACACGTGCTGTCATCAGCAATGGCGTGGAGGGTGTCCGTATGCTTCTGCTCAATGACAAGAAGGAAGTAATAGGCACTACCACCACCAACGACAACGGTGAGTACAGTTTCATCAACCTTGCCGAGGGTACATATTATGTAACTCCTGAACTGGCAAGCTATGAGACTACAGCCACAGAGCCTATCACGCTGAATAGTGCAATGCAGAGCGTTACTGCAAGCTACACCATGGGTAACGGCACCTTCACCCCAGTTTCAGAGGCTTCTGGCATATACACTATCCACACCAGTGCTGACCAGCAGTCACCTGCCTACGACCTCATTGGTCGCAAGATGGGCAACAGCAATGGCATCCTGATCATTGACAGCAAGAAGGTGATAAAGTAACACCTTTCTTGATAATATAAAGATCCCCACTGAGTCGAGCGGCTCAGTGGGGATTGTTTATTTATTCAATATCGTCGTATTCTGAATTGAGTATCTCCATGTATTCGTCGTAGGATATGAACCGGCCGCCCATTGAGCGAAGGTGCTCTGTCTCGAGTTGACAGTCTATAATACCGTTGCCTTCTTTTGCCATATACTGCGCTAGGGTTATCAGTGCCACCTTGGATGCACTGGGGGCTAGGGAGAACATACTCTCTCCAAAGAAATTACAGCCTATATTGACGCCATACAGACCGCCGACGAGTTCTTCACCATGCCACACCTCCACACTGACGGCAAAACCCATTTCGTGCAACTCCGTATAGGCTGCCTTCATATCATCGCCTAGCCATGCTCCCTTCATCTCATTGCGTTGCTGTGCCTTGCCGCAATGGTCTATCACCGCCTCAAACGCCTGGTTGAAGGTGACGGTATATTCGCCCTTCCTCAGCAGTTGCTTCATGGAATGGCTGATGTGTATTTCCTTTGGAAAGATGACAAAGCGCTTCATAGGACACCACCACAATATCTCAGGTTCGTCCTCGAAACTGTACCATGGGAAGATGCCATGGCTATATGCCAGCAGAAGGCGGTCAACCGACAGGTCGCCGCCTACTGCTAACAGTCCGTCTTCCTCGCCTAAGCGAGGATCAGGAAAGGATATCTCATCTTCGTTTATTTTGAATACCATTTAGTTGTTTGGTTGTTTGGGTGCGGGGCTTGCGAAGAATCGCAAGGAACGGTGAATGGTTGTTTGGTTATTGGCATCCGCTGCAACCACGGCAGCAGTCGCCGCCACGGTCCTTGCAGCAACTTTTCCTGCCACCGTCGCGATAATAACTGCGTGCCGCTGCGATGAAAAGCAACAGCACGAGTGATAGTAGTATGATGCTAATATAGTTCATAGTTTTGACCAAGCTCAAGCATAAATGCACAGTTTTGAGCCGAGCTCAAGCATAAATGCATAGTTCCTAATTCCTAATTCCCAATTACCACATATACCAGCCCTGCTACGAGGTATGCTATGGCACACTGACCGAGAACCACTGCGATGGCATCACGCTGACCTAATTCACGGCGTATGGATGCTATGGCTGCCGCACAAGGGGTGTAGAGCAGGCAGAACACCATCAGCGACAGAGAGGCTGCCGTGGTCAGGAGCGCAGAGATATTACCTCCCTCGCCAATGAGTACGGACAGGGTGCTGACAACGCTCTCCTTGGCAAGGAAACCGCCCACGAGGGACGTTGCGATGCGCCAGTCGCCAAAGCCAAGGGGCGAGAAGATTGGCGCCACGACACTGGCTATCTGTCCGAGGATGCTCTGTGAGGCATCGGTGACGAGTTGCAGATGGAATGAGAAACTCTGCAGGAACCATATCACTATCGTGGCGCAGAAGATGACGGTGAAGGCACGCTGCAGGAAGTCCCTTGCCTTCTCCCACAGAAGCAGCAGGGTGGTCTTCATGCCCGGCAGACGGTAGTTCGGCAACTCCATGACGAACGGCACTGCCTCACCCGTCAACACCGTGCGCTTGAGTATCATAGCGGTAATGATACCGCAGACTATACCCAGCAGGTACAGTCCCATCATGACCATGGAAGCCTGCTCAGGGAAGAACGCCTCGCAGAAGAAAGCATATATAGGCAGTTTGGCGGTACATGACATGAACGGCGTGAGCATCACCGTGAGTCGGCGGTCACGCTCTGACGGCAGCGTACGGCTTGACATCACGGCTGGTACCGAGCATCCGAAGCCTATGAGCAACGGCACGATGCTGCGGCCCGACAGTCCCAGCTTACGCAGCGACTTGTCCATGACAAAGGCTATGCGCGCCATATATCCCGTGTCCTCCAGCATGGAGAGGAAGAAGAACAGCACCACGATGATAGGCACAAACGATGCCACGCTGCCCACACCGGCATAGACACCGTCGATGATGAGCGACTGCACGGTATCATCCACCTTCCATGCCTGCATGGTCTCCTCACTGATCTGCGTAAACCAGTCTATGCTCTCCTCAAGCCAGCCCTGCATGGTTCCGCCTATCACATCGAATGTGAGCCAGAATACCACCGCCATGATGGCGAGGAAGGCAGGAATGGCGGTATAGCGTCCGGTAAGTATGCGGTCTATAGCCTGAGAGCGTTTCGTCTCGCGGCTCTCCTTCGGATGCACCACAGTGTCACGGCATAGGGCATGTATGAATCCATAGCGCATGTCGGCAATGGCAGCAGCCCTGTCCAGACCTCGCTCCTCCTCCATCTGGCAGAGTATGTGCTCAATGGTCTCCTTCTCATTCTGCGACAACTGCAGCGCAGCCTCTACGAACGGATCTCCCTCGACAAGCTTTGCAGTGGCGAAACGTACTGGTATGGCGGCACGCTGTGCATGGTCTTCTATCAGGTGCATGATGGCATGCAGGCAGCGATGTACTGCTCCTCCATGCTCAGATGGCGAACAGAAGTCCTGTCTTGCCGGTGGCTCCTGATATTTCGCCACATGTATGGCATGTTTCACGAGTTCATCGACACCCTGGTTCTTCGATGCAGAGATAGGCACCACAGGTATGCCCAGACGTTCCTCCATCTGGTTGATGTGTATCGTACCTCCGTTTCCTTCCATCTCGTCCATCATGTTGAGTGCCAGTACCATCGGAATGCCCAGTTCCATGAGCTGCATAGTGAGGTAGAGGTTACGCTCTATGTTCGTGGCATCGACGATGTTTATTATGCCCTTTATGTCTGATGTCAGTATGAACTCCCTCGATACTATCTCCTCGCTGGTATATGGCGAGAGTGAGTATATGCCTGGCAGGTCCGTGACGTCAGTATTCTTCTGACCGCGTATGCTGCCGCTCTTTCTATCCACCGTCACGCCGGGGAAATTACCCACATGCTGGTTGGCACCTGTCAGTTGGTTGAAGAGTGTCGTCTTACCGCAGTTCTGATTGCCGGCAAGGGCGAAGGTGAGTATCTCGTTAGGTGGCAACGGATTCTCATGCGTAGGATTGTGGTAGCGTCCGCCCTCTCCCAGGCCCGGGTGTGAGTCAGCCGACTTTACATTACGGGTATTGCCAGCCTCATCGTCTGTCCGTGCAGAGTCATCACGGTCAGGCAATGGTTCTATATCTATCTTTGCAGCGTCAGCCTTACGCAGCGTGAGGGTATATCCCTGCACCTTCAGTTGCATAGGGTCGCCCATAGGCGCCAGTTTGTCGAGCATCACCTCAGCACCGGGTATGACACCCATATCGAGGAAATGCTGACGCAGAGCACCGTGACCTCCTACGTTACCAATGCGGGCACGCTGCCCTACAACGAGTTCGTTGAGTTTCATCTTTTCGTATTATTTTTATATACTCATGGCAGTGTGCCATCATCTAATCGTCTGCAAAATTACAAAAAACTTTTTGCATACGCATTGCAAATACTGAAAAATAACAGTACCCAACGTATAAATACCCAATAATGATTACTCAACCTTACTTAAATGACAAAAAATCTCCGCAAGGTTCATCGCCCTGCGGAGATTAATGATCAACAAGTCATTAATTGTTACGCAAATTTTGTTCTGCCCACACGCGCTGTCATGGGCAAACATATTCGTTCTTTTTTGCAAATAGATCAGTGTTGACCGCTCAACACTGTTGTGTTGGGGGCTCAACACTGCTGTGTTGGGGGCTCAACAATATTCTAACAAGAAGTTAAGACCCTTACACAAAAAGGTTCTACAAGATTTTGTATGGGTTGTTTTAGTGAAGAAATGCCACTCTCTTTATAGCAGAACCCATAAAAAAGGTGCAGGACATTTGATTACCTGACTACCTTCTTCACCGTTCCGTCGGAAGTCCTTACGATGGTTACGCCCTGACGCTTCACTGTCTGTTTTCTGCCAAGGAGGTCGTAAACCTCTGCTGGCTGGCTGGAAGAAGCAGCATCAGCCTCCACCACGATTACATCAGTAGCATCGTCATAGCGCACGAGTTTCACATTGCCAAGGAGAGCCTCGTTGAAACCGCCTGTTGACTGTGGCATCTCCCACATCAGAACATAGTTGCCCTGAGCGTCTATATCCATGTCAACCTTGAAATCGGTGGTTTCCTTGACACGCACTGAGGAACCGCTTTCCGAGATATAGCCATCTGGTTTGGAGTCTATGTACTTCAGGTTGGTGGTTGATCCGGCTTTCCTCAGACAGAACTTCACGGCAGGGTTTGCCTTCCATCCCACTACCGAATACGTCAGGGAGTACTTGCCCGGAGTGAGCGCCAGACGATAGTTTGTCTCTTCGCCATAGCTCACATATCCCTTGCTGGTATTGCCTGTGCGGAAATAGAAAGCGTATGGCATGGCACCCTCACGCGAGAATCCCATGATACGTGGACCAAGAGAATAGTTGCCAGCCTGGCGTATGCCCTCTTCTGAGCGTGAGCGCCAGCCCTTAGGGATGCACGAACCGCCTGCGAGTTCGAAATTGTCGGCGAAGACCTCCTCACCAGACATGCCTTCCTCATCGTCGGCCATGTCATCACGTGCGCTGCTCTTCTTGAAGATATACGTATTCACGGAGTATGGTGCAACATCAAGCACCGGCTGGTATGTCTCCGCCTCCAGGGTATTGTCGGTCTTCCTGGCGTTAAGCGTAGCCGATGTCACGACGGTCTTAAGTGCAGCAGTGTTGAACGGCAGGTTGATGGTTGTCCTGTAACTGTCTGCCGATGGGTTGATCACCATGACCACCACGCTGTCACCTGTCACGGAGAGGTATGCCGACGATGTCAACTTACCCGTCACGTCATCCACGAAATGGCGTATGCGTGTGGTGCCCGACACATATTTTGCATAATGCGAGAGCACATAGCCACGCTTGGTGATGGCATTGTCGGTGGTGCCATAGTTACCATCGCCGAGACATCCGTAGTAGCGTTTCAGTGAATAGTGCACCCACGCACTCATATTGGCAAGCATGGCATCATTGATGCTGCGGGCAAAGAGGAAGCCATCATCATTCCAGTTGATATTCTTCTTCTCCTGCTCCTGACGCTCATTGATAAGGAACTCCGTCATCCACACCTCCTTGCCCTTTTGGGCTGCGAGGGGATACGACGAACCATCCCATCCATAGAAATGACCGCCGAGGATGTCAAGCTGTGCACAAGCCTCATCATCATTGAGAATGGGCTCGTGCATGTTCTTGGTGAAATGTATTGCCTCCGGAGCTATGATCTTACACTCTATGAGCGAACCGTATTCCTTCAGGAACTTAGCCATCTTGGCTCCCGTCCAGATGCAGCTCTGGTATGTGGCGTTCCAGTCTGGCTCGTTTTGTATGGAGATGGCATCGATGGTAACGCCTTGCGACTTCATGTACTTGTAGTAGTCATTGAGGAAGATAGCCCAGTCTTTCCAGTGCGACTCCAGCAGTTCTCCGCCATTGCTATCGCTGTTGTTTGACTTCCATGCTGCTGGTGGCGACCATGGCGAGGCGAAAATGATGGCGCCGTTCTTCTTGGCATTCTTGGCATTGGCAACACCGGCACCCCACGCATTTTTGTTGTTGGCTATGTAGAGGCGCAGGATGTTCAGTCCCAGTTGCGAGTCACTCTTGCCAAAGAGTTTGTTCATCTCGTTATCCCCGAGCCAGTAAGCCCACTGCGGACTTGGCGAGAATCCGCCGAAGCCCGAGACATGCTGATAGGTGGTGCGGCTGTCAACGGTGATGGAAGCTACGCGCTCTGCAGCCATCAGCGGCAGGGCAAAAAGGAAAGTTAATAGTACTGATGATATAAGTTTCATTTAGTTGATATATTGTTTTGCTAAGTAGTCTCGTGCAAAGTTAATATATTCTCCTCATACCACCAAAAGACTCTCCTCTTTCTTCACACACATGTAATATATAAATACATATATGGTATTGTACACAAACAACAAATGAAAGAAGTTCTTACAGACTAACGAAATATAATAAGAGGAAACAAATACGCACCAATACGCATAAATTAACTCACAAATATATTTTTGAAAATTTGTGAAAAGAATTTACGCGCATTGGTGCGTATTTGTTTCCCTTTATTCAGAACTGTTACTTCTTCTTAGCTGGTGCGAGGGGAGCCGGACCATCTACTGTTGGGATGACAGGGATGATATTGCCCTTCTTGTCGAATGTCAGCTTGTCTATGCAGACCTCACGGTGTACGCCAGGGCCGCCAGCCTGACGGTCGTCGATGAAGTGCTTGTTGATGCGGTGATATACGATGTACCACTCATCCTTGCCAGGCACCTGAACAACAGAGTTGTGGGCTGTGCCGTAGATCTTGTCCTCCGGACGCTGCTTGATGACCATGTAGTTATTCTCGTCGATGGTGTAAGGACCGAGAGGGTTCTTGGCTGTGGCGTAGCATACGTGGTAGTTTGGCGAACCAGTATCGTCAACGGACCACATCATGTAGTATGTACCCTTGCGGTAGATGACGTATGTACCCTCGCGGTAAGCCCATGTCTGGAGGTTGCCACCCTTAGGAGTGAGGTTTACGGTTGTCTCCTTCTTGATAGAGCACATATCGTCGTTGAGCTCTGCACCTGCTGCGAAGCCGTTGCCCCAGTAGAGGTAGAACTTGCCGGACTTTGGATCCTGGAACACGTCAACGTCGATAGCCTGTCCGCCGCGTACGCCCTCAGGACGATCCTGGTCGGTCACGATAGGATGGTCGAGTGCCTTGAATGGTCCTAAAGGATCATCGGCGATGGCAACAGAGATCTCCTTGCGGTTGGTCTTTGGGTTGTGGGCAGAGAAATAGAAGTAGTACTTGTAGCTGCCGTCCTTCTGCTTGCGCTCTATGATACATGGAGCCCATGCGTTGCCTGTAGCCCAAGGCACCTGGTCTGTCTTCACGTCGAGCATCTTGCCTTCGTCCTTCCAATCCACGAGGTTCTCGGAAGAGAATACGCTGAAGTCATGACCACCCCATCCCGGACGTCCGTCGGTGGTGCTGTAGATGTAGTATTTGCCGGTCTTGTTGCTGTAGAGCACCTCAGGGTCAGCATGGAAACCTGTGAGGATAGGCTGCTTGGTGTTAGGGAACTCCTTGAGCAGACGGTCCTTCTCCTCCTGAGTGATAGGGATGATGGTTCCGTGGCGTGGGGTGAACTTACCCTTGAGCTGTGTATTCTGCACGAACTTGAAGGTCTTGAGGTCTTCTGACGAACAGAACTGATAGTGTCCGTTGCCGTAACAGTCGTACATCACGATCCATGATTTGCCGTCAAGTGAGCGGCATACTCCGACGCCCTCTACAGACTCCTTGGTCTGCTCCACGTTGCCAGGAATCTTCTCCCACTTGTCGGTGAGGTTCTTGGCTACAGCCTGGTAAATGCCGCGACCAGCCTCATTCTTATAGAAGAGGTGGTACATCTGGTCTGCATCGTTATACACGATGTCGCCGTCGATGGTGGCAGAACCTCCGTCGAAGAGATATTTTGGTTCGCCCTCAAGGTCGGTGAAGTCCTCGTTGGCATACTGATAGTATATCTTATCGTAACCGCCGGTAGAGGAGAGGAGCGAATAGAACACCATGTACTTGCCAGCCTTATGGTCGTATATGGTCTCTGGTGCCCACACACGTGTGACATTCTTCCACGACTTAGGGTACTTGGTAGGGAAGTTGATTACGGAGTGAGTCCAGTTGATGAGATCTGTGGATTTCATCAGTACCATGCCGCGGTTGCTTGCCCAGCCCAGGCTTGACTTCATGTCTGTCACGACCATGTAGAAGGTCTTGCCGTCTTCACCACGAAGGATATGCGGGTCACGCACACACTGTGTGAAGGCTATGGTATCAGAAGAGATGACAGGATAGCCATTGTTGAGCGGCGTGTAGTTATAGCCGTCATCAGAGAGGGCGTAGCATATCTGCTCATCGCGCGGATCGTTACTGTTGAAATACGTGAAAAGATACGCCACCTTAGTATCATCGGCTGATGCTACGAGCGACGTAGTAGCGAGTGCCGCAAGGGCAAGGGCTTGTTTGATTTTCATTGTCAGGTAGTAATATTATGTTCGTAATATGTTTTTTTCGCATACAAAAATACATAAAATAAACGAATAAACGGCTAGTTATATAGAAAAAAAGAATATTTTCCATAAAAATATCGAAAATACAAGACTTTTTGATTACCTTTGTACCGAATTACACAGAAATAACAAAAAAAACGAAAAACAAATGCTTACAATCACATCTTACGAAGATTTCGCCCAGTATGAGGGCAAGGAGCTCGGTACTTCTGACTTTGTACAGTTGACCCAGGAGCGTATCAACATGTTCGCTGACGCTACGCTCGACCACCAGTGGATTCACGTAGATACAGAGAAGGCTAAGACCGAAAGTCAGTTTGGTACTACCATAGCCCACGGTTATCTCACACTCTCGGTACTGCCACACCTCTGGAATCAGATTGTAGAGGTAAAGAACGTAAAGATGCTCGTAAACTATGGTATCGACAAGATGAAGTTCGGACAGCCTGTGCTCTCAGGTCAGAGCCTCTCACTCACCACTAAGCTGCAGAGCATCGCCAACCTGCGCGGCGCTGTAAAGACAGAGGTAAAGTTCACTATGAACGTGAAGGAGACTGGCAAGAAGGCCATCGAAGGCGTTGCTATCTTCATCTACTATTTCGAGAACTAAATTTTCCTGTTCCCTGCGGGGAAAAGTTATAGAATAAAGGTTGAGTTTGCTTTCCAAAGTGGACTCAACCTTTATTTTTTATTCAAGTTTCGCAAGTTTTCAACTTGCTGTTAGTTATTTGGTTGTTTGGTCGTTCTGTTAAGGGGTGTTCTATTAATTAGCTTTGTCAGATTTTGGAGTTTTAGCTGAGATCAGTTTGTAAGTTGAAGAAGGAGTTATGCGGGCATCGCTCGGCACTTGTGACGCTCTACCTTTAGTGTAGAGAACGACTGATGATAC
>JAZLIN010000011.1:0-17487 GCA_045617365.1 Prevotella sp. | reverse complement strand
GGGTGGGGGCTCCTATTTCTTCTTAATATGCAGGAAGCGGAGCACCTTGGACATGAAGGAGCGGTTCTTACGGTCTATATGCGTCTCCAGCAAACGCACGGTGCCTGCAGATGGATATACGTCATAGTCTGCCAATGATGCCGGGATAAGACAGGAATGTCCCTCATGAAGCACGATTTCCTTCTCTTCGCCTTCGTAATCGCGAAGCACAATCCTGCAGTCCCCCTTGATACACATGGAGATGATAAACGAATCATATTTCACCAGATTACGGTGGAAGGGTTCGCTGATATCCATCACTCGCACATCAAAGAATGGTGTATCAATGACACGGGCCGCCCTCGAATCGGTATTGCCGTAATAGGTACGATAATCAGGTACTACCCTAAAGTCCAATGCCTCGGCTGCCAGGTCAGTATGCAGTTCACGTGGTTTGCCATCAAGTCCCGGGCGGTTGTAATCGAAGATACGGTATGTGACATCACTCGACTGCTGCACCTCTGCCAGCAATATGCCGCTGCAGATGGCATGCACCCTGCCTGCAGGGATGAAGAACACATCGCCGGGATGCACCTCATGACGGGCAAGGACATCACAGATGGTACCGTCTGCCACGCGACGGCGGTATTCCTCCTTGGTGATCTTCTTGCTGAATCCTGCATAGAGATATGCTCCAGGCTCTGCATCAATGACATACCACATCTCCGTCTTGCCAAACTTGCCATGGCATCGTGCCGACATCTTATCGTCAGGATGCACCTGTATGCTGAGGTCACGCTCAGCATCTATAAACTTCACCAGCAAGGGCAGTTTGCCGCCATACTGTTGCATGACAGCCCCTCCAAGGAGCGACACCCCCCACTCTTTCACAACGCTGATGAGGTCACGTCCCGCCATAGAGCCATTAGCCACTATACAGGGACTGGACTCAACGGCAGATACTTCCCAACTTTCCCCTATCGGTTCGTCTGTCACAGGGATGGACTTATATGGTTGCAGTCTGTGTCCTCCCCAGACTATGGTGTGCATATTGGGTTTAAAAAGTAAAGGATATGGTGTCATCAGTCTCTAATAAATGTCGTGTAATAACGGTGTCCTTGATAAGACGCAGATAATACTTCACCGTAGCACCAGCCTTCAATACGGATGAACCTGGGGTGAAGCTATAGGTCGAGTCACCATTTGCACACAGAAAACGCTTGTTACTACCTGACTGTAACTTACATTCCAGGGATTTGCCACCCTTGGACAGTATCCAGTCATTAAAATTATTCAGTGAATCAATATCGCCATACACCTCTTTCAGACGATAGACGTCATCAAAAGTAGGCACTTTCCATCCTGTAAGATCTCCCTCTACATAGGACTTAGCCAATCGGACAGCCTGTGTGTTATTGATACTGAAGGAAGACATCACGCCGTCCCATTCTTTCCATGAGACGTACGTGACATACACCTTACCTCGTTCTATTGTCGTATCTCTGAGTGCCACAAGATGAAACCTAGGATCTTCTGGCATAGGAAACTCCTTATTGTCTCCCAACACGGTCTCAGAGTCGATGCCTTGTGACAGCATCTCCATCTCCACCTTCTGGCAGGAAACCATAACACACAGTGTCGTAATAAGAAAAACAATTAAGCCCTTCATACTCAGAGTTGAATAATTACAATAATATACAGAAGATCAAAGATTTGCCTTAATCTTCTCTATCATTTCCTTATATTCCTCATCAGAGAGATATACCTCACCTGGGTTCATACGGAAGAGACCTGGATAGTCAGGACCGCCTACATACTTAGGTGCGAGGTGGAAGTGCAGGTGTGAGAGTGTATCAGAGAATGCACCGTAGTTGATCTTCTCAGGATTGAATGCCTTCTGCATGGCGCGTGTGGTCTGTGCCACGTCAGCCATGAAGTCATTACGCTGCTGGTCATTGAGTTCGTTAAGGTCATTGACATGTCCGTCGTATGCCACGAGGCAACGGCCGTGGTATGTCTGCTCCTTGAAAAGGAATACTCGTGAAACACGCAGATGACAGATCTCTATCATCAGATTGTGAAGTGTCTCATTGTTTGTGCAATAGAGACAGTCTTTAGGATCGCTGTACATAATTCTTATTTACTATTTGACTATTTACGATTTACTATTTAGCTTGCTGTGGACCTTGCGAAGAATCGCAAGGAATGGGGGCAATCAGGCTGGCGCCAGGTCTCCTCACCCTTAGGGGGAGGTCGGGGGGGAGGCCGGGAGGGGGCTGTAGGCTTACACTATCTTATCCAGCGCCTCCTTCATTTCGGTCAACTGATCGCGGACGGACAGCAATTTCTCTATTATACGGGCACTTTTATCCGTTCCGTCGCGATTCTCATGCATCATCTTCTTTGCTGCAGCCAACTTGAAGCCACGCACCTTCACCAGATTGTGAATCATGCGTATCATCTCTATGTCCTTCTCTGCATACTGCCTCACCTTATTACCTGTGGTGCGAGGCTTGAGGGAAGGAAACTCTGATTCCCAATATCTCAGCGTCGATTCCTGCAACTGGAACATCTCAGCTACCTCCTTGATGCTATAGTATAATTTCAGACTTTTCTCTGCCATTTATTATTCTAGTTATGTTATGGATGCAAAAATACAAACTTTTTTTCATCTATGCAAACTTTTCTTCAAGAAAGTTTGTGGTGGTTTGGGAGATTGGTTGTTTGGGGGTGGCAGACGTTAAACGTCTTCTCTTAAAAGCGGGAATGGTGCCATAAACAACCAGGCAACTACAGCTCCGGCCTCAGCGGGAAGACATAGAACTGTCTATCCTTCTTGTAGTCAAGCATCCACTGGTCAAGCACTATGTGGTCATCCAATGCCGTGATGGTGAGAGTATGCTTACCCTCCGTCATATCAACGTCCATCACACGGCGTGCCTGTGCACGCAGCACATTGCGTTTCCACTCCTCCGAACGATATGGTTCCTTGAGGGAATACACCACAGGCGGCATGCCATCGATGCTTACCGAATAGCGTATGTCACCCTTGTCACTGGCCTGGGTAGGGATCAATGCCGTACGTATCACCGCCTTACCCGTACGTCTTGCCTCGAAGGTGTAGGTCACGCTGCTGCCCTTTGAGAGGCTCAGTGCCTTCATACTATGTCCCAGCAGTTCTATGGTGTGCGCCTTTCCTTGCAGCGCATCATAGCGGCAGGCATTGCGTGCCACACAACCGTCAAGCACCGCTCCTGCCAGCGGACGACTGTGACCGTGACGTATGGAGGTGGTATCGGCTACGATGAAGTCCTCAAAGACAGGCAGACGGCGCGGCTGGCAGTCCATCAGCCCGTTCCACTTTCCATTACACAGACTATTGTAGCGTCTTGTCATCTCATGTATATATCCCTGACAGTTGATGGCCGACAGCGAGTCGCCCATCTGGGCATCAAGATGCTTGTGCGCCATGGCAGCGGCACAGTTTACAGGGTACAGCACATGGGCAAAATATGATGCCGACTTCTCTGCAGGCAGTGTCATCTGCTGAGCATTGACTATGCTGCATATCTCGTCATAATCCTCCAGATAGCGCTCCAGTTCGCTGCCAAACTCCATCTCCGAGAACTCCGTATCCTCCGGACGCGACAGTCCTCTGTTATATTTACGCTTGTCCAGTTCCACCTGGGTCCACCCCATAAACTCTGGTTTTCTGATACCGCAGAGCCAGTAGAATCGCTCCATGGCTGGCGATATGGCATCAGCCACCTTTGCCCCGTACTGTTGCTGCAGCCAGTCATGCAGATGCTTGCGCACCGTGGCAGGCGTGACGCTGTTGATATTCCATGCCATATCCATGGCAAGCGAGAGATTATATGCCGCCACCTTAGGGTCATGCACATTGACGATCCATATACGGCGGGCATTATGGTCGTAAGCCTGACGCAGTTCGGAGCATACCAGTCCCGGTTGTGTAGTGCTCAGCCACAGATAGTCATGCGGTCTGCCCCAGTAGCTCAGGTGGTAATATACTCCTGCCCCACCCTTGCGTCGCTGTTGCACGGCATCGCTCATGCGGGTCATGTAGCCGTAGTTGTCATCACACCACATCAGCGTGACGTCATCAGGCACTTGCAGTCCGCGCTCATAGATGTCGAGCACCTCTTTGTAAGGTATGAATACCTGCGGTACCTCTTCCACCTTGTTATTATAATGGGTGGCTATCAACTGACGCTGCGAATTGATGACATCCTGCAGTCCGCGCAGTTTCTCGTCAGCGGTCTTCACCCCCTCCATGCTACCATCATGTATGCCACGCATGCCGATGGTGAAGAGTCCCTCCTGTCCGTTCATCTCCTGCAGGCGTTCCTTCCAGTACTCCTCCACATTGTGGCGGTTGGTTATGAAGTTATACGCTCCGCGCTTCTTGGTGTCCCACTCTCCTACACCGTTTCGCAGGAGGGGTTCGCAGTGTGACGAACCCAGCACGATGCCGCATGAGTCCGCCATCTCCCTGTTGCCCTTGACATTAAAGAATGCCTTGGTCACCTCGTGCATGGCTGGCCATACCGTATTGGCACGCAGACGCAGCAGTAACTGGAATATACGCTTGTATGTGGCAGGACCTATCACACCCTTGCCTGAACGTGGCTCCACAGTGCGGTTAGCCCACTGCAGCATGGACCAGTCCTCATCATTGATGAATATGCCACGATACTGCACCGACGGACTCTGCAGCGTCTCGAATTTGGCTGGCAGCGAGAGGGTCTTCCTGCGCTGTGGCACCACATCGCCCCACCACACCCACGGCGAGACACCTGCCTGGCGCGATAGTTCGAGCAGTCCGTATGCCGTACCGCGTCCGTTATTACCCACCACTATGATCTTGCCATTGCGTATGCCTATATAGAAGGCATCCATCTGCGTCATCAGTTTGGTGGACAGCACATTCATCTTGTCGAGGGCAGTGATGGCCTTGGCGTTGGCCTCATCCAACTGATATATCTCTATCTTTGCCGTCTTGGCATTATGTGTCTGATGGGGAGCGTACCCTGTCACCATACTGATGTCAGAGCGAAACATCTGCAGTGCCATATCCACTACAGGTGAGGTCTTGCCCACCACGCTGTATGTCACAGGCGATGTGCCATCATACCACACCACATCATGTGATGCAGCCATGAGCAGCACCGCATGGAGTAATACAATGGTCAAGGATAGTAATCTTTTCATAGGAAAATAAATGGAGGCCGGAAGGGGGCAAAAAAAGGCGGACCCATATCCTGAGCCCGCCTAATGGTTTTTATATAGTATGTGCAGAACTGCCGTCGAAGCAGTGTGTGCAGACCTTGCATTTAGGAAGACCGATAGCGTCGATGATAGTCTCTATCTTGGTAAACTTGAGCGAGTCAAGCTTCAGACGCTTTGCTATCTCAGCCACCATAGCCTTGTATTCAGGGGAGTCTGTCTGTGCATATTTCTGCAGGCGCTCCTCTGGTATGTGCACGCTCTCCACCTTGTGAGCATCAGCCAGCATGGTAGCCTTGTCATTGCCTGTCTCAAAATCCATGATGATACGGCGTGCTATGAGCTCCAGTTCGTTCTTGGATGCAGAGAAATTGATGAACGGGCAACCCCATATCAATGGTGGACACGCTATACGCATGTGTACCTCCTTGGCACCGAGGTCCTTCAGTTCGCGACTGGTCTCACGCAACTGTGTACCACGCACGATGGAGTCGTCGCAGAAGAGGCAGCGCTTGCCGGCGAGCATGGCCTTGTTAGGTATGAGTTTCATGTGTGCCACGAGGTTACGCATCTCCTGGTTAGAAGGCATGAAGCTTCGTGGCCATGTAGGGGTGTATTTTGATATACAGCGCTGGTAAGGCACATTGTGACCGGCAGCATAGCCTGTAGCCATGCCAAGGCCTGAGTCAGGGATACCACCGGCGTTATCCACCTCGGTATCATCTTCCTTGCCCATCACGTAGCCTGTCTCATAGCGCATCTGCTCTACGTTCTTGCCCTCGTAGAATGATGTTGGGAAGCCATAATATATCCAAAGGAAAGAGCAAACCTGCATATTCTGCTCAGCCTCTCTCAATACCACCATACCGTCAGCCGTCAGTTTTACTATCTCGCCTGGACCTACATAGTGCTCTATGTCAAAACCGAGGTTAGGGAATGCCGTTGACTCAGAAGTAGCAGCCATAGCACCATCCTTCTTACCTATCACGATAGGTGTACGTCCCCAGAAGTCACGCGCTGCGATAATACCATCCTCTGTGAGGAGCAGCATAGAGCATGAGCCCTTTACTGTCTTGTAAACATTCTCTATACCTTCCTTGAAGGTCTTGCCTTTGAGTATGAGAAGGCCGATAAGCTCTGTCTGATTAATCTTACCTGAAGAGAACTCGCTGAGGTGCATATTCTCAGCCAACAGTTTCTCGGCTATTTCCTCCTTGTTGTTCACCTTGGCAACGGTAACGATGGCGAAACGTCCCAGGTGTGAGTTGTAAAGCATTGGCTGAGCATCTGTATCTGATATGACACCAATACCGCTGTTGCCGTCAAATGTATCAAGGGAATCCTCGAAAACGCTACGGAAATAACTGTTTTCCAATTTATGGATTCTGCGTACGAATCCTGTCTCCTTGTTGAATGTCGCCATGCCACCACGACGTGTGCCAAGATGCGACTGATAATCGGTACCGTAGAATAAGTCTGCGATACACTTCTTGTGTGAAATAGTTCCGAAAAAACCGCCCATGAGGTCTTTGTTTTTGTGTAATGTTGTATTGGTATGGATGATTCGGACAACGATGGTCCGCAATGTGCTTGCAAAATTACAAAAAAAAAGGCAAACGACAAAGTGTTTCCTCTCATTTTTTTTCTCTCAAAGGAAAAAACATATTTCCCCACCCTACTATTACTGATGTATAAAAAAAATGAAGTAATTTTGCATCCAGAACTTAAGGACAATGAAAAAGCAAACGATTCTCACACTCCTGATATGCCTGTCTGTCACGGTATGGTGCCATGCGCAGGTCACTGCTGATGACTACAAGCGGGCATTCAACATTGGCAGGAAATACTCTCACAAGATGACGCACGGTGACGTCAATCCACATTCACGCCATGACTCTGACGACTTCTGGTACTCTGTATTCGATGGCGACAGCACTATATATTATAAGGTGGAAAGCCGCACGGGTACCAAGACACTACTGCCGGGCAATCCTGAACCGCCACGCCGCAATCACCGGGGCGGCGCCTCGCATCACTGGGCTGAGGAACGCGACGAGAAAGACTGGGCTGCCGTGTCGCCGCTGGACTCCACTCTCTACATGGTGCACCGTGACAACAATCTCTTCCTACACTGCAAGACTGACGACACATACAGAAAGATAACAACCGATGGTACTGACTCTTGCTACTACTCCTCGTGGGGGGCGTGGTCTGGGGATGCCAGGTACTACGCCACAGTGATGATCACTCCTGCGCCTAAGCACTATGTGCACTTCGTAGAGTCATCGCCACGCGACCAGCTGCAGCCCCGCCTGCACAAACTGGAGTATGCCAAACCGGGCGACTCGCTCAACTACCGCGTGCCGGTAATAATAGAGGTGGCTACGGGTAAGGTGATGAAACCATCGACCGATCTCTTTGCTCATCAGTACCATGTCTCTGCACCGCGATGGGACAGGGACGGCAAGACTGTGACGTTTGAGTTTAACGAGAGGGGACACCGCACATTCCGTGTGCTGGAGATGGACCTCCTCGGCACTGTGCGCACACTGATAGAGGAGCGCAACGAGAAATATGTGGCATATTCACGCAACTGGCGATATGACTTCGCCGATGGTCGCATTCTGTGGAAGAGCGACCGCGATGGTCATGCACATCTGTATCTGTATGACCGCAAGGGTAAATGCCAGCAGATAACACACGGCGACTACTGGGTGCGCGACGTGCAACATGTGGATGAGAACAGCAATACTATCTTCTTCAGTGCCAATGGCAGGGGATGCCGCAACATGGGACGCATCGCATCAAGCGATGATGGCACCGTCACACAGCAGGATCCTTACTTCATGCACTATTACCGCATTGGCATCAACGGCAAGGGACTGACGGACCTCACCCCTGAGGCTGCCAACCATAGCGTGAAGTATTCCGGTTCGCACCGATACCTCATCGATACCTACAGCACCGTCACTACTCCGCCTGTCACAGTGCTGCGCTCTGCCGCTGACGGCAAGGTGATTGCTACGCTGGAGCAGGCAGACATCTCACGACTGCGTGCGGAGGGATGGAGCGAACCGGAGGTATTCGTGGCTCCCGGCCGCGATGGCAAGACGGACATGTGGGGAATCATCAGGCGCCCGGCAAACTTTGACCCTGCAAAGCGCTATCCTGTGATAGAATATATCTATTCCGGCCCCGGTGGACAGTATGTGCCTAAGTCTTTCACTCCGTGGCTGTGGGACTTTGACGGTCTCACCGAACTGGGATTCATCGTGGTGCAACTGGACGGCATGACGACCTCGTTCCGCACACTGGATTTTGAGCAGGTATGCCACAAGAATCTCAACGACGCCGGTTTCCCGGATCGTATAGCATGGATCAAGGCGGCGGCAGAGAAATATCCGTATATGGACATCAGCAATATGGGTATATACGGTTGTTCGGCTGGCGGGCAGGAGGCTCTCGCTGCCCTGCTCTTCCATAGTGATTTCTACAAGAATGCCTATAGCGCCTGCGGCTGCCACGACAACCGCATGGACAAGATATGGTGGAACGAGCAATGGATGGGCTACCCTGTGGACAGCACTTACAGTGCCTGCTCTAACGTAGATAATGCCGCACGCCTCGAAGGCAACCTCATGCTGGTAGTCGGCGAGATGGATGACAACGTGGACCCGGCATCTACCATGCAGGTGGTCAATGCCTTGCAAAAGGCCAACAAGGACTTTGAACTGGTAGTTATCCCTGGTGCACGCCATACCATGGGTGAGCGCTATGGCGAACATAAGCGCTACGATTTCTTCGTAAGAAACATACTGGGCACCAAGCCCCCAAAATGGGACTAGCGGCTCCATGACCAGCTCGCCAGACCGCCAGGTCATCAGACCGCCAGCTCGCCAGACAGTTTAAGGTCCCGTTCCTTGCAGCCCGGCTGCAAGGCCACCAACCTAAAATCCCAACACACCAATGCCAAACATTTTCAAAATAAAGAAAGACGAACGATGGGGAGCGCTCATAGCGTTCCTGTTCTTCACCATATTCAACGCCATAAGTGTGGCATATACATGGGAGAAACTATCCCCTGACAATGGCGATCACTGGGGAAAATTCATCAAGGGGTACCACCTCTCCGGCTTTGACCCTATCACCTACGCCGTGATAAGCGACTGGCAGATAGGCTATAACATCTACCGCCACCCGCTGTTGCCATACTTCATGTGGCCATTCTCCCAACTCAATGCCGCGCTGACGGCGCTGACGGGGGCTGACTGCGCCACCATCATCACGGCTTGCCTGCTCGTGGCATGCGCCGTGTATGCCTGCGTGTTCACCTTCCGCATCATACACGAGATCATCGGCACGGACACTGCCATGGCGTGGATACTCACTGTGCTGACATTCTCATTCGCCTTTATCATGTTGCCGCTGATGGCGCCCGACCACTTCGGCCCATCCATGCTCTGCCTCCTCATCACCCTCTATATCAGCGGCCGATGGCGAGACAAGGCTTTCACGTGGTGGCAGACCATACTGCTGTTTGCCATCACCGCCGGTATATCACTCAACAACGGCATGAAGATTTTCATGGCAGCACTGATGACACGCGGCAAACGATTCTTCCATCCTGCCTTCCTCATCGGTGCGGTCCTCATACCGGCTGGACTGATGTGGTACAGCGCACGCTGCAGTTACTCACATTTCGTACTGCCCAAGGAACTGGCACGCAAGACGAAGACGGCAGAGAAGCGGCGCGCACAACTGGAGCGTCTGCAGCAGAAGGCCATAATCAACATTACCGACACGGCACGCATCACGGCTGTCAAGGACTCGGTAAAAAGGAAGTTTGAGGCTGACAAGGCAAAGAGGCGACAGAACATCCCTGCCATAAAGAAGGCGGGCAAACCGCTGATGCAGGGGGAGTTTATGGGTTGGACGGACATCACCACCTCGCGATGGGACGTGCTGACAGAGTCACTACTGGGCGAAGGCATCATGATCCACGAGAAATACCTCCTGGGTGATGTACTGCGCAGTCGCCCTGTGATAGTGCGTTACCGCAACTGGTTCAACTATTTCATTGAGGGTGCACTGGTCATACTCTTCATCGCAGGTATATGGTACGGCCGCCGCCAGCGTTTCATGTGGACCGCACTGTCATTCCTCGCCCTTGACATGGCGCTGCACATGGGGCTGGGATTCGGCATCAACGAGATATTCATCATGTCGGCCCACTATCTCTACGTTCTGCCTATCACCATGGCATACCTCTTCACAGGGTCCCACTGGCTGGCTCTCTCCTCCCGCACCCGCAGGTTTGCCACATGGGGCATGGCGGCTCTCGCTGCATATCTCATAATATGGAACGTCTCTCTCATCACCCAGTACTTTCTCTTCTGATCCCCACCACATTTCTTTCCCTGTACAGCACGATTTGCATGCGATCTGTGTCCTTATAGAATATAATTCATTTCATCCGCTACACGTAGAATTTTCTTTTAGCGGCGATGAAAAAAAACAAAAAAGTTTTGCTACTTTAAGAATTTATTTGTACCTTTGCCACAACAATGATATGATTAAAACCTTGCACATGGCAAAATGGGGACTATGCCATCGTAAAGGAGAAAGGAATTGAGCCCCCGCACAAATACCTAAATAAACATGAAGACAAAGAAAATCTGGGGCTTTCTTGCCCTCGCTGCATGCGTACTTTCCTTGAGCTTTGCAGCAGTATCATGCGGAGATGATGATGACAACAACAATGGTGGAAACTCAAGCGTCAATGGTGGAAACTCAAGCGACAATGGTGGAAACTCGTCAAGCAGCGCTGGTAACGGCACCGGTGGTGGCGCTGTAATTAGCAGTCTCGCCGGCACATACGTTGCTATCACAAGCAGCGAATATACTACCACTGTGACATTCAACAACAACGGAACAGGTGTTATCACCGAAAATTGGAAGGGAAACTCTTACAGCGGAGCACATACTGATGTAGATCAGTTTACATATAGCGTGTCTGGTCAGGCTGGTAAACTTACCTTCACCAAAGATGGAAACGTTAGCGGCACTAAAGAGTACAATCTCCGCGTAGTAAATGGTTTTGTATTCATCGAGGAGCAGGATGGTGACATTGAGTTCATCCTCTACAAAAGTGGACAGGACTTGGGCACCCCAAACACAAGCAAACTTGTTGGTACATGGGTTTATACAAACTCAAATGAGAACTATGTCTATACTGTAAAGGGAGATGGCACAGGACACGCAGTCCTCGATTACAAGTCGGGCAACTACAATGAACGCGACGAGATTGACTTCACTTACAAGATGAAGAATGCATACGTCGGTGAGTACACATACTCAGAAAAGGAGTTTGACGGAACATATACATATACCGAACCTATCTTCGTGCTCAACGATAAGATTTACCTTTGCGATGGTGACGGTGAGGTGGATCTTAATGACATTCTTACCAAGAAGTAATTGAAGCGCATCGTTGAAATATTGAGTATGCGCTCTTCGCGGCGTATGCTGATAGTAATTATATTGGCTTGCATGCTGGGTTATTATAATCCGGCATGCAAGTTGTCGTTTCATATCGTTACATCAGCGGTGGCCACTGCCGCGCTGCTATCCATCCCCATCGGCATATTGCCCAGATGGCTTAGTGTGCCGCTGCAGCTGATAGCTGGAGAGGTGGTCATCATGATGAACCTTGTGGATGTATATTGCCAGATATATTTCCTCAGTGGCATAACACCACAGTTGTTTATCACCGTATTCCAGAGCAACGTAAGGGAAGCATCTGAGTTTCTCTGCACATTCCTTGATGCAGATGTACTGTCGCAGTGGCGCATAGTCGTGCTACTGCTGATGATGGTAGCATTTCCTGTGACGTATCTGCCTGCGGTGGCAAGAGCGCTACGCAAGGTGCCTTGCCACATATCTGACAGAGTGCATAGCATGACAAGACGGGGAGCATGCTGCTGTGTATTATTGTCATTGGCAGTAGAGGCCATACCGATGTATCGCTTCATGCAGTTTTTCGCTCCACAGGGTGATGCCATGCGCACGGAAAGCCTCATCTTCCGCCACAACGATGAGGAAATACATCTACCACCGCATCGCATATTGCAGGCATGGTTTGTCACAAGGCAGTCGGGAGAACTGATCCAGGATATAGCGAATAGTACGCATGAGGCAACGATAGACAGTTGTTCACATCTTTCACCTCACATAGTGCTGGTGATAGGCGAGAGCTACAACAAGCATCATTCCAGCCTGTACGGGTATGGACTGCCAACCACACCGCTACAGCAGAAACGACGCGACGAAGGGTCGCTGTTCGTATTTGATGATGTCGTGACACCGTGGAACATCACGAGCAACGTATTCCTGAATCTGTTCTCTACATGGAACTGCGCTGACACCACACGCATGGGAGCGCATCCTCTTTTCCCTGCACTGTTTCGCAAGGCAGGATATCATGTCACCTTTTTCTCAAACCAGTATGTGGAGCGTGGATTCCGCAAGACCAGCACTAACCAGGCGGGATATTTCTTTCTCTCCAATAGGAATTTGTGCGAGGAGATGTTTGACTACCGCAATCCCAAAGCCTTCGCATTTGATATGCGTATATTGAAAGCGATGAAAAAATATAAGAGGAAAAATCATACACCTGCACCGACGCTTGACATCATACACCTCATAGGTCAGCACTTTGACTATAAAAGTCGCTATCCAAAAGATGAGGGGCATTTCTCTCTGAAGGATATACACCGTCCCAATCTGGACAAGGCTGCGCGAGAGGTAGTGATGCATTACGACAATGCCACTCACTACAACGACCAAGTGTTAAACAATATCCTTTCGATGTATGTCGACAAGGAAGCCATCGTGATATATGTGGCCGACCATGGCGAGGAGGTATATGATGACCAGAAGGTGCACGGTCGCCTCTTCCAGACTCCTACGTGGTCACTTGCCCATCAGGAGTTTGAGGTTCCGATGTGGATATGGGTCTCGCCGAATTATGTCGCGCAGCATGCCGACATAGTAGGCCAGATACGCAGTTCGCAGCACAAACCCATGATGACGGACGACATTCCTCAGTTGCTCTTTGGCATCGCAGGTCTGCAATGTCAATGGCGCGACGACTCTCGTAATATCCTGTCAAGTGCGTATAGACCAAAGAAAAGGATCATAGCCGGTGAGACGGACTATGATGCCCTGAAACAAACTCAAGATTCCAAGGAATAGAGGAAAGCAAAGATTTGGGTTCTGCTGCCTCTATTTGAATATCATCGTAGCGAATTTGGACAGGTATATTCGCCAGTTCTTCCAGATGTGTCCCTCGCCCGTCTCGAAATACTCAAACGAATAGTTGTTCTCCTGCAAATACTGCCTGTAGGTCTTGTTCTGCTCATAGAGGAAATCCGTCTTGCCAATGGCTATCCAGTACAACTTAGGATTGGTAGCAAAGAGTTGCTTCAACTGAGCAGCAGTCTTGGCATCAGCCTTTATGGCAGCATTGATATCATTGCCGTGATTGCTCTGCCCCATCTGTATGGCAGCAGAGAAGAGACCGATGTAGCCGAACTTACCAGGATAGAGTTTGGATATGGCATACGTATGATAGCCACCCATAGAGAGGCCGCAGATGGCGGTATTCATCTTGCCCTTCTGCACACGGTAGTGACTCTCCACATAGTTCATCACATCCTTGTAAGCCTCCTCCGTGGTAGCCTTAGGCTGCGCACCCTCACTGTGCCCCATGAAACTTGGTTTGTACATACCCTTATGCCATTCACCGGGAGCAGCGTCACAGTTGGCATTACCATTGGTCATCACCACTATCATAGGCTTCGCCTTACCCTCAGCAATGAGGTTATCCAGTATCTGCGCCTGTCGGCCAAGAGCCGGCCATGCCTCCTCATCGCCACCAGCACCATGCAGGAGGTAGAGCACAGGATACTTGCCGCCCTCCTCGTATGACGGTGGGGTATATATGGTCATGCGACGCTTGGTGCCAAGTGTAGGAGATGAGTACCACACACGGTTCACATTGCCATGAGGCACATCGTTGACCGAGTACAGGTCACCGCAGTCGCCCTTCTCTTTTGTTACGATGAATATATTGACGAAAGAAGATATGTCGCGGGTGCGATATACGTTGGCAGGATCTAGATAGTCCATGCCATTAACCTTAAACTTATAGCTATACAGTTCCGGTTCGAGCGGTTTAGGTGTAGTGTAGGTCCATACGCCGTTGTGCTCCTTCATAGCCGCCACGCCATCAGACTCCTGCATACCGAATGGTGTCTGCACCTGCTGTTTATCCAGGAAGTCGCCAGTGATATCCACGGTGACAGCCTTTGGGGCATATAGCCGGAATGTCACCGTGTTGTCTGCATTGATCTCCGGTGACACTAAGGTCTGATTACCAAACAGCGCCTGCTGTGCGAAACCGTTTGTCATAGTCATGACAGCGGTCAAAAGGGTAATAACAATTCTCTTCATGATTCTCGCATGTATAAGTTAGTAGTAGAAAGAAACTGTCGGGCACGATGCCAACAACATAATAAGTCGGGATGACCAGACTCGAACTGGCGACCACACGCCCCCCAGACGTGTACGCTAACCAACTGCGCTACATCCCGATTGCCTCTTGATAATCAACGCTTTATGATTTCGGGTAACTTTTCAACCTTCAAATTGGTGTGATTTTGGTGTAATTTGCATTTTCCATCACGTCATTTTCACCAAATATAATCACTAACTATCAAGACCGCTTTTTGTTCATTTCATAGCATATCACACCCACTTAGGAATGTCATTTTTACAAAATGCATTGCAAAGTTAATACATTTTTTTTATTTACGCAACATTTTTAAGGCTAATGATTCGCGAATCATTATTTTACTTGTTATTTTGGATGGTGCACCTCGTTTATTATAAGTCGTTACTCACGAAAGGACATCATACGATGAACAATAGAGGTCTTCAAACTAACATATAATTTGAAAGACCTCTTATTATTAGAATACGCCTGGTAATACCTCACAAAGCCATCTATACCCTATTCCTGCAAGGTTGTAGGACTCCATCAATTGTTGTATTTTTAGACTACAAGCAACTCCTCCAATAAAGCAAATAGGAAGAACTAAAAACCACAAAGTCCATGTTGGAATAATAGAGTTTAACTTGCTGTCATAAAAATCATCTCTCAGCCTTTCGTATTTCCTATATTTAAGATATCTTATTGAAACACAGATAATAATAAACAAAAGAAATAGTCCCCCTGTCGTTTTCGTCATGATAGAGTTTGTGTGTTCCCTATCACATTTCATAAGGCTCCAGAATGCTGCAAGTAATGGAAACATAAATCCCAACAAACAGCAAGAAAGATATATGATGCCACTGAAGTATCCTCCTTCATCAGCTTTTTCGTATGCGATATACGCTCTATAAAAAATATAATCAATTATTTTCATTATTATTAAGGGAAGATAATTCCATTTTGTTTTCCTAATAATTTTTCATCACCGAGATGTTTATGGATAAATATCTGCCCCACGGGGGATAACGTATTTAACATGAGGAAGAGAATCAAACTTTATGTCTGGGATTTCAAAACCTTCTTTCTCATCTTTCGGACTCTTTACATATTGCAGACGAAGATGTGATAGAATTGTGTCTATATCAGAACCTACGTTTATTTCACCACTCTCCCACTCATCAAAATTCATTATTTTGATAAAAACAAGCGTAGAATCCCCAGCATTAATATAGTTTGACTTGTATGGATTCTTTTTAATTGAAATATACGGGGTTATCGTGTCGTTTGGGAAAACAAAACTTGCTTTAATGGTGGATTCCGTATTAACCGGATTTCCAAGCCATGTTACAAGCGGAAGATATATTGTTTCGTTTGAAACATTCTTTATAGAATACGCAAGTTCGATAAATCTTGGATTAAGATGCTTCTTGGCAGGATTCTTCCTTACATGTTCTTCATACAAAGAATCCGAACATGGTTTTGTATCACGCGTACACCAAAACTCCGCACGCACTTCATTAACCGTATTACTTACACAACTGCTAATACAACAGCATAAGAATATCAGAAATAAAATTTTATTACCAGCCATTTTGTTTAATTCAAAAAACTACGTCTTATTTTTTCTGTTCTTTTTTATTTTCCACTTTTATCACAGGATCAATATTCACATAGCTTGTGTCAATCTGGAATGTGATATGATCGGACTAATCGTTATGAAAGGAGTACCATCTTTATGCTCCGTTCTTGTAATTTCATTAGGTCCAATCCCCCCCAGTGCTCTATCTGTTATTT
The DNA here is from genome assembly GCA_045617365.1 of Prevotella sp. Classification (GTDB taxonomy): domain Bacteria; phylum Bacteroidota; class Bacteroidia; order Bacteroidales; family Bacteroidaceae; genus Prevotella. Next base: position 914 of record JAZLIN010000011.1, on the reverse strand, counting down.
TTCGGTTTTCAATGGCTATTTTAGTTTTAAAAGTAAGGTAATAGTGTCTGAATTCATTCTGGTAATATCTTTCTTCCATCTGATTTTGTTCAATAATATATATGTTATTTTTTTACTTATTGTTTCTTGTACTACAATTGGCAGGTCTTTACCGACAACGGTGGCTAATAAGACTTTTGTGGTTTCTCCTTTTTTGTTGGCCTTACATATAATGCGAACCATTACAGATGAATTGCCTTCTATTTGTCGAATTTCCTTTTTTAGTAAGGATCTTATTTTCTTATATAATTTCCCCTTCCCTCCGGAATACTCATTGCCATACTTATCAGGTAAATATCTATGTTCGTTGATTCTGGCTGGATACAAATTCATTATTTTATCAAGCAAAACTCTTACTTTCTTTGAACATAGATATGTCATTCCATTCATTAACAGATAATGTTCATTTAGACATATAGTTTTCATTATCTTATTTTCACTAATGATAAGCAACTTGCAACAAACATGGAAATCTTTATCTTTTATTCTTTCAAGATTATCTAATTCGAAATTCAAAGAGTCAACATAATTCGTCTTAGCAATAGCCCATTCTTTATAAGGGACATCATTTTCAAAATTAGAACATGTTGTCATGTGTGGGTAACCATCTTCTCCCCATGACAAAAACCTGACAATTAAAGTGTCTGTATCATTGTTTTTAGAAAAAACGATGTTTGGAAGATACAAACAAAGAAGTGTTATTATAATTGATTTTAGATTTCTATTGTTCTCCATGCATAATTCGGAGCAAGACCACCCAAAACAGAGCCCGATATTTCGGAGCATAACCACCCAGAAATGGGTGTAAAACGAGGGTAAAAGTGGCAAAAAGCAGTGCTTTCGGCACTTTGTTTCGGAGCAAGACCACCCAGTTT
>JAZLIN010000010.1:0-9275 GCA_045617365.1 Prevotella sp. | reverse complement strand
GCAGCCATGATAGGAGGTGACGAATACCCATCCACGGCAATAGGTATAAACCTGCCTAATGCAGATTGGATCAGGGCACAGCATGGTTCGAAGAGCGTAACGATAACCAACTTCACATCAGCATACAACAAGGCATCGCAGGGTAATGGATTCCTTGAGGAGTTTGCATATGATGCAGACACCATAGCAATGGTGCGCAAATATGGCGACAAGTGTGACGACCTGCACACGGATCTGCATGAGTGCCTCGGACATGGCAGCGGACAGTTGCTTCCTGGCACTGATGCCGATGCCCTCAAGGCATACGGCAATACGATAGAGGAGGCACGTGCTGACCTCTTCGGACTATACTATATTGCAGATCCTAAGATGGTAGAACTGGGACTGGTACCTGATATGGAGGCATACAAGTCTAATTACTATACATATATTATGAATGGTATGCTGACGCAGAATGTACGTATCAAACTTGGGGATAATGTAGAGGAGGCACACATGCGCAACCGTGCACTCATCGCTAATTGGTGCTACAAGCATTCAGAGGGAGCTATCGAACTGGTAAAGCGTGAGGGTAAGACCTTTGTAGTAATCAATGACTATCCTCGTTTGCGTCAGCTCTTCGCCACACTCCTGGCAGAGGTGCAGCGCATCAAGAGCGAGGGAGATTACGCTGCAGCAGAGGCACTCGTTGAGGGGTACGGCGTAAAGATTGACCGTACCTTACATGAGGAAATGCTTGATAGATACAAGAAACTGAACATTGCTCCTTATAAGGGATTCCTGAATGCAAAGATGGAACCTGTAATGGATGACAGTGGAGAGATTATTGATATCAAACTGGATTATTCAGAGTCTCTGGCAGAGCAGATGCTGAGGTACTCTGTGGACTATAGCGTTGAATAAGGATGGAATTACATGATACACTGAAAGAGATACGCCAGTCTTTTCGTTTGCTCATGAATGGAGTCACTGCGCAGTCATTGCGTGAGAAAGGACAGGACTACCGCATAAACTGGGGAGCATCACTGCAGCATCTGAGAGAGATGGCTGCAGAATATCCTCAGGACTATAATCTCGCTGCTGAATTATGGAAAGATGATGTGCGTGAGAGTAAGATATTGGCGACGATGCTTATGCCAAAGGACTCTTTTCCAGTAGATCTCGCCTTACTGTGGATTGAACAGACACGTACACAGGAGATTGCAGAGCTGGCAGTGATAAATCTGTATCAGTATCAATCATACGCAGCCGAGATTGCTATGCGTCTTATTGCGTCGCCCAATGATATGCTGCAATTGCACGGATACACGTTACTAGCACGTCTCTTTGCCAAGGGGGAGATGCTTGAAGACCGTGATGTCAGCGAGTTCCTTGACCAGGCTATAACAGCATTGCAGTGTACATCATTGATAGTGCGTCATTCTGCGCTTAAAGCGATACAAAAATTTGCCGAAACGGACGATATGTGCGCTCAGATAGCCCGCAGTGCTTTAAAAAGTGTGAAAATGCAGGATTGGGTATAGTAATATTTGCTCAATTCGGAGTTTTTTTGTAATTTTGCCAAAATAACCTACCATAAGGTAACGTTTGAATAAAAATACGATACAACATAAACGAATCCAAAGAATAAAAATCATTATAAAATGCTTACACTTAAACTCATTACAGAAGAGAAAGAAAGAGTAATCAAAGGCCTTGAGAAAAAATGCTTCAAGGGCGCTACTGAGGCAATAGACAATGTCCTCGCAGTAGATAAGAAACGCCGTGAGGCACAGCAGGAACTGGATGCCTGTCTTGCAGAGCAGAAGAAGGCTGCTGCTGAGATTGGCAAACTGATGAAGGCTGGCGACAAGGCAGCTGCCGATGCAGCAAAGGCTAATGTAGCTGCACTCAAGGACAAGAGCAAGGAGATGGAAGAGGTGAAAGCTGCTGCTGAGCAGGAGCTTGTCACCCTGCTATGCCAGATACCTAACATTCCTTACGACGAGGTACCTGAAGGTACATGTGCAGAGGACAACTGGGTAGTAAAGTCTAATCTCAAGGAGTGCGTAGAGGGCCAGGACACCGTAGGTAACTGGACTGCCAATCCTGAGAATACTGAGGCAAAGCTTCCTCATTGGGAACTGGCTAAGAAGTATAATCTCATTGACTTTGACCTAGGTGTCAAGATTACGGGTGCAGGTTTCCCTGTATATGTAGGTAAGGGTGCCCAGCTCCAGCGTGCACTTATCAATTTCTTCCTGGCAGAGGCAAACAAGTCCGGTTATACCGAGATTATGCCTCCTACAGTAGTAAATCAGGCTTCCGGTTACGGTACCGGTCAGCTTCCTGACAAGGAAGGTCAGATGTATCACTGTGATCTTGACGACCTCTATCTCATACCAACCGCAGAGGTTCCGGTGACAAACATCTACCGTGATGTAATCCTTGACGAGAAGGATCTCCCAATCAAGAACTGCGCATACACTCAGTGTTTCCGTCGCGAGGCAGGTTCGTATGGTAAGGATGTACGAGGTCTGAACCGTCTCCATGAGTTCTCTAAGATTGAGATTGTACGTATTGACAAGCCTTCTCACTCAGCTGAGTCGCACAAGGAGATGCTTGCACACGTAGAGGGACTGCTTCAGAAACTGGAGTTGCCATACCGCATACTACGCCTTTGCGGTGGTGATGCTTCATTTACCTCAGCTGTATGCTATGACTTCGAAGTATATTCAGAGGCACAGCATCGTTGGCTGGAGGTTTCGTCAGTATCAAACTTTGATACCTATCAGGCAAACCGTCTTAAGTGCCGCTATCGTAATACAGAAACAAAGAAGACTGAACTCTGCCACACACTCAACGGTTCGGCTCTCGCACTGCCACGTATTGTTGCATCTATCCTTGAAAACAACCAGACAGAGGAGGGTATTCGCATACCAAAGGCACTTGTTCCATACATGGGATGTGACATGATCAACTAATAGAACAAAACAACACAACAGACTGTGACAGAACACTTTATCACAGTCTGTTGTAATATTACTACAACCCTAGCAAACAACTTAACAACTAATCATACAAAAAACATTATGTACAAAATAGTAACCAAGAAGCAGTTCTCCGAGAAGGTATTCCTTCTTGAGATCGAGGCTCCGTTGATTGCCAAAAGCCGTAAGCCGGGCAATTTCGTTATCGTGCGCGTTGACGAAAAGGGCGAACGTATGCCACTTACCATAGCAGATGCAGACATAGAGCGTGGTACAGTAACACTCGTTATCCAGACAGTAGGAGCATCAAGTTCCAAACTCTGCGCACTCAATGAGGGTGACAGCATAGCTGATATCGTAGGTCCTCTGGGTAATCCTACACACATAGAGAAATTTGGTACAGTAGTCTGCGCCTGCGGTGGTGTTGGTGCTGCTCCTATGCTTCCTATCGTACGTGGTCTTAAGGCTGCCGGTAACCGTGTACTCACCGTTGTGGCTGGTCGTACTGCTGAATTGGTTATTCTCGAGGATGAGTTGCGTGCTTCATCCGACGAGCTCATCGTTATGACCGATGACGGTTCAAAGGGTGAGAAGGGTGTAGTAACTGTAGGTATCGAGAAGTTCTGCGAGCAGGAGCACATTGATAAGGCATTCGCTATCGGTCCTCCTATCATGATGAAGTTCTCTTGCCTTACCACTCAGAAATACGGTATATCAACAGACGTATCGCTTAATACCATTATGGTTGACGGTACAGGCATGTGCGGTGCTTGTCGACTCACTATCGGCGGCGAGACCAAGTTCGTATGTATAGATGGTCCGGAGTTTGACGGAGCATTGGTGGACTGGGATGGCATGTTCAAGCGTATGGGTACCTTCAAGGCAGAAGAGCAGGCAGCAATGGAGCGCTACCAGCAGGCTCTTGACGGTGCATCAGCATCATGCCAGTGTTGCCCAGAAGAGAAGAAGGCAGCTGTCGAGGTGCCAGCAATGGACGTAGAACCTACTGATGCGCCATTATCGGAACTGACAGACCGCAAAGCACCTTGGCGTGACGAGCTTCGCAAGTCAATGAAGCCAAAGGAGCGCACTGCCATTGCGCGTGTAGTAATGCCAGAACTCGATCCTGTATATCGTGCCACTACACGTCTGGAGGAGGTGAATACAGGTCTTACCAAGGAGATGGCTCTGACCGAAGCCAAGCGTTGTCTTGACTGTGCAAATCCGTCATGCGTAGAGGGTTGTCCTGTAAATATCAACATTCCTTCATTTATCAAGAATATTGAGCGTGGCCAGTTCCTTGCTGCTGCCAAGGTTCTCAAATCAACATCTGCACTCCCTGCCGTCTGTGGTCGTGTATGTCCACAGGAGAAGCAGTGTGAGAGCAAGTGTATCCATCTCAAGATGAACGAGCCAGCTGTAGCCATCGGTTACTTGGAGCGCTTCGCTGCTGACTACGAGCGTCTCTCAGGCAAGGCATCTCTCCCTGAGGTTGCTCCAGCCAATGGCAAGAAGGTTGCTGTAGTAGGTTCAGGCCCTTCAGGTCTTTCTTTCGCTGGAGATATGGTAAAGCTTGGATATGAGGTACATGTGTTCGAGGCACTCCATGAAATCGGTGGTGTTTTGAAATATGGTATCCCTGAGTTCCGTCTGCCTAACGCCATTGTAGATGTAGAGATAGAGAACCTCCGCAAGATGGGTGTAAAGTTCTATACTGACACTATCGTTGGTAAGAGTATCACTGTTGATGAGCTCAAGGAGCAGGGATTCAACGGTATCTTCGTAGGTTCGGGTGCAGGTCTGCCTAACTTCATGAATATTGAGGGTGAGAACCTTCTCAACATCATGTCGTCAAACGAATACCTTACACGTGTGAACCTCATGAATGCTGCCAGCGAAGATAGTGACACTCCTATCAACAAGGCTAAGAAGGTGCTCGTAGTAGGTGGTGGTAATACAGCTATGGACTCTTGTCGTACTGCTAAGCGTCTCGGTGCTGATGTTACGATCGTATATCGTCGTTCCGAGGCTGAGATGCCTGCTCGTCTGGAGGAGGTGAAGCATGCCAAGGAAGAGGGTATCACATTCATGACTCTCCATAACCCTGTAGAATACATCGGCGATGAGACAGGTGCAGTAAAGCAAGCTGTGCTTGAGGTTATGAAACTTGGTGAGCCTGACGCATCAGGTCGTTGCCGTCCTGAGCCAACAGGTGAGAAGGTGACCATCGATGTAGATCAGGTTGTGGTAGCGGTAGGCGTTTCACCAAATCCACTCGTACCACAGTCTATCAAGGGACTGGAGCTCGGACGCAAGAATACCATCGCCGTAAACGAGGGTATGCAGTCAAGCCGCCCAGACATCTATGCAGGTGGTGACATCGTTCGTGGTGGTGCTACAGTCATACTTGCTATGGGTGACGGACGTTCAGCTGCCAAGAATATGCACGAGGCACTTTCCAAGTAATCATAATAGGGTCAGGAATTAGTGAAACACATTCACCCTGCCATGATTAATATTTGATGACAAGACTAAAATACATATTTATAATACTGATAATGTTCATTACATCCCCTGCTTTCGCTCAGCTGAAGCAGGGGAGTGGTGGACGTGTCGGCGTTTCTACAAACCATGTCACCAAAGCATATCTTGCCAAATACGAGTCTATGTTAACATCTACGGCAAAGATTTTGGTGGTTGACAGTATAGTTTGTCTGAAACGAGAAATGTTCAAGCATATCCCGTTGCAACCGTCAGTAGGAAAAGTCTATACCCAGAAGAGTGGGGCAAAGACTATCTATATCTCTGAAGACGAGTTCGGTACCCGACGTGTGATGTCCATGCCAATAAAGGATGGCACACATCGTCTCTTTCTCTCTGAACTGATAGACGGTGAGTGGACAGAACCTACGCAGTTGTATATAGACTCTAATTTCAAGGATATTATCTGTCCCATCATGCATTGTGACGGTATCACTTTGTATTTTTCTGCCAGCGGTGGCGAGGAGAGTATTGGTGGATATGACATCTATTCCACAGTATGGGACTCCGAAAAGGAAGAGTATATGCGTCCGCTGACCATGGGACTTCCATACAATAGTACAGCCGACGATTATATGCTTGTCATAGACGAGTACAACGAACTGGGTTGGATAGTTACCAACCGTCGTGTAGATTCAGAGCATGTCTGTATTTATACGTTCGTACCTACTGAGTCACGTGAGTCATATACCGACATCACCTCAATGGAAGATTTGCGCTTCCGTGCCAGACTAAAGGGTATCAATTTCACCCAGACTGACAAAAAGGCGGTGGAGGAAGCAAAAAAGAGACTAAAGCAACTTAGAAGCAACTCGCGCCAATAAGTTTTAACTCTGAATTCTCAATTCTGAATTCTGAATTCTTAATTTATAATTTACCTGTTTCCTAAACAAGACATGAAAAGCATTCCTGCATCAGAACTGCCAATCAATGGGGATGGCAGTATTTTTCATTTACATCTTCGTCCAGAGCAGTTAGCTGACAGAGTGATACTAGTTGGCGACCAGGATCGTGTCTCAATGGTGGCAGGATATTTCGACACTATAGAGTGCGATGTGCAGTCACGTGAATTCCATACCATCACAGGCATGTACCATGGCAAACGAATATCCTGCGTCTCTACAGGCATAGGCTGCGACAATATAGACATCGTACTCACCGAACTGGATGCTCTTGCTAACATAAACCTCGAGACCCGTATGGTAAGACCTGAGCATAAGTCTCTTACCATCGTAAGAGTCGGAACATGTGGCGGGCTGCAACCATTCACCCCTATAGGTACCTTTGTTGCATCGGTTAAGTCGATTGGTTTTGACGGACTGCTCAATTATTACGACGGTCGTAATGACGTATGCGACGTTGATATGGAACAGGCATTCAAGAATCATATGAACTGGTCGCCACTCAAGGGGTCTCCGTATGTGGCAGTGGCAGATGTCGACCTCATAGAGCAGGTAGCAGCCGACGACATGGTACGCGGATATACCGTAGCATGTGGTGGGTTCTATGGTCCGCAGGGACGGCAAGTGCGTCTGAAGATACAGGATCCTTTGCAAAACGAGAAAGTAGAGTCATTCCGTTATCCATTACCATCTGGTGAGGATGGAGCGATATGCAATTTCGAGATGGAGTCCTCGGCTGTAGCCGGTATGTCTGCATTACTTGGTCATCGTGCCATGACATGCTGCATGGTGATAGCCAACCGTTACACTACAGAGATGAATACGGCGTACAAGAACGCCATTACGGATTTAATAGAGAAAGTACTTGACAGAATATGACACGCGAAGAGGTAGTACTCAATTATCTTAGGGAGCATGACATTCCCTTTACGTGCTATAACCATCCCGAGGGCAAGACCATCGAGGAAGCAAAGCGTTGGTGGCATGATGACGGTAGTGTGCACTGCAAGAATATATTCCTGCGCAATCACAAGGGCAACCGCCACTATCTGGTTTGTTTTCATTGTGACCACGATTTGGACATCCATGATCTTGAGGCACGTCTCAAGGCCACACTTCAGGCACAGGGATTGCCATCATGCGGCAAACTCTCCTTTGCTTCACCGGAACGTATGATGAAATATCTTGGACTGGAACCAGGCAGTGTTTCGCCATTCGGACTGATCAATGATGAGGAGCATCATGTGCATTTGTTCCTCGATGAGATACTGCGCCCTGATGCAGAGGGTGGGGGATCGGCACTTAGTTTTCACCCCAATGACTGTCGGGGTACGGTAGTGATAGAGCGTGCAGACTTCGAGCGTTATCTCAAGGCTGTAGGCAATACTTATGAATACCTGAAACTGTATTGATGGTTTCAGGTATATTTTTGTTTAGCAAACGAAGATACATGGAAATGAAGGTTACAAGAACTGAAAGGGACAATACCTTTGACATAATGAAATGCTTCGGTATGATAGCTGTGATTATAGGCCATCTGTCAAGTATCGGAGTTGATTTTATCTTCTCATGGCACATGCCCCTGTTCTTTATCGTGGCAGGATATTTCTATCATGAGAAGCCCGTAAGTCAGATGTTTACCAAGGATGCCAGGCATCTTCTAGTGCCATATATTCTGACATGTCTGGTCATAGTGTCGTGTTATGCCATCAGTTCGGTAATTAAAGGTACAGACAATGTGTCACGATGGATTATCGCATCAATCTATGGCAACGGATCTCCCAATCACTCATCCATGTTTTTATCGGATATACCGGTAATAGGTGCGATATGGTTTCTGTGGGCCATGTTCTGGGTTAAGGGTGCGTTCAATATGATTTACAAATATACCAGAAGACAGGCAGTGATTGTTTCCTTGGTGATATCATTGGCTGCAATATTGCTTGACAGGTATGTAGTCAATCTTCCTCTGGCAATATTACCAGGATTGTCAGCCCTGACATTCTATGTCATTGGTTTCCTGTTAAGGGTGCGGGGAGGATTCAGCACGTTTCATCCAGCTGCGGCTCTTGCTCTTATTGTAGTATGGATATTGAGTTTTATGTCTTCGACCATGTCCATGGTACGATGCTATTATGAGTGTTACCCTCTGAATATTGTTGGTGCTATAGGAGGCACGTATGCAGTTTGGATAGTCTCAGATATGTTATCGAAATGCAATAACAGGATTGTTATGTTTCTGTCATGGATGGGACGGAATAGTCTGGCAATACTCTGCATTCACCTCTTCGACCTTGATTTCTCGACGAGGGCAATGCTTCACATTCCACAGGCATTGCATATACCTTATGTCCTGCTGCTCTGCCTCTTCGGCACGTATTTAATGTCAAAGATTCCCTATACCAGGAAAGTGTATAATCTGAGTTGATGCCCCAAAAGTTAACGGCTAATCACCTGCTTATGATTAGCCTGTCTAATATTGATATGACATATTATAAATGATATATGGTGGATATAACGTGGAATATCTGTACCTTTGCAGTGGTTTTAGTTATTATTTTTTCAAGATAATCTGACATATTAATATCAGACACAAGGAAAACACACAGTCAGAACACTTCCCTCGTTGTGTTCTAATGCCCCCAAGTTTGTGATAAACTTGAGGGCATTCTTTCTTTTAAGCATCTTTTGCAATGAATCTATAAAGATTGCATCCAAAGAAGTTACCAATCACGATCGCGATATAGAACCCGATAATGTCCAGTACGTTTTCTGCCAGATAGTCCACCGGTACACACATGTAATAGAAAGCGTCTGCCACACAGTGCGGGAAACCGCACATGATGAAAAGTGGTACTCCGAA
>JAZLIN010000009.1:0-3326 GCA_045617365.1 Prevotella sp. | reverse complement strand
AGTCAGAAGAGGAGCTTTGCCACACTCAACCATGAACTCGTCAAATGTTTCTTTTGTTACGTTTATCATTATGTTCTTGGTTTTATGCATTACAAACACACACAATATGGTAATCATGCTCGCAAAATTCAAAAATGCGGGCTACTTTTTTTTGAATCTATCAACAATTTCTTTGCTAACATACTATGCAGACTGGAAGGTCATCAGTCTTGGGAATTCTTGTTGCCATATGGAGAGTCCTCAAAAGCATCGGGATCGACTCTCGTTCCTTCTGGTATCTGTATGTCCTCTATGGCTGTATCTTCAAATGCACATGCGCCTATACTATTTACTTTGCCTGCAAACTCAACAATGGAAAGTTGTCTGCAACCAGCAAATGCATAATCATCTATAACGTCTATATCCCCAGCAAAGTGAATGGCTTTTAGCGTTGGGAGGCAAACAGCAAAATCAAATATGCTCTTTATGCTGGCAGGAAAGAACACCTCTTCAAGTTCCTCAGGATCAATAGTATCACTTCCATACTGTGGATCTGTAAACACATCTCCAAAACTGGTTACCTGATAGGTCGTGCCATTGCATTCTATCTGCTCCGGCACCTTCAGTACTTTACCCTTGATGCAGTTATCACAATTGAGTATGGCTGTCCCATCCTTTCCCAAAACATAATTCAGGCCATCCACATTCGTCAGTTTAATGCGTGGCACGAAATAGCGTTCCTTCTTGTCGTTTGTGTCGCCGGCAGGAGCTTCGTAGAATATCTTGACAGACGAATATGCCCTCTCAATCATCTCGCGCATCCTGGGATTCTCCCAATGCTTGTTGGTGAAGCGCCAGAGCAGGTATTCTTCGCCATCGTCCGTCTGTTTCCATTCAAGGGCATTGCTGTCATAGTCCCAATACCCTCCGAGGTCAGCGTAGGTCAGTTCGCTACCAATCAGACGAGCAAAGTGCTCGATCTCGCATCCTGTCCAATCAGAGCCATCTGCTTTTTGTTTTTCGCGAGCTGTCTGTTCAACTTGCTTTATCTTACTCTCGATATCCAAGAGTTCTTCTTTGCTGCCAGTCAAGGCATAATATACAGGAATCCAATTTGCCATATTGCTTTGTTTTTTGTTAGCTTACTATTTTATGAAGCAGGCTTTGCCGCTCTTCCGCATCCAATCCTTGTGCTGCTCGTATTCAGCTTCGCTCGGCAATACCCAAAGGACGGGAGTGTTGAAGAAGTCGGGCAAAATGGGCTCAGAGGCATAGCCATCGGTCAGGATGATGAGTCCCTGATAGTAGAGTTTGGCCTTGGCACAATAGTCGATGACCGGTTGGAAGCATGTACCGCCGCGACCTGTGATGCCAATGCCGCCATGCTTGGCATTCTTCAGCGTCATCGGTTCTCCCTTGATGCCTGTATCAAATTGTATGACATCGATTTCCTCGATGCCGTACTTGAAGAACTTGTTGATGATGCCGAAGAAGTTGCTGACCATCTCGTCGGTCGTCGAACCACTTACATCAACGGCAATGAGCAGACGCGAGGTAAGGCTATACACGCTACAGAAAAAATTCAACGAAATGGGCAACTTTTTTTCTAGAAGACGGTAGAGCTGCTCCCTACCCTTCTTCATCCTCCAATTCTGCCCATTTGATTTCGTCAAGGAAATAGCCAACAACACTATTCCAGTCAGGGAACTCTGCCGTACCGAACTGTATGTGGCGCTCACCAAAGTCGCTGGCGCCATGGCCAGTACGATCGTCAATGAGGTAAGCGCCCTCTTGCGCTGCGAGCAGTCCCTTGCAGTGTGTGATGATCACCTTTTTGTGGAATACATTGTCGAGATGCTTCGTTATCCATGCCACTTTGTCTGCCCATGCAGAAGGATTGCCCCAGGGAGCAGTAGAGAGGATGTATAGGTCGTAGCCCACATCCTTCAAAACACGTACGCCATGTATCGCCCCCGGCATCGGATCCATCAGCGAAAAGATACCAGGAACGTCGTCGTAGTGTGCCTTGCCTGTGCCATCGTCGGCATATTCACGCTTCGTTGCCTCATCGAGTTTGTCAATACCACTCTGGAAGTTCACCAGAACACCGTCCATGTCAACAAAAATCTTTCTATTCTTCATAATTCTTTTTGATTTTGATTACGCATGTAATATAGTCACATTGCGTTCAAAATTCAATTATTCGGGCAACTTTCTACTTTTTCACCAATCAATTTTTTCCTTCAAACGGTATTTCTTTACCAGTTCTCTAATACAATTACTTTTGCATCATCAAGTGTAAGTTCTTCTTTGCCGTAGATTTCATTGAACTTATCAAAGTTCTCTGTAAGCAAATCTTCATAAGCTTCAAGATGAACTTCTGTTTCAGGTTTGAGATCCTGACCATTCTCAATGAGTGAGTAATAAACATTCTTTTCCTCCTCTATGGATATTACTTCCATTTCGCCAAAATTGCATTAATTTTCATGTCTTTACAGCGATATTATTATTCCGTAATTTTGTAATTCTTTTTCTACAGTTGCCACATCAATATTCTTATGTATTAACCTTTTGATAGGTACTAGTTGTTCTATATTATACAGATTTCCATCTCCAAGAGACAATCTTAGAACCTGTCCATTAGGCATAGTAAAATCAACATGTGCTCCTTCTACGTCTGCTGTGTGAGTTGGGAATGATGTTTTTACACCAGCCGCCAAGAGTCTATTCTCATAACTCAGATATGTTGTCAAGAGTTCATACCGACAGGCAGTTCTGAAAGTATCGGAACGGAAATAGAAAGCATGACCGTTTGATGGAGTATATATGTATCTTCCATAGGTATGAATGTCCCCAAATATATGCAGAAGCGTCTGAGGATCACTGATATTTACAATGTAATACTGCCAGTCTTGTAAACTGAATTGTCCTTTGTTGCTTGAAATATCCTTTTTAAGGAATTCTTCGAAAGAAAGGCATGTGCCTGTTTGCAAATCCCAGCAATCTATCAGTTCTTTGAATAGAACACCATAATAGCCAGATGCAGTGTCTTTCTTGCGTAGATACTGCTTCCAACTATAATCACGGTTGTTATTCAATCTACCAAGGCTGCCGAGACTATTTCCGCAATTATGACGATAATCTTGATGGCAGAGCATAGATTGAATAATCAGGGCATCAACGGGTTTATCCTCACCGAGAGGATTCGTAAATATCTGGTTGAGTCTATTCGTATATTGGTCAAATTTAACTATATCGTAAGATGTACCATCATACGACCAAGACAAAGGAGCTATGATTTGCCCCCACAGGTAGAAATTATCTTCGGCTTTCAGAATACTCTTTTC
>JAZLIN010000008.1:0-29684 GCA_045617365.1 Prevotella sp. | reverse complement strand
TACTAAATACCCCCACATATTCAATAAACATATTCAAGTTTCGCAAGTTCTTCGAACTCTTGAAACTTAAGGAGTTAAGAAGTTCTCTGCAAGCAGAGCGTCGCAAGCGCCGAGCGAAGAAGTTATCGCTCCTTCGTCGCTGAGAAGTTAAAGACAATACTTAATACAGCGTAAAAACTAATGTCTTAACTTCTTTAACTTCTTAACTCCTTAACTTCTAAACAAGTGAAGCTTGCGAAACTTGAATAAATATATCTCCAACTCCTCTCCTCTGGGGAGGCTGGGTGGGGCCTGGGGGGCGAGGAATCTCTAGGGAGCGACCAGAGATGCTACCATAGCATCAAGCTGTGAGAAACCTACGTGTGTATTGACACGTTTGCCATTGCGGTCAAAGAGTTGCATGGAAGGAATGTTGACAACGGAGTATTTCTCCAGCAGTGCAGACTGTAGAGTGCGGTTGTCATAGACTGCAATCCATGGCAGAGTCTTGGCCATGGCAGTCCAGCGCTCCGGGATGGTGTCCAGGCAGACCTGATATATCTCCAGTCCCTGAGAGTGGTATTTGTCATATACATGCTTGAGAGATTTCATGTGGTCGCTATCCTTGTCAGGAGTTGCCAGCAGTACATCCATGATGACGACGTTGCCCTTGAGTTGTTCGATGCTGTGCTCGCCGCCGTTGGCATCAGGCAGTATTATCTCCTCGGTAGTATCAACAGGTGTGTCAGTCAGAGCGCCGTGCTGCGTACTACCATCCTTGCCATTCTTGCAGGCAAGGAACAAGAGCGAGCATACCGCATAGAATAATACTTTCTTCATAATCCCCCGGATTACTTGTTGATGTATTTCTTACCATTGGAGATGATGATGCCGTTACTACTGGCAGAGGTGTACTGACCAGATATGTTGTAGCACTGTGTGCACGCAGCTGGCACGGTGACATCGGTAGTGACATTGCTAACGGCAGTGTATTGTCCGCCCCATGTAGCAGCCTTCACACCCTCCTTGATACCGTCCATCGCATTGGTGTTGTAGATGGAGAGCGTAGAACGGTTGATGACGTCCATGGAGTTATTGCCCATGCCGTTGGTGTCCCATACGAATGGTACGAGTCCGCACTCGATGGCATACTGGTTGACCACCTTATGGAAGAGCTTTACGGAGTTGTTGTGCTTGGTCTGGTAAGCAGTATTGGTGATGGCAGGGCTCGAGTTCTTGAGTGTGCGCCACATGGTGCCGTACTCTCCCAGGATGACAGGGTAGCCCTTATCCACGAACTTCTCCTTCATCTTATTGAACTGGTTGAGCACGAATGTCTCCTCATTGGTGGAGTTGCCGTTGTAGGCAGCGTAAGTGCCGGTGACGTGGTTGGCCTCGCCCCAGAAGAATATCTGCTTGCCCCAGGTCTCATCCTTAGTCATCATGCAGTACTGGTAAGGGCTGTAGAAATGCACCTCCACCATGAGGTGGCCAGGACCGGCAGGGTCGTTAGGCAAGGTGTTGTAATACTTGTAGGTATTGTCAATGTCGGTGGAAGGACCCTGGACTATGAGGGCGCGTGTGGCGTTGTTGCCTCCTGTAGCGCGAACAGCATCGAGGAAGTCCTGCTCATACTTTATGAGGTTGTTGGTCATGGTCTGGGTGCTGGCATTAGGTTCGTTGAGACCAGCGAAGAGCAGATGGTCGCCATAGTCCTTGAACTCATTGGCAATCTTTGTCCACAGGGTCTTGAGCTGCGAAGCGCGTGTGGCATCGTATGTGGCAACATTCTCTTCGAGCCATCCACCGTCCCAGTGGTCATTGATGATGACGTAGAGGTCAGCCTTGATGCAGTAGTCCACAATCTCCTTGACGCGTGACATCCACGAAGCGTCAATCTCGACCTTTGAAGCGTCAGTGATATGTCCCATAACCCATGCCACCGGCACGCGGACGGACTTGAAGCCCTGAGCCTTGTACATGTCGATGATATCCTGTGAGGTCTTAGTGTGCTGCCACGATACCTCTTCGCCCAGTCCGCCCTTGTTGGTCCAGTTGTTGGCGTTGTTGCCAGCCTCCAGGGTGTTACCAAGGTTGATGCCAGGGTACATGGCGCTTGACAATATGTCGGCATTGGCTATCTGTGCGTGTGCCAGATTGTAGGAAGAAAAACTACATGTCAGTGCTATAAGCAGAGTAGAAATCTTTTTCATTGTAGGTATTGATTTATTGTTTTATTGTTATTTTATCCTTGGAGTCACCCATCACGTTGCTGAAGTCAGAGTCGCCTCTGAGTTCGGCATGCTGGATGCGGTTGGCGGTGAGTTCAAACTGTCTGGTATCGACCTTGAGGGTAGCCATGAGCATATTCTCCAGTTTGCCGATGAAGCGATAGGTCTCTATCTGTGCATTGCAACGGAACGTGTTGCAGTCGTGTATGTCGAGGTGGAACTCTTCACATGAGAGTGCCTCGCCGCTGAGATTAGCCTCTCCGCAGTGGTTGATGCGATAGCTGCCGAGCTGCGGTGTGTATATGCGCACCTCGTGAATGCGATGCTCGGGACGTGAATCGACGGCAGCGATGGTGAGCGTACCATTATGTATGGTGATACGGTCATCATCACCCTTTATGCATTTTCCGTCGATATGTATCGCGGTGGAGTCGCGCACGAAGACCATAAGACTGACGATACCCTCTGCCTCAATGGCGTGGAAGGTCTGTCCGTTGCTCCATTTGTCCCCCTTGGGGGCATCGGCTATCATGGTCGATGCTGTGTGAGCGGCAGATGATGGCTTCTTGCCGTCCTTGCATGAGATGAAGCAAAGCACGGATGCCAGGAGGAGCAATATGTATTTTGTTGTTGACAATGTTTTTTTGGGGGGTGTTTTTTTCGAGTTATCGATAATTCGATTGTTCGATAATTCGATTGTTCGATAATTCGATTGTTCGATAATTCGATTGCTCGATAATTCGATTGCTCGATAATTCGATTATTCGGGGTTTCGATTATTCGTTTTTTAAGTCAAGGACACTAATTATCGGGATAATTAGTGTCCTTGTATTTATTAATAATTAGTGCTTGCCAGGGATAGTGATCTTGTCAACAGAGACCTTGACCTTTGAAGGGTCAACGAGATTCTCCCAGAGGTTCTTGAGTTCTACGCATGAGAATACGATGCCCTCTGCATTACCGCGGTTGTAGAAGTAAGTGCTGTAAGAGCCGTCGCCCTTGATGGCAGCGTTACCATAGCTGTTGCCACCCCAGTAGTCATTGCCCCAGTTCTTGTCAGCGTATGACAGGAGACCGGTGAACTCAGCAGGAGCACCCTCCTTGAGGTTGCCGTCGATACCTGTGATGGTGAAGTCAACGATGAACATACCAGTGTAGTTGAGCTTGCCATCATCATAGTAGCCTTCAGAGTTGAGACCATTCCATGGGTTGAAGATCTGGATGCGGCCGTCAGCAGGATTGTCACCCTGGTAGAAGTTCTTGGCATCCTGAACGACAGGGAAGATATTGGTTGCGTCGAGCTGGATGTCAACGATCTCTGCCTTGATCTTGGAAGCATCCACGAGGTTAGCACCAAGGTCCTTGATGTCGATGCAGAATACAACAGCGCCGTTGGCACCTGTTGTCTCACACCATACCACGTATGTGCCGTCACCCTTTACAGGAGCCTCATACTTGCCCATCTCAAGAATTGACCAGTAAGAAGGACCCCATGTAGGATCAGAGTACTCAAGACCAGCAACGAACTCCTCAGGAGCACCCTCCTTGAGGTTACCGTCGATACCAGAGATCTTGAAGGTAACGATCATGTTCTGGTTGAACTTGATAGATGAAGGATCGACAGCAGGGTCAGCCTTGGATGAGCCATACTCATTGTAGAGCTCGATACGGATGCGACCATTGTTCTCGAGGTCACCGACTATGAGTTTGTCGCTGTTAGGATGAAGCACAGCATAGTCGCGGATAGAGCGAACTGCGAGTCCGAGCGAACGAGCCGATACACCTATCTCTGCACCGCTGGTGAGCTTGAGGGACTTGGCATAAACGTCATTGATAGTGCTGACGTTACCCGACCAGTAGTAACCCTCACCATTGCTGACGGTCTCATCGCCGTTGCGATAGCCAGAGACAGGGAGGAAGATAGAGTTGCCGTTGGCAGCTGTGAAGCGGATACCCTCAACGCCATTGACGGTCTCTGCAGACTGGGTAGTCTTGGCAATGAGTTCCTGTATCTGAGCCTCAGTAGGCATCTTGGACTTCATAGGCGACTCGCCGTCTATCTTCATGCCAGCGAGCATGTCGTCGTCTGTGCCAGCGATGTCCCATGGGGTGTAGTCGTCAGCAGAGGTAGAGTGGCTGAAGAATGTCTGGTCTCCGAATCCTGCGAGAGCACCGATCTCACTCTCTGTCTCAGCACCGATGTTGCACTTAGCCCACATCACAGAGAGACCGAGGTCAACATACTCCATGGTCTGAGCAGTAGTGGTGAAACTCTTTGTCTCACCATAGACATAACCGTCGCCTACCTTAGAGTAAGCAGCGTAGTAGTATGTAGTCTCAGGAAGGAGACCTGCCACAGATGTGGTGAAGGAAGTCGATGGCTCAGCGATAGCGATGTCTGTACCATTCTGTACGTCTGATGCAGAGAGAGCGTACTTGAAACCAACCTCAGTATTGGCAACAATCTCGTCAACGCCAGTAGCCTGGCCGCTGATAGTAGCCTTACAAGCAGAGACGTTGGCAGCATCAGCCGTAGCAACGGCAGCGTCGGTAGCCACGAAGGACTTAGTCTCACCATACTTCGTCACACGTCCCTGAAGGGTGATGTATGTGGCATAGTAGTATGTGGTGCCCGACTTGAGGTTAGACAGATTGGTAGTTACGGTGCCATCCTCTGCAATGCTGCCTATCTGCTTGCTGCCAGCGGTGACGTCCTCAGAGGTGCTGAGGATAGTACCTACCTGATAGGAACTGCTTGCAAAGTTGCCATTCAAGTACACTTTACCAGTAGTGACAGCCGAGATGGCTGTTACTGTAGCATCACCGGTAGTGATGGTATTTACGGCGGCCTCATTGCTGCTGATGTAGTCAACCTCTTCGCTACATGAAGTAGCAGCGAAGCCGGCAGCAAGGAGCATGACGCCTGTTATTATTTTATGTTTCATTTTGTATTTCCTTTCTTTATTGTTGTTTGGTGGTTTGGTTGTTTAGTTGTTTGGTTGTTTGGTTGGGCCTTGCGGAGAAACGCAAGGAACGGTGTATGGTTGTATCTCCAAATAACAAAACCACCAAATAACCAAACCACTAAATAACTAAACCACTAATAAATTACTCAGCCTTGAGGACTACGTCACCAGTGTCATACTTCACGTTGACTGTAACGTCGAATGAAGTGCTGAACTTGAACAGGCTAGTGAATGAAGCCGATGTCTCATTCCATGGGTTGAGGAGGTAACGACGACCAGTAGTAGCATCATCACCAATACCGCGGCTGATAGTAGCATCGTCAAAACCTTCAGCAGAACCGAGGATCTCTACGCCATCAGCCTTGATGCTGGTGATCACGATATCAGCATTAGGATGCTTCTTGAGAAGTTTCTGAATGTCGATGTAGTAGAGGTATGGATCCTGGTTGTTACATGCTCCGTCAGGAGTGAGAGAGAATGTATAAGTGCCCTCACCGGTAACGTAGATAGGAGCGTATGTGATGAATGTCCAGCCTGTATCAGCATAACCCAGTGTTACAGGGAGGCGCTCTACCTCTGCAGCACCAGTCTGCTTCTTGAGGTGGTAGGCAAGATATTCTACAGGGTTACCCTGTGCGTCATACTGACGTGAACCAAGGTAAAGCTCAGTGATGTCTCCAGAGTAAGGGTCAATCTCATAGGTGAGCACCTGAAGGACGTTGTCATTGTTCTGAGCACCGAACTGGATGTCAGCGTTGCTGGCAGCGATGCCGAACTTAGGCATGGCTGTGACATTGAAGTCACCGTTGGAACCGAGAGTGTAAGCGCACAGGTAAGTGTCTCCCTTCGTATCGGTGATGCTCATGACATTAGCCTTTGAGTTGATCTCAATCTTAGCCTCATTGATGTCAGCGTTGGCACCGAAGTTAGTGCGGCCCTCAATCTTCTCGCCACCGAGAGTGAACCATGCGTATGGATCATCCTCCACGAACTTGTACGTAGTAATGTTGGCATTCTTAGGCTGGATAAAATCTTTCCAGTTCTCTGGGAGATTGATGACGGTCTTCACAGGAGCAACGTAGTTCTCCTTGTAGCTCTTGGCGATGTAGTTCATAGTGAATGGAGTCTCGCTAGGGCCGTCGAAGAGAATCTGCATAGCATTCTCAGAGAGATAGACAATCTTATAGACACCAGAAGGGCACTGTGCTGCGATGCTGCTCTCAAGACCTGTGCTCAGTGGCAGAACGCCGGTGAAAGAGATGGTGTGATTGTCTGTATCGAGGTAATATGAGCCTTTTGAACCATTGACGTTGACATTGGCACCGCCATCGAGGTCGAAGGTCATCTCGCCGTAGTCTGCAAGACCGCAGACCCAAGAGTTGCCGGCATAGTCGGCAGCCCAGTACCACTCACCTGAGAGGGATGGGTCAATAGCTGTTGTTGCATCCCATGGATCGGCGTCGAGATAGTTCTGACCCTGAGCATTGTGGAATGAATCCCATGACTGACCAGCAGTATAGAACCACTTAGGACCGCCAAACTTGAGAGCCGAGCCGTCATTAGGGTCGAGGTCAAGAATCCATGTCTTGGAGTTGCCTACGCCACCGGTGAGGAGAGTCCAGAGCTGATCAGAGATCAGGTCGGTGTTCATGCCATTGAGGGTGAAGTAAGCAGGTTCAGAGTAAACGATGCCACCAGGAGTCTCTGCTGCCATGCGCACGTAATACTCACCGCCGAAAGCCTGACCGAAACGATATACAGACTCTGTGCTAGTACCAGAAACGGATGGTTCCTCACCTGCAGCTGGCTTCTTGCCGTACTCCCAATATACGGTATAGCGGGAAGGCAGCAGGCTCTTACAGGTTACATAGTTGGTTTTCTGGTCAACTTCTACTGAGAAACCGGAACCCTCATTGAGCTGGGCAGTGGTGAGTTCCACTGCACCGAGTGAATTCTCATCAGGAGTACATGATGCTGCTGCCAGCGTCAGTGCGCCCATAAGGGTTGTATATAGATAATGTGTAAGTTTCATAATTTTTCTTTTTCCTTTATTTCATTATACATGAAAGATTACCAACCTGGGTTCTGCTTGTACAGACCGCCTGAGAGAGTAATCTGATTGTAAGGAATCTGAGAGAGACCCTTCTTCTCGATGATCTTCTGAGCATCGATGACAACCATGTCGTCATTGCCGCCCGACTTGACAGCGATACCTGTTGTGGCAATCTGCGATGCAGCGTAATCTACGCCCTGACGGAGAAGGTCCCAATAGTTGATGCCCTCGAATGCGAACTCATACTTACGCTCCTTCATTATGTCAGCCTTTGTGACTGACAGGAGATTGTTGAGACCGGCACGGTTACGTACTTCGTTGATATAGTCGAGAGACTTGTCACTGCCAAGCTCTGCAGCCATGAGGAGTACGTCAGCATAGCGCATGATCACCCAGTCCTGATGGTTCTGAGTCTGGAAGTCTCCAGAGCCGTCAATCTTTGATGCCGAAGTGCCGTCGGCGAAGCAGAGTGGGGAATACTTCTTCACACAGTAGCCGGTATATTCACGCCAGTCCTTGTAGCTTGCCTGGAAAGCGTCCTGTGCGGTAATGCCTTCGTTGGCTATGTCTATGATTGAGGCGCCGAGACGCTTGTCGCCAGCCTCGAAAGAGTTCACAAACTGTGGGTTGACGGTCATAGCGCCCCATCCCTTACCGTAAGGAGCACCGTTTACCGAGCGCATGCCGAGCATTACCTGCCAGCGGTTAGAGTCAGCGTTGCCGTTATAGTCCTGAGTGTTGGTGAACTTCTGTGCAAGGATTACCTCGCTGTTGCCGTCACCGGCGTAAGTGCCGAGCAGACCTTCAGCATCGCCAATCTCTGCTATGCCAGCAGAAGCTGCAGGCCAGAGGTTCTTGAACTCCTGTACGAGGCTGAACTCTTTAGAAATGATGATGTCCTCGCAGTACTTGAGGGCATTCTCTGCAGTTACGCCTTCAATCTGCTTGCCGTAGTAACCTGTATAATAAAGGTATGCGCGGGCATAGATAGCCTCAGCAGCGTACTTGGTGATGTGACCGTCGTTGCTTGCTGACTCCTTCTTAGGATAAGCATCGGCAGGAATGTTGTCGATAGCATACTGCAGGTCGCTGAAGATTGTCTTATACACCTCTTCAGGATCTGCCTGGGCAACCTTGTCCTGAGTAGCCGTAACAAGGAGAGGGATATTGCCAAACCAACGTACGAGGTCGAAATACATGATGGCACGCAGTGCGCGTACCTCGCCGGTGTATGTCTTACCGATTTCCTCGTTTATCCAGTTGATGTTGTCAGCGTACTTCAGGAACTCGTTGCAACGGTAGATACCCTCGTAGTAACGCTTCCAGTCCTCCTCGTACAGATTAAGGTCTGATGAAGACTGTGATATATCGAAACGGTCTGTAACCTGATAGCCGCGGCCGTCACCGTTACCTGTAGCACCGAAACACTCTGCACCCATTACCTCTGACGCTACGAGGAAACCATAGCCTGGATTGGAAGAGCACTGGCGCCAGCCATCATAGCAACCTATGAGAGCACGGTAACCATCCTCCTGAGTCTTGTAGAAGTTCTGGGTGTTTGACTCTGTCTTTGAAGATACATCAAGGAAGCTGTCAGAGCAAGATACCAGTCCGAGGCTGGCTATCATGGCTGCTACCAAAGATGCCTTTATAATTGTTTTTTTCATTGCTTTGATTCTTTTTTGTTGAAACATTTAGCCTGCATTTACTTCAAAACTGTAACGATGGCGATACGGTTTGAATAGCTTGAGTTTGCACCCTTTGCCTCTACCTTCTTCACCTTGATGCCCTTGTCAGAAAGATACTTTGCAACAGACTCAGCACGCTTCTGCGAGAGTTCGATGTTCTTCTGTGGGTTACCGTCTGGTGAAGCGTAAGCTATTACCTCTACCTCAGAGTCTGCTGGTACCTCGTTCAGAATGTTCTTCTCTGGAGTCTCAGCCTTGCCTGAAGGGAAGTTAACGACGAATGTGCGCTGCTTTACCTCTGTAGAAACAGTCTCTACTGGTACCTCCTTGATTACTTCCTTGATTACCTCTACAGGCTTCTCCACGATCTTCTCAATGATCTGTGGTTCTGGAGTGTAGTTAGCAATCTTGCTCTCCTTCTTCTTCTTGGTCTTGCCACCGAACTTGATGTTGGCACCTACCAGGAATGTGCGTGGACGTGGGTAGTAACCTACATCTATGCCGCTTGCCCATGAGTCAGATGTACCATAGGTACCGATTTCTGGATCCATGCCGTTGTACTTGGTGAAGGTGAAGAGGTTCTGAGCCTGTACATAGATACGGAGCTGTGAGAACACGTCGTTGTTCTTGAGGAGCTTGGCAAAGTCATAACCGAGTGTTATGTTGCTGATGCGGAGGAAGTCTGCGTCGTGAACGTAGAGGTCAGAGAACTGCCAGTTGACGTTGGTTGTAGTAACGCGAGGAATCTTGTTGCTTGTGCCCTCGCCAGTCCAGCGGTTAAGAATCTCTGTAGTGTAGTTTGCTTGTGAGTTAGCGTGGTTACGGTAGCTCTGTACAATCTGGTGACCGAGAGCGCCGGAAGCCTGTACGCTGAAGTCAAGACCCTTCCAGTCGAAACCAAGGTTGATGCCGAATGTGAAGTCAGGCATACCATTGCCGAGATCCACCTTATCCTTGTCATTGATTACGCCGTCGTGGTTAACGTCGATGTACTTCACGTCACCAGGAGCAACATCTGCGCCCTGCAGCACACCGTTGCCGTTGTTGATCCAGTCAGTAATCTCCTGCTTGTTCTGGAAGATACCAGCAGTCTTGTAACCCCAGAAGTAACCGATGGCGTGACCGTTCTGTGCGCGGTAGAACTCAGGAGCGTTATCATAGAGCTGGTTGGTAGAACCGTGGATGATACCGTCTGATGTAGGAATCTCACCCACCTCATTCTTGTTGTAGGCACCGTTTACACCGATGTTGTAGTTGAAGTCCTTGCCGATGCGGTCATTCCATGTTACGTTGAACTCGATACCGTTGTTCTTTACGTTACCACCATTAATATAAGGTGCACCTGTACCAGCAGTAGCGAGGATAGGAGCCTCTACCAGCCAGTCCTTAGTGGTCTTGATGTAGTAGTCGAGTGTTACGCCGAGACGATTCTTGATGAAGCGAGCATCGATACCGGCATTGAACTGCTCCGATGTCTCCCACTTGATATCAGCGTTGGCAAGGCGTGAAGGGTATGCACCCCAGTATGTAGCAAGGTTCGATGCTGATGAGGCATCGTCGTATGCAGAGTTGCCGAAGAGATAGTGAGTGTTTGTAGTCTTGATAGGAGCGAGGTAACGGTAGTTAGGTATGTTCTGGTTACCTACCTGACCCCAGCTGGCGCGTACCTTCAGGAAGTCAAGCCAAGAAGAAGCCGACTCCATGAACGACTCGTTGGAAACAGTCCAACCAGCGCTGACAGAAGGGAAGGTACCGAAACGCTTGCCGCTGGCGAAACGCGAAGAACCGTCGCGGCGGATAGTAGCGTTAATCATGTATGTCTCCTTCCAGTTCCAACCTAAGCGGCCGAAGTAAGAAACTGTACGTGTCTCATCGTTTGGCGAACCATTTACTGAAAGTCCGTCAGCAGAAGAAGCGGCAGTGGCATTGTTGATGTAAGCATACTGCCATGTATCGAAACCGCTCTTGAGCATAGCTGAGTTGACACCGAGGTAAGTACCCTCATAGCGGCTTGACTCCATACCAGCGAGTACGTTGAATGCGTGCTCACCCCATGCCCAGTCATACTGTGCTGTATTAGTCCATGTCATGGTGAGACCATGATTCATGTTCTGGTTCACGCCTGTGCGTGTGTCATTGTAACTGTATGGTGAGAAGTGGTAGAGAGGAGTGAATGAACGATACTCCGATGTACTATATACAGCGCCGAATACCGTACGCAGCTTCAGTCCTTTGAGAGGAGTGAGTTCGGCATATACGTTGCCGGAGAAGTTGGTACCCTTATTCATGTTGTAGTTGTTCGTCATCATCGAACCGTAAGGGTTGCCGTCGTACATATACCAGTCGCTGTTGTCCGAAGCAGCGTATGGGCTGCCGTAGAAGCTGTCGTCAGCCTTGTCGGCATACACCTTGGCAAGAGGCGAAGCACCGAAGGCACCACGCAGAGAGTTGTTGTACTGGTTGCCCACACCGATACCGTTGGTCTTGTTGTATATGAAGCTGACCTGTTCACCGACCTTCAGCAGATTGTCTATCACCTGATGGTCAGAGTTCACACGGAAATTGTAGCGCTCATAGTTAGAGACATCCTTACCGCCAACGATACCCTCCTGGTTCATGTAGCCCATAGAGAGAGCGTATGTTGACATAGCTGTACCGCCGGTGATACCGAGGTTGTAGCTCTGTGTGGTAGCATCATTCTTGAACATCTTGTCAACCCAGTTGGTGTCATAGATATTGCCGTTTGGATCGTAGATGCTCTTCATCTTGGAGAAATCGTAAGGCTGACTGTTAGAGTTAATCTGCTGCTCGTTCATGATGGTCATGTACTCCTTCGAGTTGAGCATCTCAGCCTTGCGTGCCACGTTCTGTATGCCGTAGTAGCCGTCGAAACTGATCTGAGCCTTGCCTTCCTTACCGCTCTTGGTAGTGATGAGGACAACACCGTTGGCAGCCTGTGCACCATAGATGGCTGCAGAGGCAGCATCCTTGAGTACGTCGATAGACTCAATGTCGGCAGGGTTTACGGTAGAGATGTCACCGCCTACGCCATCGATGAGGTAGAGAGGGGATGCGTCGCCCACGGTACCGAGACCACGGATCTTTACGTTCATTGATGTGCCAGGCTGACCAGAGTTAGATGTGATGTTGATACCAGCCATCTGTCCCTGCATAGCCTGCAGAGGGTTAGTAGTGTTGAGTTTTGCAATCTCTTCACCCTTCACCTGTGCCGTAGCACCGGTAACGAGTTTCTTCTTCATCGTGCCGTAACCTACTACAACGAGTTCTTCCAGCGAAGCATCGTCATACTGCATTACGATACGCATTCCGTCGGTAGCCTTGACAGTCTGGGTTTTGAAGCCCACGTAGCTGATCTGCAGCATAGCACCAGCCTTGACATCCAGGTCGAAGTTACCGTCAGTGTCAGTTACTGTTCCTCGCTTAGTGCTACTAACGAGGATGGATACACCAATCAGCGGTTCACCATTCTCATCAACGACAGTGCCCTGAAGCTGATTGCCCTGTGACTGAGTCATCGCTACTGGAGCAGCAGCAACAGCCATGGCACATGGTGCACCTGCCAGCACAGCAGCAGCCATGCCGACGCAGAGGGATTTCTGGATACCACTCATGCCTCCCGTGTTAGGGGATAGTGAATTCTTTTGATCCATGTTTAGTCTTGTTTAGTTATTTGTTTAATGTTAATAAAATATCTATTTAGCGTTTTGCGTGCAAAGTTAGTAATAATAAAGTTATCGCAGGCGCTATAATGTTTCAAATAGGTTGCTATTTTGTTTCGTGTGGTCAGGAAGTATCCAATAAAGCCCCCTAACCCCCTAAGGGGGAAGATAAAACGCTCGGTCGTCTTGACTCTCCTGCGACGAAGGGGCGAGTACTTTTTTGCTTTCAAAAGTCCGAAGAATTAGCGAGATTTGAGTTGTTTGATATGGCTTTGTCATCAGAATTAGGGAAATTGTTAAAAAAGAGGGAGGAAAATCTTGCGTGAATAAGAAAAAAATATTATCTTTGCCACAGAGTTATCAGTTCGATAGCAAACTTTTATCAAATCCATTTACTTTTCAATTACTAAACTAAACATTTTGAACTATGCAAAACATTCCTGACGTATTCTGGCTTGTGCCAGTCGCATCGCTCGTGGCACTGGGCATGGCAATGTATTTCTACCTTCAGATGAAGGAGGCAGATGAGGGAACCGATCGTATGAAGGAAATAGCCGAACATGTGCGTAAAGGCGCTATGGCTTATCTCCGTCAGCAGTACAAGGTCGTGACGATCGTGTTCGTCGTTCTCGCTGTTATTTTCTCAATCATGGCATACGGATTCCAGTTGCAGAATCCATGGGTGCCATTCGCATTCCTTACAGGCGGCCTCTTCTCTGGCCTGGCAGGATTCTTTGGCATGAAGACGGCTACGTATGCCTCGGCGCGTACTGCCAATGCTGCACGCCAGAGTCTTGATGCAGGACTGAAAGTGGCATTCCGTTCAGGTGCCGTTATGGGACTCACCGTAGTAGGCTTGGGATTGCTTGATATCGCGATATGGTTTGTGGTGCTCAACATGGCAGGCGTGGATAGCCTGATCACTATCACCACCACGATGCTCACATTCGGTATGGGTGCTTCGACGCAGGCACTCTTTGCACGTGTCGGCGGCGGTATCTACACCAAGGCTGCCGATGTGGGCGCAGACATCGTAGGCAAGGTGGAGGCAGATATCCCAGAGGATGATCCACGTAATCCTGCTACCATCGCTGATAACGTGGGCGATAACGTGGGCGACGTGGCAGGTATGGGTGCAGACCTCTATGAGAGTTATTGCGGTTCGATACTTTCCACTGCTGCTCTTGGTGCTACGGCTTACGCTATCTGTCCGGAGACACAGCTGAAGTATGTCATCGCGCCGATGATTATCGCTGCTGTTGGCATCTTCCTCTCGCTTATCGGTATCTACCTCGTGCGCACCAAGGAAGGCGCTTCAATGAAGGAACTTCTTCATTCGCTGGGACTCGGAACGAACGTCAGTGCTGCGCTTATTGCTGTGGCAACATTCGCCATACTCTATCTCCTCGGCATAGAAAACTGGCTCTATATCTCATTCTCTGTTATAGTAGGTCTGATGGCAGGTGTGATAATAGGTCAGGCAACAGAATACTATACATCGCACTCGTATAAGCCGACTCAGGAAATATCTGCTGCATCACAGACTGGCGCTGCCACTGTTATTATAAAAGGTGTAGGCACGGGTATGATCTCCACCATGGTGCCTGTGGTAACCATCTCCATTGCAATAATGCTGAGTTATCTCTGTGCCAACGGATTCAATATGGATGTCAATGCAGAGGCTCTGTCGAAAGGTCTCTATGGCGTAGGTATAGCAGCAGTGGGTATGTTGTCAACACTGGGTATCACACTGGCGACTGATGCCTACGGACCGATAGCTGATAATGCCGGTGGTAATGCCGAGATGAGTGAACTCGGTGAAGAGGTGCGCAAGCGTACTGATGCCCTTGATGCCTTGGGTAACACTACGGCTGCCACAGGTAAAGGCTTCGCTATCGGTTCGGCAGCACTTACAGCCCTAGCATTGCTTGCATCATATATAGAGGAGATAAAAGAGGCGGTGGCTCGTCTTGCCAATGAGGGCAATACCCACATGGCAGATGTGCTGTCAAAGATACAGGATATCCCTTCGTTTATGGATTATTTCCAGGTGAACCTGATGAATCCGAAGGTTATTGTGGGTGTGTTCATCGGTGCTATGGCAGCCTTCCTGTTCTCTGGTATCACAATGGGTGCCGTAGGACGTGCAGCAGAAGATATGGTGAAGGAAGTGCGTCGTCAGTTCCGTGAGATAGCCGGCATCCTGGAAGGAAAGGCAACTCCAGACTATGGTCGCTGTGTGGAGATCTCTACCCGTTCGGCACAGAGGGAGATGATATTCCCATCCCTCCTGGCTATCATCATCCCTATTCTCGTAGGCATAGTTCTCGGAGTGGCAGGTGTTCTTGGTCTGCTTGTCGGTGGGTTGGCTGGTGGTTTCACCCTTGCCATCTTTATGAGTAATGCCGGTGGTGCATGGGATAATGCGAAGAAGATGGTGGAGGAAGGAAACTTCGGTGGAAAAGGTTCTGAATGTCACAAGGCTACTGTCGTAGGCGATACCGTAGGTGATCCATTCAAGGATACATCAGGTCCATCGCTTAATATCCTTATCAAACTCATGTCAATGGTAAGTATCGTAATGGCAGGTCTCACTGTAGCCTTCATTTAGTTGGCTGTTCGGTTGGGGCCTTGCGGAGAAGCGCAAGGGACGGTGGTTTTTCCAAAACCACCAAACCACCAAACCGCTAAACCGCTAAACCACCAAACCACCAAACCACTAAACCGCTAAACCACTAAACCACTAAACCACCTTATTATATATACAACAGAGAGGGTGGAACGGTAAGTGAAAAACCATTCTTTTGTGTCAAATAATATAGAAAAAGGGTAAAATTGTATCAAATATGGGCGTTTGACGGACGTAAATGTTAATTTTATGACCTGTGAACGAAATGATATGTTACAATATGTTAAATCAGGGTGGTTCATTTTAAAAATATGCTTGATTTTCTTTTGTGGAATGAAAATAATTTAGTAATTTTGCATTAGATAAAACAAAACCAACATAAGGAGAGTGAATCAATAGAAAAATTAAACTTAAATTCAATCTATAGTAAACAAAAAGAACTAACAATTATGAAAAGAATTTTATTAGGAATTGCACTTTGTTTAGTAGCTGTTCTCACAGTTAGCGCTCAGTCAGTTAACTTCAAACTTTCTCCAGACGGAACCGTTAAGACTGCAGATGCAAAGGATTTCGTTCGTGTTGACTATAAGGGCAAGACAGCTACAGAGATTTTCCAGATTATCTTCAACAATGCAGGTGCTGCATACAAGAGCTCTAAGCAGAAGGTTATCTTCACACTTGATGGTGAGTCTCTTTCTATCCGTGCTAACGAGACAGACCTTACTTTCCAGAATGAGGGTACAATGTTCTCTGGTTACTACACACTGAAGTTCGTCGTTAAGGATGGCGCACTCAAGGTAGAGAGCCCAAAGCTCGATGCAGTTCTTACAAACAAGGAGACTGGTGTTCGTGAGAAGGACTTCAACAAGCTCGTTATGTCTTGGTATGTTGACGGTAAGCTTCAGGCTAAGTACAACGCTCAGGCATCTTACACAGAGAAGAAGCTCAACACTATCGTAAACTCTGTACTCCAGGGTAAGTCTCTTTCTGCTGACTCTGAGTGGTAAGAAGTTCGCTTAGGCGATAATGCTATAAGCAAGTAATAACTTTATAATATAAGGTTGCTGATTCGCAAGAGTCAGCAACCTTTTTTGTGTTATTGTCTTGATGATGTTTGGTAATATCGCAAAAAATGTGTACCTTTGCATTTGAATTGCCAAAGATAATATGGTAGATAGTAATACAAAGGATATAGTGATAAGGGCAGGGCAGGGTACTCTGTCATTTCTGGTGACCGATGGGGAAGGTGAGCAGACCTTTCATCCCTATGCGGTGAAGAGTGGTATGTCAATCTCAGCCAATCTCAGACAGGCATTCAAGGAAATGTCTTATCTCGCAGGTGGTATAGGCAAAGCCAAACTAATCGTGTCGTCACCCGTGGTGTTGATGCCGAAAGAAGATTTCCTGGCATCAAAAGAACTGGATGTGGATGATCTATATAACAGTGTGTTACCTGGACATAAAGGCGAAGAAAAGGTGGTCAAGGAAATGCCGGAACTGGAGGCAATGGCACTCTTTGCCGTCAATAGAGACTTGCAACTGGTGGTGACAGACAACTGTCGTGATTACAATGTGCAGAATGTGATGATACCGGTATGGGGGCATCTGTATAAGAAATATTATCAGTTTGGACAGCAGAGGGTACTCTTTGCTTATTTCCATGACAAGGTGGTGGATGTATTTTGTTTTGAGAAGAATCGCATACGTTTTGCTAATGTCTTTGATGCAACTCATGCACATGACGCCTTGTACTAC
This sequence comes from Prevotella sp., assembly GCA_045617365.1. Classification (GTDB taxonomy): domain Bacteria; phylum Bacteroidota; class Bacteroidia; order Bacteroidales; family Bacteroidaceae; genus Prevotella. The sequence continues at coordinate 12,703 of JAZLIN010000008.1, read as the reverse complement.
ATGTTGTTCGTATGGAAGCAGTTGAATCTCAGTGTCAAGGAGGACGCGCTATTCATCGTGGGTAATATACCGCATCAGGACTGGTTGCTTACAAGATTACAGTCATACCTTGCCAATGTGCATGTGATAGATCAGAATGCAGATCTGAATCGCTCGCAGTTTGCGCCGATTAAGACCATGCCGTTTGATATGAAACTAACCTCCTAAACCACGACCTGGCCCCCCAAGGGGGGCTGATTAGGGACTGGGTTATATAAAAAAGGGTTTATTGGAAAGGGGGAACTTCCTTACTAAAATGCCCCACGCAGAATATTGTAGAATCAAAAAAACATACCTCCATCTCCTCCCCTTCGGGGGAGGCCGGGAGGGGTCTAATGATATGAGAATAATAACAGGACAATACAAAGGCAGGCATTTTGAGGTGCCTCGCTCGTTTAAGGCAAGGCCAACAACAGACTTTGCCAAGGAGAATATCTTCAATGTCATGATGGGATATATAGACTTTGAGGAAGCGTCAGCATTGGACCTTTTCGCAGGAACGGGAAGTATCTCGCTGGAACTCCTCTCGCGAGGATGTGATGAGGTGGTAAGCGTAGAGATGGATAGAGACCATGCAAGTTTTATACGTCAGTGCGTGGAGAAACTTGGTACATTGAGTCATACGCTTGTGCGCAACGATGTCTTCCGTTTTCTGAAATCATGCAAGAAACAGTTTGATTTTATATTCGCAGACCCACCATACGCTCTGCCTACTTTGTCAGAGATACCAGACAAGGCCCTTCCTCTGCTGAAGGAAGATGGTGTGTTTGTGCTGGAACATGGCAAACAATATGATTTCTCGCAGCATCCCCGCTTCGTGGAGCATAGAAGCTATGGCAGTGTGAATTTCAGCATCTTCAGGTAGGTGCTTGGTTGGAGCCTTGCGGAGAACCGCAATGAACGGTGGCTTTTTCAAGCCCAATTGCCCAAACTCCCAAACTCCCAACCCTAAAAACTCCCAAACGTCCAGTCCCCCAAACGCTCAATCAATGATAGATCGCGCAACCATAGAACGAATAAAAGACCGCGCCGACATCGTCGATGTGGTATCAGAGTTTGTGTCACTTAAGAAAGTCGGCGCAAACTATCGTGGTTTGTGCCCGTTCCATGATGACCATTCGCCGTCGTTCTATGTCTCTCCGTCGCGACGTACCTGTCACTGTTTCGTATGTGGAGAGGGTGGAGACAGCGTCGGTTTCATCATGAAGCACGAGCAGTTGACATATCCTGATGCCTTGAAATGGCTTGCCAACAGGTATCACATAGAGATAGAGGAGACGCAACTGACAGACGAGCAAAGGAAGGCGGACTCAGAGAGGGAGGCTATGTTTATTGTCAATGAATGGGCGGCAAATCATTATCATGACATCCTGCGCAACGATATAGATGGTCGTGCCATCGGAATGCAGTATTTCAGACAGCGTGGCATACGTGAGGATATCATAGAGAAATTCAAGTTGGGATTCTGTCTCGCCAGTGGCAGTGATACTGCGGATTCGGCAAAGAAGAAGGGCTATAAGGATGAGTACCTCATAAAAACCGGTCTGTGCTATCAGAAGGATAACGGTGGACTGCGTGACCGCTTTGCCGGACGAGTGATGTTCCCATGGATAGGAGTCAGCGGAAAGGTCGTTGCCTTTGGTGGTCGAGTGCTGGACAGCAGGACGAAAGGCGTCAATCAGAAATATGTTAACTCCCCTGATTCGGACATCTATCATAAGGACCACGAACTCTACGGTATATTCCAGGCAAAGAAAGCCATCGCCAAGGAACACTGCGTCTATATGGTGGAGGGCTATACCGATGTCATCTCCATGCACCAGTGTGGCATAGAGAATGTCGTCGCTAACTCCGGTACGGCGCTTTCGCCACATCAGGTACACATCCTGCATAGGTTTACGCCAAATATCGTGTTGCTCTATGATGGTGACAAGGCAGGTATCAAGGCAGCCCTGCGCAGCACCGATATACTGTTGGAGCATGGTATGAATGTGAAGATTCTGCTGTTGCCTGACGGGGATGACCCTGACTCGTTTGCCAAGAAGCATAATGCGGAGGAGTTTCGTGCCTATATCAAGGAGCATCAGGCGGACTTCATCGTCTTCAAGATACAGTTGCTCCTTGATGGCGTTACGGATCCCCGTGAGCGTTCAGAGGCTATCTCATCCATCGTAAAGAGTATCAGCGTCATCGGTGATCAGGTGGTGCGCATGACCTATATCCAGGAGTGTGCATCACGCCTTGGCATAGACGAGCGTGTGCTCATTGCCAAGATGAATGAGTATATCCGCGAATACCGTGAGGAGAAACGCAAGATAGAGGCAAGGCAGCAGCGCACCTCAGCTTTGCAGCAAGACTATAACTCCACAGGCCAGCAACCCATATTGCCGGGAGCACAGACTGGAGCGCAGGCTTCCGCACAGTCGGCAGTTCAACCAGCCAGTTCCGCGCCGGTCTCTCAGCCAGGTGCTACCAATACATCTCCATACAATGGCGACCCACGTTACGAGGACTATCCTCCAGAGGCATTCCTGCCACCAGAAGCGTTCTCGCAGCCACCGGCAGGTGTGTCAGGCGGTGCTTCTTCGTTTGTCGCACCGCAGCAGTCATCACCAACGACGGTACAGACCAGTGCAGTGCCAAAGGTGTCTGCACCCAGTGAGACACTGGAGGATATCATCATATCGATGGTCATAAAGCATGGCGAGAAGGTGATATACGACAATGTGGAGACGGAAGATGGAGGCACGGTGTCTCTCACCCTTGCTCAGTTCCTGCAGTACGACTTGGCGAATGACGCCCTCATGTTCACAGTACCTCTGTATAACAGGATACTCGACGAGGCTGTGCAACACTCCACCGAGGAGGACTTCGTGGCAGAGAAATACTTCACCATGCATCCCGACTATGAGATATCCTCACTCTCACTGCGCCTGACGTCAGAGAAGGTGCTCCTCTCCAAGAGTATGCAGATGACGTATAGTGAGGAGATGCTGCGCAATCAGATCATTCACCTGCTCCTTGAACTGAGGCAGAAAATCATCAGCACCGAACTGGAAAACCTCTACAGTAGTCTCCGTGCAACCATAGATGCGGAAAAGCGTAAGGAGATAATGCAGGAGATAGCCGAGAAGAATAAGATCCGCCTTGTTATATCCAAGAGAATCGGTGTGGCTGTCGTTGCACGTAAGTGATACACCTACTTACTACGAAAAAACTGCAATCAGTACAGCCAGCGCGCATGTATGATTGATATTGGTCAATAAAATAGTGTGCACGTACACAAATACGAGAAAATATTTGCTGTGTACGCAAACAATTACTAAATTTGCAACAGATTTCAGTAGGGAACTTAGTTTTCCCAAGGTAAAAGATTTGTATTGAAGGACTAAGCAAGGAAAGTTACAGCAGTGATGCTGCGTGAAGATGATACTACGTTGATGAGTATCGGATATTTTAAAGCATAGAAAAAACAGACTGAAGATTATAGTGGGAATGTCGGAATTACAGCAAGTAATTCCGACATTTTTTTTTGTTTTAGATTGCAATTTCTTGGTTATCTGAAAACTATTTAGTATCTTTGCATTCAAATTAAGATATTCTTTACATGAAAAAACTTCTTTCCCTTCCCCCTAATCTTGTTGACTGTTTCCATGATGTCACTGGACTTGACAGTCAAGAGTGGTTCTGTACCAATGACCCTGTAGGCAAGAAACTGGGTTCTGGCGGTGGTACCACATGGCTCATGCAGCAAGCATACGAAGCCAGTATGGCTGATGCCGCACGTGATGGCAACAAGAAAACCTTCGATGAGTGGTTGTCGGAAGACCGTCGCATAATACTTCATGCGGGTGGTCAGAGCCGTCGTCTGCCTTCCTATGCGCCATCGGGAAAGATACTCACTCCGATACCGGTATTCAGATGGGAGCGCGGACAGAGACTGACACAAGACCTCCTGTCACTCCAGATACCACTTTACAGACAGATAATGGATGCTGCACCAGAACGCCTCCATACCATGATAGTAAGCGGTGACGTGTTCATACGTGCTACCAAACCGTTGGGAGAGATACCTGATGCTGACGTGGTATGCTACGGATTGTGGCTGGACTCCAGCATAGCCAAAGACCACGGCGTCTTCGTATCAACAAAGGAAGAGCCGTCTAAGATGAAATGCATGTTGCAGAAACCATCTCTGGAGACTCTGGCAAAAGTGCTGGAGAGCGGGTACTATCTTACCGACATAGGTATATGGCTGCTGTCAGACAAGGCTGTGAAGGTGATGATGAAGAAGTCACTCGCTGAAGGTGTCAGTGGGGTAGGTGACAATGCGGAGAATATACGCAACTATGATATGTACACGGAGTTTGGCTGCGCATTGGGTACCGATCCTACCATGCCGGATGAAGAGGTGGGCGAACTATCCGTTGCCATACTGCCGTTGCCAGGAGGCGAGTTCTATCATTACGGCACGACACATGAGATAATATCATCTACACTCTCCGTTCAGAATATCGTGAACGATCAGCGTGAGATAATGCATAACTCACGCAAGCCGCATCCGGCTATCTTCCTGCAGAACAGTAAGGTGGGTGTGACCCTGGGAAAGGAAAACCGTAATATATGGGTAGAGAACTCCTGCGTGGGAGAGCGTTGGCGACTTACAACGGAGAACGTGGTGACAGGAGTGCCAGAGAATGACTGGGAGATAAACCTCCAACCTGGCTACTGCGTGGATATCGTTCCTGTAGGCGAAGAGGGATATGCCGTACGACCATACGGATATGATGACAAGTTCCGTGGCGATATCACTGATGCAGGTACCGAATATCTCGGTATGCCTTTTACACATTGGGCAGAGCGTCATGGCGTATATACCGCTACCATTGACGGTGCACATGACCTTCAGGCTGCAAGGATATTCCCTGTGCTGAAGGATATGGAAGAGGTGGGACGTGTGCTGCGATGGATGCTTGGAGCGGCTGATGAACTCGCTGCCAATATATGGAAGACTGCAGAGAAACTCTCGGCAGACGAAATCTCTGCACAGGCAAATCTGCGCAGGCTGACGGCGCAGCGTGAGGCATTCCGCATAGGCAACTACTCCGACATGGCTGCCAACTACCGCCATAGTGTGTTCATGCAGACAGACCTGGAGGCTGCGGCGAAAGACTTTGCCAAGCACAACATACCCATTACCGAACCGATAGCAGACAGCAACCCTATGTTGCTGCGCATACACGATAATATGTTCCGCTCAGAGGTGCTGCGCCTCAAGGGGCAAGGCGGAGAGGATGAGGCGGCAGAGGCATTCCGACTGCTGCGTCAGGGATTGACCGAACCGCTCCTTGCCGATACGCAGCATCCGAAGATGTCGGTATATGGAGATCAGATAGTATGGGGACGCTCACCTGTACGCATAGACATAGCAGGTGGATGGACCGATACACCGCCTTACTGCCTCATGGAGGGTGGCAATGTCATCAACCTGGCCATAGAACTGAACGGTCAGCCACCTCTGCAGACATACGTCAAGCCATGTGCCGAACCCGTGATAATACTCCGCAGCATAGACCTCGGTGCAGAGGAAAGGGTGACGACATTTGAACAATTGGCGGATTTCAATAAGGTCGGTTCGCCATTCTCCATACCAAAGGCAGCACTTGCCCTGGCAGGTTTCCATCCTGATTTCTGCACAGAGCGCTACGATACGCTGGCACAGCAGTTGGGAGACTTCGGATGTGGCATAGAACTGACCATGCTCTCAGCCATACCTGCCGGTTCGGGACTGGGTACGAGTAGCATTCTCGCCAGCACGGTGCTGGGTGCCGTCAATGACTTCTGCGGTCTAGCATGGGACAAGAATGAGATAGGACGCCGTACGCTGGTGCTCGAACAACTGCTGACCACTGGCGGTGGATGGCAGGATCAGTTTGGTGGCATACTGCGTGGCATCAAACTCCTGCAGACAGAGCGTGGCTTTGAACAGAATCCTATGGTGAGATGGCTGCCGGGCGAACTATACACCCAGCCAGAGTATGCGGCGTGTCATCTGCTATATTACACAGGCATCACCCGTACGGCAAAGACATTGCTGGCAGAGATAGTGCGACGCATGTTCCTTAACCATCATGACGAGATTGCCATGCTGCGACAGATGAAGGAACACACCATGGAACTCTATGACACGATACAGCGTGGAGACTTTGAGGGCATGGGACGTGCCGTACGTCGTACGTGGGCGCAGAACCAGGCTATGGACGGTGGCACCAACCCTGCAGCCGTCAGGGCTTTGACCGATATGGTCGATGACCTCTGCCTGGGATATAAACTCCCTGGTGCCGGTGGTGGAGGCTACCTGTATATGGTTGCCAAGGACCCGGAGGCTGCGGTTCGTATCAAGCAGATCCTCTCTGCAAATCCACAGAACCGTAATGCCCGTTTTGTGGATATGACACTGTCAGAGAAGGGACTGCAGGTCAGCAGGAGTTAGTTCATAGTTCACAGTTCATAGTTCATAGTTCATAGTTTTTGGTTGCCATGTAGCCGAGCTGCATGGAACGGGGGACGTCTCAGGACCTCTCAGTCCCATATCAAATCTCCCTCCCTCACAGGGAGGGCTGGGGTGGGTCTCTTTCTTTCTTTTATGCTATTACAGACAAAGGTACATATTGATGCGGCGGCATTCGCCATTGAACCAGCACATCGACTGCTGTTTGTCGGTTCCTGCTTCGCCGATAACATGGGGCGTCGTTTTACCGACGGACAGTTTGATGCTGTGGTCAATCCATACGGGGTGATGTACAATCCTGCATCCGTGGGGCATACCGTCAGCCGTGCCATAGACGATGGGACGATAGGAGAAGGAGTGGATATAGCAGTCTTCACCCTCGGCACCAACCATGTGTATATACTCAATGAGACAGGGGAAATAGTGGATAACTGCCGTAAGCGACCGCAGCGACTCTTTACTGAGCAGGAGCTCACGGTGGCGGAATGCTGGGAATATCTGCGTGAGGCTGTGGAGGCACTGCGGAGGCTTAATCCTGATACCAAGGTCATAGTGACAGTCAGTCCTATACGCTATCAGAAATACGGATTCCACGAGAGTCAACTCTCCAAGGCTACGCTGCTACTGGCAGCTGCCGAACTGGTGGAGTCTATGGAGGGGGTGGCATATTTCCCTGCATACGAGATAATGAATGACGAACTGCGAGACTATCGTTTCTATCAGCCCGATATGCTGCATCCGTCAGAGCAGGCGGTGGATTATATCTACGAACGCTTTGCCGAGACATACTTCAGCGATGCATCCAAAACGTTCCAGAGCGAATGGCAACCCATCAGCAGGGCATTGAGTCATCGCCCGTTTAATCCAGACAACGAAGAGTATAAGGCGTTTCTGGCAAAGGCTCAGGCAGATAAAGAACGGTTTATAAGAAAATGGAAATCGAAAGAATAGAAACCACATCATCTACCAATGACTACCTCCTCTCTCTCTCTGATGACAGGGAGGTGGCGGTGGTGACCGACTATCAGACATCGGGCAAGGGAATGGGTACCAATACATGGGAGAGTGAGGCGGGGAAGAATCTTCTCTTCAGCATCCTCATACATCCGGACTGGCTGCCCATAGCGCGGCAGTACCTTCTCTCCATGGCAGAGGCCATAGCCTTGGTAGAGGTGATGCGTGAAGTCACCGGTGATGAAGCATTCACCATCAAATGGCCTAACGATATATACTGGCAGGACAAGAAGGTCAGCGGTACACGCATAGATGTTAACCTGCAGGGATTCCGCATACACGATATGGTCATCGGCACTGGTATCAATATCAACCAGAGAGTATTCCGCAGTGATGCCCCTAACCCTGCATCGCTATGGCAGATCACAGGCAGGGAATATGATGCAGACGATATACTGCGTCGCATACTGGAACGATTCGACAGATACCGGACCCTGTTGCAGGATGCTGGCGAGGAAAAGATCATGGCCATGTACCATGAGAACCTCTATCGTCGTCATGGCATGCATCGATATGAGGATGAGGCAGGGGAGTTTGATGCCGAACTGGTGGGGGTGGCTCCCAATGGCATCATGACGCTGCGCCGCAGTGACGGTACTCTCTCGCGATACGAATTCAAAGAAGTAAAATTTATAATTTAAGACAGACAAATATGAAATTCAAGCGCATTTTGCTGAAGCTCTCTGGTGAGAGCCTTCAGGGTGAACAGGGTTATGGAATCGATGTCAACCGTCTCAATGACTATGCTCGTCAGATCAAGGAGATAGCCGACATGGGTGTGCAGATAGGAATCGTTATCGGCGGTGGCAATATCTTCCGCGGACTCTCTGGAGCAGGCAAGGGTTTTGACCGTGTCAAGGGTGACCAGATGGGTATGTGTGCCACCGTCATCAACTCCCTCGGACTGTCGTCGGCTCTCGGAGCCATCGGTCAGAAGAACCGTGTGCTCACAGCTATCCGCATGGAACCTATCGGTGAGTTCTATACCAAGTGGAAGGCTATCGAGGCAATGGAGCAGGGAGAGGTAGTGATTATGTCTGCCGGTACTGGCAACCCTTATTTCACAACAGACACTGGTTCGTCGCTCCGTGGCATAGAGATTGAGGCTGACGTAATGCTCAAAGGCACACGTGTGGATGGCATCTATACCGCCGACCCAGAGAAGGATCCTACCGCAACGAAGTTCCATGACATTACATACCAGGAGGTTATCAGCAAGGGACTCAAGGTGATGGACGTGACTGCTACCGCTATGTGCATGCAGAATAATCTCCCTATCTATGTCTTCAACATGGATATCGTGGGCAATCTCAGGAAGGTGATGGAAGGCGAGGAGATAGGAACCCTCGTACACAATTGATGTCAATGCACAAGCAGATACTGCGGTTGGCAGTGCCATCTATAGTGTCCAACATTACCGTGCCGCTTCTGGGATTGGTAGATGTTGCAATTACCGGACACATGGGCGATGCCCGTTACATGGCTGCCATTGCCGTAGGCTCAATGGTATTCAACATAATATACTGGCTGTTTGCCTTCCTGCGCTTCGGCACGGGAGGCATGACAGCACAGGAATATGGCAGACAGTCTGGAGAGGTGTGCCACATACTCGTGCGCGCACAACTCACGTGTGCAGTATGTGCCGTGGCACTTCTGCTGTTTCAGCAACCGCTGTTCCAACTGGCTATATGGCTCATAGCGCCAGATGCTGCATTGGTAGATACCGTGCACACCTACTTTAATATATGTATATGGGGTGTGCTGCCGTCGTTGGCGCTATATGCCTTCAGCGGTTGGTTCGTAGGTATGCAGAACACGACGCTGCCTATGGTTGTCAGCATAACGCAGAACATTGTCAATATCCTGCTCAGTTGTCTCTTTGTCTATGTACTGCACATGAAGATAGAGGGCGTGGCGCTGGGCACGCTCATAGCGCAATGGAGCGGAGCACTTATGGCACTGGCGCTTCTTGTCTGGAAGTACCGTAGCCTGTGGCATGGCGTGAGGCTGCGTGGAGCCGTAAGGCTGAACGACATGAAGAAGTTCTTTGCCGTCAACCGCATACTCTTCTATCGCACCCTCTTCCTTGTTGCCGTCAACCTCTATTTCATTGTGGCAGGAGCAAAGGGTGGGGCAGAGATACTTTCCGTCAACTCCGTTCTCATGCAGATGTTCATACTTTACACCTACGTCATGGATGGCTTTGCCTTTGCGGCAGAAGCCCTCTGCGGCAGATACCACGGTGCCAAAGACCCTGAGCAGCTGAACCTTGCACTCCGTGGAGTGTGGCGGTGGGCTATAGCTCTGACTGTTGCCTATACCATCTTCTATGCTGTGGGCGATGATGCGTTCCTGTGTCTGCTAACGGACGATGAGGCTATCCGCCGTGCGGCTGTGGAGTATATGCCGTGGGCAATAGCCATACCGTTCTGTGGCATAGGAGCCTTTGTCTGGGATGGCGTGTTTGTCGGAATGACCAATACCAAGGGTATGCTGGCAGGTACGTTCGTCGGCGCGTGTGCCTTCTTCCTGTTGTATTACCTGTTCAGTCCGTCGCTGCATAACCATGCCCTGTGGCTGGCATTCAATGCCTACCTCTTCATGCGCGGCGTGGTGGAGTGGGGGATATATCGTAGTTCATAGTTCATAGTTCATAGTTCATAGTTCATAGTTCATAGTGCATAGTTCATAGTTCATAGTGCATAGTTCATAGTGCATAGTTCATAGTTGTGTACTCTTCGAGAACTTTGCGCCCTTTGCGCCTTCGCGTGAGATAAATAACAGATTTACATTGAAACAACAACGTAATATAATAATAAGTGGATTGCGTGACGGCATTCCGATAGCCATGGGCTATTATGCCGTGGCATTCTCGTTAGGCATCATAGCCAAGAAGGCGGGGTTGACAGTGCTGATGGGTTACATCTGCAGCTTCTTTACCCGTGCATCGGCTGGCGAGTATGGTGCCTATACCCTCATGGCGGTAGGTGCGAGCTATGCCGAGATTGTTGCCATGGGACTGGTAACGAACCTCCGTTACCTTCTCATGAGTTCCGCTCTCTCACAGAAGATTGCGCCTACGGTGTCGTTGCCTAAGCGACTCCTGATGGCATGTTGCATAACGGACGAGGTGTTCGGAGTGTCCATTGGCTATCCTGCCAGGTACGTGCCGTTCGCCTACACCATTTCCGTAGCGTTCATATCTACCATCTTCTGGGCGGCAGGCACGGCATCCGGCATCTATGCCGGTGAGGTGTTGCCAGCCAATATCGTGACGGCACTGAGCGTAGCACTCTATGGCATGTTCATCGCCATCATAGTGCCACCGTCAAAGGCTGATCGCAACGTGCTGTATGCAGTGTTGGCAGCCTTCGTTTGCAGCGGCTTGGCTTCCGTAGCACCAGTCCTGTCAGAGTTAAGTTCCGGTATGCGTACCATCATCCTCACCATTGTCATCTCTGCCATCGCGGCATGGGCAAAGCCGGTTAGTTCATAGTTCATAGTTCACAGTTCATAGTTATTCGCTGAGCTCATCAAGCTTCACAAGTCATAGTTTTGAGCATAGCTCAAGCATAAATGCATAGTTCACAGTTCATAGTTCAAAAATACCACTGAGATAGTTTTCTGTTACATGTATATACTTCTCACTATATTAACCACCAACCTTATACGTATCTTGCCTATGCTGCTCATACGTGGAGAGATACGCAACCAGTTTCTGCGTAGCTTCCTCTACTATGTGCCATACGTTACGCTTGCCGTAATGACATTCCCTGCCATAGCAGAGGCAACGTCAACGCCAGTTGCAGGAGTCATTGCCATGATCATTGGCATTGCTGCCGCATGGATGGGGTGGGGACTGTTTCCTGTGTCCATCCTCTGCTGCGTGGTAGTATATCTACTGGAAATGTTTGTCAAGTGATCTTTTTTACGGTTTTGCGGTTTTACGGATTTACGGATTATCGCATATAACCAAACCACCAAACCACCAATATTATTTTGCTATGAAAAAATCAACTACCATATTTGGAACGATAGTGGCTGCCGCTGCAGCACTGGTGTTCAATAACTTCCGTCTCAATGCGGCCACCGAGCAGGAGCGTGAGGCGAAGAGTAATAGTGATCAGTCTATAGAACTGAAAAGTAAGAAACATAAGAAATCCAAGAAAGCACGCCAGCCAAAGACCGTGGATTATAACACGGCGAAGAAGGCTGGCACGCTGCCTGCCAGTGAGACTCGTCCCGCCAAGGGAGGCGCTGAGGCAGATGCCATGCTCATGCAGAAGGGTGCTAAGGGTATGCTACTTAAACGCTATGCCTATACGTCAATGTACGACAAGGATATGAGGCTTCCACTGTGGGTGGCATGGCGACTCACCGGCAACCATACCTCGGGACCATACAAGCGCGGTGGCATCAACTTTGCTGAGGATGAGGAAGTTCCTGCACCAAGGGCAACGAACCTCGACTATGTAAACAGTGGCTATGACCGTGGACACATGTGTCCGTCAGGCGACAATAAGTGGAACCAGACGGCACAGTTGCAGTCGTTCCTATATACCAACTGCTGTCCGCAGCTGCACAGCCTGAATGCCGGCGACTGGGAGGAATTGGAGTCCAAGTGCCGTGAGTGGGCAAAGAAATACGGTGAGATATACATCGTCTGCGGTCCGGTATTCATGAACAAGCGCCACAAGACCATAGGCAAGAACAAGGTAGTGGTGCCGGAGGCATTCTTCAAGGTGGTGCTCTGCATGAAGGGAACGCCAAAGGCGATAGGCTTCATCTACCGCAACGAGAACTCGAACAAGTCCATGACCTCTTACGTCAATACCGTGGATCAGGTGGAACGCATCACGGGCTACGATTTCTTCCCAGCCCTTGATGACAAGATAGAGCGCAAGGTGGAAGCTCAGGCAGATCTGCGTGAGTGGTAAGACACCGTCGTAAAAGCCGCCTGCCTGCTCCCCCCTCTATTATAAACCAAAAATTACCAGCGATTATCCAAAAATTTTATTTTAAGTAAACGTTAAATAATTGAACTTTCCCACCCTAAAAGACATTACATGAATGCCCAATATATTGATTTTCAACATTAATTTCCACTAATTAGACATTAATTAACCATTAATTTTAACT
>JAZLIN010000007.1:0-36544 GCA_045617365.1 Prevotella sp. | reverse complement strand
TGAGAGCGACAGTATTGAGAAAACACCTCTTTGCAATGCTGATGAGGGGAGCGTCGTTGACCTCGACAACCTCGCCTTCATGGGTTCTAATGTGGTGAGCGGTACGGCTCGTGGCATTGTGTTCGCTACAGGAAACCAGACTTACCTCGGCAGTATTGCCAAGAGCATTGCAGGTCACAGGGCAGAGACGGCTTTCGACAAAGGCATCACTAAGGTGTCGATGCTGCTTATCCGTTTCATGCTTATCATGGTACCGTTTGTGTTCATGATCAACGGATTTACCAAGGGCGACTGGCTTGAGGCATTCATCTTTGCCGTGAGTGTGGCTGTAGGTCTAACGCCTGAGATGCTGCCAATGATTGTGACAGCCAACCTTGCCAAGGGTGCGGTGAGAATGTCAAAGAAGAAGGTTATCGTGAAGGATCTCAACGCCATTCAGAACTTTGGTGCGATGAACATTCTCTGCACCGACAAGACGGGTACACTGACACGTGATAAGGTGGTGCTGGTGAAGTATATCAATGCTGATGGCAGCGAGGACAAGTCACGCAGAATCCTTCGACACGCATTCTTCAACAGCTATTTCTCTACGGGATTGAAGAATCTGATGGATAAGGCGATAGTGGAGCATGTAAATGAGAAAGGCAAACCACTGGATGTGGTAACGGAAGACTTCAAGAAGATAGACGAGATTCCTTTCGACTTCAACCGTCGTCGTATGTCGGTTGTACTTGAAGGCAAGGACGGCAAGCGACAGATTATCACCAAGGGTGCTGTGGAAGAAATGATTAGCATCTGCTCACATTGTGAGATGGACGGTCAGGTTGTTGGCATGAGCGGTAACCTCCGCAATATGGCAATAAAGATTGTCCACCAGATGAACAATCAAGGTATGCGTGTGCTTGCTGTTGCCCAGAAGTCATACCTTGATAAGGCAGGAGAGTTCGGTGTTGATGATGAGAAGGACATGGTTCTAATTGGCTATCTCGCCTTCCTCGATCCTCCAAAGGAGTCTGCCGCAGAAGCCATCCGTCAGTTGCATGAGGCTGGAGTTGAGGTGAAAGTGTTGAGTGGTGATAATGATGCCGTGGTTAGCACCATCTCTGAGCAGGTTGGCATTACAAACACTGCATGTGTAGTAGGTACAAAGTTTGAGCAGATGACTGACGAGGAGAAGCGCAATGCCGTACGTGACAACTGCATCTTTGCAAAGCTCACTCCTCACCAGAAGACAGAGATTATCACGCTTCTTCAGGAACAGGACAATACGGTTGGCTTCTTGGGCGATGGCATCAATGATGCAGCTGCATTGCGTCAGTCGGACATCGGCATCTCGGTGGATTCTGCTGTGGACATTGCCAAAGAGAGTGCCGACATCATCCTCTTGGAGAAAGACCTTATGGTATTGGAACAGGGCGTGTTGTCTGGTCGCGAAACCTTCGGTAACATCATCAAGTATGTGAAGATGACAGCATCGAGCAACTTCGGTAATATGTTCTCCGTACTTGCCGCCTCTGCCTTCCTGCCGTTCCTGCCAATGCTCTCGATTCATCTGCTCATCCAGAACCTGCTCTACGACATTTCGCAGACAGCCATTCCGTTTGACAAGATGGACAAGGAGTTCCTTCTGAAACCACGACGTTGGGACAGCAGCGACATTGCCAGATTTATGATCTTCATTGGCCCTATTTCAAGCATCTTTGACATTGCTACCTACCTGCTCATGTGGTATGTATTCGGCTGTCAGAGCCCTGAGATGCAGACGTTGTTCCAAAGCGGATGGTTCATCGAGGGATTGCTCTCGCAGACACTTATCGTCCACATGATCCGTACGCGTCGCATACCATTCGTAGAGAGCAATGCTGCATGGCCATTGGTGCTCATGACCTTCGCTATCATGGCTATAGGTAGCGCTATCCCATTCACTTCGTTTGGTTCATACATCGGCCTCATGCCTTTGCCACTAAGCTACTTCCCATGGCTCATCGCCATCCTACTCAGCTATTGCGTACTTACTCAGGTAATCAAGCAGTGGTACATCAAGAAATTTGGAGGAAAGTGGTTGTAATTAAGATATAAATTGAAGGTATTGCTGGTCAAAGGAAACATAATATCTCCTTTGCACCCGCAATACCAACATTATTACACAACGTACTATTAAGCATAGAAAATGAAAAATGAAAATCATAAACATTCTTGTGATGTCAGCTCTGATGATGAGCGGCCTCCACCTTCACGCACAAACTGTTGGTGTGGAATACACCACAGAGCTTCAGACAAACTTCCGTGAAAGTAATTTTGTGAACCTTTTGCGTCTCAATGCAGATATGCCTATAGGCAAGTCGCTCTCATTGGAAACTGCGACGATAAGCATTGCAAAGACACGAGACGAAAGACTGATAGATGATCGGCAGACGTTCTCTAATATTGAAGATGAAAATCTTCCACTTGCTATTGCTGTGTGTGGTGCTAATTGGCAAATAAACGACAAGCACTCTCTGTTCTTGGGTATACGCAATATGAATGAAGATTATTTCACCAGCCCAGTTACTTCATTCTTCACTAACAGTTCATGCGGCATCTATCCCACAATCAGCGCAAACTATCCGATTGCTAATTATCCTGTTGCATCCGTGGGTATGTACTATTGTTATGATGGAGGTCCCATCAAAGTGCAGGCTTCTCTATACAACGGCACTGGTTACAATCGCTTTACTGGACGTGAGAATGTTTTTCGCATCTGTCCCAAAGATGATGGTGTCTTTGGCATAACAGAAGTGTCATACATTCATGGAGGTAGCTGTTATTTTCTGGGCAATGCTTTATATTGCAAGGATAGGATAAGCGCTACACCTTGGTTCTACACTGAGCAAAGCATCACTTCCAATCTTACCTTGCTTGCTGGCTACTCACATGCTTTTTCCGCAGATGCAGAGTGCAAAGATTTCGTTGGATTTGGAGCATTCTATAAGTTGGGCAGATGTCAGCTGGGAGCATTCACGGATTATGCTAATTTTGTAGGAAGAAATGAATTTGCAACCGAACTAACCTGCAAAATTCCAATCTTTCAGCACATAGAGATTCAACCAATTGTTCATTTTGTAGCCTACAATAGTAGACAACACAGTATTGCAATGCTACGTATGGCAATATCATATTAAAACATTTCGGCATCCTATTACAATCAACACCTTTTCTGATAGTAATAGGATGCCTCTTTTTATTTAGAAAATATCATGAACACCGCATTTTTCGCGTTTACGAACGTTAAAAACGTTAAATCTCACACCTTTAGAAACATTATATCAACAACAAAATCACTTTTCTACCTTTTAAATGCTTTTGTATTGATATACAGTAAGTTACTTATATAGTATATAAATCAAATTGCAGTATCTACTCAGCTAACCACCCGGGGCCTCCCACGAGCGAAACACGAAATGACATTTTGGATTCGGAATACGAATATACAGTTTTTTCTTTAGAACACGAGATTTCTTGCTCTGGCAAGCATCCTTCGGCTGAGCGGTCGTGAGACCCACTGACCCGCTCGGCATCCCGAAGGGTGACGCTTGCCAAAGCAAGAACGGGAAGTAATCTCACGAATCTCCGAATTTTTTATGGCTCTGTTGAATATTAAGCATGTGTGCAAAATTATTTTTATAATGATTACGTTATATAGTGATGCAGGTTCTGTGCCTGATATAAAGGAGTGTAGTGACTCCTACCCGACTGTTAGCAGGTGCTAAAGATGCGTTGGTAGATCATGCAAGGATTATATAAATAATTTTGCACACCTGCATAAATACAATACCTTTCGCCCTATAGGTGTCACTTCGTCATTTTTTGCCCAAACATTTGTATCAAGAAACCTCCTGAATTGCAAAAGTGCCCCTTTTGCGAAGTTAAAGGGGCCCTTTAACAGTGCTAAAGTTGCCCTTTAACACTGCTAAAGTTGCCCTTTTGCTTTTTCCTGAAATCGCTTGACAGTTTTTGAGCGATTAAACTAAAAAAAGAAGCATCCTTCGGCAGAGCGGTGCTTGCACCCAATGACCAAAGGAAGTAAATTAATGTTTTATCATTACTAAACTTAAGTAAAAAATACTTGTAGCTGAAAAATAGCAAAGCAAACATGCTGAAAATCGAAAGAAAATGAGTAACTTTGCACTCGGCAAATGCTTACGCACCGTGAGCCAGCAGAGCTGACACTCACTTTTGCTCTCGTGCGAGCCACAGTTTGCACTCGGCAAATGCTTACGCACCGTGAGCCAACAAAGCTGACGCTCACTTTTGCTCTCGTGCGAGCCAATGTTTGCAAAGCAATTAAGTGTATCATCACAGAGTGACGAATTACACAGTTGTAAAAAAGATTTATACAGACAGTCAATATGGGCATATATATCAACAAAGGTAACGAAGGATTCCGCAGTGCAATCAACAGCGAGTATATTGATAAAACCGGAATGATAGATTTCATCAACAAGACGCTTGACAACGAGCGCCGTTATACCTGTGTTACCCGCTGCCGCCGCTTCGGCAAATCCATGGCGGCAGACATGTTGTATGCTTATTACGACAAATCTTGTGACAGTCGTGAATTGTTTGCTGGCCTGGCAGCCCAAAAAGTTGAGGCATTTGACAGGCATTTGAATAAATATCCTGTCTTGAAACTGGACATCACAAATTTCACCACTAAATACGGGAACGATCCCGAAAATCATATCGCATTTGAATACACTGGTGAAGTCCTTCTTGTCGGCATCAACTACGACAAGAACGGTCCCGAAGGCAAAAAGCATACTTGCAAGATCGAAAGGATTACAATAAAATAAAATATAGAATCAGATGAAAATATGGAAGATCATAGCTATACTCCTTATATTCATACTTCATGGCAGTGCGCTTCTGGCTCAGGATACCAATGAGACAGGAAGCCTGACCGTGAAGGTTGAAGGTACTGAACTGGAACATCTTCAGTCTGTGGCAGACATCATGAAGGTACTGCCGGGGGTGGTAAGTACGGGAAAAGAGGTTTTCCTTATAGGCCGTGGCAAACCAGACATCTACCTCGACAATCGCAAACTGACCGAACTCCTGGAACTTGACCAGATAAGTGCTGACAGGGTAAGGGAAATAGAAGTGCTACGCCATCCAGGTGCCGAGTATGACAAAGGTGTCGAATCCGTCATCGTGATACGACTCAAGAAGAGCGAGGCAGAGGGTTTCACACTCTCCAACATTTTGCGATTTGACCAAACACACGCCCTTTCCTTCAACGAACAGATTACTCTGGGATGGCGAAGAAAAAGAATCACGCTCGGTGGCTTCGCAGGATGGAATGAGGAACGGAGCTACTACCTGAGAAATATATTCATTAACGAATACGAGGACCATAAGCTCATCAATGAGGTCAGGCAGTCATCACATCCCGATGTCACAACAAAATCGTTTACCGGACGTTTCTCCCTGCGTTATGATTTCGACCATAGCAACAAGTTGGCGTTCAGATATTCATATCTCAACAGACCGACCTACGATACATGGCAGGAGGAAATGTCTTCCAAGTCTTATTATCCTGACATACGCCACGATTTTGCATTGGAGTATGAGGGTAAAATAGGGAAATGGAACGTCACCATAGCTAACAACAGTTTCATCGACCGACCTGATTTCAGCACATTGCGACCAACTTATAATACTTTCTACCTGCGTAAGGAATATGACTTGCGAACTTACATGAAAGCCTCCCGAAAACTATGGCAAGGAAGCGTGACGGTGGGTGCGGAACATGAACTGGACTACATGGACTTGAAGATGTATGAGGACAACCCCTCGTACAACCCTCAGCAGAAATTATATTTCAGCACGCATGCCGAACACCCTGACAACACTCTTGCTGCATTCTTTAGCGCCATGCAGACATTTGGCAGATGGACTGTTGAGGCAGGTCTCCGCTACGAGCACAACAGCAATGTCTATCGCCCGCTACATGATGACGGACTGATGCTTTACCTTGATGACATACAGGCGAAGGGAGAGATGGGAATGGTGGAGACACACGCTTTCGTGTCAGAACTCATGAAGAACCGCGAGGTAAGGTTTTCGAATGACCATCTGTTTCCATCGCTGAAGGTTTCAACGAAAATAGGCAAATCGGAACTATCCCTGAAACATACAGAGAACAGCATCCGCCCCTATCTCGGTCTTACACGCCTGCGGTACAGCGAACTGGAGATTCTCAATATGAAGATGCTTTGGACGGAGTACACCAATGCTACTACGCTGGGGTGGAAATATGAATGGCTGAACCTCACAGCCACATATATGCACTATAAGAATCCTGTCTGTACGACAACATCCTCCCTCAACCAGTATAACGCCAATGACTACAGTGCCATGGACTATGCCATCATGCTGTCGCCGAAGGTGGGGATATGGAGCCCCATGCTGAATGTCAACTTGCATAAGCAGTGGTTTACGATGCCTCTGGCAAATGGAAAGGATGTTCTGAAAGAGCCTCTACTCATGATGGTGTTCAAAAACACATTGCAATTGCCACGCAACTGGACTATCCGACTCAACGCACAATGGCATAGCAAGGGTGCGGAACGCAACGACAGATACTACACTCCTGACTTCAATATGGACGGTTCCGTGCAGAAGAATTTTCCACGCTTAGGACTCAGTTTCGTATTATTTGCCCAAAACATCTTCCGCAGTTCGTACCTCGACATCTCCAGATACGTGCAGGAATACTACGGTGTTTCTGAAGGAAGACGTGACAGATTACCGCGAAAGCTGTCGCTGACAGTAAAGTACAATTTGAAGTAGCCCGCCCTTTAACATTCAATTTTCGCGAAAATTGCTGTACGGATTGTCTCCGTTTTGTTATTGTTTTAAAAAATATGAGTAATTCTTTTTGCCATTTCAGAATATTGTAGCAGCTATATATTGGGGTGTCTTGGATGGAGAACACCATGATAATCGATATGGACCTTCTCCATATTAGGAATTTTTATTTTTTCTTTGCTGTTATCAAAATAATGTGTACCTTTGCACTATCTTTTCTCATGCAGAAAACCTTAGGGGCCAGTTGCAGATCCTAACGACATACAGTAATATAAACTCAATCAAAGATTATAGAAATGAAAAAGACAATCATATTTGCAATGCTCCTCGCGACCACCACCGCGAGTGCACAGTTCGTTCACATCGAGTTAAAAAACGGTACGAAGCATGACTTCGACAGTAAGGACATAAAGACAATGACGGTTGACACAGAAGCACCGCAGGCGCCAGAAAGAGGTCAAATAGCCAATCACGACTACGTGACCATCGGCGGCAAGAAGTGGGCAACGATGAACATCGGCGCCACTACCGTGGCAGGTTCGGGTACCGTAACTACTCCATACTACATTGATGATACCTACTCTAATTCTACGAGTAACAAAGTTAAAAGCTGCTTCGGCACCTATTTCAAGTGGGGAGAGACGACAGCAACTAATGGGTCCTATGATTTTCCTATCCCCAACGCTTGCGACAATGAAGTTCTCTGTTCTAAGCATGATGTAGCCACCGTGAACTGGGGCTCGACATGGCGCACTCCGACCTGGGAAGACTTTATGGCTTTGAGCTATGCCTGCTCATATACTGCAACTCCCGAGTCTTTGACAGCGGAAATAAAGGAGGGTGGCATCTATTGGCTCTCAGCGGCCCAGAAGCATGAGCCTGATTATACCGGCGTAGCAGGCATCCTCTTCGTTGACCGGGAAGACCCATCTAAGCGAGTGTTCTTCCCTGCCGCTGGTTATGTTGGCGGGTGGAAATTGCAAGAGGGGGAACTATATGGCTACTATCTGTCTTCGATCCCCGACAGTGATACCAAATACAGCAAGGTCATGTATTTTGACTCGAGTAACCTGAGCGTGTACAAAGCGTACTCCATCTTAATGAATAACGTCGGCTACTCGGTGCGTCCAGTTTCAGATTAACTCTCCACGGGCGCTTAAAAAGATTCGTGAGATTCGTGTTCAAGTTTCTTAGGGAACACGAATTTCACGATTTTTTTTGAGCTCCGCGTTCTCTGTTGACGAGAGAGAGATTAATGCTGGATGACAGCCAGCAGTCTGTCGTATGAGAAACCATGGAAAGAGTCCAGGACGTAATGACATTTGCCGGTGATAGCCTCACGGCTGTTGGTGGTAGGCAGTCCGATGGTGAAGATGCCTGATGCCATGCCAGCCTCCAGCCCGGTGAAAGCATCCTCGAACACCACGCACTCGCTGGTGTCGCAACCGAATGTCTGGGCACCTTTCAGAAAACAGTCTGGATTTGGCTTGGAAGCCTTGAAATCCTCTGAGGTGAGTATGCGGTCGAATATCTGCTCCAGTTCGGGTATCTGCTTCTTTACGTTAGCCATCTTTGTCTTGTCAGAACTGGTCACTACGGCGCATTTCACACCATGAGCCTTGAGGTCTTTGATGAAGTCAAGTGCACCAGGGAAGAAAGTGTACTTCATCTGTGCCTCCCATGCGAGTAAGGCAGGAAGAAGTTCCTTAACATCCTTCTCTGAAGGAAAATAACGCTCTATGATTTGTTTGAGGGTTGTTCCCTTGATGACATGAGCGAAATCAGGTATCTCAGGGTGATATTTCCTGCCTTGTTCTCCCCAAAACGTAGTGTATTGGTCCTCGGTATCGCACAGTGTGCCGTCGAGGTCGAATAGTGCGGCTTTAAGCATAGTAGTATTTGATTGATTAGCCTCATACGGAACGATATCCGTATGAGGCTAAGTAAACGTTAAATAATAATCTTCGCAATTTTTTTTTACATTAACGAACTCCGTGAAACGCCTGAGCACCCACGGAGCGCAAGAATTAATGTATAGGAAATCTATATTGAAGTTTTACATTGTTTGTTTGTTTTCCAGACGATGCAGTGCCATCTGCTCGTACTTTGTTCCTGGGCGTCCGTAGTTGGCGTATGGATAAATGGAGATGCCGCCTCTTGGAAGGAATATGCCTGTCACCTCGATGTACTTAGGGTCCATGAGTTTGATAAGGTCCTTCATGATGATATTCACGCAGTCCTCATGGAAGTCACCGTGGTTACGGAAGGAGAAGAGATAGAGCTTCAGGCTCTTGCTCTCCACCATTCTTTCGTCAGGTATATACATTATCTTGATTTCGGCAAAGTCCGGTTGTCCGGTGATAGGACACAGCGATGTAAACTCCGGGCAATTGAATTGTACCCAGTAGTCATTGTCCTGATGCTTGTTGACGAAAGTCTCCAGTACCTCAGGAGCATAGTCGCTCTTGTATTCAGTTTTCTTGCCGAGCAGCAGCAATCCTTCTTCCTCTCGCTTCATGCGTTATGCCTCCTCTGTATCTTCGTTGCGATCATCAATGTTATCGCCGCTAGTAGGCTTGAGCACCTCTTCGAAGTTTGTAATTTCTGCATCTACGAGGATATCATACCACTGCAGGAGTTTCTTGATGTCGCTATTATGTACGCGGTCGCGGTCAAAGTTAGGTACGAAGCGTGCGAAGTATTCCTGTAGCTCCTCAGCGCCAGCCTTGCGCCAGTTGATGCTAGCTTTCTTGCCACCTTCCATGTCGCGGAGTGCAGCCATGATGGTGCCGAGAGGAAGATCCTCGTCCTCTGTGTACATAGCGATGTCAGCCAGTGAGGTGACGCGATCGCTTGCAAATGCTGGTACGCGCTTGTGTGAACCGTCGAGAGCCTCGACGATAAGGCTTGCCTTAGCACGTGAAACGAGTTCGTAGAGTCCTGGTTTGCCAGAAATGGCGAGAATTGTCTTTTGCATTGTTTCTTCTATATTATTTGTTGATTGTTTTGAAAAATTGTCTTTTAATCTGTAGGTTCTTCCAAATCGAGCAGTTGGAGAACACATCTTACTTGGTTTTCTGCAGGTTCTATTCCATCATTAACAATGAGGATATTCGCCTCATGTTCAAGTATCTCCTGCGGGTATTGAGCATATATCCACTCTATGGCCTTCTTCTTTGTAATGCCATCGCGCTCAGTGATGCGTTGTATGCGGACGTCCAGTGGTGCAAGTACTGCTATTACCTTGTCGAAATAATGTTGCAAATTAGCCTCAAAGACTATGGCGCATTCCATGAACTGTAATCCCGACTGCATGAAGTCCTCCATCACGGCAGGGTGTACGATGGCATTGATAGCCTGTTTATTTTCGTCTGATGCCAACAAGAACTGTGCTACGACAGGTTTGTTGAGTTTGCCGCCAATGTAGGCATTGTCACCTATGAGCTCTTTCAGCTGGCTTTGTATTTCTGGTGAACCGTTCATCAGTCTCTTGGCAGCGCTGTCGCTGTCATATACGTTGAATCCGTATTGCTCGATGAGTCGTGAGATGTATGATTTTCCTGAACCTATTCCTCCAGTGATGCAGTAATATTTCATGATGTATAGGGATGAATGCTATTTCTCGATAAGGTAGTCCACGCTGTTGGCTACGAGTGTAGCTCTTGCTATTCCCTTCGGTGATGCGATTAGTTTGATAGGAAGTTTTTCGCTATTGGCATCCTTCAGGTCCATGTAGTCTGCTACTACGTTGAAAGCCTCAGCCTTGATTTGTTCTTTCAGTCTTATGCCTACCGACACTTTGATATCAATGCGTGAAGGGAAAGTCTTTATATCCATGCCTTCAGGCACGTTGATGGCCTTGATGGGTACGCTGACAGTTATCTCGGTCAATTGGTCGGCATTGATACTTAGTTTTACTTCCTGTATATCGCTCTTCGCACCACGTATGTGTTGCAGTTTTACCAAGGTCGTCATAGGTTCCGTGAGTTCGTCAATGCGTTGTGGCACGGTGTAAATGGCGTTGATGGTATCCAATGCTCCCTTTGATGCGAATATCGTCACACTGTCAGGAGAGAACGAGGTGCTTGAGATATAGTAACCGCTCTTGGCGTCGATGGTACCATCGAATAGTACAGGAACGCGTTTCTTCTGTCCATGGTTTAGATAGAAGAAGTCCAGTCGGTCAACCTTGACAGATACGAGTGTTGTGGTGGCTGCAATGCGTGCCTTGATGAGTTTGTTGATGTCAGTGAGAGGTACGTTTCCGCTGCCGTTGTGCTTGGCATATTGTGAGAACTTAAGAGTGATGGCTGGTATGTCAGACATGACATATCTCAGCAGTTCATAGCCCTTATCATGAAGAGTCACCTTGATGGTGTCGGAGATATTCTCTGTCATCACGACGTTTTCAGGTACGTCAGTGATATTTACGCTGATGGCGAATTCCTGATCGTAGGATTCGTTGAGCGAAGAAAGAAACCAGAATGCAGTGCTGATGAACATAAAGAAGCAAAAAATCAGAAACTCCTTGCTTGCGAATCGCAGCAAGAAGTCCCCGATTTTTTTGTATATGTTCTGCATCTGCATACTTTGGTCTTATCTATGTCTTAGTGAGAGATAATCAACTCTTACTTAGTCTGTTGGTCAGCAGCGCTGGCAAATATGTAGTTACGGTCAACGGTGATAGACACGCCTTTTGCCACTTCGATGTCGATGGTGTTGTCCTCGTTGACTTTCTTTACGGTACCGTAGGCACCGCCTGCTGTTATGACTTTCTGTCCAGGTGTGAGTGCATTCTGGAAATTACGTATAGCTTTCTGCTTCTTCTGCTGTGGGAGAATCATGAAGAAATACATGATAGCGAAGATTGCTATCATCATAATAATCATTGAATATCCTCCTCCTGCTTGGCCTTGTGCGGCAAGAATTGTTGTCATAGTGTCTGTTTTATTTTTATGTTAATTTTGTTGTTTTGTTTGCTGGAGTTTTTTTGGGGGACGGATTATTTCTTTGGTTTGCGTTCCGGCATCGGCTTAAGCATTTTGCCTGAAGCAATGAGGTGTCTTGCTATGGTGTCAAGCATACCATTGATATATCCGCTTGAGCGTGGGGTTGAGTACAGCTTAGCGAGTTCTACATATTCGTTGATGGTGACATTGACTGGTATGTTAGGGAATGTCAGCATTTCGGCAATGGCGAGCTGCATTATTACTACGTCCATGTATGCCAGACGTGAGAAATCCCAGTTGCGGCTGGTCTCAGTCATATATCTCTGATATGTGTCAGCATTGAGTATCGTAGCGCGGAAAAGCTTGCGTGCATACTCCTTGTCTTCAATATCAGAGTACTCAGGCAACAGTTCCTGCTTTGATTTGTTTTTTGGGTCAAAACGCTTGATGGTCTTGAGCACGAAGGTGTCAACGACATCCTTATCATCATTCCAGTAGAGACTCATCTCTTCGAGTACGTCGCTGAGGTCATCATTGTTCTGGATGAACTGCTTGTAGAGTTTGCGCCATACTTCGCGGTGTGTTTCGTAGTCATCTTCTTTTGACTGCATGAAGTCGTTGTAAGTCTCGCACTGGGTGATTTGCAGGTAAAGTTTCTTTACTATTTCAGCCTTGTCTTCCCATGGATTCTTTTGATCTTCGACAAAAGAGCAGAGCTGTTGATTTTCCTCCAGCTGCATGGCAAACTTATTGCAGGAAAATTTCTGTGAAGGCGCATTGGTACCTTCACGCTCAGCCTTTGCTATGGCTACATCTACATGCTTGCGTGCCATACGTGTGATGGAAACGATGAGCAGCAGGAGTATATTATATAAATGGTAGGACTTGGAGAGGGAAAATATCAGTTCCTTCTCCGCATTGTCGATATTGTGGTTTCCGTTTTGAAAGTAAGCGTAGGTTAACTGTACTGCTTTGATTCTAATTAGTTCTCTGTTAATCATATTGCCTTAAGATCGCTGTGCTTTTTAAATTAATAATGGTGCAAAGGTAATTAAAAAAGGTAGAATGAACAAGTATTGGTCAAGTTTTTTGATTTTTTTAAATTATTTGCATAAAAAACTTTGCGTATGTCAATAAAATGTAGTAACTTTGCACCGCTTTTGAAATCATCCTCAAAAAGACGAGAATGAAAATTCCGTGTGATGGCGAATTAAGCAATTATTAATCAATTAACAACTTAATTTAGAGTAACACAAAATGTTAGAAATTAATCTTAACGGTAAGAAGCGTGCTGACATCGGCAAGAAGGCTTCAAAGATGATGCGTAAGGAAGGTCTTATTCCATGCAACCTTTATGGTGAGAAGAAGGGTGAGAATGGTCTCCCAGAGGCACTCGCATTCGCTATTCCTTTCTCTGAGCTCCGTAAGGCTGTTTACACTCCAAACATCTACGTTATCAACCTCGACATTGATGGCGAGAAGCACACTGCTGTAATGAAGGAGATTCAGTTCCACCCAGTAACTGACGCTGTTCTCCACGTTGATTTCTTCGAGATCACAGAGGAGAAGCCAATCACTGTAGGTATCCCAGTAAACCTCGTAGGTCTTGCTGCTGGTGTACGTCTTGGTGGTCGTATGTCTCTCTCTATCCGTCAGATCAAGGTAACCGCTCCTTACAAGCAGATTCCTGAGAAGCTCGATGTTGACGTTACTGCACTTGAAATCGGTAAGAGCATCAAGGTTGGTAGCCTTTCATTCGAGGGTCTCGAGCTCGCTACACCTGCAGAGGTAATCGTATGCTCAGTGAAGATGACACGTGCTGCACAGGCTGCTGCCGCTGCCGCTGCTGCTGGCAAGTAATCTTTAGCTGGAGTAATTACGCAAAGGCAATACGGGCGTTCTTGGTTTCCAAGGACGCCTTTTTTGAATATATGGTAAAAAATATAAATACTAACCCGACAACATGACGGTAACATTCGAAGAAATAGGAATCAATGTAGAATACACATGCTTCGCACCCGAAGGAAAGGTCTGTGAGTGGCATGCCATCTTTCATGTCATGACACGTCATGACAGTTATGCAGACCAGCTGTCACGACTTATGGAGGCAGAGAAACTATTTCTCAATGATGGCAGGATAGCCATATTCCGACGTTACTACCTCAGCGACATCATGAACCAGATGGCGATGCTGCGTGATGCCTTGGGCGAACAATACTCCCGATACAGCATCAGCGCTATCCAGCAGCCTCCACTCGATGGTTCTAAGATTGCCCTCTGGATGTATGGAACAACAACAGCCGACTCCGACAGCAAACAGAAAGACATACCTGCATACACACATCATTGGCATTTCGATATGATGTCTGATGCAGAAGGCAGTGCCAGTCAGACTACCGACATACTAACACGATACGAGGCGGTGCTGCGCGAGAAAGGTATGACGATGGCAGAGAACTGCATACGCACATGGTTCTACGTGCGTGATGTTGACACGCAGTACAAGGGAATGGTGATAGCGCGCCGTGAGAACTTCATGGATGAGGGACTTACCCCTTCAACTCATTACCTGGCATCGACAGGTATCGGTGGTACTCCTGCCAAGCAGAATGCCATACTGCAATACAGCGCGTACGCGATATCGGGCATACAGCCACAGCAGCAGAAGTTCCTCTATGCCCTGGATCATCTTAACAAGACCATTGACTACGGGGTGACTTTCGAGCGTGGCACATTGGTGGAATATGGTGACCGAGGACACATCTTCATTTCTGGTACGGCATCCATAGACAACAAGGGAGATGTTGTTCACGTTGGTGACATCGTAAGCCAGACTCTGCGTATGTGGGAGAATGTAGAGGCTCTTCTTCGCGAAGGCGACATGGGCTGGAAGAATGTAATGCAGATAATAGTATATCTACGTGACATAGCCGATACGGAAGTGGTGAGCAGGATGTTCCGTGAACGTTTTCCCGACACACCTTATCTTCTCACGCAGGCACCTGTCTGTCGCCCGGCATGGCTCATAGAGATGGAGTGTATAGCAATAGACGAAAGAACACGTCAGTACCCGGACTTTGTCAATTGATACAGAAACAAGTAAGGAAGTGCCATGAGTATAGGAGTTAAAGGTTAAAAGTGAAAGTTTTAAAGCTTTCGAGTGAAAAGTAATCGCACGGCAAACTTGATAACTTTGCAACTTGATAACTTTAACTCTAAACTTATAACTTCTATACTCATGGCACTACCTTACTAAATCCCCACCCTCTTTCTTGTATAACCAAATAAGCAACACCAAGTTTTGTACGACCAAAACTCTTAACAGATAACTGTCAACTGAAATAAATCCAATGAAAAAACTGTTACCGACACTCATACCGTTACTCTGCGCAATAGCTTTTGCATTGACAGCGTGGCATTTCCTTTACGAGGAAAATGCAGAGGTGATGTATTTCCTTCAGCAGCGGTCTTTCTTCTCTGATACGAGTGAGTTCTTTAGCGACTGCCTGCAGAAGCCAATGGGCCTGTTCGTATGGGCAGGTCTTTGGCTGACACAATTCTTCTACCATCCCCTGCAAGGCACCATAATAATCACGGCGATGTGGGTCATCACTTTCTTTGCCTTGAAGAGGGCTCTACGTATTAGCGCATGGCTTTCGCCATTGCTCATGCTGCCTATGTATTATCTCCTAGCCGAGGATATGAGCATTGGATATGAGATATACAGAATGGTGCCTGAGGGACAGATCTTTGTCCCTACGCTCCAACTGCTTTTTGCTGCCGTGGTGGTGCTCATCATCACATCCATCGCTGGCTTCTTCTTTCATAACGACAAATCCATAACTGGAAAGATGTCTCCGTTCATGCAATGGACCTTGGGTATAGTGTTGCTCTGCGGTGTGGCATACGGGGGATGGTCGTACGTGGATAGCAATATGAATCGTAATCCTTATTTCCGGGCAGAGTCAAGGGCATACCTCGCAATGGAAGAGCAGGATTGGGACAAGGTCCTGGATGTCATCAGCGAGACCACGGTGGAAGCATCGCGTGAGATGGTGATACTCAAGAATATAGCCTTGCTTAATACAGGACGCATCGGTGATGAGATGTTCCATTATGATGACAAGGGTATATTGCCAGAATACGGCAATGACACAGCGAAGGTATCAATGACTGTTACCGCCGGACCAATGATATATATGCATCACGGATTGACAAACTTTGCCATCAGATGGTTGACGGAATCTTCCGTGGCGAAGGGTTACACTTTCAACAGTCTTAAACTGCTAACCCTCTGTTCTCTCGTAAATGAAGAGTATGACGTAGCTGCCAAGTACATCGATATTCTCTCTCATTCAATGTATTATAAGGAGTGGGCAGACCGCTATCGTCCTATCCTCGCTGATCATTCGCTGCTGAGGAAGACTCCAGAACTGAAGAATATCATAGAGCTGCATGATAATGTACCTCAGGAGACATCTTCTGATCAGGGCACAATAGAGCAATTTCTGATGATCTTCTTCAGCACCGACAATAATACCACATCCAAGTACATGCAGGATGTAAGCATGACATATGCCCTCAATTCAAGGGATATCAGACTATTCCAGTATCAGTTTAATAAATATTCTACCATGCACGTAGGCGATGATATGCCGATACACTATCAGGAGGCAGCCTTCCTCTATGGTCAGTTGGAACCGCAGACAATGGACATATCAGGTATGCCTTTCGATGAAGAACGGATAGTTAAACGATATGTCGCCTTCAACGAAAAGGTGAAGCAACTGATGCAGAGCGGTACTACTGAGGCCATGCTGCCTAATGCTCTCAAGGGGGAATTTGGTGACACCTTCTGGTGGGCATATTACTTCAACCGCGGAGGAAAAATGTATTAGTTATTTACTATTTGACCATTTACCATTTACTATTTATTCTGTTATTTGAATATTTATTTATTCATTCGACAAAATGATACGATAGTAATACAAACCGCAAATAGTAACCTCCCCAATCAACCAAACAACCAAACAACTAAACATGACAAAGATATATAATATAGTAATGTTGGTGATAGCCTTGGCTCTGGCATCATGCAGCAACAAGGCGGTGGTGCCGGAGAACGCCACGCCAAACAAGAATATGCCACGCATATTCCCTGACTATACGGAGGTAACCGTTCCTTGCAACATCAGTCCGCTGAACTTCATGGCGGCTGATGGCAGCGAGGCTATCGTGGCACGCCTGTCATGCGGCGACGCTTCTTTCACCTATGGCGAAGAGAACAAGGTGTTCATCGACGAGGAGGAATGGCATTCGCTGCTGAACAACGCCAACGGCAAGAGCATCAGCGTGGAGGTATTCACCCGCAAGGGCGACGCATGGACTGCATACAAGCCCTTCAATATCTATGTAGCGCCAGACAGCATCGATGCGTATATCTCATACCGTCTGATAGAACCGGGCTATATCAACTACAACCACCTGTCCATCGTACAGCGCGACATAACGTCCTTCGACGAGCACGACATCTATAATAATCAGGGATTAGAAACAGAAGAGGGAGGACAGTGCATCAACTGCCATTCATACCAGAACCATGGCACGAAGAACATGCTCTTCCACATGCGACAGAATATGGGCGGTACGATGATCGTGGACAACGGACAACTGAAGAAGGTTGACCTCAAGACCGACAGTACCATCAGCGCCGGCGTATATCCTGCATGGCACCCTACTCTCAATCTCATTGCTTTCTCCACAAACAAGACCGGACAGTCGTTCCATACCAAGACACCGGGGAAGATCGAGGTATTCGACGAGGCATCCGACCTTATACTGTATGATGTGGATAAGAACGAGGTGATGACCGTCAGCGATGAGAAGGATGAGTTTGAGATCTTCCCTGCATGGAGTCCTGACGGCAAGACCCTCTATTACGGTTCGGCCCACTTCGCCTTCGCAGAGAACGATACCACTCGCCATGATGCGCAGGTAATCAACCGCCATGAAGAGATTAAATACAGCATATACTCGCGCACCTTCGACCCTGCCACGCTCTCCTTCGGCGCACCTATCATGGTGTATGATGCAGCAGCGCTTGGCAAGAGTGCCACCCTGCAGCGCATCTCGCCTGACGGCAGGTACATGATCTTCTCACTCGGCAATTTCGGTTGCTTCCATGTGTGGCACCCTGAGGCAGACATATACATTATGGACCTTGCCACGAAGGAGGTACGTTGCCTTGAGGGCATCAACAGCAACCGCTCTGAGAGCTACCCTACCTTCTCAAGCAACGGCAGATGGATTATGACCGACTCACGTCGTGATGACTCCAACTACACACGTCCATACATCGCCTACTTCGACAAAAACGGCAAGTGTCACAAGGCGTTCGCCGTTCCACAGCAAGACCCGGAGCGCAACACTCTCCTGCTGAAGTCATACAATCGTCCTGAGTTCATGAAGGAACCTGTCAATATTCCTCTCAGCGACTTCGTTAACAAAGCTAAGGAAGAACCCGTAAAGGCTAAATATAAATTTTAGGGATGTTTTTGGGGGGGTGAACCTTGAGAATAATCGCAGGGTACTAAACAACCAAACAATCAAACCACCAAACCACAACAAGAGAACAATGGAAAAATATCTTATAGTAGGACTGGGAAACCCTGGTCCGGAATATCACGAGACAAGACACAACGCCGGTTGGATGGTCATAGACTCCTTTGCACAGGAGGCTGGCGTAACGTTTGAGGATAAGCGCTACGGCTACGTGGCAGAGACCAGCGTAAAGGGCAGGAAATTGTTTCTGCTCAAACCAACCACATACATGAACCTCTCAGGCAATGCCGTGCGCTACTGGCTGGAGAAGGAGAACATCCCAACGGAACACCTCCTCGTCATCGTTGACGACCTGGCATTGCCTCTGGGCAAGATGCGCCTCAAGGGCAATGGCAGCAACGGCGGTCATAACGGACTGGGACACATACAGCAGCTCATCGGTCAGAAGTATGCACGTCTGCGCATGGGCATAGGCAATGAGTTTGCAAAGGGGCAGCAGGTGGATTGGGTATTGGGAAAGTTCTCTGACGAGGACAAGAAAACCCTGCAACCGCTCATCGATACCTCGCGAGACATCATCAAGTCATTCTGCCTGGCAGGAGTGGATATCACCATGAATCAGTACAACAAGAAATAGGGTGTGGCATGGAAGAAAGAAAACTGAAACATCAGGAGTCGGCACGACTTGACAAATGGCTGTGGGCATCACGCATCTTCAAGACACGCACCATCGCCGCCGATGCCTGCAAGAACGGACGTGTCACAGTGAACGGCGCCAATGCCAAGCCATCGCGCACGGTAAAGGTTGGCGAGACGGTACACGTGAAGAAGCCGCCAATCACCTATTCATTCAAGATCATCAATGCCATAGAGAGCAGAGTAGGTGCCAAACTCATACCTCAGGTGTATGAGAACGTGACGGAAGCCAAGCAATACGAACTGCTTGAGATGTCACGTATCAGCGGATTCGTGGATCGTGCAAAGGGCACCGGGCGTCCTACAAAGAAGGACAGACGTGCCATGGAGTCATTCGTAGAGCCAGCTATGTTCGGTTGGGATGACGATGATGATGAAATGTTTGACTTCGAAGATTGAGATTTTCGAAGTCAAACATTTGTTTATTTCGAGAATTATTTGTAACTTTGTAGCGAAAACAAGTAATATCTACATTAACCTTTTAAAATTATTCATGAATAGGAAGAATAAAGTTCGTCTGGCCGTGGCAGTCATGATGTCTTGTGTAGCATCGGGAGCCAGTGCGCAGACGTTTACAGAATGGCATGACCTCGAGGTCAATGAGGTGAACCGTTATCCGGTGCATACCGATGTCATGCCAAGTACATCACAACAGCTTTCCCTCAATGGTACTTGGAAATTCAAGTGGGTGGAGAATGCCGATGAGCGACCTACCGACTTCTTCTCCTTGAAGTTTGATGACTCTTCATGGGGCGAGATACCAGTGCCAGGCAACTGGGAACTGAATGGTTATGGTGTGCCTGAGTATATCAATATCGGTTTCGGATGGCGCGGACATTTCGACAATAACCCTCCTGAGGTACCAGTGAAGGACAACCACGTGGGTTCATACCGTCGTGTCATCACCATTCCTGCTGACTGGCAGGGCAAACAGGTGATAGCACATTTCGGTTCTGTGACCAGTAATATGTACCTCTGGGTCAATGGTAAGTACGTAGGCTATACTGAGGACTCAAAGATTGCAGCAGAGTTTGATATTACCAAGTTTGTCAAGCCAGGCGAGAATGTCATCGCCTTCCAGTCATTCAGATGGTGCGACGGTTCATATAGCGAAGACCAGGATTTCTGGCGTCTCAGCGGTGTGGCACGTGACAGCTATCTCTATACCAAGAACATGAAGAATCAAATCTCTGACCTTCGTGTTACTCCAAACCTTACCAATGGCTACAAGGACGGTGTGCTAGCCATCGATGTCAAGGTGAAAGGCAATACCGAACTTAACTATGCCCTCCTTGATGCCCGTGGCAATATGGTGCTCAACACCAAGGGCGGTGCCAAGGCGGTACTCGAGGTGCCAGGCGTAAAGACATGGTCTGCAGAGACTCCTTACTTATATACTCTTATCGTAACACAGATAGGTGGCGAGGAGATACCTGTGAAGGTCGGTTTCCGCAGCGTCGAGATAAAGGATGCCCAGCTGCTGGTCAATGGCAAACCTGTCCTGATCAAGGGTGCAGACCGTCACGAACTCGATCCTGACGGTGGCTACGTAGTAAGCCGTGAGCGCATGATACAGGACATCAAGCTCATGAAGCAGCTCAACATCAATGCAGTGCGTACCAGCCACTATCCTAACGACCCTATATGGTATGACCTCTGCGATGAGTATGGTATATATGTCTGTGCCGAGGCTAACCAGGAAGGTCATGCTTTCGGATACGGCGATGAGGGCAGGAAGGTGATGCCTAAGTTCGTAACTCAGATTACGGAGCGCAACAAGCATAATGTAAGCACTAAGTTCAATCACCCAAGCATCATAATCTGGAGCATGGGCAATGAGACCTGCATGTCCAAGGGATTCGAGGATTCCTACAAGTGGATAAAGTCACAAGACCAGAGTCGTCCGGTGCAGTATGAGCAGGCTGGTCAGAGCGAATACACCGACATCTTCTGCCCAATGTACTTCCCTCACTGGAACTCAGAGCACTATGCCTCTGATGCCAGCAAGACCAAACCGCTCATTCAGTGTGAGTATGCTCACGCCATGGGCAACTCCGGCGGTGGATTCAAGGAGTACTGGGACCTCGTACGCAAATATCCTAAGTACCAGGGCGGCTTCATCTGGGACTTCGTTGACCAGGGACTGCGTGACAAGCGTGATCCTAAGAAATTCCTCTATGGAGGCGACTATAACGAGTGGGACGGTTCCGACAACAACTTCAACTGCAATGGTCTCATCACTGCTGACCGCAAGCCTACACCGCAGGCATACGAGTATGCTTACTACTATCAGAATATCTGGGTAGAGG
Organism: Prevotella sp.; assembly: GCA_045617365.1. Lineage (GTDB taxonomy): Bacteria > Bacteroidota > Bacteroidia > Bacteroidales > Bacteroidaceae > Prevotella. Next base: position 15,180 of record JAZLIN010000007.1, on the reverse strand, counting down.
CAGTGGATATGAAGAAGGGCATCATCAATGTCAAGAATGAAAACTTCTTCCGTTCGCTGGACTATGTACGCATGCGCTGGGAACTCATGGTTGACGGTGTCAAGATAGATGAGGGAAGCATCACCAATCTTGGTGTAGGACCTCAGCAGACCAAGGAGTTCACCGTACCTTACACTCTCGCGGGCAATGGCAAGGAGCAGATACTCAACGTCTGCTTTGAGACCGTAGTGGATGATCCTCTCATTCCTGCTTGCACACCAGTGGCACATCAGCAGTTGGCTATCACTGAGTATGATTACAATGACGTAATCAAACAAAACGTAGTGGTGCCTACACCTTCTGCTAAGGGTAAGACACAGGCAGGCAAGGCTCAGCCATTGCCATACACACTCCGTCCAAACTTCTGGCGTGCCGTTACTGACAATGACATGGGTGGTGGCATGCACTATCGCAACAGAGTATGGCGTCAACCAAGGATAGTATGCACCTCACGCATCAGCGAGGGTAGCGTGGTGACTGAGACTTACCGCATGAAAGATGCCGAGGCTACTCTGACCATGGCATACGAGACCATTGCTGACAATATGTGGAAAGTAACAGAGAGCATCAAGTTTGACGAAGAGGCCAAGGACATCCCTGACATGCCACGATTTGGTGTCGTTATGCTCTTGCCATACCAGATGGACCGCAGCGAGTACTACGGACGTGGTCCGATTGAGAACTACTGCGACCGTAAGATGTCACAGGATATCGGTATCTATAAGCAGACCGCTGATGAGCAGTTCTTCCCATACGTTCGTCCTCAGGAGACAGGCAGCAAGTGCGACATACGCTGGTGGAAGCAGCGCAGCAAGGCTGGCGAGGAGATTCTGATACTCTCTGACTCTGCATTTGCAGCCAGTGCCCTGCACTATGAGGTGCGTGACCTTGACGAGGGCAATGACAAGAAGCAGCGTCACCCACAGGATGTCAAGAAGTCATACAACACCAATCTCTACATTGACCAGATGATGGCAGGTGTCGGCGGCGTGGATTCATGGAGCCGCAATGCCCTTGCCCTCCCACCATACAAGGTGAAGGCAACGGATCGCTCATTCACATTCTACATCATCAAGAAATAACCCTTCCTAGAGATAAGTAAGAGGTGTGCACGATTAGCATGAAGTTGCTGATCCTGCACACCTTTTTTGTCGATTGACATTGCAAGAGTCTAAGTGGAAGTTGGACAAACTACGGTAAGCATATAGGTACAAAAGATTACAGCGACTATCTACTCTAACAGGAAGTGATAGTCGCTGTAACTATAGTATATAGGTGTAGTTTTATCGTTCGGCAGTTGTGATGTGCCGGGGAGGGACTTTACTTCTTACCCTTCTTTGTTGGCATACCGCATGGGATGGTGAGCTTTGCTGCCTTGAGACCCTCAGCCGTTACGGTGACAGAGACATTAGATGCCAACTCACCTGCACGGAGGATGGCGAGACATGAACCGCGGTAGAGCGAACGATGATCTGTAACGTTGAGCTCATCACTATCTTGGTTACCATTGCTGACTGCAGCGAGGACAGCATCGCCATTGACAGTAAACTTAACATCGCCTACGGCTGTCTGTACTCGGCGACCCTTGGCATCAACAGCATATACACGGAGGTGCTGCAGGTCCATGCCGTCAGCCTTCCAGTTGGTATTATCACTCTCTATGCGGAGAGCCACAGCCTTGCCCGTGGTCTCAATCTTATGACGTGCCACAATCTTACCGGCAATCTTAGCCACAGCCTCACAGTAGCCATCCTGATACTCTATGTCCTGCCAGCGAATCTGGTTGCGCATCTTAGGCGACTTACGGTCATTCTGCTTCACGCCATAGCTCTTGCCATTGACGAAGAGTTCAACCTCATCGGCATTGGTATAGGTAGTGATAGAGAGTTTCTGACCAGCCACACGGTTCCAGTGGTCGCTCTGTCCGTCATTACCCGTCTGCACTCCGTTCCACATCATATCACCCTTCTTGTCGGTAACGGCGATGTGCACCAGAGGTTCATCCTCATTGAAGAAAGAACGCATATAGTATGCCTTAGGCTTTGGTTCGAGGGCTATATCAAACACGCCCTGCACCCATCCTTTGGCAGGCCATCCCTGACTCTCGCCGAGATAGTCAATGGCTCCCCAGTATGCCAGACCCATGACCTTTTCATTATCCTGTGCATAGAAATTCTCACCCATAGCGGCAACAGAAGCCTCACTCTGGTAGAATGTCATCCAAGGGAATTTCTTGCCGTCGCCAGGGAAGTACATATAGCGGTAGTTGTATGACTGCACGTCGGTAACCATGGCAAGGTCGCAAGGCAGGGAGTCCGTCTCCCAGTTGCGATAACGTGGATGCATGGCAACGGTAAACTTACGCGAGTCGTCATAGCGCTGCGAGAGAGTCTTCATCATCTTGAACTGTGTCACGCCGAAGTCATTGAACGGCATATCATTGTACGACTGCAGCTCATTGCCGAAACTCCACATCACCACGCATGGGTGGTTACGGTCACGGGTGATGAACTCCTGCACATGACCCATCCAGAGATCTTGGAAGTGCGCTCTGCCATTGCCCACATACTGATCGTTCCACTTGTCGTAGAGTTCGTCAACCACCAGTATGCCGTTCTCGTCGCAGAGGTCGAGGAATGACTCTGAATAAGGATTATGCGATGTACGGATATGGTTCATGCCAAACTCCTTCATCAGTTTGATGCGCTTCTCTATGGCACGTGGGAAGACAGCAGCGCCGAGAGCGCCATTGGTGTGGTGGTTGGCATATCCCTTGAGCAGCACCTTCTTGCCGTTTAGCAACAGTCCCTTGTTAGGAACAATCTCTATGGTGCGGATACCGAAACGGCTTACAGCCTCATCAGCCACACTACCGTCCTCACGGAGCATCTGCACCTTGGCAGTGTAGAGGTTAGGATGCTCGCAGTCCCATAGCTGAGGACTGTCAATGTCGATGGTTGGTATAGCCAACTCCTGTCCCTGACGATAGTTGCGATTACGCTTCAGGTCATACTTCTTGTCGCTCACCACGTTGCCGGCAGGGTCTGTTACGGTCACCTGCATGGAGATAGTATTCTGCTTGGCGAGGCACTGCACATTGGCAGTGATGTTCACCTTATTATTATCAGTGGTGGTGATATAGAGCGGATGACGCAGGAAGTACATCTGTGCGTCGGTATATACGAGCGAGACATCGCGGAAGAGTCCACCGCCGGTGTACCAGCGTGATGCCTTCGGAGTACCGGTATCACAGTGTACGGCGATGACATTCTCCTCACCATACTTCAACTGGCGTGTGACGTCTATCTCAAATCCTACATAGCCATAGTCAGTGCCGCCGATGCGCTGTCCGTTGAGATACACGTCAGCCACATACATTATGCCCTGAAAGTCCAGCAGCACTCGCTTGCCTTTCCTGTCAGCCGAAGGAGTGATGGTCTTAACATACCATCCCTCTCCCATCTCCTTGAATCCACGGGCAGAGAGACGGCTTTTGATATTAGCACCGGCATCAGAGTTGTCTGCACGTTCGCTGGCATCTGGAGCCACCCATGGCTGTTCTATCTGGAAATCATGAGGTACATTGACAGTCTTCCATCCTGCATTCTGTGCCTGTGACACGGTAATGGTAGGAACTGACTCACCAAGATGGAAGAACCATCCTCTGTTAAGGCACTCTACCTCTGCAGCACTGGCATTCATGGCCATTGCAGCGAGTGCGAGGGAATAAATCGTTTTTTTCATATTCGGGGGTTAGTGTTTTTTTGAGGTTAGTGTTTTTTTGGGGGGTGGTTGGTCGTGGCGGACGTAAAACGTCCTTTTTTTATAAACGGGAATTATGGAGCTGGGGTTTAGACAACCAAACAACTAAACAACCAAACCACCAAACCACTAGATCAGTTTAGAGTATTCGGTAGCGCCGAGGAGGAAGCAACCGAGTCCGTAGTCATCAAAGTCTGGCTCGCGATAATAGGTGCATGGCTGCGATGATGCCGGACGGTCTCCCGATCCCTGCACATATCCCAGGAATCCATCATTGTGAACACATGAGGCGCAAGCCTTCCATGCCTTATCAGCTACAGCACGATACTCCTTGGCCTTAAGCTGACCGTGGTTCATGCCCCATGACAATCCATAGAGGAAGAGCGCAGTGCCAGACAGTTCGGGACCGGCAAAGTCCTGCGATGCGAGGCTGGCATTCCAGAAGCCATCCTCACGCTGGATGAGTTTCAGGGCCTTGGTCATAGCAAGGAAATCTTTCTTCAAGAGTTTGTAGTGAGCATCCTTCGGATCAAGTTGCTCCATGGTGCGGCACAGGGCAGCATATACCCATCCGTTGCCACGACTCCAATAGCAGTTCTTGCCGTCAGTCTCCTTGTATGGAGCCACAAAGTTAGCATCGCGCCACCACAATCCCTCAGCCTCATTGAAGAGACTGCCGCCGCAGGTGTTGCGTGTCCAGAGGTAAGACTGTATGGCATAGTCTATGTACTTACGATCCTTTGTAACCTTAGACATCATAGCGTATGCAGGCATAGCCATCTGTATGGCATCAATCCAGAACCAGCGTTCGCAGTTGCCTGCTGATATCTGGTTATCAAAGTTCTTCTGCATGGTGGAATATTTCTCATTGCCACCCACCTGCATATATCTCAGCAGATATGCCTGTGCACAGCACTGATGGTCAGCATCCACCGTATTGAGGTTGCCGCTGTATGGTCCCCATTTATGGAACCTGCCCCACGCATCGACATAGTCCATATAGCGCTGCTGCGGGTCAACATCATTGAGTGCCATCAGGCCCTCGAAATACACGCCACGCGTCCAGAGATTACTTGGACGCAGTTTCTTTGCATTGGTAGGCCATGAAGGGTCACTCCATTTAGCCATAAAATACTCGTTAGCCTGTCTGGCCTTTTCTATCACAGCATTTCTGTCCTGCGCCATCATTGTCAATGTGACCAGCAGGGCGAATGCCGAAAGAATCAGTCTTTTCATATTGTATCTTTAGTTAGTAATTGGGTTATCGGAGATGCCCTCCATTCGATGGAGGACTTATGAACGGCAAATCGGGAAAGAGTTAACAGTGTTAACTATGAACTCATAACTATGCACTATGAACTATGCACTATGAACTATGAACTATCAATAGCTTGCGGAGCATGGTATGCCTTGCGCCTCTACCCTATTGCAGATGTCATCGAGTACCGCAGGCTCCGCCTTCAGTAGTCCCTGTGCAGGAGTCTCTCTATCAATGGTGTATATCATCACCCTCTCAGGAGCTATCTTCTTCACCGCATCGAGCCACGGCAGTACATAATCGTCGGTGGTGTTATCCACACTGCGCCCATCAAACTCACCCTTCATGAACATCGTCTGTATGATGACATGACCATCAAAAGCCTTCAGTCTCTCTACGACTTTGCCTACATCGTATGTCGGAAGGACAGGTCTGTCAACCAAACGGATGTAATCCATGCAGAGGGTATCGAGTTTCTGTATATTGTTATCTACACGTTTCAGTGCTTCGTGTACATCCTCCTTATCAAGGAATGTGGCATTACTGAGCACGGAGACCTTAGCATCAGGAAAATACATATTACGTACCTCTAAGGTATCAGCAATGATGCCAGCGAAATCCGGATGACCTGTTGGCTCGCCATTGCCAGCAAAGGTAATGACATCAAGAGGTTCCCCGTTTTCATGCCTACTACGCAGCACATCAATGAGGGCCGTCTTCACCTCCTGGCGGGTAGGTCTTTTCTGCCGCGGACGGAAATCTGCATTGAATCCACACTCGCAGTATATGCAATCAAAAGAGCACACCTTTCCGTCACCAGGCATAAGGTTTACACCAAGTGATACACCAAGGCGGCGTGACTGTACCGGTCCGAATACCGGTGAGGGATATATTATTGTTGACATAAATGTGCTACAAAATTACGAAAAACTATTGATACTGCCAAACGTTTGCATTCTTTTTTTCTCACGCTCTTGGTATCTCTATGCGGAAGGTGGTGCCTACGCCTACCTCAGAGTAAAGCACATAGATGCGACCACCGTGATATTCTTCTATGATACGGCGTGCCAGGGACAGTCCCAGTCCCCATCCACGTTTCTTGGTCGTGAACCCCGGACGAAAGACATTCTTGATATTCTTACGCTCTATGCCCTTGCCATTGTCCTTGACATCTATGAATATCATTTCATCAAAAGGAGTAGCGGTAATCTTTATGCTACCCCTACCCTCCATGGCATCAACGGCATTCTTGCAGAGATTTTCAAATACCCACTCAAAGAGTTGAGGACTGACCAATACCGTGATATCGTCATCCTTCAGCTGCGCCGTAATCTCCACCTTGTGTGATGTACGGCGGTTCATGTAGTCCACCACGTGATCCAGCGTCTCCGCCAATCGCACCGTCTGCCGTTCCGGCAACGAACCTATCTTGGAGAATCTATCGGCTATCAGCTGCAGACGCTTTACATCCTTATCCATCTCAGGTATCAACTCATCGTCAGGATATGTCTCACGCAGTATCTCCGTCCATGCCATCAGACTTGAGATAGGAGTACCCAACTGATGCGCGGTCTCTTTGGACAGACCCACCCACACCTTGTTCTGTTCGGCGCGCTTGGACGTAAGGAGGGCGAAGATAGCCACTACCACAAAGAGCATCACGACACCCAACTGTATATAAGGGTAATATGCCAGGCGAGTAAGGAGCACCGAATCGGAGTAGCAAACGTACAGCACATCATTCTTATGCTCACTCAACTGTATCTTGATGGCAGGCCGATCAAGACGCATCTGCTCTGCCATCTCCCTGGCCACAGCCAGACTGTCCTCTGCATTCGCTGCCTGTATGGAGACATTACGGAATACCTGCACGGTGCCCTCCGCATCTGTGACAATGACCGGTATGGTATTGTTCTGCTCTATGACCTTCAGCACCAGATTGAGGTCGGCATCCTCGTCAGCCGTTGCAAGCGAATGCATAGCCTCAGCCCATATCTCCATGCGGTTGTGCTCCTCATTCTTCAGATCTGTGATGAGGAAATGACTGACAACAAGTGATGCTGCGGCAATAGCTACTGCCGCAACCACAAGGGCAACCTTGACATTCTGTATTTTATCAGTCCAAAGATTCACGGTTTTTGGGTTTTATGGTTGGACGGACGTTAAACGTCCTTTTTACAAACGGGAAATGGTAGCGAATCGTTCGAAACAACTAAACAACTAAACAACCAGACAACCATCCCTACGTATATAACCCGCCATTGATGGATATGCACTCGCCGGTAATGTATGCGGCGCTATCCGACAGCAGGAAGCATACCAAGGCAGCCACCTCTTCCGGTTTGCCGAAGCGCTTCATCGGTATAGTGGCAGAGAGTTCCTCCACAGGCAGTTCCTTGGTCATGTCCGTCTCTATAAATCCAGGCGCCACGGCATTCACGGTGACGCCACGGGCAGCACTCTCCAGCGCCAGCGCTTTCGTAGCACCTATCAGCGCGGCCTTCGCCGCACTATAGTTTACCTGACCTGCCAGTCCCTTGATACCAGAGAGCGATGCCATATTGACTATCCTGCCGCCATGCTTGCGCATCAGCATCTTGGAGAGCAGACGACGGGTAACATAGAAGAAGCCATTGAGCGATACATTGAGCACATCGTGCCAGTCTTCATCCGGCATCATGAACATCATACCGTCATGGCGTATGCCCGCATTATTTATAAGGTACGCAATATAATCATCAGGATGATCCTGCTCCCACTTATCCATAGCAGCAGTGACCTCCTCGTTGCTACCCACATTGAATGGCAGGAGTTCGACCGTCCCCCCATCCTGCTCTATCTGCGCCTTCACCTCCTCTGCCGCTGCGGCATTTGACTGGTAGTTTATTATCACGGGGATTCCCATCTTGGCTATCTCAAGACAAACGGCTCTGCCAAGACCGCGGGAACCACCGGTTACTAAAGCATATTTCATTTTTTGCGATTATTGTTTCTGTGTAACACGCTGTATCACCTTTATTCCGTGCAGAGACAGCAATCCCTTTGTTGCATCAGCATTCTGCAATTCCTCACGCTGTGCCTTCTGCAGATATATCGGAGCATCCTTTGCCAGAGGCAGGATGCGCAGTTCTATCTGTTTCTGCACCTTACGTCCGTCCACATCCTTCACCAGATCAGACATGCGCACCAGCATCGGCTTGCCATTCCAGAAATTATCCTCCACCAGTCGGCCGTCAGCATACAGACGTGCGCAGTCGGCTGAATAACTTATCTCAAGGAAGCAGTCATTCACTATGGAGTCATCTATATCATGAAGGTCTAGCGACCAGACTGCAGCCTTCTGGAAGTCCTCATTGCCAGGCATGGCAGCCACCTTCTGACGTCCCATAGGGATAGTACGTGGTGCCGCAGCCTCACTGGTCTGACGATAGTCCACATTCCAGTGCGAGTCCCTGTCCCAGTATTCACAAATCACATCATTACCGTCCTTATAGAGTATGCCGTCAGGATTAGCAGAGAGTACCAGTTCGCCATCGATCTTATATGCACGGCGTGCATTATCCTCAGTAAGCACCTGGACGGCGATGTCGCCGAATGTCTTTGCCTTGTATGGCACACACTTCTTGCCATCCACTATCACGGTAGGTTTCATGCCCTTGACAGGTATGAAATACAAGGTATCTCCGACCTTACAGAATGGCTGCGCATCGGCGGTAATAGTATGTCCACGGAAAGGCATCTTCACCGGTCGCACGTATGCACGACCTCCTTCATTGATGATGCGCACGTAGTCATTATAGAATTCAAAGCATCCGCGTCGGGCATAATGCTCGGAGAGGGTATCCACATCCATCTGTGACAGTTCCTCACCCCAGTCAGCCAGGAACTGATGCAGCCATCTTGTCTGATGGAAGGCGTTGAGGTTAGGCTGTCCCATCTCTCCCAGCGGGCACTGGAAGTCGTATGTCATCAGCGGCATATCGTTGTAGTTTGTCACGAGTGATGCCTGTGTCTCAGCCGTAGTATGCCCGTCAGGAGTATAGGCAGATGGTGTAGTGAAGTTATAGACAGCATCGTAAGAAGGGTTGGTACCGCCATGATACATGTAATATCCCAGCAGGTTGGAACCGCTTCCCAGTTTGCACACAGCCAGCGGCAGAGGTTCGCATCCCGTCATGTTTATTCTCCTGTGGTACGACGGCATCATGCCGCCACCCAGTTCGCAGGTCAGGTATGGGTATGTCAGTCCGCCGTTGCCACCCTCGCTCTGCTGTCCGCTATCCGTCAGCGCATCCTTGCCGAATGTTTCTGTAGCCACGGTAGCAGAGATACGTGCATCCTTCATGCAGAACGCCTTAGGATAGTCGCCAGGCATATCTGTCAGCGAACGGTCCCAGAAGCCGTCTGCATAGTCAGAGTACAGTGGCAGCATCTCGCCGAATGTCTCTTTGCCATTGAGCTTAGGCCATCCGGTACGAGTATAGAATGGCGCATCAAATCCTATCTCCAGCGCCATCTTCTTCAGTGCCATGTAGTAGTCCCATGGACCACGGCACTCGTTCTCTATCTGAACTCCGACGATAGGACCGCCATCCTTCCACAGCATGTCATTGACCTGAGCGAAGATATTGCTGTACAGACGGCGCGTAGCCGCCATGAATCCCGGTGCCAGCGAGCGCTGCTTGTATTGCTTCGGGTCTCGCTGCGCCTTCTCTATCACCCAGTCGGGCATACCTCCGTGGTACACCTCGCCATGACAGAACGGACCGATACGCAGTATCACAGGCATATTCTCCTCACGACATACCTCCAGGAAACGGTGCAGATCATTGCTGCCAGACCAATTCCAGTGATTCTCCTGCGGTTCATGATGTAACCAGAAACAGTACGTTGCCAGTATGGTTATACCTCCTGCCTTCATCTTGCGTATCTCTCGCTGCCAGTCAGCCTGAGGCACACGGGAATAGTGTATCTCTCCCATGACAGGCAGTTTGTGCTTGCCATCGACTATGAATCCACGCGAATCCACCTCAAAGACACTGCCCTGGGGATTCACCCTAGTACCAAAAGAAAATGTGTTCTGTGCACTGACCGTTACAGCCATCATGCCAGAAAGGACTAACGTTGCCAGACGTTTCATAATTTGCTTGTTCAATTTAGTAGTTGGATATGTATTTTTTGCAAAGTTAATAAAAAATACCCAAACAGACAATGCTTTATATGAAAAACAATGGCAACAGTATGGACATATCTTATTTTTTCACCTAGTTTATTTGGTTATGTCATATAAAATTGCTACCTTTGCCATGATTTATTTATCAAGCAAGGTCAAACGACCGCATTACACACACTGACAACCAATGAAAAGACTATTCTTTACAACATACTGCATCATCAGCATCACACTCTGCACCTTTGCCACCAGCATCACAGAGAGTAACATCATCAACCTCGCCGGTGAATGGATGTTCATGATAGACCGCGACAACGTGGGCGAGACATACGGATGGTACAAACCGGACTTTGAATACAAGGACAGGATAAAACTCCCTGGATCCATGCCTCAGCGTGGCAAGGGAGACAACGTCTCCGTCAAGACTCCATGGGTGGGAGCCATCTATGACTCCAGCTACTATCATAATCCTTACATGGAGAAATACCGTCAGGAGGGCAACATGAAACTGCCTTTCTTCCTCACTCCTGCCAAGCACTACATCGGTAAGGCATGGTATAAGAAGGTGGTAACTCTGACAGAGGAACAGGCAAGGCAATGCAATGTCCTCTATCTGGAGCGTCCACACATCATCAGCAAGGTATGGATTAATGGCATACCTACTGCCAGCGGAGCTATCAACACCCTCTCCGTACCTCATCAGCACATCATCAAGGCTGACGGCACTCTGAAGGCCGGCCGGAACACCATCGTGATCTGCATAGACAATGACCCTGACAAGGTGAACGTAGGTATGGACTCGCACTCTGTATCTGACCAGACACAGGGTTGCTGGAATGGCATCGTGGGCAAGATAGAACTGCGCCCTGTATCTCATATCAAGTCCATCAATGTATTCCCTGACATAGACAATCACAAGGCTAATCTCAAGATGGCCCTCCATACCATCGGACAGGAGAAGGAAGAGATTACCATCACCCTCATAGCAGAATCATTCAATACGGCTACACGCCACATCATCACACCTAAGCCACTGAAAATCACTCTGGATGCGGCACGTGACTCCGTGGTGGATATAGCCCTGGACATGGGTAAGGACATGCTTCTCTGGGATGAGTTCTTCCCTAATATGTACCGCCTGACCACCGAGATAAAGTCAAAGAACGGAACGGACCTGCAGGAGACATTCTTCGGTATGCGTAAGATAGAGATACGCGGTAAGATGTTCTACGTCAACGGCAAGCAGATCATGCTGCGAGGCAATGTAGATAGTTGTCTGTTCCCTGAGACGGGTTATCCACCTACGGACATTGACTCTTGGCTCGCCATATTCGAGAAATACAAGAAGTGGGGACTCAACCACGTGCGTTTCCACTCTTACTGTCCACCGGAGGCTGCATTCCTCGCTGCCGATCTCATGGGTCTGTACATACAGCCTGAGGGACCATCATGGCCTAACCATGGCGTAAAACTGGGACGCGGTGAATACATAGACACATACCTCTATGAGGAGGCACAGCGTATCTGTGATGAATTTGGCAATCACCCTTCGTTCACTTTCTTCGCCTTCGGCAACGAGCCTGCCGGCAACTGGGTAAGATGGTGTAATGACCACATGCCGCTCATCAAGGCGTATGACCCTCGACACATCTACGCCGGATTCAGCGTAGGCGGCGGATGGGCATGGCAGCCACAGGCGGAGTTTGCCGTCAAGGCTGGCGCACGCGGTCTCAGCGAGTGGGTACGCAGCGCACCAGAGTCCATGGCTAATTTCTCTGACAAGATTACTACCTATAACGGCAAGGACATGCCGGGCACTCCTATCACCGTGCCTTTCGTAACCCACGAGATGGGACAGTGGTGCGTATTCCCTAACTTTGCAGAAATCTCCAAGTACAAGGGTGTGAACAAGGCTGCCAACTTTGAGATTTTCCGTGATATGCTCAAGGACAACGGCATGCAGAGACGTGAGCGCGACTTCCTCTTGGCGTCGGGCAAACTGCAGGCTCTGTGCTATAAGTACGAGACGGAGCGCATACTCCGCACACCTGACTATGCCGGTTTCCAACTGCTCGCCCTCAACGATTACTCTGGTCAGGGCTCGGCCCTCGTCGGTGTTACCGATGTGTTCTATGACGAGAAGGGCTATATCACACCTCCGGAGTTCCGTGAATTCTGCTCTCAGGTAGTACCGCTGGCACGATTCCCCAAGTTCACATACTCCAACACTGAGAGCTTTGAGGCTGACCTGGAACTGGCTCAGTTCTCCGGCGACACACTGAAGGGTGTGACACCTCACTGGATAATATATCGTGAGCCACGCAAGCAGAGCAATCAGTCTATCGTGGTACAGGAGACACCACTGGCAGAGGGAGACCTCCCAACCATGGATCTCCCTATCGGACAGAACATACCGCTGGGACATATCACCCTTCCGCTCTCTTCTGTCTCCGAACCTACCAAGTTCACTCTCTGCGTCTCCCTGCCTGGAGTAACTCGCTATGGTTTCGCCAAGAAAGACAAGATATACGTGAAGAACCACTGGGACTTCTGGGTATTCCCCGATACTCATAGTGATGTCAACACCGACCGCAAGGGTAAGCGCCCTGGTACTTTCTTCTACGACAACATCTATGTCACTGACTCCCTGGACCGTCAGGCACGCAGCATACTGAAGCGTGGCGGCAAGGTGCTCATCTGCGCTGCTGGCAAGGTGACCTACGGCAGAGAGGTGAAGCAGCAGTTCCTGCCTGTATTCTGGAACACGTCATGGTTTAAGATGCGTCCGCCTCACACCACTGGTATATACGTAGAGAATACGCACCCTCTCTTTGACACCTTCCCTACAGACTACCACAGCGACATGCAGTGGTGGGAGTTGGTCAACAAGGCACAGGTGATGCAGTTCACCGATTTCCCTCTTGACTTCCAACCTCTCGTACAGAGCATCGACACATGGTTTGTCAACCGCAAGATCGGCATGCTCTTCGAGGCTCGTGTGGGCAAAGGTCGTCTGCTGATGACCACGATGGACATCACCAACAATCTGGACAAGCGTCTCGCTGCACGCCAGATGCGCCAGTCCATACTTGACTACATGCACTCTTTTGAGTTCCAGCCAAGATGGGAGATTGACTTCCAGCGTGTGGCAGACCTCTTCACTAAGGTTGCAGGTGAAGTGAATATGTACACCAATGAGTCGCCAGACGAATTGAAGCCGACGATAAAGTAAAGCCCACGGCCCCACGGCCCCCTCCCAGCCTCCCCCTAGGGGGGGAGGAGACCAGACCCGAGTTCCGCTTGCGCCTGACCAACGAGAAGAACTTCTCACTTTAAAACTTTCTTTCGCTTTTCGCTCGGCTTGCCGCTTTGCTTGCAAAGAACTTACAACTCCTATACTTATGGCACTTCCTTACTCAAAAGAGCATGCTACACACACTTTCCAATAGGACCATAAAGGGAAAGTTATTATATAAATAATGTGAGTTAACTATGTAAATTTCTATCTCAATATAAAAACATTAGTAAATTGAATCCTATTTTTATCGTACTCCCAATCCTTACATTGCTGATGTTTGACCTCGGTCTTACACTCAGCCCCAAGGATTTCGTCCTTGTAGCAAAACGCCCCAAGGCAGCCATCGCAGGACTCTGCGGACAGTTGATCATCCTCCCTATCGTGGCATTCGCACTCGCCACAGCATTGCAGTTGCCACCATACTACTTCATCGGCATCGTACTCATAGCGTGCTGCCCTGGTGGTTCGTCGAGCAATATCTTTTCACTCCTTGCCAAAGGCGACGTGGCTCTCTCTGTATCACTGACAGCGGTCAGCAGCATCGTGACCCTGTTCACCATCCCTGTCATCATGCAGTTCACCACATCTGCTGTGGGCGAGGCTGTAGGCATCAGCCTTCCTGTGGGCAACCTTCTCGCACAGAACATCGTTACCATGCTCCTTCCTATCCTCATCGGCATCGGCGTAAGGCACATGTGGCAGAACACTGCCGAAAAGATTGAGCGCGTACTGACCAAGTGTGCATTTCCTGCACTCATGCTCGTCATCGTACTCTTCTACATCCAGCATAAGGACACCATCCTCAATGCCTCTGCCACCATCCTCCTCTCGCCTCTGGCTCTCATCCTGCTCTCAGTTACCATCGCAGGCGTTGCGGGCATCATCATCAAACTCAATGAGAAGGAGAAGCGCACCATCATCATCGAGGTCGGCATGCAGAATGCTGCCCAGGCCATAGCGATAGCATCGTCGCCATTCATCTTCAACAATGACATCATCGCTACCCCAGCCATCATCTATTCACTGATGATGAATCTGGTGCTCCTCACCTACGTCGCTGTGGTGAAGAGGAGATAAGGACCTACAACGGGTATTACTATAGACTAAGCCGCTGCCATGAATACTGATCATGACAGCGGCTTATTTGTTTTTATGGACAGGCTGATATACACTAATAAAAAAATCTTCTTTCTCCATCATTTAAAAGGTGACCATATTTAACAGCTATTTCATGAGCTGCCTCTTTTATAGCCTGCAGCTCTTCATCTGAAATGTTTAATGTATCTAAGTTATATTTTCTTACGCCTTCTTCAAAACCATATTTATCAATGGTGTCATAGAGGCGCTTCATCTCTTCTATCTGATGTATTTCTTCGGCAGAATAATGCGCCGACGATGGTACTTTGAGATAAGTCTTTTTCTCTTCTGCATGATATGACTTACCAGTACCAACCCAAACACATATTCCCACTATGAGAAAAATTAATAAAAATATGAAATTCTTCATACTTTGCTTGGAATTATAATAATAGTTATCTTGGCCTCAAACTATTTTGAGGCAATTAAATTGGCCATGTTGCATAATTTGATTTTCGCGAAAATCTTAAAGTGCATCTTTTGCAGTGTTAAAGGGGCACTTTAAAACTGGAA
>JAZLIN010000006.1:0-5725 GCA_045617365.1 Prevotella sp. | reverse complement strand
AACCTTGGCAAGGGTAGCGTCACCATCAAGCAGGGAACGACGGCACCTGCATCATGCTCTTCACAGGTTAACAATGCCTCGGGCAAGGGCGTGTTCTTCATAGCACCATCTGTCACCACTACCAGCACAGCTGCCACGGTGACGGCGAAATAAAGAAAGGTAATATCAGTCAGCAATTAAACCGAACGGCTTTCTTCAAAGCCTGTGGGACATGCGACGCTTATCCTGGCTATCCAGGACAGGTCGCCTGTCCCTTTTTTATTTTCATTTGTAACAAAAACTTACAGAAAGATAACCAATATTGAAAAAATAAACAAAAAGGAGACCGTATCTCAGATTTTATTTGTAACTTTGTTGAGTGAAACTATAATCTGACGGTTTTATAAGGCGAAATAACAAAAATCATCTACTATATGAACAAAATCTTTACACTATTTGCTCTGGCGGCAGCTGCTATGACAGCCAACGCACAGAAAGCTTACGAGATCGGTGTTCCCAACAATTCAAACTATGACTACCTGAAGGAATACCACCCTCTCAAGGACTATATCGATTACTCCAAGTACCCTAACTTCAAGTTGGGCATCGGCACTACGGTGAGTGACTACCTCAACAACTCCACCTTCAAGGGGATGATCAATGACAACTTCACCGAGACCGTGGCTGGCAACGCCATGAAGATGGCATCATGCGTAGACAACAACGGCAACATGAATTTCAATACCGTTACCAACTATGTCAATGCTGCTACCAATGCTGGACTCAATGTCTATGGTCACACACTGGCATGGCACTCACAGCAGCCTAACGGATGGCTCAGAGGACTCATCAAGGACAAGGCTCCTGTACCATTTGAGAATCCTGACACCATGGTACATCAGGTGTGCAGCTCTAAGGATTTCCGTACACAGCAGAACATCGGATGGCATTCTGACTACAGCCAGTACAACTACAACGTGACCTTCAACTCTACCGACGGTATGAAGGCTACGGTGACAAAGAAGGCTTCGCAGAACTACGAAGTACAGTATTGGGCTATGTCGGACATCAATGCTGAAGCAGGCAAGAAATATAAGATGATCATGACCATCAAGGGTAGTGCTGCTGGTTCTACCTATGCAAGAATAGGCGACTGGGGCGGCGGTCCTAACAAGACCATCAGCTTCACTACTGAATGGAAGGACGTGGAGTGGGACTTCACTAACACCGTGGCAAATCCTGGCATCCTCCTTCAGCACGGTTCCTTCGTAGGCGACATCTACATCAAGGAGATCAAGATCATGGAGACCGTAGGCGCCATGAAGGTCAACGATGAGCGCCGCTTCGTCAAGGTAGAGGCTACAGCCAAGAAGGCTGAGGCATGGGACAACCAGTTCTGGGTGCTCAGCAACACTTCGTTCACCTCAGGACAGAGCTTCGTATTCACCGCTGACATACGTGCCGACAAACCTGCAAGGGTTTCCACACAGATACACACCGATCCAGGCACCTACGTTACATACGAGGCTTTGGGCGACCTTAACTTCACCACTGAGTGGAAGACTGTCAATATCTCAGGCAACTTCAAGGGTTCGGGTAAGTCTATTGCCTTCAACCTCAACGAACTTGCTGATGCCAACACATATTACTTCGATAATATCAGCCTGAAGGTTGGCGGCACGGAGAAGGTCACCAACGGCGCTATCACAAGCGACGTCCTCACATCGTTCAAGATGAAGGTGGATGGTGGCGCTGTCGTTGCACCAAAGATTGGCGAGAGCGACTTCTACCTGCAGATGCCACAGAGCACTCCACGCACCAAGGAGGAGAAATGCACTATCCTCCAGGGAGCCATGGAGAAGTGGATCAAGGGCATGATGGCAGCTTGTAAGGACAAGGTTAAGGCATGGGACGTTGTCAACGAGGCCATCTCCGGCGGCGGCAACGACGGCAGCGGATTCTACACCCTGCAGCACTCTGACGGATTCAACGGCGATGCTACATGGGATGTAGGCGGCGACGCCTTCTATTGGCAGGACCACATGGGCGACCTGGAGTATGTACGCAGTGCCGTGAAATACGCTCGTCAGTATGGACCTGAAGACATCAAGCTCTTCATCAACGACTATAACCTGGAGAGTGACTGGGACAGCAACAAGAAACTGAAGTCCCTCATCAACTGGATAAAGAAATGGGAGGCTGACGGTGTGACCAAGATCGACGGTATCGGCACACAGATGCATATCTCGTTCTACAAGAACAGCGGCACTCAGCAGAGTAAGAAGAATGCCATCACCAACATGTTCAAGCTCATGGCTGCCTCTGGCAAGTTGGTACGTGTGAGCGAGATGGATATGGGCTACGTGGATGCCAACAACAAGGATGTGCCTACCGCAAATATGACCGAGGCACAGCACAAGGAGATGGCAGACTACTATGAGTGGATCATCAAGGAGTTCTTCCGCCTCGTACCACCTGAGCAGCAGTGGGGTATCTGTCAGTGGTGTCCTACAGACGCTCCATCCAACAGCGGATGGCGTGCCAACACTCCTGTAGGCATCTGGGATCTGAGCTATCACCGCAAGCATGTATATGCCGGATTCGTTCGCGGTCTCGGTGGCGAGGTGTACACCTCTGTAGAGAATGCCGAGGCTGACACCGTAGTAGAGAAGGATGCCACCATCTACAGCATCATGGGCGTAAAGCAGACCTCTGCATTCGAGGATCTCCCAATGGGCATCTACATCGTCAACGGCAAGAAGGTTGCTAAGACCAAGTAACCATCACAGTGGAAAGCAATCCGTTTTCCCACTGTATAGATAAATCACAAAAGCGCGACGCTCCTTATGAGCGCCGCGCTTTTTCATCTGCTACACGCAGAATAGTTTTCTGAGCTGTTTTATCCAAACATTTGTATCAAGAAACCTCCTGAATTGCAAAAGTGCCCCTTTTGCGAAGTTAAAGGGGCACTTTAACACTGCTAAAGTTGCCCTTCGTCTCAACTCCAAAATATCTCAACAATCTGAGTAAAATCGTACCAAGTTATTTTTTTATCGTCATTAAAAGAACACAAGGACGCAACATTTGGTAGTTCAAGAAAAAATTTGTACCTTTGCCACGTAAACGATATCACCAACACCTGCTTGCCATGTACGTAAACGTCATACTGCCATTACCATTAGAGGGACTATTCACCTACTCCGTGCCTGCTAGCATGGAGCAGAGCATCATGCCATACGTCCGTGTGAAAGTACCCTTCGGCATCACCAAGACACATACGGCCATCGTGGTGGAGATAACGGAGCAGGCACCCAAGGAGGGGATAACGATAAAAGACATCATCGCCGTACTAGACAGTGCACCGCAACTGCTGCATGACCAGTACCGACTGTGGTCGTGGATCAGCGCCTACTACATGGCGCCCTTAGGAGATATATACAAGGCGGCGCTGCCACAGGGCATGAAGAAGGAGGATGGCTATCGCGCCAAGACGGAGACGTACATCGAGGCCGCTCTGCCCTACCCTAAGGCCGGAGAATCATGGAACGAGGAGGACTGGACATGCGCCATACGGTCCATACATAACAGCATCGACATGCTGACGCGCTCGCCTAAGCAGCTGGAGGTATATAACAAATACCTGGAACTGTCCAGACTCGACGAACTGGACTCTCCGCAGGGACGCACCAACAACAGATGCGAGGTGACACGCGAGGAACTCACCAATGCCGCACACTGTACGGCAAATGCCATCAAGGCGCTGACGGACAAGAGACTGCTGCGACTGTATGACAAGGAGGTGGGACGACTGAACAATGCCGGGATACCGCATCCTGAGAATATCAAACCGCTGAGTGAGGCGCAACAACGGGCTCATGACGAAATAGTGGATTCGTTTGCCGACGGTCCTGACCATAAGTCGGACACCACACTGCTGCACGGCGTGACTTCATCGGGCAAGACGGAGATATACATACACCTCATACAGGAGGCCATAGACCGTGGCGAACAGGTGATGTATCTCCTGCCAGAGATAGCACTGACGGTGCAGATCACGCAGAGGCTGCAGCATGTATTCGGCAACAGACTGGGCATATACCACTCGCGCTATTCTGATGCGGAACGCGTGGAGATATGGCAGAAGCAACTATCGGACACTCCTTACGACATCATACTCGGTGCACGCTCCGCAGTATTCCTACCCTACAAGCGCCTGGGACTGGTGATTATAGATGAGGAGCACGAGACTTCATTCAAACAGCAGGACCCGGCACCACGCTATCATGCACGCTCCGTGGCTATGATAATGGCGAGAATGGCGGGGGCAAAGGTGCTGCTGGGTACCGCCACGCCATCGGTGGAGAGCTACAACAATGCCATGACGGGCAAATACAACATCGTGACACTGACGCAGAGATACAAGGACCTGCAACTGCCTAAGATCAACGTGGTGGATGTGAAGGACCTGCGCCGCCGCAAGATAATGCGCGGTATGCTGTCGCCTCTGTTGAAGGAGGCTGTCAGCGAGGCTCTGCTGAATGGCGAACAGGCTATCATATTCCAGAATCGCAGAGGTTTCTCGCCTATCATAGAGTGCCACCAGTGCGGATGGTCACCTAAATGCCCTAACTGTGACGTTTCACTGACATACCACAAGACTATGTCTTCGCTGACATGCCACTACTGCGGATATACCTTTGCCATGCCCCGCGAATGTCCTGACTGCAAGAATCCTGACCTGCGCGACCGTGGTGCCGGCACGGAGAAGGTGGAGGACATCATAGCCAGCGAGTTTCCTAATGCTCGCATAGCACGCATGGACCTGGACACCACACGCACCAAGAATGCCTACGAGCGCATCATCGCGGAATTCTCGGCTGGTAAGACAAACCTCCTGATAGGCACGCAGATGGTCACCAAGGGTCTGGACTTTGACAAGGTCAGCGTGGTGGGAATACTATCGGCTGATACGATGCTCAACCAACCAGACTTCCGTGCCTACGAACATGCCTTCACCATGATGACGCAGGTGGCTGGACGTGCCGGGCGCAAAGGGAAGCGCGGGCAGGTGATACTGCAGACGAACAATACGCAGTTGCCGGTGATCAGACAGATAGTGGATAATGACTACCAGGGATTCTTCCGTATGCTGATGGAGGAGCGCAAGGCTTTCTCCTACCCTCCCTATACCCGACTGATTTACATATACCTGAAGCATAAGGATGAGAACACGGTCAACACGGCAGGCATTGAGCTGGGCAGCCGACTGAAACAGTTCTTCCACCACAGGGTACTGGGTCCTGACAGACCGCCTGTGGCTCGCATCAAGACGCTGAGCATAAGAAAGATTGTGCTCAAGCTGGAGACGTCTCTCTCCCTCCAACAATCAAAACAGTGCATCCGTCAAGCGACGAATGCACTGCTCCAAGACTCTCGCTACAAGAATCTTATAATATATTATGATGTGGACCCGTGAGGGAGTTCATAGTTCATAGTGCATAGTTCATAGTTCATAGTTCATAGTGCATAGTTCATAGTGCATAGTACACTATAAACTATTCGCCCTCAACCCCATATCAAAATCTCCCTCCCCCAGGGAGGGCCGGGGTGGGGGCTCCTATTTCTTCTTAATATGCAGGAAGCGGAGCACCTTGGACATGAAGGAGCGGTTCTTACGGTCTATATGCGTCTCCAGCAAACGCACGGTGCCTGCAGATGGATATACGTCATAGTCTGCCAATGATGC
>JAZLIN010000005.1:0-2453 GCA_045617365.1 Prevotella sp. | reverse complement strand
GCCGTAGAAGTCCTTGATGAAGCGGTGCTCATCATAATGCCAGCAACCATAATCGCAAGTGTATGCATAGAGACCTGATGTAACAGGCCCGTCAGTCAGGGTATGGCTAGTGAAGTCGTGAGGTATTTGTGGAATCTTCTCCTCCTTAGTGCCTATGTACTCCACACCTTCATAGGTAGCCTTTGCTGTATAGGTGCGCACACCTGTGGTGATACAGGTAGCAGGAGTAGTGTCTTCGTTAGTTACTACTGCATCAACATCTTCATGGTTTATGCGCAAAGTAGCCGACGAGTGATCATCTGCCCATGTCCAGCTCGTGATAAAGTCACCATTGTTGATGAAACTTCCATCTACATATTCCACCAGACCATTGTTCGTGAAAATGTCATCGGTCCATGTTATCACCTCTCCTTCAATGACAGCGTTGTTTTCTGTTTGTCCGTAGACATCAAACCTCTCGACTATCAACTTGCCCGTCTTACCTTCGCTGCTGTCAATGATGTTCAAATTATCACCGTAATTAGTAGATAAGTGGGTTATATCCAGAGTATGTCCGTTAAGGTCAATTGTCACAGACTTACCGTAGTTTGTTGTACACAATCCTTCCTTGACATCATCAAGCAGCGTCAATGTTATTTCCCCAAAACCGTCATCCATAGCCTGCTTAAAGTTTCCATAGTATTCCTCATAATTGTTTTTTATCTTTGGCAAATCTGGTGAAACGCCGGTTCTGATATCAGTAGCAGGATTACCATTCTCATCTACAAACGGTCTGTCTACACACTCTTTCAGTTCTACATCCGTGTTAGCATTATAGAAACTATGACCAACAGGCAGAATAGACTTTACATATTCATCGTTCCTCTGGAGGGTGAAACTGATTGCCGAGCAGCCATTGGAATGAAACTGAGAATCAATTATCTGGAGTTTTGGAGAACTTTCTGGATCATCTACATACCCCCAATCTCCCCAATCCCATGACATCTTATCAAAAAGGCAATGGCGACCTTCCTGACGAGTTACTACATTGACGTTTTTGAGAATTAGTTTTTGATGGAGGTTCCAATCATAACCTTGAAAATAAATGGCATCTAATTCATTAGACTCTATCGTTCCATTTTGGATAGTTATTCTATTATCACACCCACTAGGAAAAACAACAATGCAAGACATCCAGTCTGCAGCCCACGGTGCATTAGTTAAGACATAGCCGTTCAAATCAATCGTGATGTCACGCCCTAAACTCTGACAGTCAAGCTCTTCAGAAAATGCATTGTCACCATCAAAGCGCATGGTAATTGGTCCGTCACCCAACATCCATGAATCATTCCTCAAAATATTCAGCGCTACAAAAATGTCTTCGCACCAAATTTCATCATCCGATTCGGTTATAAGGTACATTTGTGCCCACGCCCCTTGTGGCATGAGCATCCCCACCATCATGACTATCGCCATGAGCAGCGGGCGTAAAAATTGTTTTGTTTGTTTCATTTTACTTTTGTTTATTTTGAATTATTATTGTTGATTATTCCTGAATTTCTTTTTTATCTTTCTTGTCGTACAGTTTGTGGTAGAGCTTCACGAGGATGAGGAACTCGCGATCCCGGAGATAATAGGGAAGTGGGTAACCATGTTTGAGCATGTACTCATATTCCTGCATATCGCAGATGAAGCACCACCTTTTCTTGCTGCTGAAGAGCACCTCCAATAGGCTGACAAGCAGAGGCAAGCCGAAAAGGAGCACTGGCAGCATTGCATAAATGATGGTCACGAGCCAGAATAGCTGAGAGTCTGATATTTCTATATGTTCCATATCTATTGGGTTGTGTATCCCTCCTCCCCTCGGGAAGGACGGGAAGTGGCCATACAACAAAGCCTTCCAAAGATGCCCGTAAGCACCTCTGAAAGGCTCTGTATTCGTCTAAAATATAATGAGTTACCTTGTACGCAATGCCCCCCCCTTTAAAACGGTGGTACACAGCAAGTTAGCACCATTACTGGCGCTAAGAGGAGTGTGGTGTGTGGGGAAGAGTGCGGTCATGATGGATTTGGGGATTTATTGATTTCGTGATTGCTGCTGAACCATGTTGTAGTTGAGAACGTCCTTTACGGAAAATATCTTGCTGATTGCGTCAAACGAGAAGAACTGACCATCCATGATCATGTAATCCTCACGCTGCGACTTGCGAAGCTGCTTTATCTCTGGGAACAATCCCACAGGAACAAGCACCTCGCGTCCATCTGTCAGATAGACGGCCATCATGCCTCGCTTCTCGTTGAAGTCGAGTTTCTTAATGCCTAATGTAGTGTCTTTGAATCTGCACATAATGTATTATAGTTTTTTATTGATTCTTAAAATATCTACCTTCTCGCCATTGAAGACCTTGTCAATACACTCATTGATGTAGTCGTAGTGCTGCTCTATAACTCTAATAATGTCTGCTTCATCATCG
>JAZLIN010000004.1:0-9625 GCA_045617365.1 Prevotella sp. | reverse complement strand
GAAGCGAGCTTGAGGGCATTCTCGTTAGCCTCCGCACCAGAGTTGATAAGGAAGAACTGATAGTCCTCGTAGCCACATGCCTTGCCAAGACGCTCAGCGAGCTCTACCTGCAGCTTGTTCTGTACTGAGTTGGAATAGAATCCCAACGTATTGAGCTGGTTTGACACCTTCTCCACGTAGTGGGGATGGCAGTGACCTATGCTGATAACGGCATGTCCGCCGTAGAGGTCAAGATACTCCTGACCCTTCTCGTCCCATACCTTACAGCCCTGACCCTTGACGATGTTTACGTCGAAGAGTGGATAGACGTCGAATAGTTTCATAAAAAGCCCCTCCCAACCTCCCCCGAGGGAGGAGATTTCTTGTTACCTTTGGAGGGTAAAGGGTTTATTAATTATACAATATGCGTTTAGCAAACCATCACTATATCACATGTTCCCCTCCTTTTGGGGGGGAGGGGAGGTCTTTAAAACGCACTCGCCTTCAGATTAAGACCTGCGCGCTCGTCAAGACCGAACATGATGTTCATGTTCTGTACTGCCTGACCAACGGCACCCTTGAGGAGGTTGTCGATCATGGATGTCACAACGACCTTGCGACCGAAGACGTCAACATGTACGAGACACTTGTTGGTGTTGACAATCTGCTTCAGGTCTGGTGCTTTGTCAGAGTAGTGGGTGAAGGCAGCGTCCTTGAAGAAGTCCTTGTACAATGCGACGATGGCATCCTTGTCCTGTGGTTTTTCGCAGGTGATGACCTCGGTGCAGAAGATACCACGGGCGAAGTCGCCACGGTAAGGGATGAAGTCAACTGTTATGCCTTCAGCCTCGAAGCCATCGTTGAGTGTGTCAATGACCCTTGGCGTTCCCTCTGGACGCAGTTCGTTAAGTGTCTGTGTGATCTCATGCAGGTGCTGGTGAGAGAACAGCTTGTATGTGCTGAAGTTATTGTTGCGCCATGAGAAGTGAGTCGTTGCGCCCGGCTTCTGTCCGGCACCGGTAGAGCCGGTGATGGCATTAACGGCGATGTCATTCGTCAGCAGACCTGCCTTTGCCAGTGGTAGCAGACCTTCCTGTATGCAGGTGGCGAAGCAACCAGGGTTTGCCAGATGCTGGCACTTGGCAATCTGTTCGCGATGAATCTCTGGCAGACCATAGACATAGTCATGTGCTGCAGCCGTAGGATTGTTGCCCTCGGTATAGGTCTCCGTACCCTTGATACGGAAGTCCTGTGCAAGGTCAATGATCTTCACATTGGCAGGGATGGTGTGCTCCTTGAGGAATGCCTCACTCTTGCCGTGGCCGAAGCAGAAGAAGACAACGTCCACCTTCTCGAATGGCATCTCACTTGTGAACTCCATCTCTGTGTCGCCCAGTAGTCCCTCATGCACGTCATACACCTTGTTTCCGGCATTTGACTCAGAATTGGCAAATACTATTTCTACAGAAGGGTGGTTGATAAGGAGGCGAATAAGTTCGCCGCCAGTATAACCTGCCGCTCCTAATATTCCAACCTTAACGCTGCTCATCTGGATGTGCGAGATAATAAGCACGGAGTGCTGTTGATGTAACCTTGATGAATCCCTTTGCGTCTTCTGATGACCATGCCTTGGCAGTCTCACCGTACTCGCCGAGCTTGTTCTTGACGAGGTCGTTAGGAGAGTCAACACCTACGGTCTCGAAGCCGAGTGGACGGAGGAGAAGTTCTACCTCACCGGTCACGTTGCGCTGTGAAGACTCAAGCATAGCCTCGATGTCTGGCATAACAGGCTCAAGGTACTGCGACTCGTGCAGGAACATGCCGTACCAGTTAGATACCTGATCCTTCCAGTACTGCTGCCACTTAGAGAGGGTATATTTCTCAAGGAAACGGTGTGCGCCGATGATGAGCATTGGAGCAGCAGCCTCGAAGCCTACGCGACCCTTGATGCCGATGATGGTATCGCCTACGTGACAGTCACGACCGATGCCGTATGATGCGCCGATAGCCTCTACAGCCTGGATAGCCTCGATCTTGTCCTCATACTTCTTGCCGTTCACAGAGCAGAGCTCACCCTTCTCGAAACCGAGCTTGAGAGTCTCGGGACCTTCCTTTGTAGGGTGCTTGAGGTATGCAGACTCAGGCAGACCCTGCTTAGAGTCGAGAATCTCGCCGCCGCAGATTGATGTGCCCCAGATACCTACGTTGTAAGAGTACTTCAGCTTGGTGAAGTCAGCGAAGTAGCCGTTTGCATTGAGGTAGTCCACCTCTTCCTGACGAGAGAGGTTGCGGTCACGTGTGAGGGTGATGATCTCAACACCAGGAGCCATTACGAGGAATGTCATATCGAAACGGATCTGGTCGTTGCCTGCACCAGTGGAACCGTGTGCGATAGCGTCAGCACCGATCTCCTTGGCATAGCGAGCGATGGCGATAGCCTGGAAGATACGCTCTGATGATACAGAGATAGGGTAGCAGTTGTTGCGGAGCACGTTGCCATATACCATGTACTTCAGGGACTTTGCATAGTACTCCTGTGTCACGTCGAGAGTAACGTACTTTACTGCGCCGAGCTTGTAGGCATTCTCTTCGTTAGCCTTCAGCTGCTCAGGAGAGAAACCGCCTGTGTTAGCACATGCTGCATAAACCTCGTATCCCATTTCCTTTGTGAGATACATCACGTTGTAACTGGTGTCAAGGCCGCCAGAGAAAGCGACCACTACTTTTTTCTTTGCCATAATATATATATGTATTTGTTTTTTCTTTTGTCTTTTTAAATAACTATGAACTATGCACTATGAACTATGCACTATGAACTATGAACTAAAGAAGTCCTCTCGATGTCAGTGCCTTCATCACATCCTGGAACACCACTGCAGGAGTTGGCTCGCCGGTGTGCACGCTTGGGTCATAGAGCATACCCGTGCAGATACAGAACTTACGGTTCTTTGCCACGAGGATGTCGTGGTTCACGCAGCCCTGACATCCGCGCCAGAAAGCCTCGTCGTCAGTCAGCTGGTTAAACGAAACAGGCACGTAGCCCAGTGCAGTGTTCATCTTCATCACGGCGTCGCCGCTGGTAAGAGAGAAGATCTTCGCTTCCGGCCAGCGGATGCGAGCCAGGGTGAAGGTGTAGTCCTTGATGCGCTTTGCTATGCCCAGTCCCTGATAGTCAGGGTGCACGATGAGACCAGAGGTAGTGACATAATGTTTGTTGCCCCAGGTCTCGATGTAGCTGAATCCTGCGAAATTGTCTTCGCTGTCAAGAGCGATCACAGCCTTGCCCTCCTTCATTTTTGTTGCGACGTACTCGTGAGTGCGTTCTGCAATGCCAGTGCCGCGTCGTTTCGCTGCTTCGCGGATGGTGTCAAGGATGTAGTCAACGTATTTCTCGTGTGAGGCGTCTGCTACAAGAATTCTGATGTCTTTTGTCATTTTATATTGTTATCTTTTCTTTTCTTTCCAATGTGAGCCCTAACTATGAACTATGCACTATGAACTATGAACTAAACTAAATCACCATGTCAGGGATGATCGCTGTCAGTTCATCGACCACATCAAGGTGCATGGCCCCTTCTCTGATTACGAGGAATATAGTGTCATCGCCAGCAATGGTGCCAATGACGTCCTTCAGTGCAGCAGAGTCAATGTTAGATGCAATGCTGCTTGCAAATCCGGGGCGTGTGCGTATCACTGCCATGTTGCCAGAGAACTGTATGGACTTGAATCCTGGTGAGGGTAGCATGTCCATGGCTGGTTGCGGACGATGCTGACGGCGATATGCAGTCTCATTGGGTAAGGCGTATGCGTAGTTGCCGTCAGGGGTCGATGTCTTTGCAACTTTCAGTTGCTTCATATCGCGTGACAGTGTGGATTGTGTCACGATTATGCCCTGGCGTGCCATGGCCTGTATTACCTCGTCTTGCGAACTGAACTCGTTGTTGAGTATTACTAGTCGCAGTGCTGCTAATCTGTCGCTTTTATTCACGTCTTATGGATTAATTGTTCAAACCAAATGCAAAAATACGAATAATTATGCAAATAACCAAACTTTTTCGGCTTTATTATTCCTTTATGCAATCTTTATCGTGATATTTTTGCATATATGCAATGTTGCAGCGGCATTTCCTGGTTTATGCAAGTATTCTCTCTTTGATTATTTTGTTATTGCGAATGTGTTTCGCGTCATGCCTTTATATGTGTTGGCATATAGCGTGATGGTATCGGGATGTAGAGTGGGAGAGGTTCTCATGCCAGTTATATTGTCAAGAGGGAGACTGATATTTATCTCTTTTGTGTAATATTCAGGAATGTTCATGCGATCGTGTGCCAATGTGATGTGTGCATGTGTTTTGCCCTCTCCATGTGTGGTGACAGAGTCGCATATCAATGAGATGTTGTGGGTCATGCCCTCTTCTTCGGTTAATCCGGAGAGAACTCCAATGCTGATGTTCAGGTACCTCATGTTCTTTGATACCCATGCACTTGTCAGAGTGACGGGGTCTGTATGGTATGAAGGTTTAAGGAGCGTTTGCCTGGCGTGTATCAAATATACTGGGGTCATCTTGAGCATTTCGATGGCAGACTCGGTGCTCTGTTGGTTGTAGTATAGTATGCACCGTATGACGGTGTCTGTGGTCTCTGTCTTCATACGTAGGGCTGTGGGTGTCAGTATCACACCGTCATCACGCTCTATGGATGTGATGAGTGACTGGTGTACGCTGATATCCACATGGTCGGCTCTGAGATATGACAATGGGCCATTGCCAGTCTCGTAGCTGCTTTCACAGGCATAAATGGCGGCAAGGCATATACATGCCATTGCCGCCAGTATGAGATGTTGTACTTTATTCACCTTCAGTTGCTTTAAGATAGTTACGCACAGGGTTGGCATACATTGTCAGCATGCGTTCTCTGAGGAATGCGTAGTCAGGATCTGGTACCTTGACTTTCTTCATCTGCTGGGTGAGGTATTCCTCGAATACTTCACGGTCCTTCTGAGTGTATTTGTTGCTGTTCAGAGTGCCGTCCAGTTCGTCCATCGCTATCCAGTTGCATGGATACAGTTTGTAGCGAGAGTGTATCTCGTGGTCAATGTGTTCTGCAACGAGACGGAATATTTCCTTCTTTGGCAGGTTGGGGTCCAATGTGTCAAGCCATGGGTCTATGCATGGCGAGATCTCATAGTGCACCTTGCCTTTTTTGCCGAGGATGCCTGTCTTCATGTTGTCTAGGTCGTCCTGCTTGGATTTCTTCCAGCCTTCAACATCGCGCTTGAACTGAAACTCTTCTGCCTTGAGATAATCGCATGGGTCGTACTCGTAGGAGATGGTGAGTGGCGCTATGTGGAGGTGCTTCAGGGCTGCAATGACACTTCCGCTTGGTGTACCCTTTACTGGGGCGGTCACCTCTTCCGGAGCACCCATGACAAACATCTTGAGTACTGACTCCTGTGTGCGGTCGTCAGAATCCTTGGCACGTCCTTCACGCTGTGCTATCCAGATGTTCTCGTTCTTTTCATTCACGGCGTAGTGTATGTATTGGCTCATGAGTACTGATGAACGCATCATCTCATGTGCTGTCAGACCACGCCGTACTGTGAATGATTTGTTTATGCGGACGAGTTTCTTGATCCATGGATAGATAAGGAGGTTGTCGCCGATGCCTATCTCGCAGGTACGCTCGAAACCATTGTCATGGAGCATGAGGTCAAGAATGGCTGAGTCGAGCACGATGTCCCTGTGGTTGGACATGAAGATGTAGCGGGAGTGCTTGTCCATTTCTTTTGGATAACCGAAAGTCCCTCCGTTAGTGCATTTCCATAACTCCAGTCTCACGATAGGTTTCATAAAACGGATCTGGAAATCCTGAGGGGTCTTCACTCCTTTGAAGAGAAGACGGAGCAGACCATTGCGAATGCTCTTTGGCAGCCATGGCACGAAACCTTTCATCATGTGATTGAACTGTCTGTCATTCAGCAGTTCCTCAAAGACTATAGGGGTCTCCTCCTCATTGTATGGACGTATTTCGTCAAATTCTTTTATGTCTGTCATTGCTTAATAGTTGTATTGCATGATTGACGATGTATATACTATATATGTACGCGTACATATTAATATTATCATTCGTTTCCTATCCTATCTGATTGCTGACAATGTCGTC
Source organism: Prevotella sp. (assembly GCA_045617365.1). GTDB lineage: Bacteria > Bacteroidota > Bacteroidia > Bacteroidales > Bacteroidaceae > Prevotella. The sequence goes on along the minus strand of JAZLIN010000004.1, from coordinate 3,484 downwards.
AAGCACGTCACCCATTACAAGGCCTGCTGCACGTACCTGCTGTGGAATGAAGGAAGTGGCAGTCATGCCTGGTGTGGTGTTTATCTCAAGCATGTTGATCTTGTCGGTGCCGTCAGCGTTCTTGCTGATGATATAGTCAATGCGTATGATGCCGTTGGCATGGAGAATGTCGTATATTGCAGACGATATCTTGGCCACGCGCTCCGATGTCTCCGGTGCAAGACGAGCAGGAGTTATTTCCTCTACCTGACCGTTGTATTTCGCATCGTAGTCGAAGAATTCGTTGTCGGTCACAACCTCTGTGGCTGGTAGCACTATGCTCTTTTCCTTGGTCTTATATACACCCTGTGATATTTCGGTACCGTCAAGGAAACCTTCTATCATGACAGTGTCGCTCTCGCCGAATGCAAGTTTCAGGGCTTCTGACATCTGAGAGAACTCCTTCACCTTGCTCACACCGAAGGAGGAACCGTCTGCTGCTGGTTTTACAAAGCAAGGGTAACCTACTGTCGCCTTGATGTTTTCGTCTGTGATGCTTGCTTCGTCACCGTTGCGCACAAGGATGCTTTCGGCTACACTGATTCCGAACGAACGGAGGTAGTTGTTGAGTACGAATTTGTCGAATGTCATGGATTCTACGAGTACACCGCTGGTGGAATATGGCATCTTTATAAGGTCGAAATATCCCTGTAGCATGCCGTTTTCGCCTGGGGCTCCGTGGATGGTGATATATGCGTAGTCGAATGTCTGTTTCTGTCCGTTCATTATGAACGAGAAGTCATTCTTGTCAATCTCTGCTGTGCTTCCGTCTGGGAGGTTGACATGCCAGTCGCCTGTCTTGAGGTCAACGACATAACAGTCGTACTTGTCCTTGTTGAAGAATGAGTAGATGCCTGCTCCTGATCTTAGCGATACGTCGTGCTCAGATGAGTCTCCGCCGCAAATGATTGCTATCTTTTTCATTTTATGTTGTGATGGTTGATTGTCCGTTGATTGTCTTTTCTCAATGATTCTGGTTCAGAGTGTCACGTGTTGTGCCATCAATGTATCCTCTCCATTTCTCTATGAGTGCAGCAAAGTCTTCTGCCCAGTTGCTGGTAAAATCGAGTTGCTCGCCTGTGACAGGATGTACAAAACCGAGTGTGCAGGCATGGAGAGCCTGACGGTTGCATGTCTTAAAGCAGTTGTTGATGAATGCTTTGTATTTGGATGATCTTTCGCCACGCAGTATTTCCGTTCCACCATATCGCTCATCACCAAAGAGTGGATGGCCGATGTGCTTCATGTGTGCACGAATCTGATGGGTTCTACCTGTCTCAAGTATGCATTCCACAAGTGTTACATATCCGAATTTCTCTATCACTCGCCAGTGCGTTACGGCTGGTTTCCCGATGCCGGAGTCTGGTGCGGTTACTGTCATGCGCAGTCTGTCTTTTGGGTCGCGTGTGATGTTGCCCTCTATCCTGCCTTCGTCTTCTGTGAAATGTCCCCACACCAGACAATTGTAGGATCTGTGTGTGTTGTGCTTGAAGAACTGTTTGCCCAAATGCGTCTTTGCCTCTGGAGTCTTGGCGATGACGAGCAGACCACTGGTGTCTTTGTCGATGCGGTGCACCAGTCCCACCTCTGGCGAATTGGGATCAAATTCCGGTACGTCCTTCATGTGCCATGCTATAGCATTGATGAGTGTGCCATTGAAGTTTCCGGCACCCGGGTGTACCACCATGCCGGCTGATTTGTTGATGACCATCAGTACATCGTCTTCATAGACTATCTCCAGTGGTATGTCTTCTGGGTAGATGGTAGTATCATGCTTTGGTTGGTGTAGCATAAGGGTGACTATGTCACCCGGACGTACTTTGTAGTTTGACTTCACAGGTTTGTCATTCACATGTATATAGCCTGCGTCTGCTGCATTCTGTATTCTGTTGCGTGAGGAATGCTGCATCTTCTCAAACAGGAATTTGTCTATTCGTACTGGTACCTGCCCTGCATCTACTTCGCATCGGTAGTGCTCATAGAGAGTGTCGCCTTCATTGGTGGCTTCCAACTCGTTGTAATCTTCTATATCTTCGTAATTTTCCATTATTCTACTACTTCAAAGTCATCTTTGTCATTATCATCGCTACTTGCATTGTTACTGTGCTCACTGTAATCGAAGTCGTCGTAACTGTCTTCTGGAGCGTCTGTTACTTCCAGTTCCTCCGTATCTCCAACTTTGCCGTCACCTACGACGATAGTGATGATGCTCTCTACCGGAACTCTTTGTTTGTTCGATACCTTCCTGTTGTTTATGAGTAGGTCATATACCCAGTCTTTTTCTCCTTGTATGTATTTCACTGGACCCAACTTGAATCCTAATGCTGTGAGTTTTGCTTTCGCCTCGCGCAAAGAACTGTTGTCTATGACATCTGGTATAACCAGTGTTGGGGTGTCGGAGTTGTTGATTGTAAGGTATATTATCCTGCCGCTTTTTACTATGGTGCCCGCCGCTGGCATTTGCTGGAGCACTGTGCCAGGAGGTAGCGACTTGTTGTAACCGGTATCTGCTACTTCTATTTCAAAACCAAGGTCGGCCAGTGTTCTCTCTGCGTCCTCATACGACATCTTCTTAACATCGGGTATGGTGATGCTTTCACCATGATGCGTATAGAAACTCATGACAAAATGAGCTGTGAGAGCAAAGATGGCTATGAATAATCCCATGCTCAGTATGTTTATCCACAGATACCTGCTGCAGAATTTCTTTATAAACTCAGTTGTATTCATTCTTTTCTAATGAAATATCTCAGCCCGAGATGGCTGTTATCGCGTGTGCGTATATTTAATAATGTGTTACCGCCTGCAAAATTACTAATATTTTTTCATCTGACAAAATTATTCGTATAAATTCTTTGTTGTCTGTGATTCTCTTTCTGTTGTGATGCTGCCGCGTTTACGTAGTTTTGTTGCGAAAATGTATAGATTTGCCTATTTTTACTTGATTACAATCAAGCAGAAGCTCTATTTTGAAAGAAAATGCCAAAATTTCTTTAAAAACCTTTGGTAGTTTCAGGAAAAGTGCGTACCTTTGCATTCGCTTTTGAGAAACACGCCTCTCACGAGGGTTCTAAGTATCTCATGAGCGATAAAGAAAGAGTTCTTTGAAAAGATTTACATAAACAGAAAGTAGTAGTACAAGAAGCAAGTCTGCTCAACTCCCGCTACCGTTTTTGGGGTATCTCCCCAGGACGCGACAAAGGATTGATAGACTTGGGTAAAAAGAAACGAACCATCAATTTGAAATTGATATACTTCTTATTAAATCTAACGGATGGTCATTCTGAATCAGACAAACAGATCCCGTTCCGAGCAGCTTGGCTGCGAGGCACAGGACAGAGAAAAGATATTTTACAATGGAGAGTTTGATCCTGGCTCAGGATGAACGCTAGCTACAGGCTTAACACATGCAAGTCGAGGGGCAGCATGAAGTTTGCTTGCAAAC
>JAZLIN010000003.1:0-15790 GCA_045617365.1 Prevotella sp. | reverse complement strand
CCGAAAGGACGAATGGCTCGATTCAAGAGATAAAAACCATCGGCAGAGGATATGGTACTGCTGAACGCTACAGGATCGCAATCCTATTCTTCTACGGTGGTCTCGACATAACTGTTAATTCACACTAAATCCTGTAGAACCTATATTCTAAAAGGGCAATCTCATCCTTATGTGGAAGAGGTTGCCCTTTGTTACGCCTACAGCACATTGCTTGCCATGTTCTACAGTCCCTCTATCTCCTCCAAGCTCAGTCCTGTTGCCTGTGCGATGGTTTCGGCAGGAATGCCAAGGGCTTTGAGGTTGCGGGCATTTGCTAGAGTGGCTTTTCTTTCGCCTTTCTCCATTCCTTTCTCCATTCCCTTCTCCATTCCCTTCTCCATTCCTTTCTCCATTCCTATTTCCATTCCCTTCTCTATACCTATTTCTATACCGTCCTTTCTTCCTCTGCTGTAGTCATATTCCTTGACGGCAAGTGCGGTGCGGTAACGGTTCAGACTGTCCATGTATATCCGCTGCTGCTCCACACTCATGTTGTGGTAGTTTGCCACCTCGGCCATCTTCATGAAGATAGGCCTCTGGTCTGTGAATGCCATTTGTGTGTTCATTGTCTCCATGTTATATAAGTTATACGACCAATAATCCATTTTGTCCTTGCAGTCCTCAATGGTCTTACCCTTCATGCAAGGTAATTCTATGGTGTAGGCACGAACCTTGTCGTTGAATACCTCGTTCGTTTCATTAACCGTGAACTTCACCGTACGTACGAGACGTGGTTCGAGTCCGTCGAGATGAAAGTTCAGGAAAAAGATGCCATACACTGGTTTCAGGTTGAAATCCCATGAATCCCTGATAATTTTGCCTTCATCATTCTCCTTTTCCTTCTTTCCTTTATGTCCCTGCGGTGCGATGGAGTTTGCGAGGTAATAGACGATGCGGTCATTGAAGAACGTCTGTCCGCGGTTCTGCATCTCCACGATTATCTCCTTGCCGTCCTCCGTCTGGCAACGCATGTCATAGATGATGCCGCGCAGTGTATCATTGTCCGGTTCCACATCTTTGTTGAGGAACGTCACGTGCTTGATAGGCGACAGAGGTTCCAGGAGGTCATTGAGAAATTCTCTCATGATCTCCTCATCACCGAACACCTTCTTGAAACCGTAGTCGGTAAGCGGATTTATATAGAGTCCTGGCTCCTGCATAATGTTGTCTTTGTTGTTTGCTGCAAAATTACAAATATTTTTTCTAATCACCAAATATATAAGGTGATTTTATTTTCTCCCACTATTCAAGTGAAATGCCATCATGCATACACCATAGAAAATCAGTTTTCTCCGTCATCGTCACCGATTGTGTGGTATCTTGCTGTCTGATAGATAGTTGGGTACGTGACGGTGCCTTTTTTACCGTCACTTCTCCGTCACTCCGTTATTTCCCCTGAATTATTCATAAATCCAGGGAACTTGACAGTTTATGCTTTATCCTGCATGAATAAAGCAGGTAAAAGTTGTGGGCAGCATTGTGCAATGGCCTTGGCACAACTGTGCAAAGGTTTGTTGCACAACTGTGTCAGGTGCTTGGCACAACTGTGCAATGGCGTGTTACACAATTTTCATGATGCCTTTTCCTGAGTTCTACAAGAAAGAGTTTGTGGATCAAAGCTCCAAAGGAGCGGCATGTAGAGAGGACTTTTTCAGTGCTCTCGTAGAAGGGCAGTCCGTGGGGGTTGTTACCAAATGTTGATGCAATAAATAGTAATGAGCATCCATACTAAATCTTGTAGAAGCATTTTTTTTACCATCACTATACTAAATTACTTGTCAATGATGGTATATGTCATGCGAAACGACCTGAGAATATGACCTAGAATAATGGAGTGACGGAGAAGTGACGGCAAAAAAGGCACCGTCACTCGCCCAACTACCTATCAGACAGTAAGATATCACACAATCGGTGACGGTGACGGTAAAAATGAAATTTTCTGGAGAGATGTGGACTCACCAATACGCATAAATTAACTCGCAAATGTATTATTTTTAGGCTATGTCGTATTTTACGACTGATAAAAAAATTGGTATAGTGAAATCCGTTGTTTGTTTTCCTATCAACGAAATGACAGAATTAAACTAAATACGTTCTTCCGTGCAATCCGTGTAATTCGTTGTTTATTTTCCTTTCGGGTAATTCTATTTGAGGAAAGAATTTATGCGTATTTCTTGCTCTGGCCGCTCGGCGCTTGCGATTCTTTTACCAAGCCCGAGACTAAAAGAATTGTCCCTTTGGTCATAACTGCCGACCATCGGTTCTTGCTTCCTACATATAAGAAGGAGGTAGTACGCGCATAAATGAGCAAGTCGTCATATAGAAGGCTCATCACGGATATGGTTTGAGAGGAAAAAGTCCATTTCACTGCCAAGGGAACTGGTGACAATGGATTTCCGATAATTATGAGTTGATGAGAACTTTACACTTTATGAGTGCTTGGAATGATACATGAACAATATATATTGCATAAAAAAAGGTATGTGATATGTGAAAAATACATAAAAATATTGCGGAATGACAATAAATGTAGTATCTTTGTAGTGGATTACTGAAGTATATAATAAGTTTTGAATATGAGCACAATAGATACTACAAGAGAAGCAAATTTGCAATGTGTTGAGAAAGTTCCCAAAAGCGGCCAAAGAAGAACCAAAGCAGACATAGAACTGGCGATTAATCAGGCTGCTGAGAAATTGGTTATAGATAATGGATTTTCAGACACACTTGTAACGGACATCATGGCAGAAGCAGGCATTGAGCCTGCGGTTTTTTATAAACGGTACAAGAATCTTGATGATTTCTATTCGAAATTCGTCAGGAAATATGACTGTTGGTTCAGTGATGTACTCAAAAATGCGATGAGTGGCGAAGATCTGATGGATGATATTTATAACACGCTAAGTTCATTATTGACAGAACTCTCAGGGGAATCATCAGTAATGCTCGAATTGCTACGCTGGGAGGTTGCGCAAGGTAATGACATTACGAAATATACATCACAGCTTCGTGAACATCACACGTTGCCGCTGGCAGGTAAATACCTCAGTCATTATTTTGGCACCGATGTAGATGTAGTTGCTTGGTCTTCGCTATTGATAAGTGGTATATACTATTTGTGTTTGCATAAGGAAAGGGCAAACTTTTGCGGTATAGACATGAATAATCCTAATCATGTAGAAAGGGTAAGACGAACTTTGAAAGCCATTGTTGACCAACTTCGCTGGCTGATGGAAAAACAGTCAGAGAAGCAGCGTATAGCTGACAACTTGCGCAAAAGTGGTGTGAGCGAAGAGATCATTCGGAAATGTATGGGGTGATAGATTAGTTCTTCAAGAGTTTCTCAAGCTCAAGTTGAATTAGTTGCTTGAAACAAATTTATTTACCTTTTGTAGATTATGAAAAACGAATTGCTTTATTTTTTTGCTATTCTTGTAGTAATGGTTAGCTCTTGTGGTAGCGATATGGATGAACAGGGCAATAATCAGGTAGGCTCTGGTAATGAGATTGTGAAAGAATGTACTCTTACAGGAAAAAAATGGTATGCTACTAACCGGGACTATTTTGAGTTCTTTGATGATGGGACAAATACATATCAATCTCAGTGTACTTATTTTTATGATAAAGACAAAGGTAGGATTTTGTTTTATAAGGATGGTAGCCTTATAAATTATGTAAATGTCATAGAAATTACGGATAGTACATTGTCAATAGAAAATGGTAATATCGTTACGTACACCACTAAGCAGCCTGTACAGATATGTGAAAAACTCACGTTGCCTTATACCAAGGTTATTCTAAATACTGGTGATGATTTTAAAATAATGACGTATATAGAACCTATATATGCAAATGACAAGTCGATAACTGTCGTTTCTACCGATAATTCTATAGTAAGCATTTCAGGAGAGACGATTCATGCATTGGCGCCAGGATGTACTACAGTCATTGTCTCTACAAATGATGGGTCAAGACTAAGTGCTTCTTTTGAAGTGTTGGTTTTTGACAGTACATATCGCTTGAATGGTGTTTTGTATCCAATGATAGAGCCTGTGGATTTGGGATTGCCATCAGGTACCTTGTGGGCTAATATGAATTTAGGGGCAGATGCTTCATTTAAGATGAGCAACGGTTTTGACAGCCAGATTGATGTTACGTCTTATGTTGGCAGCGGGTGGCAATATCCGACAGAAGCAGATTTTAAGGAATTGATAGATAATTGTGATGTGGGTATTAAACGTGGGTATTCTGATTTTTATTCATACTACATGCATCAGAATCATTATTTCCAGTTGGTCTATGCAGTTCTTACTTCGCGGATAAATGGCAAGCAGATACATCTATATGCAAATACCGAAACAGGACGTTATAGCTATGCCTATCCGTATTGCCTTAATGATGGTAGTAGGTATTATATGTATGATGACTTTAAGTTGTGTTTCGCCATTTCTGTAATGGTGTCCGATTTTGATAAAAAAGAATGGGATGACAAACTCCTTATAAGACTCGTGAAGAAGTAGGATGGGGTGTTCTCTGAAATATAGGTTTTCTAAATAATGAGCTCCTGCAGTTGCTATGTTTGCAAACAAGTAACTGCAGGAGCTTTTTATGAGGGACGATATTAAGGGGTGTTCTATTAATTACCCCGGTTGATTTTTACATTTTCGTTTGAGTGTCCTTTTGCCATCTTTTGGCTTTTATCTGGCTCATTTTGTAAGTATCATCAGTCGTTATGCCCGCATAACTCCTTCTTCAACTTACAAACTGATCTCAGCTAAAAATCCAAAATCTGACAAAGCTAATTAATAGAACACCCCTTAAATGAATGTACAGGTGGTAATGGTTGAAGGCATATTCAATAATTCAGAATGATTGTGTTTTCATTCTGTATGTTTACGAAAACAGTGCAGATGGGATAAAAAAGTGCGAGCAAAACTCATTAAAATGTCTAAAATATTTGTGAGAATTAAAAAAAAAGTTTGTAACTTTGCATAAAGTTTATGCAAGAAAGATTGCACAAACGGAATAAACTAGAACTTGATTTATACTACATGTTGCATTTGCAACATTATGGTTAATTTAAGTAAAATATTGCAAAGTGAGCGCCAATTATCAGAAATTGGCGATGCCGTAGGCGTGAATGAAAGGAAATGGTTTGTTGCTATTGTTAATAACAATACCGAGCTTTCTTCTTCACGAAAATTGGAAAATCTTGGTTATGAAACCTTCGTTCCATTACAAGAAATTGTATCAGAATCTAATGGGAAGCGAAGGAAACGAAACAGAGTGGTTATACCATCAATGTTATTTGTTCATGTTACTGAACAAGAAAGAAAACAAATTGTAAATCTATCATTCATAAAACGTTTCTTGACCGATATTGCAGGCTCAAAGGATGCGTTAGGAAAACATCCTTTAGCAATAATACCAGATGAACAGCTTCAGCAATTGCGTACGATTCTAATACATAGTGAAAGTTATGTGTATATAGAATCCATGCCGAAATCTATAGGGGACAGAGTTGAAATTGTTAAAGGGGATCTGCGAGGATTAAAGGGATATGTGACAGGCTTTTCAGATGATCATTCCTATTTCTATATTCAACTTAACGCTTTAGGATGCGCAAGGCTTCTCATTGATACGTCTATAGTAAAATGTATTAGGCAATAAAAAGGGATTTGTATTGACAACGAGTGGACTTACCAATTTAGCAATAGGTCGTTTTCTGATTTCTGGTATTCTGCTTCAACCTGTTGGGACTCCTGATTCGCATTGTCCATATGCATTTTATGCTGAAAATGGTTATAATTGCATGCTTGATATGATAAATGTATGGGATAATAGTAAAGTAGCTTATGTTGGAAGTGGATGTATTACGATCGGTCAATATCGGTCTGATAATATTGCTCCTTTAAGTGTTGGTTCAACAGGAAAAATAAAAACACCATTATGGGGCGAAAATGTTATGGATTTGCAAGTTGTAACTAATAGATAGTGCTAACAGTATGCATGATAACCAATTAATAGTCTTGTGTATATGATCAAGTCATCATTATCTTTCTTTGTACTGATGGCATTATTGTTAGTATGCAGATGTTTTGCTCAAGGTAATCCCACTGCCTTCCATCATAAAATAATGGAGTTGGGAATTGATATGTCTTCGCTCAAGGATTATTCCTTAGAGAAAAACATTAAGATTTCAACTCCTAAGTGTGCATATATAAATATCACGAACGTACAGGCTATGCCATCCGGCAAAAACGATAACCTTCACGCAATGATGGAGGTGTATGATTGTCATGGTGGCTATTTTTGTAAAAAGGTAGTTTTGAATGCACAGGGGAATAGTACCATGCTTTATCCCAAAAAAAACTTTTCTGCTGATTTCTGTGAGGATGAGTGGGTAGGGGAAAATGCATCAAGCATCTCTATAGGGAATTGGGTGAAACAGAGCTCATTTCATTTTAAGGCATACTATATTGATACGTTCCGTGGCATTAGTGTCGTAGGATATAAAATATTCGCTGATATGCTAACGGGGAAAAGTACATATCAGGAACGTGCGGGTATTAGCAACTATGACAGGAAAGCAAGATGTTTTCCAGATGGCTTTCCTTGTATTGTATATCTCAATGGTGAGTTTTATGGAATCTTCTCGTGGGAACTGAAGAAACATAGAAAGAATATGAGTCTTGAAAAATCCGTGGCAACTAATATTCATCTTGATGGATGTCTGAATAATAATAGTCTATGGAATGATAGCATTAGATGGAATCAGTTTGAGGTACGTAATCCAAAAAATTTGTATTCTAACAAAGCGCAGTATAAAGATGATGTGTTGTGTGATGCAAAAAGATATGATGGAGACAATCCCGATGAGCTGATTGATGAATATAGTGAATACTATGATTCAGAGAATGAATACCATGTCATTTCATCCAAAGTCAAAGCGCATATCTTGGATTTTAGTAACTATGTCAAAGATGTAAACTCTCTTGCTGCTGATGGAACTTCTCCTGATGACATCAAGAAGATTATAAGTGAGCATTTTGATGTGCCAGGGATGATAGACTATATTGTTTTTTCTCTCGTGACAGCAAATTATGATGGTTTTGCAAAGAATTGGCAATGGTTTACCTATGACGCAATAAAATGGTTTGTAGCTCCGTACGATTTGGATTGTATATTAGGACATAATGACACAGGATTAATGCTGGTTCCTGCAGAATGGACAGAAAAATGGTCCACGCATACGATGCAGGCATATGTTGCAAATGGACCAATGGGGTGTATTATGACCTATTTTATGCCAGAGATAAAGGCGCGTTATGCAGAATTGCGTGATCAGAAAATATTAACTACGGAGCGGTTTATGGAATATCTGCATCAGTGGTCTGAGTCTATCGGTAAGGAAAATTATGAACAGGAATGGAAACGCTGGAATACATGCAGGGCAAATAGCCAAATCATACCAAATGACAAATGGGAAATTATAGAGGGCTACGATGATTATTTCTCTCTTGATGAATATGATGCCAATAGAGTCTATCAGGCAGGTGACAGGTGCATATATAACAATGCTATATGGAGAACGACAGAAACAGTTTCAGACATTGTTCCTGCTAAACAAATGGGATATACAGATACATTCGAGCGTGTTGAGGATTGGCTCAGAAAACGATTCGAACTTGAAGATGAATACCTTGAGTACAGACCAGGTAGTGCGTCTATCCATAAAGCTGAATGTCGCCCTGATAGTATCCACTCTTCATGTACACTTTATAATGTCGCAGGACAGAAAGTGCAATGTGCTTTTCCAGGGATTAATATTGTCAAGGAAAATGATAACCGTATCCGTAAAGTATTTGTAGGAAAATAATACTGTTCCTTTAAGGGGCGTTCTATTAATTACCCCGGTTAATTTTTACATTTTCGTTAGAGTGTCCTTTTGTCATCTTTTGGCTTTTATCTGACTCATTTCGAACTCCGCTTTGCGCCTGAGCACCTACGGAGCGCAAGAAGTTTCATCAGTCACAATGCCCGCATTGTTCCTTCTTCAACTTTCAAAATGATCTCAGCTAAAACTCCAAAATCTGACAAAGCTAATTAATAGAACACCCCTTTACTGATTTTCCAACCGCACAGCACGAAAAATTCCTCACGTCAATCTTGTAAAACTACAAGACATTGTAGCTTAGAGTGCTGCATATTCGTATTCGTTGTAGTTGTTGTACTCGTAGTTCTCTTCTGGATCAAAGTATTCCGTGCTACGCTTTTCACCTTCAAAGACTAATCTGCCTTCATGGAAGACAAGCAGTCGAAGGAATGGCACTGGTTGCCAGTCTTCCTCTGTGAGCGGTTTGGTAGAGAAGAGAACAGTCTCGTCCGACTGTCGGAGCATATACAGCGTGTTGGCATAATTGGTATGGACGTACATGTTCTTGCCATCCCAGATGAGAAGGTTGAGCTTATTGTTGACAGACAGCTCGTTGATGACCTCTTCAAGAAAAGTGAAACGCTCATGATCTGTCATAGGTCTTTGTAACTCCTTCTGACGCTCGTCTATCCTATCCACGAGATAGAAAAGAACGCGCTCAGAGTCAGTTCCTCCCTCCTGTACGTCAATGTATTTGTCAAGGGCAGGAAAATCGAAAATGGTACCATTGTGCTCCATGGTCCATGAACGTCCGCAGTTGTCGTGTTTGGCAAATGGATGAGAATTAGCCCATACCATGCGACCCACGGAAGCCAGTCTGATATGCGCCATCATGTTGTTTACGATGATGGGATTCTTGATGCGCTCATGCAGGTAATAGCTTTGGTTGGCACAGGTCGGTTCTTTCTCTATTGATGAGGCGTTGTCAAACAGCATGGCCATGCCCCATCCGTGTTTATGAACCTCCGAGTGGGAGAAGAAGGTCTTCAGATAACTGTTGACCTTGATTCTCGATTTCGTATTTACTCCAAATAATTCGCACATATACTTTTTCGTGATTTACCTTATCCTTAATCCTTTTCCTACGAAGTCATTACCGTATTCTCTCTTTATGATGTCGGCATACCGATAGTGTTCCGGGTCGGTGATCTTCTTTCTTTGAAAATCCATTGTCTCCGTGATGCTGATACCTATGGACTCATAGAAATCGCTCATTCTATTGAGTATGTCGAGAGTGGCATCAGCCAACGAATGCTGGCTGCCGTCAGGGTAGGTGGGCAACGTATCGCTGAGTGAGAAATGTGCCGCAAGCTTGAAGTTCTGTGTGGCCTGCAGCTGCATGTCTCTGGTAAGCGTGATATCAGGGAGCGACATCAGCCATACCATGAGATACTGTATGAATATGACATCCCGTTCGTCAATGCCAGCCTTGCTGAGAGGATTGAGGTCAAGGGTACGCAGTTCTATATGGTTGACACCAAACTCCCTCAGTCTTTCGAGAGTGTTCTCGCCGCGTGGCTTGAGTCGGATAGGGTAGTACAGTTCGCTTGGGAGGGCTATGCTGCCATTATCCACATACTCCTGGATGCTGTCGATGTATGCGTCAAGACTGCTATAGTCGAATACGGGAGAGAAGGTGTTCCAGTATCCGTATTCAGAGCACCTTACACTTGCCATGTCGGATGGGGCATCGGGATAGGATGAATCCATGACAGGCGAGGCAGCGGTAAGGACCGTTACCACCCAGCCATATACAGACATCTGAGCGGCAAGCTGAAGGTAGAGGTTACTCTCATACCTGCGATAGTCAGCCTCTTCCTCGCCTCGCTCTATATGTATGCCAGTCTCCACCTCATAGTTGCGGCGAAGCAGATCACCCATGAAGGAATAGTTGAAGTGAATGCCCGACAACGTCATCATGTACCTGCCGTAGCGGTTTGAGAGATAGTTGCGGTATGCTGTCTTTTCTGCCATGTCGCCATAAAACTGGGCTATGGGAATCTCCTTCTCGTTGCGGATGACAGGAGGGTTGGAAAAGTGCCATAACAGTTCTCCGTCGCTCAGCTCGCTTTTAATCCGCGATGTGATGTCGTGGAGGCATTGCACAGCATCGTGAACATCCTTGAATACAGGTGTGTTTATCTCCACCTGATTCTCGCAGAAGTCACGGGTGATGTTAGGTTCATCTTGTGCGAAAGGATGAGGTGACTGCGCAAGATGGCCATCAGGAGTAATGCGTAGCATCTCCTTTTCCAGTCCGAAATTACCGGAGAGGAGAAGGCGTCTGACTGTTATGTCCTCTATATGTAGCATATCATCATTCTATATTACTCGATTCCTTTCTCTAAGACGTAGTCTGCCTGGGCGTTCAGTTCTTCGAGTCTTTCACTTCTTGCCATGAACACCTGTGCCCCCATGCCTCCGGAGATACTCTTTGGTGGTATCTTCTCAAGCAGGAGCTTGTCACCCAGGTATTGGTGAATCTCCTCAGCAGAGTGCGCATAACAGACGTTGGCTCCACGGCCGAAATGTGTGACGTATCGCTTGAAACTGTATTCCGGGAATGAACGGTTTTCACCATGCACCAGTGCCTCTGCCCATATCTGATATACATCCACGTCATAGGCATAGTTCATTTTGTCTGGTATGTATCCTCCAGGAGCACGCATATTCACTTCCAGTCCCAGTATGTCACCCTTCTTTCCCAGTCCCTTCTTTGCCTTGTCAAGTCTGAAGAACTCAAAATGGAAGAACCTGTTTCTCACGCCAAATGCCTCTACCACGCGCTTGCCTGCAGCACTAAGGTCATCGAGAGCCTGTACGTTCTGTGTGTATGACACATTCTCGCCTGCTCCCTGGAGCATGGCAAGGGGAGTGACTCGCATCACCTGGCCGGTATAGAAGAGTATGTCCCCGTGCTCGTTGGTGATACCGTCGAATGTCTCGATATGTCCAGGCACAAATTCCTCCATGATGAAATGGCATGCAGGATAGTTGGCAATCTCTGTATTGTAGATAGCCTCGAGTTCTTTGGCATCGCTTACTTTCCATGTGTTACTTGCCCCCACACCATTGTCTGGCTTCACAATGACGGGGTATTCCACCTCATTGGCGAATGCCAGAGCCTCGTCAAGGGACTGGATGAGATGGTATCGGGCAGTCTTTACCTTGGCACGCTGATACCCCTCCTTCATCCTTGACTTCAGTTTGACGGCATCCATCTCAAAGGCCTTCCATCCACTGCAGATGTTAAAGTCGGTACGCAGTCTTGCCTCCAGTTCAAGCCAGTATTCGTTCTGGCTCTCCACATAGTCAATTCTTCCGTATTTATGAACGAAGAAGCCTACGGCACGCATGACGTTGTCGTAGTCTTCGAGCGAAGGGGTGTAGTAATATTCCGTAAGTGAGTTTTTTACTTCCCATGAAAGACTGTCGTACGGGCAATCGCCAATGCCCAGGACATTGACGCCAAGGCGCTTCAGTCGGTCACAGAAGTTCCAGAAATGAAGTGGGAAATGTGGAGAAAGAAATATTACGTTCATTGTTGTTTGGTTGTCTGATCGTTTGGTTGTCTGGTTGTTTGAATCACCAATCCTTATCCCTCCCAAAGGAATCTCATCCAGTGTGGCACCTCATGCTGCCATGAAGCCTCATTGTGATTGCCACCCTCGTTGCGTAGAAGGTATGTGTTGAATCCCTTCTGCTGAGCCAGCCATTCTATCTCGCGTATGCGATCCTCAAGATCCCATTCATCATTGAGTTCGTTGCTACCCCATGAGAGGAACATCTTGCTGTCGGTGTTGAATGTTCCGTTGCTGATGTCATTACGGAAATAATGCATGGCAGGTTGGAATGCAGCAGAGATCACAGCGGCCTTAGAGAATATGTGGTTAAACTTGGTGACGCCATACATAGCCATCATGCCGCCCATCGAATAACCCGCTATCGCTGTAGCCTCGCGCTGAGGGTAAGTGCGATAGTTGCTGTCAATGTGAGCCTTCAGGTCATTGACGATCCACTCAAATGTCTGATGACCGCGGCCAGGTATATGACCATATATCCTGCTCTCAATGTCGTATGGGCAGTATTCCTTTACACGTGTCCAGTCATCCTGCGCACATTCAATGCCAACGACGATGAGTTTCTTCCACCAGCCATCAAGAAAATCCTTCAGTCCGAGCGATTTCCCGAAAGTAGCATCGCCATCGAAGAAAAGGTTGTGACCATCAAACATATACAGTACGGCATACCTCTCATCCGTCTGATAGTAATCGTCAGGGAGGTAGAGATGTATGCGTCTGTTCTCACCCGCTGCCGGGTAGTAATAATCAAATTTGTTTACCATGTGTCAGTCAGCTTAAGCGTCCATCAATTCAGTACTTTGTCAAGGAAATAGCCTATCTGCTTCTGCCACCATGGCCAGTCGTGTGCAGAGTCAAATCCCCAATAGTCAAACCAGTGAGGCACATTCTTCTGTGCAAGCACGGTATCCAGACGACGGGTGGAATCAAGCAGATCATCCTCCCAGTTGCCCTGACCTACGCAGCAGATAATCCTGCGATTGCGGTACATATCCCAATAATAGTGGTCTGCCGGCATCCATGTAAGGAAGTCGATAGGGGAGTTGCTATACACCAGTTCGTCACTATAGTCACCAAAGAAATAACTGGCGTGGTAAAGTCCGCTGAGAGCTATGAGAGTATCAAACAGGTCTGGGCGGCGGAAGAAGAAATTACCTGCATGGAATCCGCCCATGGAGCAACCCGTGACGAAGAATGTCTCGTCTCCCCTGCGCACCTGTGGTATCAACTCGTCAACGATGTAGTGATACCAGCGCTCATGCAGCTCAATGCGCCATCGTGCATCACCGCCGAGGTTGCTCCATGTCTCGCCGTCAATGCTGTCAACACAGATAAGACGGATCTTACCCTGCTCAATGAATGGGGCTGCGGCATCCACCATACCCATATTCTCATAGTCGAAGAATCTTCCGTCCTGTGAAGGGAATACGAGTACCGCATGACCGCTGTCTCCGTATGTCTTATACTCCATATCGCGCCCAAGCGATTGGCTGTAGTTCTTTATATAGTTTATTGTCATAATAGTTTGATTCCTTTTGTTTTCCTTTCTTTATATTTTCTTATGTACGAACTGGATGAATTCGTCCCTTTCCTCCTCTGTCTTGAGCTTGACCGTGTACATCTGGTTGCCCATGGCGCCGGACAGAATCTCAGGCATGCGCTCGCACATCACGATACAGTCGCTGTATCTTGCCAGGATCTCTTCGTGGCTATGCACATAGTCATAGATGTCCCTGCGTGATGCAAACACGCAATAGTATTCATCCTGCCATGCGGTGCTCAGAGCGTTGCCAGCATCATGCTGCGAACTCCTTGCCAGTTTTGACTTGCCGAAAGCGACCATGTCCGCCCAGATCTTGTACACATCAGTAGAGTGCGCATAGTTTATCATATCAGGCGTATAGCCACCAGCAGGACGCATATTCACCTCAAGAGCCACGAAGTCACCCACCTCACCGAGGTTCTTTCTTGGTTTGTCAAGACGGAAATACTCCAGATGCACGAAGCGATTTGTTACGCCAAAAGCCTTTACCGTCTCGCGTCCGATGACACTCAGCGACTCAGGTATCTCCTTTGCTACATAGTATGAGAGGTCCAGTTTCTTATTGACGATATCCATAATGCTTGGCGGCCATACTGTCATGGACTCAAAGATCGCTTCGCCAGTGTTGCTTATGATGGCATCGTAGGAGCAAATCTCACCAGTGATAAATTCTTCGATGACGTATGCACTGTCGGCATACGACTTGAAGAAGGCTCTCAGCTCCTGCTCATTGTGAATCTTGTGCGTACCTCCTGCACCGACGCCTATGTCAGGTTTGGCAATGACAGGGTAACCGCATTTGCCACAGAATCTGAGCGATGCGTCCAGACCCTCGCTGACCTTTTGCTGACGAGCCGTTGGAATGCCATTAGACAGATATATCTTCTTCATCTCCGACTTCTCCTTGATGAATCCGATCTTGTCATTCTGTATGCCAGTAGTCACGTTGAAGTCCGTACGCAGATGAGCATCCTGCTCAAGCCAATATTCGTTGTTTGACTCTATCCAGTCAATCTTGCCGTACTTGTAGGAAAGAAATGCCACAGCCTTGAACATCTGCTCGTAGCACTCCATGTTTTCCACACGATAGTATTCAGTCAGCGAGTCCTTCAGGTCCTGGCTCAATGATTCGTAGGGAACATCAGCTATGCCGAGGACGTTAACGCCATTCTCTTTCAGTTTCTTACAAAACATCCAGTATGTATGAGGAAACTGTGGTGATACAAATATAAAATTCATCTTATTTCTCTGGTTGTTATCACTCCTGTGCGTGTTTGCGTTCCTTGTTCCTCTTTAGACTAAATCATAAAAATATTCTGATTTTGATGCGCAAAGGTACGAAGAAAAAAGGGAATGACCAAATTGTTATACGATTTTTATGCAGCGATACGCTGTTCGAGCAGTTTGCCAAAATGATAAACCACCTGTTTGCGCCACCATACAAAGTCATGGAATACATCCTTTCCCCAGATGTCAACCCATGTGTCTATGCCTTTGTCTGCAAGGATGGCACCCAGTCTGCCTGTTGAAGCCTGTGTGATGCTCTCCCACTGACCTTGTCCGCAGCAAAGCACGATGCGCTTGTTGCGATAGGTGTCGAGAAGCACGTTAGGGTCATTGTAAGACTTCAGGAAAGCCTCAGGTGAATTGCGGTAGATGAGTTCGTCGCTGTAGTTTGGGAAGAAATAGTCAGCATAGAACAGACCACTCATAGAGAACAATGTGCTGAAGAGGTCTGGGCGGCGGAAGAAGAAATTGCCTGCATGGTATCCGCCCATAGAGCAACCAGTCACGATAAACTGCTCGTTGTCCCTGCGAACCTCAGGTATCAGTTCGTTGACAATATAGTCGAACCAACGCTCATGCAGTTCTATACGCTCATGATGGTCACCTTCAGTACGGCTCCATGTCTCAGCATCGATGCTGTCGCAGCAGATAAGACGGATCTGTCCAGCCTCGATCATTGGAGCGAGGACATCAATCATACCATTATCTTCCCACTCATAGAATCTCTGATCCTGACTTGGGAATACTAACACTCCCTGACCTGCATTGCCGAAGGTCTTGTACTCCATCTCGCGCTGGAGGCTCTCACTGAATGTCTTGTAGTACTTAATTTCCATCTTGTCTGTTGTTGCTTAATTAATATTTTGGGTACGATGTTGGACATCGAACGATTTCTGAGTGCAAAATTACTACATTTTATTCATTCGCGAAATCACTAATGTATGTTAGATGAGTGACAAAATAGTGGCAATATGGTGATGTCCACCTTCTCTGTTTGTGGAGTTTTTCTGCTAAGTAAACGTTAAGGGGTGTTCTATTAATTAGCTTTGTCAGATTTTGAAGTTTTAGCTGAGATCATTTTGAAAGTTGAAGAAGGAACAATGCGGGCATTGTGACTGATGAAACTTCTTGTGCTCCGTAGGTGCTCAGGCGCAAAGCGGAGTTCGAAATGAGCCAGATAAAAGCCAAAAGATGACAAAAGGACACTCTAACGATATTGAATAAATTACCGTGGTAATTAATAGAACACCCCTTTAAAAAATGGGTTCTACGAGAAAGTGAGTGGGTAAGGTGAAATAATGTAGTAAAGAAGTGCCATGAGTATAGAAGTTATAAGTGAAAAGTGGAGTGGTCAAGTTTTTAAGTTCATTCGCCCATAGGTTTCCGTTCTTACCAGTCCGTTTG
>JAZLIN010000002.1:0-4352 GCA_045617365.1 Prevotella sp. | reverse complement strand
CGTCGAACTCTGCAACAGGTTCATGCAGTACCTGTTCACCGCACCCCAGACACTCCACAAGGAGTACAGGCTGCACATCAACACCATCGCCGGCTACTGGTCAACCTTCCGTGCCGTGCTCCATACCGCCTACCGTGACCATAGGATTCAGGAGAACCCCAACGGCTATCTGGAGAGGATAGACACCATCCCGACCGAAAAGGAACACCTCTCGCAGCCAGAGCTCGTAAAGCTGGCAGAGACGGAGTGCCAGGAGCCGGAACTGAAGAAAGCCTTCCTCTTCTCTTGCCTCACGGGAATCCGCAAGAGCGATGTTAAGGGACTCACCTGGATGAAGATACAGCCTTACGGTAACGGAGGCATGTACATCACCGTCCGTATGCAGAAGACCAAGCAACTCATCAACAACCCAATCAGCGAGGAGGCACTTGAACTCATAGGCTTCTATGACGAGGATAAGGACAGACAGCCCTCAGACAAGGTCTTCCCGAACCTGAAGGACAGCATGTTCCAGTCACCGCTGAAGAACTGGATGAAGGCGGCAGGCATAACCAAGCATATCTCCTTCCACTGTGCGCGTCACACCTTCGGTTCGCTGCAGGCAGACGCAGGGACAAGCATCTATGCCATCCAGCGGATGCTCGGGCACAAGAACGTCGAGACGACTCAGATCTATGCCGACATGAGCGACGAGACAAAGCGACAGAGCGTTGACCGCATCACGCTGAAACCTATCGTGAGTCCTGCTCTCAAACCGCTTGCGCCAAAGACGGCAAAGATTGATTCTGTAGAGACGGCATAATGGTAGTGGTAATTGCCGTTTTTGCAATAATATAAGGGAGGGCAAAAGTCCTTCCTTAATATTGTTGCTGTCAGAGAAAATCAACTCAATTTGGTTGATTCATTGAAATCAAATAAAATCCCTTGATTTTGCCTCGCAAGATTCACTTTGAGTAAGATAGAACAATCATAGTATGTTAAAAAAATCAAATATATTAGCTTGATTTTGAAAAATCAACCAAAATCATTTGACTAAATCAAGGAAAAGTATTAACTTTGCATCATCAGAAAAATAATGTATATGATTAAAGGTGTAATAACAGGCGATTTGGTTAACTCAACCAATATCGCGGTCGAATGGCGGCAGACAGTTGTAGATGCATTAAATGCATGTGTCACAGACTTCTTACCCCTGACTCCTATAAAAATAGAGATGTACAGAGGTGATAGTTTTCAGGTTGTTATAGACAAGCCAGAACTCACGCTGACTGTAGCCGTTGCACTAAGGGCAAAACTCCAGGCTACGACCCCAGAAAAGAAGGTTATATGGGATGCCAGAGTTTCTGTAGGAATCGGTGAAGTCTCTTTTGAAAGTGGCAATATTGTTACCAGTGACGGTGAAGCATTCAGATTGTCCGGTAGAACTTTTGACGCTATGGGCAAGAAGAAACTGGCTATTGCCACGCCATGGACAGAATATAATAATACTATGGACATCGTAACACGCTTTGCAGATGATGTTGTGTCTTCATGGACGGTAAAACAGGCAAATGTTGTATATCACTCCCTGCTATTTCCCAAGACGCAGAAAGATATGGCAGCAGACTTAGGCTTGACAAAGCAGAACTTCAACTCCCATTGGGCATCTGCCAAAGTCCAGTTAATCCTGGATTATATAGAATATAACAAATCACTCATCTCACAATTCATTAAATACTAATATGGAAGCGTTCATTATTTTGGTAAAACTTCTTTGTGCCCATCTGTGCTCAGATTTTTTCTTCCAGACAGATGCTATCAATACAGGTAAGCGCAAGCCCGGAATCAAGGGCTATTGCTACCAGATACTTCATAGTGCGATTCATGCAATTGTAGCATACCTGCTTGTTGCAGAATGGTCTTGCTGGCAGATTCCAGTAGTACTTTTCATTAGTCATTTCATCATAGATGTGATAAAGTGCAAGCTTCATAAGGATTCCCTTGCGATATTCCTTGCAGATCAATTCGCTCATTTAGCCGTGATAGGACTGCTTTGGTTCTTCCTGTGCGGAGAAGAGGTCGGATTGTCCTGTATGGAAACTCCTTGCTCTGTGAATATCTGGTTTATAGGTATGGCTTATCTCCTGATGCTGAAGCCTTCGTCCATCCTGTTGAGTTTGTTCCTCGACAAGTGGAATCCTGCATCGCCAAACACGCAAAGTCTGCCTAATGCTGGTAAGTGGATTGGCTATATTGAGCGAATATTGATCCTTACATTTATCCTTATCGGAAGCATTGAAAGTGTCGGATTTTTGTTAGCAGCGAAATCCGTATTCCGTTTTGGCGAATTGAACAAGGCAAAGGAGATTCGTACCACAGAGTATGTACTGATTGGAACACTCGCGAGCTTCACCATTGCCATTCTAACAGGAATCGCGATAAAATACCTTTTATAAAAAACATGAACAAAGACAAAAGCGAGAAATACTTCATCCTGTCAGCAATACTCGGTGGGTGCATTCTGATTTCCTACCTTGTGTTTGTCATCGTGAGAAATGGTACTCATGATATAGCTTTTGCATCAATATGCTTTGCTGTTGTGGCAATAGCATTATGTGGCGGTACTTTTCATATCTTCAACAAATTGTACAATATCGTTCCCAAGAGCGAGCGGGAGCGCATCAAGGCAGAGAAACTGGCAGAGGAACAGGCGGAAGAGGCAAGGAAGCAACAGCTTGCAGAAGTACAAAGCCGTGAAGTCTCACACCCAGAACCGCAGCAGTCCCAGCAGCCTCAGATCATTGTCCAGAACACCATCGTCAACCAGAACGAAATCGTCAACGAGGTCAACACAGAGGTCGTAAACAATGTGGTCAATGACATCACCAACAACAATGTCAACATAGCAGAATCCTCCGCAGACAGCAGTTCGGCATCGATTGCCAGTTCCGAGGCAGAGGCAGATGCATACGCAGAGTCACAACCGGCAGACAATGCCAGACCGAAAAAGTCCGCTCCCACAGACAGCCCTGCAGAGGAATCCACCGATGAGCAAGGACAGGCATCAGAAGAAATCCCGACCGTAGAGCCATGCGATGCCGCTGCCACCTATCTGGTAGGAATCAGGTACCACGAGAAGAAACAGGCAGCCGATGCCCGGATGAAGCTTGTTGCCATCGAGAAATATGTCCGCTTCATCATGTCCCCGTACATCGAGGACAAGTATATGGATGACCTCTGGAAAGAACTGAATGCCTTTGCCGAAAACCCAAAATGCAAGCCGACCCCGTTCACGCAGTTCAAGGTGACGCTGTCAACCTTTGACGTAAAGCACCTCATCTGGAACATCGCCACCCGTCTGGGCTATGGCAAGGGAAAGAGTATATCCACATAACCCCAGTACATCCATGCACATTGCAATGCCACATTCTACCCTCTGCATTTCTGCAGCGTTTAGTAGAGCCCCTTTATCCAGAGGCCCAGTCTAAACATTCGCACTAATTTTTGTTGTCATAACAAATTTAAAATTTTAGATTAAAATATTTATCTGTTTTGGTCATCTCTGATGACTCCTTATTTACATAAAAACAAAATTAGTGCCAAATGACTATCAGATTTAAAACTGACAAATTGACAGTTTGTATTAAAAACTATCAGAAAATAAGAGACATGATGACTCATTTGGTATTTAACATAAAATGCTGAGACAATGCGATTGCCCTGGCTCTTGAAATAGAGAGATAAATGGTCAGAACGTGTATCCGTTCACGCAGTCTCAATCACCGTCGGTGGTCAAGCGGAAGGTGCCGTCCGTGAACTGGCCGCTTCCGTCACTATCGAAAAAACTGCTGATGTAGCGGGTAATTTGGTTTCTGGTGACGGGGACGTTCTCGAAGATACGTTCCTTTGTCGTATTGTCGTTGGCACTGAGGATAGTGATGGTGAGCTTTGTTAGCACGTCCCCCTCGGTATGAAGAAGGGTGTAGATGCCGAAGACGGTAAGGCCGGTGGCGACAATGCGGATTTCGGTCTGCTTGGAGTTCACTAAACCGTAGCCTGCCGATGGGTTGAAGGTCGAAAAGCCCCCGTATAGTTGAACTTCAACTTAGCTACATTCGACGGGATTTCCTCGTCGGTCAGCACGAGCCGGAACATGGCTACGACCTAGGGGAGCGTGATGTCATACGACTTTGACTGTCGGTCACAACGCGGTTACCATAATAATAAAAAGGTGTTGGTTACTTTATTGCTCGGAAACGTCACCTTCTCGGTCAAAGTGATGGTAGCTGAACTGTCGCTGTTATGGGTAATCACCACGAGCCGATAGGTACCAACTGTGATTGTCTGGGCGATTGTCCAAAAGTTGTTGTCCG
>JAZLIN010000001.1:0-39242 GCA_045617365.1 Prevotella sp. | reverse complement strand
GCGTGATGAAGTATAGCATGACTACAACATATAGGTATAAAAAAAACTACAGCGACTATCAACTCCTACATGAAGTGATAGCCGCTGTAACTATAGTATATAGGTGTGATAATACAACGTGTATTTCTTTGAATGCTTACCGATATGTCTTGTTGTTGCTTTTACTTCTTTTCAAGGAAGCGGGCGTATTCACAGGCTGCGAGGAGGAATGCTCCTGTGCCGAAATTAGATGTAGATTTCTGGTTAACAACCTGTCCAGGGATAGCCTTCTCACCGATAGGCTGTACATAACCAACGGTGTTGTCTGGCTGAAGTGCTATAGTAGAGAGATAGTTCCATGCCTTCAGGGCAGGTTTCTTGTATGATGAAGGCAGGATTCCATTGTTTACACCCCAGAAGAGAGAGTAACAGAAGAGTGCTGTTCCACTAGTCTCTCGGCCTGGCGCCTGCTCTGGATCCAGCATTGAGCGGGTCCAGTAACCTTCCTCCTGCTGGCATTTTACAACCGCCTTAGCCAACTTCTTGTAGTATTTGATGTATTCCTTTCTGTGTTTGGCATTCTTTGGCATGTCCTTGAGTATTTTGGCAAATGCTGCCATTACCCATCCATCGCCGCGTGCCCAGAAGTCTTTTTTGCCAGATGCTGTCGTATGTTTTGGATATACATATTTGCCGTCACGGAAATAGAGTCCCGTTTCTTTGTCATACATGATGCTGTTAGAGTATGACCAGTTGTCGTACATCTTGTTGAGGTATGCCTCGTCACCTGTGAGGTTGTACATCTTTGTCATTACCGGCATCACCATGTAGAGAGCATCAGCCCACCACCAGAAGTCGTTATCCTGGCTTGCTGCTTCATAACCCATTACCTCCTTGGCACGTGCAATGTACTGCTCGTTGGATTTGCCTGTGAAGTTGTATATGTCAACGTATGTTTGGAAGCATATCTGCCAGTCGCCAAAGAGCACATAGTCTTTCCCTTCGCCGTAGTTCTTATATTTCCATTTCGTTTTGTCTGTCTGCTGGGCTCCCTGCCATTTGTTCTTTTCTGCCCAGGCAATGGAGTAGTCGAGCCATGACTGTTTCTTCATGTAGCCGTATGCTTCCATGTTACCGGTGTGATATACCGCATTATCCCAGAAAGACCGTTCGTGGTTGGGATGCTGTGACTGCCAGGTGTCATTGACCTTAGTGATGATGTCCTTGACGTCGGCTACGCTTTCTGCGTTTGTTCCGATGCTTGTCAGGAGTAGTGATACGATGATAGTTACAAATTTATTCATGCTGTTTGTTTTTTCTGATTAGTATTGTTGATATAGCGCATATAGCAAGTGCGTATGGATAGAAGAGGTATGGAATTATCTCCGTTGGAGTGATGCTCGCGAGTGCTGATGCCATGAGCAACTGCGCTCCGTACGGTATAATCCCCTGCATGATGCAAGAGAATGTGTCCAGTATGCTTGCCACTCTCTTAGGATCGAGATTGTATCGCTGGGCAATGTCCTTTGCAATGCCTGATACAGTAATTATTGCTATGGTGTTATTTGCAGTGCAGACGTCAACGAATGATACGAGAGCGGCAATGCTCGTTTCTGCGCTTCGCTGCGAATGAATGTGGCCAAGTATATGATCCATTATATACTTTATGCCGCCATTGACGCGAATGCACTCCAGTATGCCTCCGGCTAGTAAAGATACGATGATGAGTTCGCTCATGCCCAAGACGCCTTCGCTCATGGCTCCGAACCAGTTATAGAAACATTGGTCTATGGCAATTCCCTGTGTTGCTGCTGGTATAAGATAACCTATAACGCCGTTGAGCAGGCAACCTATTGCTAGCACTATCATTACGTCCATTCCTGCTATGGCAGTTGCTAGAACGACAACATATGGCATCACATTGAGATAGTTTACTGCTGGGAGTTCCTGCGGTATGCGGACATCTATACCCATGATGCCATATATCACTATCATTAGCAGTGCGGCAGGGAGAGCGATTTTGATGTTTGTGCGAAACTTATCGCTCATGCGGCATCCCTGTGACTGTGTGGCAACGACCGTGGTGTCGGAGATGAATGACAAGTTGTCGCCAAAGAATGCGCCGCCTACAACGATTGCGACCATCAGAGGCACTGATACGTTTACTGTAGATGCTATTCCAGTAGCTATAGGGGTCAGCGCTACTATTGTGCCCACGCTTGTGCCGATGGATAGTGATATTATTGCAGCAGACAGGAATAGACCTGCCAAAAGTGCCCATGCAGGCATAAAACCTAAGGTGAGGTTTACGACATCGTTGATGCTACCCATCTGTTTTGCAGAATTAGCAAATGCTCCAGCGAGTATGAAGATCCATATCATGAGCATCATGTTATCATTGCCTGCTCCCTTGCTGAATATGGTTATCCTATCTTTTACCGTACCCTTGGATACCATTATGCTTACGATGGCGGTGAGTAGAAATGCTACGGTGATAGGTATCTTGTAGAAATCACCTGCGGCTATACTTACACCGAGGTAAATGAAAATAAAAAAGAGTAATGGTAGTAATGCTTGCATGTTTATTGTTAATAGTTTTTGCAAAGATACATATTTTCTTTGGAATTGACAAGAAAATCATTAACTTTTATTTCTTTCTACTGTCAGTCACAGTACATGTCAAGATGATATAAACGAAAAACGTACTGCATATCTTGTATGCAGTACGTTCTTACTTCTATTTGTTAAGTTGTTTTCTGGTTATTCGCCCCAGCCGCCTTCTTCCATGTCTTCACCAGTGAAACCAGTGTTGATATTGCCACTATCTTTATCTTTTTCTGCTCCATCAACGAAATTATTACTTCCCATAAGAAAGTTCATTGGACCGAGATTAACCACTTTAGCCTTTGGTACTATATATTTCTTCATTTTTCTTTCTTTTTATTAGAAAACGACTTTCTTGATATTTATCTTACCATTTGCAAGAATTTCCTTAACGATGTTGAGACCTGCAACAGGAGTGTTAACCTGTGTACCGTTCATATCGTAGTACTTTGTGACTACAACGGTTGTGTTGTTTGCAACATCCTCAGAAACTACACCGTCGATATCAGTTTCGTCATCAACACCATTGATTGTTGTGAAGATACCATCCTCGTCAACAATGTCAATTGTTATAGACTGTGTAGAACTCTTCTTTGGTCCATCAGGAATGTTCATATAAGCACGTCCAGGGCGAAGGCCATTTGTCGAGGTGATAAAGTTCAGAGCACCGCTAGCATTGAACATGTAGTCATTTGCCAAATCAAAGTCACCCTTGGATGCGTACATTGTAGAATATGTGCCAATGATTGTAGCTCCGTTTTCTTCTATGCTGTTAGCAATTGTTGCGTTAACCTGTACACGCATTTCAGTGATATTCTGGGTAGAAGATGTTGCATATACGAGATAAGGTTTGTTTGCAGCAAGAGTGTACTCACGTGTGAACACCATCTTCTGAGTTGAAGGGTCATATGTTGTCAACGCTGAATACTCCAAACATGAATTAGCATTACTGCCTCCGAATGGCATAATGAGAGTACCGTATTTTCCTCTTGTGAATGAACGCTCGTAGATAGCTTCTTCTGCAACGAATGGCTTGTAAACGTAGATTTCTGTGAGGACAGGTGAACCATTTTCAGTATCCTTGATCACGTATGATTCGCAAGACTTGTTGATTACAACGTTTGTACCGCTTACATTTGCATCCTTTGCAAAGTAGTAAAGCTTGTTTGTTGGAACCTCGATCTCCAATTTATTTTCACTAGCGATGATAGCCTCAGTGAAATCAGCATTGAGGTAGTTACCGATATCAAACTTTGCAAGCGATGCTGCTGTTACGACACCTGAAACCTTAAGTGTCTTATCGTTGATAGGTGTCGCTGTCAGTTCGTCTGCTACAACCAATGTATTATTGGTTCCACCTAACTGTCCTGAACCTGTAATGATGGTGTTAGGGTTAGATGCTATCAGTGTTACACCACTGAGGTTTGCAAGACACTGCTCACTGATTTTGTAGGTTGCATCGTCAAGGTAATATTTGTTACCGGACTTGAGACCAGTGCCAACATAAAGCTGTGACATGTCACCGTTATATAGCAGACCACCAGTGTAAGTATTTTGCTTAAGGTCTGTCTTGATAGGTGTGAAGAAGTTTGTTGGCACACCAGTTACTTCGATGTATGAGATGGTGTTAGAACTACTCTTGAGTGCACCGTCTTTGAATTTCTGTGGTACGTAGGTGATTGCAGAGTTTGTATATGTAGTTCCAATTTCCCAATCGTATGTTGCGAAGAGAATAGCAGAATAAGAATACTTCTTACCGCTTCTGCTTTGTATGTAATAGAGGTCAGGATTTATTTGGTAATCATCTGCGTCAGTACTATTCTTGCATTTGTCTCCTTTGATGATGCTGCTATTAATCTGCTGTGCCTTCATCATTACGTCCTCGTAATCTGCGTATTCAGGAGTTTCTGTGTCAACATAGTATATAAGATTCTCGTCATCATCTTCACATACCGAATAGACATCAACATCCATGTAATCTCCTTCGTAGGAGTTTTTGAAACCGCCTTCCCAAGGCTGTATCTGAGGATACTTGTACATGGTAAGCTTTTGGCCTGTCAAGGTGAGAAATATCATCTTCTGCAGATCGTTTATTTCTTTGGTGTCTTTCCATGTTATGTCAATCGACCAATCAGCAATGTTTGGTGTGACTTTTTTTTCTGTCCTGACAGTCTCTTCGCCTTCGCTTATTATGAACTCATCGGTGGATTCCCATGTGTATGTGAAAACACCCATCTTGTCGGTGATTTCATTAACTTCATTAAATGCTGAAGCACCACTTACGCAAAGTGTGCATACGGTGGCTAATGTCAATAATTTCTTTCTCATATATGATTTGTTTTTTAGTTCGATTCTTTCTTACCGGTTGTTTAGATAATCAAATTTTAACTTTGCTTTATTACTTTTAAGTATATATGCTTTTCTATTATTAAGTATATATTTTGTGCAAAATTAGCAAAAATAACTGAAATCTCCAAATTATTTTGCATTTATTTTGGAAATATTTGCAAAAAGACAGTGTTCTTTGATGATTCTCAACAGTTTAGTGACTTTTTACGTCTTTAGATGTGCTGTCTTTTGCCCTTGATTTTGTCACAAGCCACACACCGCTGAATACGAGTATCACAGCGAGTGCCTGGCTCCACTGAAGGATGCCGATGCCTATCATGATGCTGACAGATACGGAGACTATAGGTTGGACGTAGTTATAGACGCTGACCACAGTCGGGCGCAGTGTCCTCTGGCCTATCATTGTGAGGATATATCCTACGTATGTACCGAAGAATACTACATATCCAGCTTCCAGCCATGTCTTTACAGGTACTTCATGGAACGGAATATTGGCTACGTGGTTGGCTGTGAATGGTAATATCATGATTGATGCCCACAGAAACATCCACTTGTTGACGGTGAACACATTGTATTTCTTGATAAGAGGATTGAAGAGTGCCAGGTATAATGCGAAGCAGAACTGAGCGCTAAGGCATAGCAGGTCGCCTCTGATATCACCAACTTTGTCTGAGACGGCAGAGGCACTTGTCAGTATAAGGATAAGAGCCCCGGAACAACCGAGTGCCACGCCACCTGCTTTCTTGCCGGTGATAGGTTCTTTCAGAATCAATGCGGACAAAAGCATGGCGAATATAGGCATCGAGGTGGTGACGATGGATGCATTGATTGGCGAAGTGATGCTGAGCCCTATGGTGTAACAACATTGGTTGAATACCAATCCGAAGAGGCCGGCGCCTGCAAAGCGCAGTTTGTCCTTGGTACATACATGCTCTCTCTTTACGAATAAAGATGTAAACCAAAACAGTATGGCACCACCGAGAACTCGGAATGTTACCATGTCAATGCCGTCGATGCCGTGCGTCATGGCGTCTTTTCCCAAAGGTGCCATCAGACCCCAGAATGCGCATGCCAGGAACATGGATGCATGGGCAATGATGTGTTCGTGTGTCTTATTCTGTGACATTTTATGATAGTGTGTCTTTCAGAGAGTAAAGGAATGTATTCATATCAGGGAAAACGATGTCTGCTCCTGCCTCACGAAGGATATCATCGGATAGGGGACCTGTGTTGACGGCCACGGTGAAACAACCAGCTGCAACGCCAGCCTGTACTCCAAGTGGAGCATTCTCCACGATGATGGTGTTGCATGGTGACGACTTGGCTTTCTGCATGCCCATAAGATATGGATCAGGAGCAGGTTTGCCATGGTTGACATCATGAGCACTGACTATGACATCTGGTGATACCAGACCATCGAAATCTCTGAGGATACGTTGGATGAGTGACAACTGTCCACTGCCAGTGACCACTCCAATCGTTATTCCTTTTTCTCGAAGATATCTTTGCAAGTCCAATACCCCGGGGATGAGGTTTGCAGTAGTTCTCTTGGCATAGTGTTCTGATTTCGTGACGTACATCTGCTGTGCCTCTTCGTCAGATATGTCTCGTTTCCATTGGTCCTGTGCCAGGAGCTTGATGGTTTCTACACCACGCATACCCTCGTACAGATATGCTTCCTCATGAGAGATGCGTAGATTGTATTCCTTCATAGAGTCATGCCATGCGATGGCATGATTAGGCATGGAGTCGTAGAGAACGCCGTCCATGTCAAACAAGGCCGTTTGCGGACAGAATTGTTGTAGTCCGTTTTTTGCCATGTATTGTTTAATTGCTTCTTTCATAAACCTAACTAATATGCTTTTATTATCCTGGACAGACCGCGTATCATGTTTTCGGTCTGTTGTATTCGTGCCTTGTGCAGTTCGGCAGACTCATCGTGAGTGTCGTCAGGCAATTCTGTTTTCAGTAATGCCAGGGCATCGTTGAATGTGGAGTGTGCCTGACTGTATTTGCCCTGCATATAGTATGAGAATGCCTTATGGTATAGAATGTCACCCTTCTCATATCCATCAACGAGAGGTATTGCCATGGTATAGTAATGTATGGCATCCTCGTATTGCCTCAGCTGGAAATGGCTCTCGGCACATGAGAATATGTATACCGACTGTTCGTGAGGTGAATAAGCTGATAATTCGGGTATTCCCTCTGTGAGGTTATCTATTGCCTCTTCGTATTTGCCCTCTTTGAAGTAGCAAAAACCTAGGAACGCCATGAATCGCGGGTTGAGTTTGTATGACGCTTTCAGTTTCTCGAATGCTAAAGATGCCTCATGGTATTTGCAACCCTGATAATACTCCAATGCCCTTGCAAGAAGGAAAGCGTCCTCCTTTTTGTTGGGCGCGGATGTAGATTCTGTCCTTAATGGGTTATTGCTTTGTGCATTTGCAGTGAGCGGAAATATGTGCAGGGTGCATATCAGGAGTAATGAAGCCAGCATCTGGAGCAGTTCTTTAATATATGGACGTTCCCAGTCTTTCTCGTGTCTATACACCTTATTATATAATAATAAGTCGAGGTCCATCCATATTCTCCCGCTTTCTCTCTCGGTCTTACTGTCGCCAAGTTGGCATTCCATGTCCTTGAGCAGACCTGTAAGCGCTGGTTCGTCCAGTTCCGTGAGTCCTTCTGCAAGCATGTTTGCGTATGGCGATGCATCTTCTGGCATTCCGTATGCAGGTGAGATGATGTATGTGGAAAGTCGAATGCCAGGGAATGTCTTTGACAGGCATTCCTTGGCACGTGCCATCTGTGCATCATGGTCTATGTTGCATCCGACGGATATAAGTATGTTGTTATACTTCTTTGTCACTAATATTTCCCACCATCATGTGATTGGGACTAAAATTCGCTTGTGAAATGGAATTTGATGTTTTCGAAGTCCTGCTGTGCCATGGACAGCACATAGCCAGAGTCGGCAAGGAATACGTCACGACCATCTTTGTCCTTCGCCATGTACTGATACTTACGTTTCTTGAAATTGTCAAGTTCGGCAGCATCATCACTCTCTATCCAGCAAGCCTTGTGCAAGTGGACAGGTTCCCAACGGCACTTTGCATTGTATTCGTTCTCAAGACGGTACTGTATAACCTCAAACTGCAGTTGGCCCACAGTGCCCACGATGCGACGTCCGTTGAACTGGTTGACAAAGAGCTGTGCGACACCTTCGTTCATCAGCTGCTCCAATCCCTTCTGGAACTGCTTAGCCTTCATTGGGTCATCATTCTCGATATACTTGAACATCTCTGGTGAGAAAGAAGGCAGGCCACGGAAATGGAGGAGTTCGCCCTCGGTGAGAGTATCACCGATCTTGAATATTCCATTGTCAGGCAGACCAACGATGTCACCAGCCCATGCCTCGTCGATAGTGCTCTTGCGCTGAGCCATAAACTGCGTAGGAGAAGAGAAGCGTACGGTCTTGCCCATGCCAACATGCAGGTAAGGCTGGTTGCGCTGGAATTTACCCGAGCATACCTTACAGAATGCGATGCAGGAACGGTGGTTAGGGTCGATGTTTGCTGTGATTTTGAATATAAATCCAGTGAACTTCTTCTCGTCAGGAGCCACCATGCGTTCTTCTGCCTTCGTCTCGCGAGGAGAAGGGGCTATCTCCACGAAACAGTCGAGGAGTTCCTGTACACCGAAATTATTGAGTGCAGAACCGAAGAATACCGGTGCAACCTCAGCCGAGCGGTAGGTCTCCACATCAAAGTCGGGATACACACCGCTGACCAGTTCTAGGTCGTCGCGCAGTTGCTGTGCATCATCCTCGCCCACCTGAGCGTCAAGGTCTGCCGATGTTATGTCTATGGCAATCTTCTCTGTGACACGCTGTTTGTCAGGGGTGAAGAGGTTAAGCTGGTTTTCATATATGTTATATACCCCCTTGAACTTAACACCCTGGTTGATAGGCCATGAGAGAGGTCTGACCTTAATCTGAAGCTCTTCTTCCAGTTCGTCGAGGAGTTCAAAAGGGTCACGACCTTCGCGGTCCATCTTGTTGATGAATATGATAACAGGTGTGTTGCGCATGCGGCACACCTCCATGAGCTTACGTGTCTGAGCCTCTACACCTTTAGCTCCGTCGACCACGATGATGGCGCTGTCAACGGCTGTCAGAGTGCGGTATGTGTCCTCGCAGAAATCCTGGTGGCCAGGTGTGTCAAGGATGTTAACCTTGTATGGGGCTGTTGCAGGATCCATAGCAGGTGGGAGGTAGTCAAACTCCATCACGGATGTAGAGACGGAGATACCACGCTGCTTCTCAATGTCCATCCAGTCAGATGTCGCGGTCTTGCGTATCTTGTTTGACTTTACCGCTCCAGCTACTTGTATCTGTCCACCGAAGAGGAGGAATTTCTCTGTAAGTGTGGTCTTACCGGCATCAGGGTGTGAGATGATGGCGAAGGTTCGTCTGCGTTCTATTTCTGGATTCATCTTTTGTATTTAACTATTTGACGGATTAGTATTGTTTTTCGGGTGGTGGTTTCTCGATGTTTCGACGTTTCGTTTTTTTTAATCGTCTTCGAATTTTAATCCCTCCTCTTTATCCTTCTTGTAGTAATCTGAGAGCATGCCGAGGAATGTTGTGATTTCTTTTACAGCAGTTTCGGTGTTGGTGCTGATCTCTTTCTTCTGAAGTCTCAGCATCATGACGCCATAGAGAGCATTGAGGCAGGTTTCTATCTCGCCTACTTCCTTGCTGCCTTTGCTTCGCAGTTCTACGATGAAAGGCAAAACCTTGTAGTATTCAGCGCTGTAGAATGGGAACTTTGGTGACTGCATTAGCATCTCGTGCAGTTCTGCCATCTGCTGTATTACAATCTTGATAATCTGTATGTGTCCCTGCTGTACCTTGCCTTCTTCCCTGATCATGCGTATCAGGTTACCGTACCAGTCAATCATCTCATCACGTTGTTCGTCGTCGAGTTCAAAGCGTGAGATGTATTCGCGGCGTATCAGGCTAAGGTCGCACTGGTATGCACGTATGATGTCTTCTATCTGCCACATGTAGAGCACGTACTCTGCAATGTTGGTGCGGCGGAGTTGTTGTGATATTAGCATAGTTTCTTTTTCTTATTGGGGCCTTGCGATCGCAAGGAACGGTGGCTTTTTTGGTGTCCGATGGGGAAACATCGGGAAACGTGGCTGGCGCCTTTAATAGATGGAGAACAGGTTGAAGGCAGTGCCAACAAAGATAGCGGATGAGAAGACCATCACTATCGTGCCTATTATCTTATTGATGATTACTATTCCTTCGAGTGAGAACTTGCCTCTGACCTTGTCTATCAGCCATGTAAGTCCCCACCACCAGAGTAGGGCACCGCCGATGATGCTGAGGTAACCCAGTGACATCTCCCATGGATGGTCGGGAATGATGAATGCGAACTGGGCAAATGATGCCATGAAGAGAAAGACAATCAGAGGATTGGAGAATGTCACGAGGAATGCCGTGACAAAGTTGTGGGTCAGTGTGCCCTTCGTGTTTTTGCGACTTTCGTGGATCTTCTTCCTCGGGTCAGAACGGAAACAATAGAGACCGAAGATGAAGAGCAGTATGCTACCGAAAATCTGCAGTGCGAATTTATATTGCGGATTGTCAATGAATTCCATTACGAAACTCATGCCGAAACCCGTGAACAATGCATAGATGAGGTCGCTGGCTGTTGCTCCCAGTCCAGTGATAAAACCGTACCAGCGTCCTTTGTTGAGAGTGCGCTGTACGCATAATACTCCTACAGGCCCCATTGGAGCAGAGCAGATGATACCAACAATCATGCCCTTGACTATAATGTCAAGGAAGTTGAATGGCATATTAAACGGCATATATGGCATATATAGAAGCTTCTGTGGTTTGTTTTAGAGTGCAAAATTACACAAAATAATCCACATATCCAAACATTTCTCGGAAAAAGTACTTTTCCCCTCTATAACAGCGAGATAAACGGACCGTCCATTTTCACTATCTCGTCTTCGCGAAGGTTCTCCAATGCCAGATGCAGCATATCGTTGGGAATGTCAAGTTCTGTCAACTTTGTGATGTGGATTTTACCATTAGCAGCTACAAAGTCCTTAATTTTTTTTTCGTATTCCGTGGTAGAGGTCTTGTGATTATGAGAGAGGCAAACGTCACAGTGTCCACAAGTGGTGGCATCCTTTTCGCCAAAGTACTCCATGAGCATAGCCTGCCTGCATTCATCATCAGTGTCGCAGTAGTTTATCACCGCCTTTACCCTTTCCTCCATCCTCATCTTGAGGACCTCATATACCTCCTTTGAGAAACGCAGCCTGTCTGAGTCAATGCGCTGTTGAGTGTATGTGATGATAGGAACGTTACGCCTTGGCACATAGGTTATTATGTGCTTGCGCCCCAATTCGCGCAGTGCGAATCGCAGATGCTCTTCCGTAATGCCGCATTTCTCAGAGATAAATTTCTCATTGATGTATGTAAGGTCTGTAAACAGCGAACCATAATATCTCAATAGAGTGTTGATGACCCTGTCCTCGTTAGGGTGAAGATTCTCCAGGCCATAAAGTCCCTCGCGGTTAACTCTGAACATCACACGAGGTTGCGAATCGGGATCGGCATCATAGTTCAGGTAACCTGCATTCTGCAATACGGACAATGCCCCTTCGAGGCTTTGCGGATAATGCTTGAAGCGATAGCAAAACTGTCCCTCGTTGAACTCATAACGCGCTCCCTCGCCGCTCTCCACAGCGAGTTCGAAGAAATATGCCAGATGTTCATAGACCTTTCGTATATATTCTTTGGGAGGAAAGGCAGTGGAAGAATGCTTCAGCAGATTACGTCTGTCAAGACCATTATACAGCAGTACAGCATATGATTTGTTACCGTCACGTCCACCTCTGCCCGCCTCCTGGAAATATGCTTCAAGCGAGTCAGGGCAATCCATGTGAATTACGGTACGTACATCAGGTTTGTCTATTCCCATGCCAAAGGCATTTGTAGCCGTCATCACGCGTACTTCGCCTTTCTGCCATTTCGCCTGTCGGTCATCTTTTACGTCATGGTCCAGTCCTGCGTGGTAGAATGTGGCAGTTATTCCGCTGTTGGTGAGTTCTTCGGCTATCTGCTTGGTCTTATCCCTGTTACGGGTATAGACAATGGAACTGCCGGGCACAGCCTTGAGTATGTGGATCAGTTCTTTGAGTTTGTCCTCCGTCTTGCGTACCACGTAGGCCAGGTTCTCCCTTCGGAAACTCATCTTGAATACCTGAGGTACCTTTTCGTTGTATTTGCCGAAATCCAGTTTCTGCTGAATGTCATCCACTACCATCGGCGTAGCGGTGGCAGTGAGGGCGAGGACCGGTGCATAGGGCAATGTCTCCCTTATCTTATTGATACTCAGATAGGCCGGACGGAAGTCATATCCCCATTGCGAGATACAGTGAGCTTCATCTACAGTGATGAAGCACACCTTCATATAGTAAAGCTTTTGTAGGAAAAGTTGCGTGGAGAGTCTTTCGGGAGAGAGATACAGGAATTTCACTGCGCCATAGATGGCATTATCCAGTATCCTGTCCATCTCCTGACGTGTCTGTCCCGAATACAGCGCTTCGGCTTTTATGCCTTTCTCTTTAAGGTGTTGTACCTGGTCTTTCATCAGGGCAATCAGCGGAGTCACTACGAGGCACACACCCTCCATGGTCAGTGCTGGCACCTGGAAGGTTATACTCTTACCGCCGCCCGTAGGCATCAGTCCGAGGGTGTCATGACCATCTGCAATGCTCTGTATAATATCCAACTGGATACTGCGAAAGGAGTCGTAGCCGAAATATTGTTTAAGTACCTGATGAAATCTTGTCATAGTGAATATCCTCTATCTGTAGCTGTACATTGCCGCGTTTGTAGATATTCTCTTCTATGGTATAGGCGATGTCAAATGAGCGTTTTGATTTAATATAGCGTGCAGAGGCCGACTGACCGAAGGCGATGCCGTTCATCACAGTAGGCGATTTGGAATCTACGAGTTCCAGTTTGATGTGTTCCTGTTCTCTGCCTACCACTTTTGATGTACCGAAATCATATACGTTTTTTGTAGCGAAGACAGGCTTTGGATTACCTGGGCCAAATGGAGAGAATCGTTTCAGGTCATGGAACAGTCGCTTGTTGATGTCACAGAAATCGATGAGTGCGTCAATTTTAATAGTAGGTTCCGTCTGTTTAGGCAGTATGTGTGTAGCCACGTAGTCCTCGAATCTCTTTTTGAAGACCTCTACGTCCGTCCATCTGATAGTCATGCCACATGCGTAGGTGTGCCCACCGAAATTTACCAACATCTCCCGGCAACTCTTGATGGCGGCATATACATCAAATCCTGCTATGGAGCGGGCTGATCCTGTGGCAAACTCTCCCTCACGTGTGAGTACCACCGTAGGACGGAAATACATCTCTGTCAGGCGTGATGCCACGATACCAATGACACCCTTATTCCAGTTTTCGTCATATACCACGATGCACTGTGGATGCTCCTGCTTATCCAGTCTTGCTACGATGCTGTTAGCCTCCTCCGTCATCTGTTTGTCTATGTCCTTACGCTGTTCATTGTATTCGTCAATGTGCTTAGCAGCGGTAGAGGCGGCATGGTAATCCTTTTCGATGAGCAGTTCCACGGAGGCCTTGCCGTTCTCCATGCGTCCAGAGGCATTGATGCGCGGGCCTATCTTGAAAATGATGTCCGTCATGCTTATCTCGCGTTCGGATAGATTACAGATGTCAATGATAGCCTGCAGACCGATGCAAGGCTCCTGATTGAGTTGCTTCAGTCCGTGGTAAGCCAGTATTCTGTTTTCGTCAGTCACCTCTACCAGGTCGGCAGCAATGCTGATGGCGCAGAGGTCGAGCAGCGGTATAAGGCGTGAGAAAGGTATGCCGTTATTCTTGGCAAACGCCTGCATGAACTTGAATCCCACGCCGCATCCGCAGAGATGCTTGAACGGGTATGTGTCATCAGGACGCTTGGGGTTGAGGATAGCTACTGCGTCAGGCAGGGACTCGTCAGGCACATGGTGGTCGCACACTATGAAGTCGATGCCCACGGACTTGGCATAGGCTATCTCTTCGTGTGCCTTGATGCCGCAGTCCAGAATGATGATGAGCGTTACGCCCTGTGCACGAGCGTATTCTATGCCTTTGGTGCTAGCTCCGTATCCCTCGTCATAGCGGTCAGGTATGTAGTAGCATATATTGCTATAGAACTGCTGTATGAATTTATATACCAGTGCCACAGCAGTGCATCCATCTACGTCATAGTCGCCATAGACCATTATCTTCTCCTTGCGTCCGATGGCGTCATTCAGTCTGTCAACCGCCAGATCCATATCTTTCATGAGGAACGGATTGATGAGGTCAGCCAGCTGCGGACGGAAGAATCGCTTCGCTGCCGATTCGGTAGTGATGCCATGCTTCACCAGTTGCATGCTGAGTATCTGCGAGATGTTCAGTTTCTCGCCGAGTTCCTTAGCCTGTCTCTGCTGCTGTTCTGTATATTCCTCTATGTTCCACTTGAAGTGCATATGTGATTAAGGAGTTAAGAAGTTAAGAAGTTAAGGAGTTAAGGAGTTAAGGAGTTAAGACAAATGGTTATGGATGTTGAATAATGCCGAAGGTTTATTTCGTAGCGACCTTCTTCATATTGAATTTGACGATCTTGCCGTCGCTGTTAACCTCTGCAGTCACCTCATATTTAGCATATTTGGTCTTGGCAGCGTCAGTCCGTTCGATGTTTTGCTCGGCACCAAAAGTTGCCTTATAGTTAAACTGCCCGTCAGAACCTTCCACCTTTTCTACCTTGAAGTCGTCAAGGATATGCCAGTTCATGTTTGTGATGTCCTCGTCCTTGTAGAGTCTCTTCATGAATGTCACCACATCATCGCTCGAGGCATTGGAACGATTAAGGAAACTGCCCAGATAGTCTGCTATGGTTTCCGTCAGTTTAGATTCGCTCTTGGAGTTGATGGCCTGGAAGAAATGCTTGCATACGGTTCTTACGAGAGTGACCTCTGCAGTCTGAACCTCCGTAGCCTTCTTGTTTTCCAAGAACTCCTGCGCCTTGTCTGCGTACTTGCCGTCAGGATGCTCTTTGAGGTACTGACCGTACGAGTCGGAGTTGTTATTGCGTGACGCAATGGCAAAGTCGATAGAGTCAATCTTGTTGAGAGCCTCACCTTTATGATATGTATTAGGATTAGCCTCGATATATTTCACCAGTGCACTCTTTGTGCCGGCTGCACAAGCGTTGCTCCACTCCAGGTCGGCAGACTTCATGCGCTCCAGATGTGCGTTTATAGAGTCTTTGTGTTCCTGAGGTGCGTCATTATAGCGTGTGAGGTATGCAGAGAGCACAGCAGGGTCCTCGCTGTGCAGTGCGTCCTCATAGGCGCGCTGTTCGTTGGCCTCCTGCGCACCGTTGTAGAAATAGAAACCGATGCCGAATAGTACCAGTGCTATGACAAAAGATACAATGAGCAGGGTGTTCGACTTCTTCGGTTCCTCCTCTGTCTGCTGTGGTGCAGGCTGTGGGCGCGGAGCCTGTTGACGTACCACGCGGGTAGGCTGTGGCTGTACGGTAGGCTGAGGCTGTACGACAGGTTGCTGTGGTATTACCTGCTGAGGTTGTTCCACCTGTGGAGTGCCTGCCCCTGATGGGGTGGGAGACTGTTGGGTGACAGGTTGAGCTGCTGTGGCTTCTGCAGCCACAGACTGTAATGCAAGTGCTATTTTGATACCGCAATGTGGACAAGTTTCAGCTTTGTCGCTAACGGTGTTTCCGCATTCGGGACATTTGATGAGTGCCATATCTTATTAATTATAAATTACAAATTATAAATTACAAATGCTTCCTGCATCATGTGCAGTATTTAGTCCTCACCTTTACGGTGCTTGAATCTTATCTCCCTCAGTTTGTGGTCTCCCATGAATCGGCTTTTGTCAACGTATCCCTTGATACCGTTGAGGCTGCCCTTACCGGTGTATTGCCACATGGTGATGTCTCTTTCGTCTTTCAGTTTTGGTTCGCGCTTGGTATACTGCGCTATCATGATAAGGTATCTGTCCAGTTTGCCGGCCAGATGCTTGTCGTAGAAATTAGCACCAGTATATATCAGCGGCCTTTGTCTGTACGCTTCTTCCACAAGTTCCAGGAATTTGAACAGGGAGTCGCAGAACTGCTCCGTAGGCAGTCCGCTGGTAGATTCCACGTCAATCATCGGTATGATGTCCTGTTCGCTGGGTCTGCATTGCGTGTAGAAGTTCTGTAACTGCGTTTCCTGTGGAGTGATAGGTCTGTAGAAATGATATGATCCCACTTTTAGCCCATATTGATGAGCAGTCAGCAGGTTCTGTTCATACTTCGTGTCAATTCTGTCACCACCTTCGGTAGCCTTTATATATACGTATGCCATCTTAGTGTTCTCGCCTATAGTCTCCCAGAATACGTTGCCTTGATAGTGAGAGATGTCTATGCCGTGAATGTGCTGGCATGTGTCTTCGCACTCATACGTCTCTGTTTGCGCATGTGCGTAAGGGGTATGAAAAAGAGCTAATATGGTGAATATTAGAGGGATAAGTTTTTTCGACATGTTATTTTTATTATTACTGTTTGCAAAGTTACAAAAAAATATTGAAAAAATTGAAATTTTGCACTTTTTTTCATTTTTATTTGCACATTTCATTTTTTATTGCTAACTTTGCACTGCAAAAAATGGAGCATGCCGATATGGCTCAGTTGGTAGAGCAACGCATTCGTAATGCGTGGGTCACGAGTTCGAGTCTCGTTATCGGCTCCTTTCTCATGTAGGGTGTCTGGGTATTCCAGATGCCTTTTTTTGTGTCTCTGCTGTATATCATGACTGATACGGTTTACTCATAAAGTGACTAAGTGTCATCAGCGTGTTGCGTAAGAAACCTTCAGTATTGCAAAAGGGGCCCTTTTGCAAAGTTAAAGGAGCCCTTTAACACTGCTAAAGTGGCCCTTTAACATTCACGGATAAAGACACTATTACGATGTTGTCGTTTGCCATGGCACTGTAGCCGAGACGTGTATTGTCATCCTGCAGTTCATTGCCGTTCGTTACCAGTGAACCAAGATACTCATTGTTCTTTCCATGGTCGGCGCATCGGCTATAGAGGTAAACACTCGTGTCTGTAGTGTCAGGCTCCTCCAGTGTAATCTCTGCTTTCAATCCACGTATCTCATAGAAGTTGAGGGATACGCCCAGGATGGAGTCGAAAATCATGATAACCTCTGGCTTCATGTTTTTTTGTATGAAATCTCGTGTTGTTTTCCCAGGCACCCTAAAGGTTGACATAATAAAAGAGCCTTACCTACTCTCGCAGGCAAGGCTCAGCAAACTTAAACAACCAATAAAAGAAATAGTTGCTTAATGTAATTAAAGTTCTTACAATTTTTTAGCGTATAAACAGCATCTCGCGATACTTAGGCAGTGTCCATACCTCGTCATCCACCTTAGCCTCAAGCTTGTCGATGTGGTAGCGGATGCTTTCCATGAGAGGTTCAACGGTGTCGTGGTATGCAATAGCTTTTTCGCGCTCAGACTCAATCTTGTTAGCCACCTTACGTGCATCAGTGAGAGCCTGACATCCCTCCTCGATAGTCTTCACGCGCTGTGAGATCTCAGAGATGAGAGCGAGGTTGCTTGCAGCAACTACCTTGAACTCATCGTCAGAAAGGATAGCCTTGAGAGCAGCTACGTTCTGTGCAAGCTTAGTCTGGTATGAAACTACCTGTGGGATAATATGGTTGATAGAGAGATCACCGAAGATACGAGCCTCAATCTGGATCTTCTTGGTGTATGTCTCCCACTTAATCTCGTTACGAGCCTCAAGCTCCTTGGCAGTCATGATGTTGAGTGATTCGAACATCTTGACAGAAGCGTCGTCCATATAACGGTCGAAGATAACTGGGCAAGACTTCTCTACGTCAAGACCGCGCTTTGTTGCCTCTTCTACCCATTCGTCGCTGTAGCCGTTGCCGTCGAAACGAATGTCCTTACATGTCTTGATGTCCTCGCGAAGGATGCTGATGATAGCGGCATGGAGATCCTTGCCAGTAGCAGTAAGAGCGTCAACACGCTTCTTGAAATCTACGAGTGCCTCAGCCACAGCAGCGTTGAGGGCGATCATAGCGCTGGCACAGTTAGCCTCAGAACCTACAGCACGGAACTCGAAACGGTTACCAGTGAATGCGAATGGCGATGTACGGTTACGGTCAGTGTTGTCAATGAGAAGTTCAGGGATTGATGGGATATCAAGTTTCAGGCCTGCCTTGCCATCGATAGAAATTGTGTCATCGTCAGAATTCTCAAGGTGGTCAAGAATGCTAGTAAGCTGGCGTCCGAGGAATGATGAAACGATTGCAGGAGGAGCCTCGTTAGCGCCGAGACGGTGAGCGTTGGTAGCAGACATGATGGATGCCTTGAGCAGACCATTGTGCTTGTAAACACCCATGAGGGTCTCAACGATGAATGTGATGAAGCGGAGGCTGCCTACCTCGTCCTTTGCAGGGGCGTGGAGCAAGATACCTGTATCAGTAGAGAGAGACCAGTTATTGTGCTTACCAGAACCGTTGACGCCATCGAATGGCTTCTCGTGGAGCAGACAACGGAAACCGTGCTTGCGGGCAACGCGCTTCATGAGAGACATGATGAGCATGTTGTGGTCAACGGCGAGGTTGGTCTCCTCAAAGATAGGAGCGAGCTCAAACTGGTTTGGTGCAACCTCGTTATGGCGGGTCTTGCAAGGGATACCGAGCTCAAGAGCCTGTATCTCAAGGTCACGCATGAATGCAGATACACGCATAGGGATGTTACCGAAGTAGTGGTCATCCATCTGCTGGTCCTTAGCTGAAGAGTGACCCATGAGGGTACGACCAGTGAGGAGGAGGTCAGGACGTGCAGAGTAGAGACCCTCGTCGATGAGGAAGTACTCCTGTTCCCAGCCGAGGTTAGAGATAACCTTCTTGACTTCTGGGTTGAAGTAATGACATACGTCAGTAGCAGCCTCGTTGACAGCACGGAGTGCCTTGAGCAGAGGTGTCTTATAGTCAAGTGCCTCACCTGTATATGAGATGAAGACGGTAGGAATCATGAGGGTGTCACCGATGACGAACACTGGAGATGTAGGATCCCATGCAGAATATCCACGTGCCTCGAAAGTAGAACGGATACCGCCTGATGGGAAAGAAGAAGCGTCAGGCTCCTGCTGTACAAGGCTCTTGCCTTCGAACTCCTCGATCATTCCGCCCTTCCAGTCATGCTCTACGAAGGCATCATGCTTCTCAGCAGTGGTGTCTGTAAGTGGCTGGAACCAGTGGGTACAGTGAGTAACGCCAAGTTCCATGGCCCATTTCTTCATACCTTCTGCTACCTTGTCTGCTGTTGCGCGGTCAAGTGGAGCACCATTGTCTATTACGTCAAGCATCTTGTCATAAACCTTCTTTGGAAGATACTTGTACATTTTAGCCTTGTTGAAGACATACTTACCGAAGAACTCGGATGGTCTTTCTGCTGGTGCTGGTACGTCAAGTGGCTGCTTCTTGAAAGCTTCGCCTACAACCTGAAATCTTAAGTTTGCCATAGTGTTTGTGTGTTATAATGTTTGTGTCTCCTTTCTCCTGAATTACGATATGGAGACGTGATTCGTTTTCTTTGTTTATTGATTGGTGCGCAGTGCAAATTACTTGCCGATGTATTCTTTGAGGCGGCGCATAGCCTCGATGCAGTTGTCGCGTTCTCCGAATGCGGTGAATCGAACATATCCTTCACCTGAAGGACCGAAACCTACGCCAGGAGTACATACTATGCCAGCTCCGTAGAGCAGTTCGTCAAAGAACTTCCATGAGTCAGTATTCTTAGGAGTCTTGACCCAGAGATATGGAGCATTCTTTCCACCGAATACCTGGAATCCCATGCTGGTGAGTTCGTCATACATCATGTTGGCGTTGTCCATGTAGTAGTCAATGACAGCCTTTGTCTGTTCCTTGCCTTCTGGAGTATAGATGGCCTCGGCAGCGCGCTGCGAGATGTATGATGTGCCATTGAACTTGGTGCACTGTCTGCGTTCCCAGAGGTGATTAAGCTGGATGCGCTCTCCTGAGAGAGTGGTTGCCATGACCTCCTTAGGTATTACTGTGTATCCGCATCTTACGCCAGTGAAACCCGCGGTCTTAGAGTAAGAGTGGAACTCAATACAACATTTCTTGGCGCCGCGTATCTCATATATAGAATGAGGAATGTCCTCTTCGCGGATGAATGCCTCATAGGCAGCATCGTAGAAAATTATTGCGTCATTTTTGAGAGCGTAATCCACCCACTTCTTCAGTTCGCCCTTGCTGAGTACAGTTCCTGTAGGGTTGTTAGGGTAGCAAAGGTAGATCATGTCGATGCGCTGCTGTGGTATCTCTGGCACGAAATTGTTCTCTGCCGTTGCAGGCATGTATGTGATATTGCTGAACTTGCCATCGTTGTATGTTCCTGCTCGGCCGATCATGCAGTTAGAGTCGATATATACAGGGTATACAGGGTCAGTGATACCTACAGAGTTGTCCCATCTTACGATGTCGCCGATGTTACCAGTATCGCTCTTGGCTCCATCGTTGACGAATATCTCATCCTTTTCCAGGTGTACACCGCGTGGAAGGAAGTCGTTCTTGATGATGGCCTCACGGAGGAAATCATATCCGTGCTCAGGTCCGTATCCGCGGAAGGAAGACTTTTCAGCCATCTCCTCAACAGCCTTGTGCATGGCTTCGATGACAGCTGGTACCAATGGGCGAGTGACATCGCCGATACCGAGACTGATGACGTCCACCTTAGGGTGTGACACTTTGTAAGCGTTCACCTTCTTTGCTATGTCAGCGAAGAGGTAATTGTTTGAGAGTTTGAGAAAATGTTCGTTTACTAATGCCATAATGTAAGCCCCATCCAAAGTATTCTCG
The DNA here is from genome assembly GCA_045617365.1 of Prevotella sp. Lineage (GTDB taxonomy): Bacteria > Bacteroidota > Bacteroidia > Bacteroidales > Bacteroidaceae > Prevotella. The sequence goes on along the minus strand of JAZLIN010000001.1, from coordinate 18,273 downwards.
TGTAGGGAGAAACTTATTGACTCTTTGGGGGTAGAGTTTCTTTAGTGGTTATAATTAAGTTTGCTTTTTTCTTATTCTGGTAATTCGATCTCTCCTTCGAAAGATATTGCGGCTGGTCCGGTCATCATGACGTGACTGTCATTTCCGTCCCATTCTATGGTGAGTGTACCGCCATCCATCTTGATGGTATTCTCTCTGTTGCCGATGCCTGTCAACTTGGCAGCTACGGCTGTAGCACATGCTCCAGTGCCGCAGGCTAATGTTATGCCGCTTCCACGTTCCCATACTCTCATCCTGATAGAACAGTCAGGGAGGAGCTGTGCGAACTCTATGTTGCATCGCTGTGGGAAGTGTGGGTCAAATTCAAGTATCTTTCCGTAGTGAGCGATATCTAGTTTCTCTACATCTTCGTCTATGAATATGACGAAATGCGGATTTCCCATTGAGACGAATGTTCCGGTGAACTCCCTGTCGTCGGCTTTGATAGTGGCATGCTGGGCGATGGTGTCGCTTGATTCACTGTTGACAAACTGTTCCTCAACCTTCAGCATCGGACTTCCCATATCTACCGTTACAGTCTCAACTTTTTCGTCTTTGCCGTAGTGAAGGAAAAGTTCCTTTATGCCAGAGAGCGTTTCAAGCATTATGGGATTCTTATCCGTGAGATGCTTGTCGTGGAGAAACTTTGCTACGCATCGTGTGCCGTTTCCGCACATCATAGCCTCAGATCCGTCATTATTGAAGATTCTCATTGAGAAGTCAGCCTCTGGTGTGTTTGATTTGCCTATTAATATAAGACCATCAGAACCGATTCCGAAGTGAGGCTTACTCCATTCGATGCTTGCTTTGGCAGGGGCGTCTATATTATATAATAATGTATTAACATATATGTAATCGTTGCCTGCACCGTGCATTTTAGTGAACTTAATCTTCTGCTTCATGACATTTTGTTTTAATTCTGATGCAAAGTTAATACATTTTGTTCAATAAACAAGGGTTTTTGGTGTGTTTTTGATAGTTTTTCTTGAACGTTCTTTCAGATTGTAAGTATTATGGTGTATTTTTGTTATAATTTGAAAGTAGTATTGCGATATGATATGTTATTTTGTTATTTATACTTAACTTTGAGTATCAATATGATTGAAAAATATTGCATAATATATAAAAATGTAGTAATTTTGCACTCGAAAGTTAACAGAATGATAGTTTTACCGCGGTATTTGTTTACATTAAAGTATTAGATGTTATGAAAAAGATTGAAGCGATAATACGTAAGACAAAGTTTGAAGAGGTAAAGGAAGCCCTTTTGTCTTCGGATATTGACTGGTTTGAGTATCATGATGTTCATGGCATTGGACAGAGTCGCCAGGAAAGGGTGTACCGAGGAGTGCAGTACTCTACCGATGTGATAGAACGAGTAGCCATCACGATTGTATGTCGAGAGCAGTTCGTAGAACCTACAGTAAATGTTATCATGGATGTAGCGCATACAGGCAAGGTTGGAGACGGGCGAATCTTCGTCAGTGAGATGATAGATTGTTATTCGATCAGGACTAAGGAGCACGGTGATACGGTGCTTGCAGACAAGAAATAAGAGTTGCCTTGTTAGAAAAGGAAAAGTGCAACAGTAGGCGCAAAGCAACAACAACACACACAAGAATGATGTCGCACGACACAGGCGGCATAGACAACACACAAACACAAATAGACAAGAAAGGATACAACAATGGTAACTTCATTATCTGCAATAATGCCACTGGCGGCAGTGGTGGAAGAGTCTAAGGACTTTGTAAATGGTCTTGATACACTATGGGTACTGCTCGGAGCAATGCTCGTATTCTGGATGCAACCAGGTTTTGCCCTCGTTGAGGCAGGTCTTACACAGGCTAAAAATGCAGCAAACATTCTGATGAAGAACTTCGTGGACTTCATGTTCGGATCGGTTCTCTTCTGGATACTTGGATTCTCGGTGATGTATGGAGCTGGCAATAGCTTCTTTGGATGGGAGGGCTTCGGCTTTATCGGTTCGGACTCCAATGTTCCTGCTGAATGTACATTTATATTCCAGACCGTGTTCTGTGCTACAACAGCAACGATCGTGTCTGGTGCCATGGCAGAACGTACAAAGTTCTCTATGTATGTGGTATTCTCTGTGCTTATCTCGGCACTGATATACCCAATCGAAGGACACTGGTCATGGGGCGGAGGATGGCTCTCTGAAATGGGATTCCATGATTTCGCAGGTTCTACAGTCGTTCACCTCTGTGGTGGAGCTCTCGCCCTGGCAGGTGCTATAGTACTTGGTCCACGTGTTGGTAAGTATGACAAGAGTGGCAACAGCCGTGCTATCCCAGGTCACAACCTCGTATATTGCGCTCTCGGCGTATTCTGCCTTTGGGTGGGATGGTTCGGATTCAATCCATGTTCTACAGTAGCAGCAACAGGTTATGATAATGCGGTAAGCATGTCACACGTATTCGTGACCACCAATATGGCAGCGGCAACAGGCGGTATCGCAGCGCTCTTTTATACATGGTTGGTAGATGGTAAGCCATCACTCTCAATGGTATGTAACGGTGTACTCGCAGGCCTCGTAGGTATTACGGCAGGATGTGACTGCGTAAGCATTGGTGCTGCAGCAATAATCGGTCTCGTGGTCAGCATAGTAATGTGTCTGTCAGTGGCGTTTATTGATAAAGTATGCAAAATAGACGATCCTGTAGGTGCTGTTTCTGTACACGGCGTAGGCGGTTTGCTTGGTACCATATTCACAGGCGTATTCTGTGACTCGTCAATAGACGGGGTAGAGGCATCAATAGGAACACAGATCATCGGAGCCCTCGCAGTAGCAGTCTTCGCATTCGTATGCGGTATGATACTCTTCAATGTGATTAAATACACACACGGACTTCGTTGCGATAAGATTATCGAGGAAGAAGGACTTGATATCTACGAGCACGGTGAGACTGCTTATAACAAATAAAGTTATCAATCAGATTTGACACAAACACAAATATAAACACGACATAATATATGAAAAAGATATTGATGATGGCCCTCATGGCCGTAATGACAATAGCAGCAAATGCACAGGATGAAGTAGAAGCAACTGTTAGTGCGGATTTCGTAAGCCGTTACATCTGGCGTGGCCAGGCATTGGACAAGGCAGCCGTGCAGCCAACAGCTGGTATCTCTTACAAGGGACTCACGCTCTCTGCATGGGGTAGCTACGGCATCCAGAGCGATGCTCAGCTTTCAGAGTTGGATCTCACCCTTGCTTACACCTCAGGCGGTCTGAATGTAGGTATCACAGACTTCTGGAACGATGCAGCCAACAGTCGTTATTTCTTCTATGACTCTCACAGGACAGGTCATACATTCGAGGCAAACGTAGGCTATGACTTCGGAGCACTCTCTGTACAGTGGTACACAATCTTCGCAGGTTTTGACGGAATGACAGAGGATGGTAAGCGTGCTTATACTTCATACTTCGAACTTGCAGCACCATTCAAACTTGGTGGTCTAGACTGGACAGCAACACTCGGTGCTGTACCATATACTGCAAACGGCGGATACTATGCAGATGTAAACTCAAGAGGTTTCGCTGTAACAAACGTTTCACTGATGGCAAGCAAGGATCTGAAGATTACAGATTCATTCACACTGCCAGTATTTGCAGCCATCAATACCAACCCTTCGGTACAGAAGGCAGCATTCGTATTCGGTTTTACTGTTAAACCATAATATTAACTCAGAAACCGGAATAGCCCTCGGGCAGAGGGATTCCGGTTTCTGAAACTAAAAGACAAAGCAAACTTAAAATAATCAATAAAACTTGTCATAACCTCCACAAGGATAAACAGACTGTTATAATAGTCACGGGGGACAACTACTATGTGTGGAATAGCATGTATCTTCAACATTGATCAGCAGACCTCAGAACTGAGGCAGAAGGCTCTACGTATGAGTAAGAAAATCCGTCATCGCGGACCAGACTGGAGCGGTATTTATGTAGGTGGCTCAGCAATTCTTGCTCACGAACGCCTTAGTATTGTTGACCCGGAATCAGGTCAGCAACCACTTTATTCACCAGACAAGACAATGGTTCTTGCTGTCAACGGTGAGATATACAATCATCGCGAGATACGTCAGTGGTATGACGGTCGCTATGATTTCCAGACCAAGAGTGACTGTGAGGTCATCTTGGCACTCTATCGTGATTGGAAGAACAGCGAATCGGCAGAGAAAGATCCATCATGGATTTTTGAGCGTCTTAACGGTATTTTCGCTTTCGCTCTCTATGATGAAGAGGCAGATGAATACCTTATTGGACGTGATCCAATCGGTGTTATTCCTCTCTATATAGGTCGTGACCACGACGGTAAACTCTATGTAGCATCGGAGCTCAAGGCACTCGAAGGATTCTGCGATGAGTATGAGCCATTCCTTCCTGGCCACTACGTATATAGCAAGGGCAGTGATGCTAAGTCATACAGCATGAAGCGTTGGTACACACGTGAGTGGATGGAGAAGATGCCTACCGACTGCACAGGTCAGACAGGCGAGGTTGCTCACCTTTCATATAAGGCAAGTGTGGATGCGATACACGATAGCCTTGAGGCAGCTGTAAAGCGTCAGTTGATGTGTGACGTACCTTACGGTGTGCTTCTCTCAGGCGGACTTGACTCAAGTGTTACCTCTGCAATAGCAAAGAAATTCTCTGAGAACCGTGTAGAGACCGATGGTGAGGAAAAGGCATGGTGGCCACGCCTCCACTCGTTTGCAGTGGGACTGAAGGGTGCACCTGACCTAGTGAAGGCAAAGGAAGTAGCAGATCATCTCGGCACAGTACACCACGAAATCAACTATACCATTCAGGAAGGTATTGATGCCATCCGTGACGTTATATACTATATCGAGACATACGACGTAACAACAGTACGTGCCAGCACACCTATGTACCTCCTTGCACGTGTCATCAAGTCAATGGGTATCAAGATGGTACTCTCTGGTGAGGGAGCTGATGAGGTATTTGGTGGTTATCTATACTTCCACAAGGCACCAGATGCTAAGGAGTTCCACGAGGAGTCTGTACGCAAGCTTGCTAAGCTGCATCAGTACGATTGTCTCCGCGCCAACAAGTCCCTTTCGGCTTGGGGTGTCGAGGGTCGTGTCCCATTCCTTGACAAGGAGTTCCTTGAAGTGGCAATGTCGCTCAACCCAGAATACAAGATGTGTCCAGGCACAGTAATGGAGAAGAAGGTGGTGCGTGAAGCATTTGCCGACATGCTCCCAGAGTCAGTGGCATGGAGACAGAAGGAGCAGTTCTCTGACGGTGTAGGTTATTCATGGATAGACACGCTTAAGGAAATAACCTCAAACGCTGTGACAGACGAGCAGATGGCTCACGCAGCAGAGCGCTTCCCTATCAACACTCCTCTCTGTAAGGAAGAGTACTACTACCGTTGCATCTTCGAGGAGCACTTCCCATCAGACAGCGCTGCTAAGGCTGTACCACATGAGGCCAGCGTAGCATGTTCTACCGCAAAGGCTCTTGAATGGGATGAGGCTTGGAAAAATATGAACGATCCAAGTGGACGTGCAGTAGCGGGAGTACACAATAACGCAATTTGATCGGATAACAGCAGTGATGGTGTGACTAATATCACACCATACTGCATATAAACTAATATTATAATCACTTACACACACAATAGAAGAGATATGGATAAAATAAGCCAAACAAAGGGACTCTATAGTCCAGACTATGAACACGATGCCTGTGGTGTCGGTATGGTTGTAAACATCCACGGTGGAAAGAGCCATCAGCTTGTTGACAATGCACTGAAGGTATTGGAGAATATGGAACACCGCGGTGCTGAGACACGCGACAAGACTGGTGATGGTGCAGGTATCCTGCTCCAGATTCCTCATGAGTTTATTCTTCTTCAGGGCATTCCTGTACCAGAGAAAGGTAAGTACGGCACAGGTCTCGTCTTCCTTCCTAAGGATGAGGTAAAGCAGGAGATGATATTCTCTATCATGATCGAAGAGATAGAGCGTGAAGGTCTCAATCTCATGCACGTAAGAAAGGTACCTACATGTCCGGAGGTACTCGGTGAGGCAGCCCGTGAGGTAGAGCCAGATATCCGTCAGCTTTTCATCACAGGTGTGACCGAAGACAAGGAAGAGGCTTTTGAGCGCATTCTCTATAAGATACGTAAGAAGACAGAGAACAGAATCCAGGACGAGGACTTCTATTTCTGTTCACTCTCAAGTAAAGATATTATTTATAAGGGAATGTTGACCAGCGGACAGCTGCGTCGCTACTTCCCAGACCTTAGCAATGAGTACTTCACATCAGGCATAGCACTCGTTCACTCACGTTTCTCTACCAATACATTCCCTAAGTGGAAACTGGCTCAGCCATTCCGTTTCCTCTGTCATAATGGTGAGATCAATACCGTTCGTGGTAACCGTGGATGGATGCAGGCACGTGAGAGTGTACTCTCTTCTCCTGTACTCGGAGACGTAAAGGACATCCGTCCTATCCTCCAGTCAGACATGAGTGACTCGGCATCCCTTGACAACGTGTTCGAGTTCCTCGTAATGAGTGGCATGTCATTGCCACAGGCTATGGCTATCCTCGTGCCAGAGTCATTCAATGACAAGAACCCTATTTCAGAAGACCTCAAGGCATTCTATGAGTATCATTCAATCCTCATGGAGCCATGGGATGGTCCTGCAGCCCTGATGTTCTCTGACGGACGTTATGCTGGTGGTATGCTTGACCGTAACGGTCTTCGTCCTTCACGCTATACCATTACCAAGAATGGTATGATGGTAGTAGCTTCCGAGGTAGGTGTAATGGACTTCGAGGTATCTGACGTTGTCAGCAAGGGTCGTCTCCAGCCAGGTAAGATCCTTCTCATCGATACCCAGGAAGGCAAGATCTACTATGATGGTGAGATCAAGGAGCAGCTTGCTTCTGCTCATCCTTATCGCCAGTGGCTCTCTACCAACCGCATCCAGCTTGAGAAACTCAAGAGCGGTCGTAAGATTGACAATGGCGTGGAGAACTATGATCGCAAGCTCATCAACTTCGGTTTCGGTCAGGAAGACATCGACAAGACTGTAGTGCCAATGGCAACCAACGGTCAGGAGCCTGTAGCAGCGATGGGTAATGATACACCGCTGGCAGTCATATCTGACAAGCCGCAGATCTTCTTCAACTACTTCCGTCAGCAGTTTGCACAGGTTACCAACCCTGCCATTGACCCTATCCGTGAGGAACTTGTAATGTCGCTCACAGAGTATATCGGTGCAGTAGGTACAGGCATCCTTACTCCAGACGAGTCAAACTGTAAGATGGTGCGTCTGCCACAGCCAGTGCTGACCAATACACAGTTGGATCTGCTCTGTAACATCCGCTATAAGGGATTCAACACCATCAAGCTCCCTATGACCTTCGACATTGCAAAGGGTGAGAGCGGACTTCGTGACGCTATCGATTCTCTCTGCAAGAAGGCGGAGCAGTCAGTTGACGAGGGTGTAAACTACATCATCCTCTCTGACCGTGACATCGACGAGACACATGCAGCAATCCCTTCACTCCTTGCAGTGAGCGCTGTGCACCACTACCTCATCTCTGTACAGAAGCGCGTACAGACAGCCCTCATCGTAGAGTCAGGTGAGATTCGTGAAGTGATGCATGCAGCCCTTCTCCTTGGTTATGGTGCTTCAGCCCTTTGCCCATACATGACATTTGCAGTTCTTGACGACCTTGTTAAGAATCACAAGATTCAGGAGGAGTATGCTACTGCCGAGAAGAATTACATACAGGCAGTTGACAAGGGCCTCAAGAAGATTATGTCAAAGATGGGTATCTCTACCATCCGCAGCTATCGTGGTGCAAAGATATTCGAGAGCATCGGTCTTTCAGAGGAACTCCTCAAGCAGTACTTCGGTACCGAGATCAGCACCATCGGTGGTATTGGTCTCCGTGAGATTGCCAATGATGCCATCCGTCTGCATGATGAGGCATTCCGTCCAGCAGAGATCAATGAGTTCGTTGCCAACAACGGTCTCTTCAGCTACCGTAAGGGTGGCATAGAGCATGCTTGGAATCCAGATACCATCGCCAACCTCCAGATCGCTACCCGCATAGGATCTTACAAGAAGTACAAGGAGTGGGAAGCAATGGTTGACAAGAAGGAGAAACCAATCTTCCTCCGTGACTTCATGGCATTCCGTAAGGCATCTGCGCCTATCTCTGTTGATGAGGTAGAGCCAGTAGAGAACATCGTAAAGCATTTCGTTACCGGTGCTATGTCATTCGGTGCGCTCAGCATTGAGGCACACGAGGCACTTGCAATCGCAATGAACAAGCTCGGTGCACGAAGCAACACCGGTGAAGGTGGTGAGGACAACGAGCGCTACCACAAGATGGTGGATGGCGTCAGCCTCTCTTCTAAGACAAAGCAGATAGCATCAGGACGTTTCGGCGTGACAGCAGAATATCTCGTTAATGCAGAAGAGATACAGATCAAGGTGGCACAGGGTGCTAAGCCAGGTGAAGGTGGACAGCTCCCAGGCTTCAAGGTTAATAAGATTATTGCCAAGACCCGTAATGCTATTCCTGGAATCTCTCTTATCTCACCTCCACCACACCACGATATCTACTCTATCGAGGATCTCGCACAGCTCATCTTCGACCTGAAGAACATCAACCCAACAGCTGCTGTCAGCGTCAAGCTCGTAGCAGAGAGCGGTGTAGGTACCATTGCTGCCGGTGTAGCAAAGGCAAAGGCTGACCTCATTGTCATCTCTGGTGCAGAGGGTGGTACGGGTGCTTCACCTGCTTCATCAATGCGTTTCGCAGGTATCTCTCCTGAGATTGGTCTTGCAGAGACACAGCAGACACTCGTTATGAACGGTCTCCGTAATCAGGTTCGCCTGCAGACTGACGGTCAGTTGAAGACCGCACGCGACGTCATCATTATGGCAATGCTCGGTGCTGATGAGTTCTCATTCGGTACACTGCCACTGATAGTTCTCGGTTGTGTGATGATGCGTAAGTGTAACACCAACACATGTCCTGTAGGCGTTGCTACACAGGATGAGAAGCTGCGTGCTCGTTTCATGGGTCGTGCTGAGTACGTTGTCAACTACTTCACCTTCCTTGCACAGCAGGTACGTGAGTATCTCGCAGAGATTGGTGTAAAGAACCTCAAGGATATCATTGGCCGCACAGACCTTATCGAGGTTATGCCAGCAGAGGCTGGTTCTAAGCAGAGCACTATCGACTTTGGTCGTCTGCTTCACAAGCCGGAGACAGATTCGGCTCTCTACTGGGACCGTGGCGAGTTCTCTAAGGTTACAGGCATCAAGGATGAGGAGATCATCAAGACTGTTAACGAGAAGAACGCAGCAATCCTTGATCCTTCTTCTTCTGATACGCAGTTTGAGGAGATCAGTCTTGACTATGCTATCAAGAACACCGACCGTGCAGCATGTACTATGCTCTCAGGTGCTATTGCCAAGAAGTATGGTGAGGCAGGACTCCCTGACGGCACTATCAATGTTAAGTTCAAGGGTAGCGCAGGTCAGTCATTCGGTGCCTTTGCGGTATCAGGACTTAATATCCGTCTTGAGGGTGAGTGTAATGACTACTTCGGAAAGGGTCTTTCCGGTGGTCGCATCTCTATCCTTCCTCCTGCACGCCGTGGCGAAGACTTCGTTGCTGAAGACAATATCATCGCAGGTAACACAGGTCTCTATGGCGCTACTACTGGTGAACTTTATGTTAACGGTCGAGTAGGCGAGCGCTTCGGTGTACGTAACTCTGGTGCTATTGCCGTTATCGAGGGTGCTGGTGACCACTGCTGTGAATACATGACAGGCGGTCGCGTGGTAGTACTCGGTGAGACAGGTCGTAACTTCGCTGCCGGTATGTCAGGCGGTGTGGCTTATGTATGGGACAAGAATCATAACTTCGACTACTTCTGTAATATGGACATGGTAGAGATCAACCTTGTGGAGGAAGCAGCCTACCGTAAGGAACTCAAGGAGCTTGTGCGCAAGCATTACCTCCATACCGGTTCAGCGCTTGCAGGTCGTATGCTCGACGATTGGAACCACTACGTGGAAGAGTTTATCCAGGTTGTTCCTATCGAGTACAAGCGAGTTCTTGAAGAAGAAAAGATGCAGCGTCTGCAGCAGAAGATTGCAGATATGCAGCGAGACTATTAATTAGTTCATAGTTCATAGTTCATAGTTTTTAGTTTTTAGTTAACTGAAAACTATGGACTTTCAAACAACCAAAGTATTAACATTGCCAGTTCTTTTTATGAGAAAGGATGGCGTTATGATATAAAAGAAAATGGGAAATCCAAAAGCATTTTTGACCGTGCCACGCAAGGAGGCCGGATATAGACCTATCAATGACCGTATCCATGACTTTGGTGAGGTAGAACAGACACTTAACACAAAGGACCGCCAGGAGCAGGCCAGCCGTTGTATGGATTGTGGCGTACCTTTCTGCCACTGGGCATGTCCTTTGGGCAACAGAGATCCAGAATGGAACGACGCTCTCTATCGTGGCGAGTGGGAGACAGCATACAAGATTCTCAAGAAGACCAACGACTTTCCTGAGTTCACCGGACGTATCTGTCCGGCACTCTGTGAGAAGGCTTGCGTGCTCTATCACACCACTGGTGAGGCAGTCACAAACCGTGAGAATGAGTGTGCCATCGCAGAGCGTGCATTCGTTGAGGGTTATGTAACCATCGAGCACCCTGAGCGCAACGGCAAGACCGTAGCTGTCATCGGTGGCGGCCCTGCAGGTCTCGCTGCTGCCAACCAGCTCAACTATCGTGGTTATGAGGTAACGGTATTCGATAAGAACGAGGCTGCCGGTGGTCTTCTCCGCTATGGTATTCCAAACTTCAAACTCAACAAGAAGATCATCGACCGTCGTATCGACGTCATGATGCAGGAGGGTGTGAAGTTCGTATATAATACCCCATGCGACCTTGAGAAACTCGCAGCACAGGACTTTGCTTCTGATGATATGAAGGCATTTGCAGGTTTCGATGCATACGTAGTATCTACCGGTACTCCTCAGGCTCGCGACCTCAACATTCCTGGACGTGAACTCAATGGCGTGCACCTCGCCCTCGAACTCCTCTCGCAGCAGAACCGTGTGCTCGCAGGCATGGAGTTCTCCAAGGATGAGCGTGTGACTGCCAAGGGTAAGGACGTACTCGTAATCGGTGGCGGTGATACAGGTTCTGACTGTATCGGTACATCTCACCGTCAGGGTGCCAAGAGCGTGACACAGATTGAGATCATGCCTAAGCCACCTGTAGGTCACAATGACAATACACCTTGGCCTAACTGGCCTGTCATCCTCAAGACCACTTCAAGTCATGAAGAGGGATGTACACGTCGCTGGAACATCAACTCACTTGAGTTCCTTGGTAAGAATGGCAAGCTCACAGGTGTCAAGGTACAGCCTATCGACTGGAAGCCAAATCCAGAAGGCGGGCGTCCTATCATGGTAGAGGCTGGTGAGGTAGAGGTTATCAAGGCTGATATCGTATTCCTCGCCATGGGCTTCATCAAGCCTCAGCAGCCAGCATTCCCAAGCAACGTATTCGTTGCCGGTGATGCTGCATCAGGAGCAAGCCTCGTGGTAAGAGCTATTGCTTCCGGACGTAAGACAGCAGAGGCTATTGATAACTACTTCAAGAAGTAATAAGTATTTTAGTTGTTTGGTGGTTTGGTCGTTTAGTTGTTTAGTTATTACTGTTTGTCAGTTAACCAAACCTCTAGACCACCAAACCACCAAATGGTAATTCTTCCCAGACAACTAAACAACCAAACAACCAAACACTATGTGCGGAATAGCAATGATCCGTCTGCTCAAGCCTCTGGAGTACTATAAGGAAAAGTATGGCACAGACAAGTACGGACTCAATAAACTCTATCTCATGATGGAGAAACAGCATAACCGTGGTCAGGAGGGTGCAGGCATGGCATGCGTGAAACTGGATATGCCTCCTGGTCATGAGTATATGTACCGTGAGAAAGCTGAGGGCAAGGATGCCATCACACACGTCTTTGCATCCATAGCCAAGCAGATAGACGGCGACATAGAAGACCGTTCGGCAGAGATTACTACTGTCGATGACGTACCTACTGGAATACCACCATACGTCGGCGAACTCTATATGGGGCATCTCAGATACTCCACCACCGGCAAGGGAGGACTAAAGTATGTACATCCTTTCCTAAGACGAAATAACTGGAAGGCTAAGAACCTTTGTCTCTGCGGCAACTTCAATATGACCAACATTGCCGAGGTGTTTGACTATCTCACCTCGCAGGGACAGGCACCGCGTGTTTATAGCGATACCTATATCATGCTCGAACTCATGGGGCATCGACTTGACCGTGAGGCGGAGCGTAACTTCCTTGAGGCAAAGGAGCAGGGGCTCACAGGCATTGATATCACCCGTTACGTCGATGAACACATGGATATGGCCAATGTGCTGCGCACCACCATGCCTCACTTTGATGGCGGATACTGCGTATGCGGCCTTACAGGCAGCGGCGAGCTTTTCGCCATGCGTGATCCTCATGGCATCCGTCCTGCTTTCTATTATGCTGACGACGAGATAGTGGCAATAGCCAGTGAGCGTCCGGTTTTGCAGACTACGTTTGACCTCAGTACAGAGCAGGTCATAGAGATGAAACCTGGTGAGGCACTCATCGTCAATGCTTCAGGCTGCATATCCAACCATCAGATTATCCAGCCAAGTGAGTATATGCCATGTTCATTCGAACGCATATATTTCTCTCGTGGTAATGACCGCGACATCTATCGTGAGCGTAAGCAGTTGGGAGTGTCCCTTGTCAACCCTATACTCAAAGCCTTGGGTGGCGATGTGGAGAACACCGTATTTTCATATATCCCTAATACAGCCGAGGTGGCATACTACGGACTGCTCGAAGGCTTCAGTGCCATAGCACCAACGGTGAGAAGCGAGAAGGTAGTGAGCAAGGATATCAAGCTCCGCACCTTTATCACCGAAGGCAACAGCCGTAATGACCTCGCAGCCCATGTATACGACATCACAGCCGGATCGGTCGTACCGCACAAGGACAACCTCGTTGTCATTGACGACTCCATCGTGCGTGGTACCACACTTCGCGAGAGCATCATCAAGATACTGGACCGTCTGCATCCAAAGAAACTCATCATCGTATCCTCGGCACCGCAAATACGCTATCCTGATTTCTACGGCATCGACATGAGTCATATCGAAGACTTCATAGCCTTCCAGGCCTGCCGTGCATTGCTTGAGGAGCGTGGTATGCAGTCGCTGATATACGAGGTGTATTCTGAGTGCAAGAGCGAACTCCAGAAGCAGACGCCTGCCAAGAACCCTGTGCGCAGACTCTATGAGCAGTTTAGTGTCGATGAGATAAATGCCAAGATGGTACAGCTGCTTACCCCGGAAGGCGTGACGACACCTATCGAACTCGTCTTCCAGAGTATCGAGGGACTGCATCAGGCCATTCCTCAGCATCCTGGCGACTGGTATTTCACCGGACATTATCCTACACCGGGCGGATTGCGTCTCCTCCTCCAGTCATTCTGTGATTATCATGAGGCTACGCAGCCTATCATATTCTGATTGCATTTACTATTTATTCTTTTATTTATCTATTCATTTTGCAATGATAATTGATGACCAAATAGAAAAATAAATAGCAAATAGGTAAATAGTAGATAAATGAATGCTATAGGCTAATGTCTTAACTCCTTAACTTCTTAACTCCTTAACTTCTAAAAAGAACAATCCAATGTCAAAATATATATTCGTCACCGGAGGCGTGGTGTCATCACTCGGCAAAGGCATTATCTCCTCATCCATAGGCAAACTGCTGCAGGCGCGTGGCTACAGCATCACCATACAGAAGTTTGATCCATACATCAACATTGACCCTGGTACGCTCAATCCATACGAGCACGGAGAGTGCTACGTCACAGAAGACGGTATGGAGACCGACCTTGACCTCGGACACTACGAGCGATTCACCGGCATACGTACCTCACGCAATAACTCTGTCACTACGGGTCGCATATACAAGACCGTGATAGACCGTGAGCGTCGTGGTGACTATCTGGGCAAGACCATACAGGTCGTGCCGCACATCACCGATGAGATCAAGCGTCGTATGCTGCGTGAGGATAGTGATAAGTTTGATTTCATCATCACAGAGGTCGGGGGTACCATCGGCGACATAGAGAGCGCTCCGTTCATGGAGGCTATACGTCAGTTGCGCTGGGAACTGGGCAGCGATGCTGTCAATGTCCACCTAACGTATGTACCGTTCCTCAAGGCGGCAGGCGAACTGAAAACTAAGCCTACCCAGCACTCTGTAAAGGAGATGCAAGGTATGGGCATACAGCCAGACGTGCTGATACTCCGTACAGAGGTGCATCTCTCTGATGACGTGCGCAAGAAGGTGGCTTCCTTCTGTAATGTGGATCTGGAGTGCGTAGTCCAGAGTGAGGACATGCCAAGCATCTATGAGGTACCTGTCAGCATGCAGCATCAGGGACTCGATGCCGCTCTCCTGCGTAAGTTTGGCATACCTGTAGGTGAGACACCGGCCATGAAGCCATGGCGTGCCTTCCTGGAGAAACAGCGTAATGCAGTGCGTGAAGTGCATGTTGCTCTCGTGGGTAAGTACGACCTTCAGGATGCCTACAAGTCTATCCGTGAGTCTCTCAACCTCGCAGGTATATATAATGATGTTAAGGTGCGTATGCACTTTGTCAATTCTGAGAACATCACACGCGAGAATGTGGCTGACAGCGTGACAAAGGTCACTGTGGGCGATGCCACATATCCAGTGTCGGGTGTCATTATCTGTCCTGGTTTTGGTGAGCGTGGCACAGAGGGTAAGATTCTTGCAACGCAGTATTGCCGTGAGAATGACATCCCTACCTTCGGTATCTGCCTTGGTATGCAGATGATGGTGATAGAGTTTGCCCGTACCGTGCTGTGTTATACCGATGCCAACAGTACAGAGCTATCTGCTACCACACATCCTGTCATTGACATCATGGAGGAGCAGAAGACTATCAAGAACCTTGGTGGTACCATGCGTCTCGGAGCATACGACTGTATCGTTAGAAAGGGCAGTCACACACATGCTATCTACGGCGAGGAACTTGTCAGTGCCCGTCACCGTCATCGTTATGAGTTCAATAATGCTTATGAGAAGGAGTACGAGGCTGCTGGCATGCAGTGCGTAGGTCGCAATCCTGAGTCGGACCTCGTAGAGATAGTGGAGGTACCTCAGAACAAATGGTATATCGGTGTGCAGTTCCATCCGGAATATTCCAGCACCGTCCTTGCGCCACATCCTCTCTTCATGGACTTCATCAAGACCATCAGTCAGGAATAGGAAAATTCTCAGGCTCCCGCCTGTCTCTTATATGTGTATTCTAAGTGTATCACTTTGTCGGCAACTTCTTTTGCTTGCAAAGTGATTTTTCATTGTAGAAGGTACAGTTCTTGCTAATAAGTGGGTGTGCAAAATTATTTTTATTATTGCTGTCCGGTAAATACGTTTATCTCATTTTCTTTTATCGGACACCAATATATTTTTATGGCTATGTTGTATAATTTGATTTTCGCGAAAATGTTAAAGGGGCACTTTTGCAGTGTTAAAGGGGCACTTTTGCAGTGTTAAAGGGGCACTTTAACTTTGCAAAAAGGGCCCTTTTGCAATTCTGGTGACACTCCGCAAGACCTGGGTGATACTATATGTTTAAACTGTCACCCTTTAATCGGCTATAAAAGAACATATTACACACGCAGGCGAAACTTCGCCACTTTACAAGAGATCAGTATCAGTCCTAATATGCAACAGCGCCATTTTTATGATCTTTGCATTATCTACCATCGCATCTTCAGCACCTGCTAACAGTTGGTTAGGAGTCACTGCACTCCATTATATCATGCACTGAACCTACATCACTATATAACATAATCCCGGTCGCTGCCGATGGTGGTAGTGACCGGGATAATTCCTGTTTAAATGATATGTGTCGCTATGAATTACATCATGCCGCCCATGCCTGGAGCACCGCCCATTGGCATCTGAGGCTCTGCAGATGGCTTGTCGCATATGACAGACTCTGTGGTGAGGAAGAGACCAGCGATGGAAGCAGCATTCTCAAGAGCCACACGGCTAACCTTTGCTGGGTCGATGATACCAGCCTTCTTCATGTCCTCATATACCTCAGTGCGAGCATTGTAACCGAAGTCACCTTCGCCTTCGCGAACCTTGTTGACAACTACTGCACCCTCAACACCTGCGTTGAAGCAGATCTGACGGAGAGGTTCCTCGATGGCACGCTTGATGATGTTGATACCTGTCTGCTCGTCTGCGTTGTCACCCTTGACACCGTCGAGAGAACTGAGGGCGCGGATGTATGTGGTGCCGCCACCTGCTACAACGCCTTCTTCGATGGCAGCACGTGTAGCGCAGAGTGCGTCATCTACGCGGTCCTTCTTCTCCTTCATCTCCACCTCAGAGTTTGCACCGATGTAGAGTACTGCTACGCCACCAGCGAGCTTGGCAAGGCGCTCCTGCAGTTTCTCCTTGTCGTAAGAAGAGGTAGAGTTTTCGATCTCCTTCTTGATAGCTATTACGCGGTCAGCGATAGCGTCCTTGGAACCGATGCCGCCAGCGATGATGGTATTGTCCTTGGAGATGGTAACCTTGTCTGCCGAACCGCACATCTCGAGAGTAGCCTGCTCAAGCTTGAGACCCTTCTCCTCAGAGATAACGATGCCACCGGTGAGGATAGCGATGTCTTCAAGCATAGCCTTGCGACGATCACCGAAGCCAGGAGCCTTGACAGCGCAGATCTTAAGTCCGCCACGGAGACGGTTGACAACGAGAGTGGTGAGAGCCTCAGACTCTACGTCCTCTGCGATGATGAGCAATCCACGTCCGCTCTCTGCTGCAGGCTGGAGGACAGGGAGGAGTTCCTTGAGGTTGGAAATCTTCTTGTCATAGATAAGGATGTAAGGGTTCTCCATTACGCACTCCAGTTTCTCGGTGTCTGTAACAAAGTAGCCAGAGAGGTAGCCACGGTCAAACTGCATACCCTCAACGACGCCGATAGAGGTGTCGCGAGACTTGCTCTCCTCGATGGTGATGACACCATCCTTGGAAACCTTACGCATAGCGTCGGCAAGGAGTTTGCCAATCTCTGGATCGTTGTTGGCAGAGACGGTAGCCACCTGCTCGATTTTGTCGTAGTTATCGCCAACGAGCTCTGCATTGTCCTTGATGAACTCAACGACAGCCTTGACAGCCTTGTCGATACCGCGCTTGAGATCCATAGGGTTAGCACCAGCGGTAACGTTCTTGAGACCCTCAGTCACGATAGCCTGAGTGAGGATGGTAGCAGTAGTGGTACCGTCACCAGCGTCGTCACCAGTCTTTGACGCAACGCTCTTTACGAGCTGAGCACCTGTGTTCTCAAACTTATCCTCGAGTTCGATCTCCTTGGCTACAGATACACCGTCCTTAGTGATCTGTGGAGCACCAAACTTCTTTTCGATAACTACGTTGCGACCCTTAGGGCCAAGTGTTACCTTTACTGCGTTAGCGAGCTGATCTACACCCTTCTTGAGTGCCTCGCGTGCCTCTGTATTGAATTTTATCTCTTTTGCCATTGTTTTTTTGTGGTTTTGTGATTTTGTTGTTTGGGAGAGTGGGGGGTGGGCTGGTAATAACTAAACCACTAGACAACCAAACCACCAAACAACTAAAGATACCTTTATATTTTACTTAATGATAGCGAGTACATCGCTCTGGCGCATCATGAGGTATTTCTCACCCTCAAACTCCAGTTCTGTACCAGAGTACTTGCCATAGAGCACTGTGTCACCAGATTTGAGGATCATCTCCTCATCCTTAGTGCCGTTGCCTGTAGCTACGATTTCGCCCTTGAGAGGCTTTTCCTTTGCTGTGTCAGGGATGATGATGCCACCGATCTTTTCCTCTGCCGCTGCTGGCTTGATGAGCACGCGGTCTGCTAATGGTTGAATGTTCATTGTCTTATTCTTTTATTTAGTTTGTAATAATCTTCTGCCCCTTTATACATCCAAAAACGTGCCAATACGCATACGACTGACAATGTTGGCACATAGCGTGACAATATTGTCAGTCGTA